>NZ_JAAHIH010000001.1:0-600000 GCF_010671925.1 Moorena sp. SIOASIH | reverse complement strand
AAAACTACTTTTTCTTCAAAGTTTTGCGGTTTCATTAAAGCCTGCCTAATGGCTTAGGTTACTGGTGCCATGCTATGATGTCTAGCTTGATAACAAGTGGATTAGTTGTATCAGAAATCTTTTCTTTGGTTCCCGATTGGCGATGTGAAGCTATTAGATGTTGTGAAGCTATTATTTGATGGTTGAGAACGTAAGGGTGGAACATCAGAGTTAAACGATTCTACTTTGCCGTACATTGAGGGTTGTGATTTACCTTGTAAATGGGGACGTAACCAGAGTAAAAATAGTCCTGCACTAATTAAGAAGGAACCAGCTGCTGCACCAAGTAAAGCCGATGACTTTTTCGGTGCTATCGCGTCTGGGGGTAAGCTGGGTTCAGCTAGCAGCTGAACTTGAGGATAGGAAAGGGATTGGTTGAATCGACCAATCGCTGATTGAGTTAAGGTTGAAGCATAGATAGTTTCCGCAATGCGCATATTGCGTTCTAGGATCTCCATCCTCAAGGCATCCTGGCTCATTTGTTTGAGTTTGGCTTCCAGCTCAGCAATCTGGTTGGTTAATACCCACGCCCTAGCTTCCACACCCTCTTGCCGTGCTTCCACCTCAACAATTTGCCTGAGCAAATTTTCCCGGGAAGAACCAGTTTCAGGCCCAGAGTTAACACTGAGCTGGTCGATAATTGCCAAAGACATGGGGCGACCTAACAGAGATTGACTACGCTCTAGCAAAGCTGCTTTAGCACTCTCTTGCTTGCTTTTTTCATCCACTACAGATGGATGCTTGGAACCGTATTTGGAACTCAAAACCGTCAGGGCTGCGGTAGCCTGACTGTATTCCCTTAGGGTTTGCTGAAATATCTGGTCAGCCTTAAGTACAAAAGCATCAGCAGCTTGCTGAGATGACAACTTTAGATTAGCTGAGAGGTTGCTGAGATTGGCTTTTGCTTCTCGCCCTTGGGCCAACAAATCGATTTGTTGTTGTCGTAAACTTTCTATAGTGGATGATAGCTGGTTAACTTGTTCTTTCGAGTTCAATCCAGTTCTAGCTTTGTGTTCAGACAGGCTTCTTTGAATATCTGCTAAATTTTTCTTAGCTGCCTCCAAATCAGCTTGAATTGGTAGCTGATTGTCTACTAATTCTTCTTGTCTAAGTTGTTCAAGTCTATCCTGGAAAGCCTGGTACATAGCCAAAGCTTTCTGTTGCGCTTCCTCAGGAGAGTCTCCTTTGATCTCAAAGGCCATCATAGTTGAATTGTCTACTATTTTGACCCTAGGCTTGCCCAACTCTTCACGGGACATGTTCAGTACACTGGCAGCATCCTTTAGTACCGGCTTACTTTCCGCAATGAATTTCATCTTTTCCCTTGGGTCATGGGAGCGATCGCCAAATGGTGACCTAACATCTGAACTCGCTCCCCCTAATTCTGGGATATTAATTCTGGTGGATGAGCCTGAGACAGGAAGTGATACTGCCCATGTACTGTTATAAGTTGGCTTAGCTGATTTCAAATAAAAAAATGTTAAGCCCCAAATTCCGGCATTAACAGATATCCCTAAACACAAGTAAAATAGCCAACGTAGAGGCATGAGATTTGATTTTTCATAGGGATATGGGGCTATGGTTTTATAATTAGTAGTCATTGGAGCATCTCACCTGGCAAATCCACATTTTTAGTTTTAAGTTGTAGTCTTAAGTAGTCTTAAGTAGTCTTAAGTAGTCTTAAGTTATGATTTTTTATATTTTATATTATGAAAGACTTGGCAGAGAGTTTTACCCCACTATCAAGCAATGGCTTAAACCCTTAGCCAATACACCCCTGATGAAGAGTCAGATCTCGTGAGCTTATAACTTGTGATAGATACATTAATTATAACATTTGAGCTATCCTCAAAATGAATTAGGGTATAAATATGTCTTTAATAATCCGAATGGGATTGAAGATATCGCCAATAAAGTCAAAAACACTTTTGACATTAGTGACCGTTGAATCATAGCAAGCGACACTATCTCTTGGCATCAGCACTGGATTAACTTGGTCATCATTAGGCTTCTTGACCAAGTCCTCTACAGAACGTTCTATTGCCAGAGTTTCCCCAGTAGTACGGTCAGTTTGCAGTAACAGAGCACGGCGATCCGCATTTGTGGTTTCTGTGCCTCCGACACAACTAGCAGCAATTACAGCTTGAGATAGACGGGAGCCATATTCAACTTCCTGGATTCTAAGGTCACGTCCATTATTGGGATTAGTGAGATTGGAGAGAAACACAGGAATAGTTGAGGGAGTAAGCTGGGAAGGTCTGGCTAGATAATATTGAGGCAACTCCCGAGTAGGAACAATGATTTGGTCTCCAGCAATCAAGGGAATATCCTCCACTGGTGATCCGGTGAACACACCAGATAAATCAATTACCTGTTCCTGCTCACCCCGAACCAAGCGCACCTGTTCAATGTTGGCATTTGGTTTGATGCCGCCAGCCGTTAAAATGGCAAAGGTTAGGTAGCGTTCTGGAGGATAGTCTCCTGAGACAGTAGCAATCGATGCTGGTAAGTCTCGACCTTTAGAATCCGTATCATTAATCAAAACCCGACCAGGTTCAAAAACCGCTCCTCCCACAGTTACCTGAATTGGAGCCCACTCAAATAGTTGAATGCTGACTTTTAGGAAATCAGCCTGAAAAAAGCCCCCTTCTAGCAAAGCCTTGACGAGGTCTTGCTCTATTTCTGATACTTCTCGACCCGCTGCCAGTATAGGGTCTAGGTAGGGGAATTTTATGTAACCATCCAGATTAACTTCATAGGTGGCACTAAAGCGTTCAGCTTCCGGGATTTCTTCTTCGCCAGCCACAAAGAGTCTAAGGCGATCGCCAGGAGACAGTGGTAGAGCCCAACTGGGAACGGATACACCTATTGCTGCTACGGTAGTAATTAACCCTGCTATCCAAAACTTGAGAATGGACATTGAAGAATCTCTGGGTTCACAACTATTACTTAGTGCTATTACTTAGTGATAACACTTAGTGATAACACTAAGTATAGGGGGGTTTCGGTCAGTGTTTGAGTGTTGACTGACGATCAAAACTCAACAAAAAACATTCAACAAAAAACACTCAATTCCCTTTGCCACTAATTAAACTATGTAAGTAACTATAGCGTTTGGATCTAGGTTGTAAACACACGTATTGCCGAAAAAGGCAAGAGGCAAGAGGCATGCATGCAATAGGGGCAATATCTCCGGAGTTTTATTGGAAAATAACAAAAGACCTTCTAGGTTTACATCTCAAATAAAAACGCTATAGTTAAGTTTAAGTTAACCAACCACAACAGTTTCTTTAATTGCCGAGAGGGGCTTACCCTGAAAATAGTCAGGAATCGGCGCTCCCATCAAATTCAGAATAGTGGGGGCTAAATCTAGAGAATGACCAGCTGGTAAACTAGAACCTGGCTCAATATCTTGTCCTTTAATCACCAAAAAGCCATCAGAGCGGTGAGAACCAGTACGATTAAAGGGAACTGGACCAATCCGTCCAATATCGGGACTATCTACTACGTCAGTGGCATATTTTTCTTGCCAGATAACGACTAAGTCACCATCAGGTAATTTCGGACCAGTTTCAGTTGCCGATTGGCGGGTGCGGATAATTTTCTTCACCATTGGTTCCCCAGTGCGAGCATCTTTAAGCTGGTAGAGTTTTTGAGTCAATTCCTCACATACAGCATCGTACTGATCAGGAGCGACAATACCCTGAGGTTCCCTTCCCTGGAGATTAATCCTGATATATCCTTCCGAATAACTAGGCAGCGCGAATGCTTTCATCTGAGGCCAGCAGGGTTGGTACCACGATGGACTCTGGAAGAAGAATGGATCGGATTCTGCCTGCATCTTGAACGGAGAAATGAGATCTGGTGCAGGAGTGGAACCAAACAAGGGTGCGATGGGATTGAAAAGTTTGGTAGGGAGTTGACGTCTCAAAAAACCTTTGAGTGGATTCGATTCATGCTTGAGGCTCCACACTTTCCCCATCCAACCCTTTTTCGCCCTGGCATCATTGATTAGCGGTTCTGGGGGTTTACCATACTTGCCACGAGCAATGCCATATTTACCTGGGAAACTCCAGCGATAGAGAAATTCTGGCAGGAACAACATACTAGGTAGATCCATGACGTTAGACCCCATACCATGGGCAGCAAATACTACGACCTGGGCATTATCCGGGGCTTTGCTCAAAATTCCACCAATGGCTTGGTCAATAGCTTCAAAAATTTCCAACAGTGGATCTCCAGGGCATTTAGCACCTACAGATGGGTAGAGAGGATGATCCGGCTGACTCAGGTGCCAGAAGTAATGCCCTGCAGTATGGGTTTCACCAAAGATTGTTAAGAAGAAATCCCACGGCATCTGCTGCAACAAGTCTTCACAAATGGCACCCCGGCGGGCGATACCAATCTCCAGTTGTTCCTGAAGACCCTTGAGTGCTGCCACATCCATAATACTGGCATGGTCTTTGCGTAAGACAGGATGCTCACCATGCTTATCAATCACATCCTGTAGCAAGGATTTGGGTATGGAATGACTGGGAGTCTGAGGAGAGTGAGCTCCCCAAGCGAGAACTTGCAACCCATTGACCTGATTGGACAGGGGAGCTTGAGGCATATCAAAGACTGCCACTCGATAGTCATCTCCCAAGGCATAGAAGGGTTGATACTCAGCAAAGTCGTAGGCTTGAATGTCTTCTACTTCGTAAGTGCCTTCCTCAATTTTCAGAGGTGCCCAGTACCCTGTTTGCTCAGGAGAACAACCAGTGAGGAATGTTGTCCAGGGAGTCTCAGCCCGGTAGTATTCGTATGTCTTTAGACGTCCGTAAGATCCCTGTTCTCGTAAGCGACGCAAGTTTTTCAGATGCCCTTGAGATATCCATTGCTCTATCAAGGCAGGGTCGGCAGCATCCAAGCCAATGGCAATTACTGGGTTTCTCATGGTTGTGGTCGGTAGATGTGTGGGTAATTTTCTGGTAGGTTAAGTAGTGTGCCTAGTTTAGCTCAGCATCTAACCCTACAAATAACAATAGTCGGCTTCACACAGATGAAGGTTGAAGGATCGATGAATCTTAGAGTAGACTTTTATGAAGTTTCTGTAAAGACTACTACTATCGATCACACTATGTAGTCTCATTGTATAAGTAGCCAAGATTTGAGGCATTTGTTAGCTCGACTAATTCTCCGACTCGACTGGTGAGCTAATCCCTGCTGAAAAATCTTCTTAAAATAAGGCATAAACCTGATCAATACTACCTGATCAAGACAAGGACTAGTGATCAGTAAAAATTACCATTGTTAGCTCATTTATGTAGACTCAATGAAGAATATTTAAAGATTTTATTAAGCTCAGAGAAAATACTAGCCTGGACTCGCCCATAGGCTATGATGTTAATGGTAAAATTCACCATCAATCAACCATAAAGGAGGACTCGTGTAACCGTAAAAACAAGTACTTTTAATTAAAGTAAATACCTAAAAAAAACAAATAAATAAAGCCTAAATAAAGCCTAAATAAAGCATATAATAAGCTATCCTTATTAAGGATTATAGACAGGAATTGACTTGAGGTTTTTAAGCTATAAGCATCTAAGCAGATCGGGAGATCGGGATTTACATCGGGATTTACTAGGAGGATGGAAAAGTGAATCATTCCCAGAGAGCCTGATTGATTCAATCACAGTTGACTCTAATCTATAACGTTATGATTAGTAAAAAATTATCACCTTGATAAGATCTAGTTCACGCTGTGAAAAGGATATTGAATATTTCGTGAAATACCTAACACTGTCCTGAGCGATAATTCATCGCTTCTTAACACAGTGAACTAGAGTTTAATGCTAAGACCAAAATATATTTCTGTCAAATTACTGAGATAGTTGTTCTCAACCCCTGGTGTAATCTACATCAAGGGATTACTGTTGTTTAATTAGAGAATATCTATAGGTTCAGCTATCTAGACAAAAGGGTATTTACCAAGAATTTTTCCGAGCTACTATAGTCAAATTACTAAAACTGTGATAATGTAATTTTATTCTTTCCCAAATAAAATCTTGCTCGAAACAGTATCAAGCTAACTTGGGTAGCCGATCCGGAAATGGCAAATTGACTTTCGGCTCCAAGTCTGAAGATTGTTGGGAAAAGCTTGGCGGCTGTTTTTAGTGCTTATTCCTTAGCTAGGAGAGACATCGTAAAAAGGTTAAACATGAGAGAAATAGTCAAAATCCTAAACTTAGATATTGATAATATCTCAAAGTCAGAGCTTTTAAAGCGGCTCGATACCGGGGTGATTTTCACTCCCAATGTCGATCACTTAGTCAAGCTACAAAAAGACTCTGAATTCATGAAGGCATATCGAATTGCCGATTATAGATTATGTGATAGTAAAGTTGTGTATTATGCGTCAAGGTTTTTGGGGTCACCCATACAGGAGAAAATTTCTGGATCTGACCTTTTTCCAGCTTTTTATGATTATCACAGAAACAATGATACTATTAAAATATTTCTCTTAGGTGGACGAGAAGGAGTCGCTAAACAAGCTCAAGAAAATGTCAATGCTAGAGTTGGCAGAGAAATTGTTATCGCTGCGCACTCCCCATCATTCGGATTTGAGAAGAATGAAGCTGAATGCCGAGAAATCCTAGAAATGGTTAAGAACTCTGGAGCTACAGTACTAGCTGTGGGAGTTGGTGCGCCTAAGCAAGAAAAGTGGATACACAAGTACAAAGATCAATTACCAAGCATTAAAATATTCATGGCAGTAGGTGCCACCCTTGATTTTGAAGCAGGAACCAAACCAAGGTCCCCTGTATGGATGAGCGAGGTAGGCTTAGAATGGTTACACAGGCTAATATCTGAACCACGACGATTGTGGCGGCGATACCTGTTTGATGCTCCGGTCTTCCTTTGGTTAGTGTTGAAACAAAAACTCAAGAGTTCTATGTTGCCACCAGCTAGGGTCAATCTGAATTGAGCGCAAGTGCTATATTTTCCGTTTATATCGGAATTGTTTAGAGGAAAAGCGCGAAGACCCAAAAGACAGGAAGGCAGGTAGAGACAAAATTCATCATGCTGCCATTCTCTTAGGTCACTGACCAAGCTAACTGGATCCTCAAGATTACCTATGACGTTTGTACCAATTACTTTTGGTGTCGCACTTCTACAACGGTGTGAACGTTACCCCGTGGGTTAAAATCCCCCTTGATGGTGACATCTTCTGGGTTGCAGGCGGCTACGAAGTCATCTAAAATTTGGTTGATACTCTCTTCGTGGGAGATGTAGCGATCTCGGTAGGTATTGATATACAACTTAAGCGCCTTTAGTTCTACCACCAGTTCATTGGGAACGTAGGTGATGTAAATCGTGGCAAAGTCCGGATAACCAGAAAAGGGGCACTTGCAAGTAAACTCCGGTAAGGTGATGTTAATGTTATAGGGACGACCGATACGGGGATTGGGAAAGGTAATAAGTTTTGCCTGGGCAATCTCCTGTTCACCGTATTTAATCTGGGGTGTGTCTACTTGTGGTGATGCTTGTTCCTGGGTAAAGGAATTACTCATTGGTTTTGCTAGGATTAGAAACGATTTGAGGAATTTCTAGGATGGGATTCCCAGTCAGGACAATCTTCTGTGTCCCAACCATAGGGATGCATAGCGCAGACTAATAAATTTCCACCGTAGGCTTGACCGTGATAATGACGGCAACCTATGCAAGCGGGATGTTTCTGTGAGGATGGTGTCACGGAATCAGGAAAATCCTCGTCTGTTTCACTGACCATAACCTCAAAGTCAAAATAAATCTCAACGAACGGTTCAACAATCTCTTGCAAACACTGGTCAATTTCCGCACCAATGGCATTGTCTACCTGATTGGCAAACTCCTCAACTTCATTGGCAAACTCCTCAACCACCTCACTGACACCCTCGAAGAACTCATCGACCATATTAGCCACTGATTCCAGGGTTTCAAAAATACTTTTAGACCAATCATCTTCCATGGCAAACATTCACTCAAAAACCATCATGTGCTCAACCCCTGTTGTTCACAAATTAATTATAAGTGCTAGATAAGTGCTATAAGTTAGCGCTTTAGCCGACGCAATTCTTCTTGCATAGCTTGCACCTGCTGGCGTAGTTTGTCAACATCCTGCTCTTCGGGTGGTGCTGATTCTTCTTCCTCATCAGTAATAATCTCAATCCGGCGCGGCTCAGGTTTAGGATCATTAGGGTTAGCTGGAGAGGATTGCTGTTGCCCCTGTTGCACTAAATCTTCAACCAGTTTACGGGCTTCCTCGGTAGTCATTTCCCCTTTTTCTACGAGTTCATCTACCAGTTTCTGAGCTTGACCTCGCACTTCTGACAAGGTTCCCCCAGCTCTTTCCCCTGCAGCAGCAGCTATACCGACGCCTAGATAAAACGCTTTTTGAACCAAATTTCCAAAACCAGCCATGAACACTGATACTCCCAGAGTTATCGTAATACTCTATGATTCCAGGATAGGAGTGAAATCCCACTTTGCCCACTCGACTTAAGGTAGAAGGACTTAAGGGTCAGGAGCACTACAATAATACTATACAATGCAATACCTCCCTCAGGGAGAAATCTGTTGAGTTGGTCAGCACCCCGCTCTAAAGTTCGTTGGGCATGATGCCCAACGAACTTTAGATAGCTGACCAGCCTAAGTCCCTTGAGGACTACGTTATCGGTAAGTGTTGAAGTTCCTACCTGGGAATACGTCGCTAGTTCCCAGCTCTAGAACCGCAGCATTAAACAGTTTTACGAGGGGTAAGACAGTGTGCTGTGGAAAGTACCGACCTTTAACTTTGGCGAAGCGAACTTAACCGGAGAAATCCGAGTAAGGCATTAATGCCTAAAAAAAAACCTATCGGTGCAGGGAGTTTGCCTGAGTCTATAACTGCCTAGACCAGAGGCGATTGCAATACGTCGAACGAGTAGACTCCCCCCTGTAGGGATCACGGCGGTTAAAACCGCACGAGTCGTTTTTCCTCCACCGACTTCTAGTCGGTGGTTTCCAAACTCCCGGAATTATTTCATGAATAAAGTTGTCGTTGGCTTGTCTGGCGGAGTAGACAGTTCCGTAGCTGCCGCCACCCTCCATCACAAAGGATATGAAGTTGTAGGATTGACCCTTTGGTTAATGAAAGGGAAGGGTCAATGCTGCTCTGAGGGAATGGTCGATGCAGCGTTTATCTGTGAACAATTAGGGATTCCCCACCATATTGTGGACAGTCGCGATGTTTTTCAGGAAAACATTGTGGATTACTTAGTGTCGGGTTACCAATCTGGGATTACTCCACTCCCCTGTTCTCAGTGCAACAAGGCAGTAAAGTTTGGTCCGATGCTGACCTATGCCCGTGAGACATTGGGGATTGACAAAATAGCCACAGGTCACTATGCCCGGATTACTTATGATGCTGAATGCGATCGCTATCAATTGCGGCGAGCACTAGACTTGACAAAAGACCAGTCATACTTCCTGTATGACTTGACTCAAGACCTGCTGGCGGCTTCCCTATTTCCTTTGGGAGAACTGAAGAAAACGGAAACGCGACGCCTTGCTGCTGAGTATAATCTCAAGACTGCTGATAAACCAGAAAGTCAGGACTTGTGTTTAATCGAATCCCACGGTTCGATGCAGAAGTTCCTGGACAAGTATATTTCCCAAACCACAGGTGACATCGTGGACTTGGATGGAAATGTGGTAGGGCAACATCAAGGAATTCACCACTACACCATTGGACAACGGAAAGGGCTAGGTATAGCTGCTCCCAATCCCTTGTATGTGATTGCCCTCGATGCAGCCAGGAATCGGGTAATTGTGGGGGAACGCCACCAAGCCACCCAACCTGAATGTACGGTTCATCGGGTCAATTGGGTATCGATTCAGGAACCTACGGTTCCCATTCGAGCTTCTGTGCAAGTTCGCTATCGCTCACCTGCTGTACCTGTAAATGTGATTCCTCTAGAAGGAAATCGGATCAGATTAGTGTTCGATGAACCACAATTCAGCATCACGCCAGGACAGGCTGCTGTTCTGTATGACGGGGAGCTGGTGCTCGGAGGTGGCATTATTGAGCAGCTACCAGAGAAAATAGCCAATGACAAATTGGTTGAAGGTTGAAGGTTGAACGCGATGGACGAAGTCCCGCTTTCAGCGATCGCGTGGCCTTTAGGCCAAGGTTGTCTGTCAGAATGCAGAATGCAGAATGTAGAATGTAGAATGCAGAATTCCCAATTCACCATTCTACATTCTACATTCTAAATTCTAAATTCTAATAGTGACCTTGACGAAAGCCGATTGCCATGGTAATAATAGACTACCAATTGGTGTCAGAGTATAGATTAATCGTCAGCTGTTCATAACCTGCAGGTACAGCAGTGATACAAGAACAAACAGTCGGTCCATTTTCTATATCTACCTCACAGGCATGACAAGAACCCATCAGGCAACCTGTGGCAATGAACACACCAGCACGTTCAGCCACTAGAAGGATGGGTTCTCCGACTTCGGCCTCAACTGTCACATCATCTGGTAGAAAGCGAACGCTTACACTCATGTTTGATTAGTCATTTAATTTATTAATTGTTTATTGTTAATTATTCGTTTAAATTTTAATTTATAATTTCCCTTAACGATTTTCCAGTTTCCATTTTCCATTCTCAAGTTTACTTTTTACTTTTGACAAAACTAATCTGATAGTTAACAGTCTAAGACCTTAAAATCGGGGTTAAATCAAGATGAGATTCGATAGTATCAGCCAGTGAATTCAAAAGTGTTTCTCGTTGTTCCCGATAGTTGACAACCCCAGTAGGGAGAGAAGGTAGCCCTCGTCTGGAGCGCAGTTGATTCAACCAGGCACGTCGCCAAGGACTATTGTCAAACATGCCATGGAGATAGCTGCCCCAAATTGATTGATTCACGTCAACAATGCCCAAACCATGGTCATCGAATAACGCTCGATAAGCAGATTTATTATCTCCCATCTCCGCCTCAAGCAGTCGCGAACGCCCCTGATGAATTTCGTAACCGGTAATGGGTAAGCCAACTTGGGGATAATTTGATGTCACCATCCGTTGACGGGCAACTTTGCCACTGGTAATCAAGGTTTTTAAGGGCAACAAGCCTAATCCTGGATGACGTCCCTGTTTACCCTCTAATCCATCGGGATCAACTAGGGTTTTGCCTAGCATTTGGAATCCCCCACAAATTCCCAAAATTGTCCCACCTGAGGCAGCGTAGTTTTGAATTTGCTCAGCCATGCCACTTTTTTGGAGTACCATCATGTCCGCAATGGTAGTTTTTGTCCCTGGGAGAATCACTGCATCTGGATATCCCAAGGTTTCGTTTGGTGACAGATATTTCAAAAAGACGCTGGGTTCGGCTTCGAGGGGGTCAAAATCAGTAAAGTTAGAAATTCGAGGTAAACGAATTACTACGATAGTGACTTCCTGATTGGACTTTTTCCTGGTGTTGCGATCTAGTAAGTCAAGGGAATCTTCAGCGGGAAACAGTATATCAATCCACGGAATAACTCCAACGACAGGAATACCAGTGCGTTCTTCTAACCATTTTATCCCGGGTTCGAGCAGCGATCGCTGACCCCTAAACTTATTAATCACGACACCTTTAATCAAAGCTCTCTCCTCTGGTTCGAGCAGTTCGAGAGTACCGATTACCTGAGCAAAAGACCCTCCACGGTCAATATCTACCACCAGCAAGGTGGGAGCTTTGAGGTACCGCGCCACTCGCATATTGGTCAAGTCGCGGTGCTTGATATTAATTTCTACTGGGCTACCAGCTCCCTCACACACGACTAAATCAAACTCATTGGTTAAACGTCGCAGTGATTCTTCAATCACCTGCCAACCCTTATCAAAGTACTTTTCGTAGTACTCCCCAGCACTAACCTTCCCTACGGCTTTACCCATAAGAATGACCTGGGAGGTCATGTCACCTTGGGGTTTGAGTAAAATTGGGTTCATTTCCACACAGGGAATGACACCTGCAGCCCAAGCTTGTACTGCTTGGGCATGTCCAATTTCTCCGCCATTGGGTGTCACATAGGCATTTAGAGCCATGTTCTGACCCTTAAAGGGACACACACGCCAGCCTTGTCGCGAGAGAAGGCGACATAGAGCTGTGGTTATCAAGGATTTTCCTGCGTGGGATGTAGTACCCACCACCATAATCGCTTTCATAATTCAGGGTTAGGGCGTCAGAACTAGCCTAGATGAAATAAATGGAGATATCACCCTGTCACCAACTTGATTTAAACCGACAATCTTAGCCAGCGATTCAAGGTATGATGGAGTCGGTCTGATAATGAGGGTGGAGGTAAGGTTTCTCCAAGCCGTTCCCACTTTTCTAACAACTGACGACCCAAAGGTGTCAATCGAAAACTATCCGTAATTCCCTGACCGTCTACTTCTCTACGTAATACACCCACTTGAATCAACCACATTAAATCGTTTTCTACTGCCAATTCCGACCTAGGGCGCGTTGTGTAGTTTCTCTCCACACCTTCAAGACCTACTATAGATAAGAGTGGAACACTGCTAGAACGCATCGCTGCCAATAGAGGCATTTGGAATGGCAAACAGCGCATTGCTTGCTCTGCACGCTTAGTAGTTCGGTCAGGATATTGAATAGGCTGGCTACCTTGAGACTGAATTGAAGTTCTTGCCACAGTTACTAAATCTCAGAACTATACTGACCGCCTTTTCTTTCTATATTAAGGGTTTTTTGACAGACTTTAAAGGTGCTTATGTATAATGGTTCTTTAATACGTAAGTCCTATTAGTGTAAACTTTATACATAAGTTCAGTATATTTCTATAGGAAACAAAAGTTATGGCTCTTCAAGTTGGCATGGATGCACCAGCATTTACTGTCAAAGACGACGAAGGCAATACCGTTTCACTGTCCGACTTTGGGGGTAAAACTGTAGTGCTTTATTTTTACCCCAAAGACGATACTCCAGGATGCACCAAGGAAGCCCAAAGCTTTCGGGATAACTACACTGAGTATCAAGGTAAAGACATGGTGGTACTTGGGGTCAGTATGGATGATGAGGCATCCCACAAACAATTTAAGGAAAAGTATGGTCTGCCTTTCACCCTGCTAGCGGATACGGATGGCGCAATTAGCAAGGCTTATGATGTTGATGGTGGGGGTTACTCCAAGCGGGTAACCTACATTATCAACGGCGAAGGCAAAATTACTCACGTTGATGAGACCGTAAAAACGGCTACCCACGCTCAAGATATCTTGGCAGCCATGGGCTAAACTAAGTCAAAAGCCTGAAACTTCGTCTAAATTTTTGTGAATTTGGGCGAAGTCATGACTATTTATCTAATCTCTATATAGATAATCTAGAAACTAACCTATCCCCTTGGTGCTGGAGCTGTTAGGTCCTCGTGAGAATCCTGCTAGTAGAAGACGATGAAGGTATTGCCAAAGTGGTAACGGCAGCGCTAGCTAGTCAACATTATCAGGTTGATCTAGCTACAGATGGGGATGAGGGGATAGCACTAGCAGAGATATTTAAGTATGACTTGATTTTGCTAGATTGGATGCTCCCCAGGCTCACGGGGATTGATTTGTGCAAGCAGCTGCGAAACGCACGCGATCGCACTCCGATTATACTGCTCACTGCCCAAGACACCAGCACTAACAAAGTCGAAGCTTTAGACGCAGGAGCGGATGATTATTTAGTCAAGCCCTTAGACATACCTGAATTATTAGCCAGAATTCGAGCAGTGCTGCGCCGCAGCAGCACCCCCCTACTCCCGGTGCTTGAGTGGGGATTACTGCACCTTGACCCCAGTAACTGCCAGGTCAGCTACGATCAGGAACTATTACATCTGACACCTAAGGAGTATGGTCTAGTAGAGCTGTTTTTACGGAATCCCCACCGCATCTTTAGCCAAAGTTTCCTGCTAGATAATCTCTGGTCTTTTGAAGAACCCCCTACAGAAAATGCCGTTAGAGCTCATATCAAAAGTTTACGGCGGAAACTCAAGGAAGCTGGAGCCAAAAATGATTTAATTGAAACCGTCTATGGCTTGGGTTATCGGCTCAGACAACCGCCTGAGAAAGGTTCAGGTCAAACAAAGACTGAGAAAAACAAAGGCAAAAAAGCCGGGAAAAAGACCCCATCTAACCTGAAACACTCAAAGGTCAAGAGTGATAGTTCCCTTTCCCCAGTCCCTAATGCTCAATCCGAAGAACCAAAGCAATCAGGATTAAGTGCCATTTGGCAGCAGCAGAAGTCAAAGTATATCAAGCGGGTCAATGTATTGGAGCAGGCGGTGACGGATTGGCGAGATGGTAATCTTACCGGAAAGTTGCGACAGGAGGCTTTACGGGAGGCACACACCCTAGCCGGTTCCCTCGGTAGCTTTGGATTTGATCAAGCCTCTCTCAAATCCCGTGAAATTGAGGAGATATTGCAATCTGGGAAAAAAGCTAGCAAAGAGACTATAGCACATCTGTCTCAACTAGTGGTAGAACTACGACAAGAACTAGAGACCGAGGATAACCTTCCAAAACCTACTCAAAGTCAACCACTACCCACTTCCTACTCCCGATTCCCGATTCCCCACTCCCCACGACTACTGATTGTGGATGATGATTTAACACTAGCGCAAGGGTTGGCATCAGAGCTAGCAGCCTGGAAAATTCAGGTTGAGGTGGCGGGTGATATATCTCAAGGGAGAAAAGCAATTGCTGGTAACCGCCCCGATGTGGTACTACTAGACTTGTGTTTTCCTGAATCAGCGGGAAATGGTTTCGAGCTGTTAGAAGAACTGAAAACAACTGAGCCCCCTGTACCTGTGGTAGTATTTACGGCTCAAGAGAGTTTTGCTGAACGAGTCAGAGTGGCTCGTTTGGGAGGAAGGGGTTTTCTTCAGAAGCCTGTAGCACCTCAAAAGGTCATGGCTGCGATCGCTAAAGCGTTGCAACAATCCGGTCCACCACAGGCAAAGCTATTGATTGTTGACGATGACCCTCAAATCCTGGATCAGCTACGCACTGTGCTAGAACCTTGGGGATTTGAATTGACTTTGCTAAACGATCCACAACAGTTCTGGGAAACCATAGAGCAGTGTAGTCCAGATTTACTGATTTTGGATGTGGAAATGCCGGAGTTTAGCGGTATTGACCTGTGCCAGGTGGTACGCAATGACCCTCGCTGGGGTGAGTTACCCGTGCTGTTTCTATCAGCTGTTCAAGATGCTGAAACTGTGCAGCAAGTGTTTATGGCAGGGGCAGATGATTACGTACAAAAACCAATCAGGGCACCGGAGCTATTAGCTCGGGTGTTGAATCGCATTGAGCGCAGTAAACTAAGGATAAGAACGATAGCACAGAAGAATCAAATGTTGTCAGATAAATAAATAACTCTGGTCAGTTAGCTGTCCGGCAAAATTCATCCCACACCTATGCTGCGCATTAGGTGTGGGATGGATTTTGCACAGAGTATGTATGGAATTGCTATAATATATCTACTGATAAACAAAGCCGAACGCGCCCCGCGTGGCCTACGGCCTTAAATGCTGGTTTGTCAGCTATTTACTAGGGAAAAAATCGAATTTTTGTATTGTTCCGGCGGGTCGGGGCATCCCGGAGACGAAACCTTAGAATAGGGTTTGAAGTCTCCGTAAGGATAGGGTCGCCTTATTACAAGAGACTTAACCCTATTTTGCATGACCTACAAACTATAAAGGCGACCCTATCCTAAGAATTCGTCTCTGGCCTTAATCATAAAGTTTTAACTCTTTACGCATAACCGACTAACCATAAAGGCTGCCCCAGCGAGGGATTGCTCGCTGGGGTAACTTCTGACCGTGTCGTTAATAAAGCAAGCCTACGTATCCGTTCGCGCAGCGTCGGCGAAAGCCGATACCGTTGGGTGGAGTTGGCTTCAAGCCTACACGCTCACTCGTTCCCGGAGCGGCTCTGTAAGAGCAGAGTCAGTGTAGGAGTATGCCACTGGACATAGAATTTAGAGATCGGACATAGTAGAGTTGATCACATTTTATTCACAGTTGATGGTTAACGGTTGACTGTCAGCAATCATGTCAATTGTCAACCTAATTATGATCAATTTCTTTGACTATCTCCTATTTGCCGAAA
The DNA here is from genome assembly GCF_010671925.1 of Moorena sp. SIOASIH. GTDB lineage: Bacteria > Cyanobacteriota > Cyanobacteriia > Cyanobacteriales > Coleofasciculaceae > Moorena. The sequence continues at coordinate 583,810 of NZ_JAAHIH010000001.1, read as the reverse complement.
CGTTTATTCTCCAAGGCAACTGCTACCTCCAGCAGCCTAACTTGATCTGGCTGCACCTGATCAGTGATTCCCTAATTACCCTAGCCTACTATGTGATTCCCATACTGCTAGTGTACTTGATTAGGCAGCGGCAGGATCTGCCTTTCAAGGGACTCTTGATTTTGTTTGGGGCGTTGATTATTGCCTCTGGCACCACTCACCTGATGGAACTATGGACGCTTTGGTATCCAGCTTACTGGCTATCAGGCTCTATTAAAGCAATTACAGCTATAGTTTCTGTCTACACTGCCATAAATTTATTCTCTGTTCTACCTCGAGTCCTCGCTTTTCCCAGTCTGGCTAGGCTTGAGCAGCTCAACCAGGAGCTAAAATCTCAAATTGAAGAGCGTATTTTGGCAGAGCAATCCTTACGAAAACGTGAGCAACGCTGGCAATTGGCACTACAGGGAGCTAATCAGGGAATTTGGGACTGGAACCCCAAAACCAATGAAACCTTTTTCTCCAGCCGATGTAAGGAAATGCTGGGGTATGATGAAAACTACGACATCGGAAACTATAACCATCAATGGCGGACACACATTCATCGCGATGATGTAGACCAGGTGATAAAAGCCATGAAGGATCACTTGGCTCAGAAAACCCCCTATTACGTTCAAGAGTATCGCTTACAGTGCAACGACGGCAGCTACAAATGGATTCTTGACCAGGGACAAGCACTTTGGAATGAAGCAGGTGATGCAGTGCGGGTGGTTGGCTCAATTACGGATATTAGCGTACGCAAGCAGACAGAAGAAGCATTTCAAGAAAATGAAAAGGCACTTAAGTCCAACGAAGAGCGGCTCCGAGCAATTATGAGTTCTCTTCAAGACGTGGTGTGGTCAGTATCACTGCCTTCTGGGATACTGCGCTATGTTAATTTAGCCTTCGAGCAAGTTTACGGTCGCCCAACTTTCGAGCTATTCAGCGATCAAGACAACCTATGGCGACAGTTTATTGTCCCAGAAGATTTTGAGCATGTTGAGAAAGCATGGCGAGCTGTTCAAGAAAATCGTCGTGAATCGTGGGATTTAGAATATAGAATTCAGCTCAGTAATGGAGAAATTCGCTGGCTGAACGATCGCGCTCGTGTGGTTAGGCGTGATAATGGCACCTCTGTACATCTTCACGGCATCACTACGGATATCACGGAGCGTAAACAGCAAGAAGCTCAACTGCAACAACTCAATCGAGAATTACAACAACTCAATCGAGAATTAGAAATTAGGGTTCAACAGCGCACAGCTGCTTTACTCGAAAGCGAACAACGATTCCGTTCGTTGTTTGAATCTGCCCCAGATTTTATCCATATATTAGATACTCAGGGCATGATTGAGCAAGTGAACCCGGCTGTCATCCACCAGTCAGGTTATGCTGAATCAGAATTGATCGGTAATCGCTTAGAAGAGTTCTTTACCCCCACATACCAAAACATTTGCCAGCAACAGTTTCCAGTTTTACTGGAGCAGGGAACCTATCGTCAAGAAATTGAGTTTGTCTGCAAAAATGGGACAATTCTTACCACAGACTACTCTTGTTCAGTGGTTCATGATACTCAAGGAAACATTAGCTATATCTTAGTGTTGCAGCGAGATATTACTTCACGTAAACGATTTGAACAAGAACGTACCCAGTTAATTGCTAGCTTACAGGAATCAGAGCGACGGTGGCGCAGCCTTCTCGAACATGTGCGACTGGTGGTGGTGGGACTAGACCGACAGGGTAAAGTGGAGTATGTCAATCCCTTCTTCCTAGAATTGACTAAGTACACAGAAGCAGAAGTTTTAGGCAAGGACTGGTTTGAAAACTTCCTGCCCAATTCCCAGCAAAAGTCAGTACAGCAATACTTCCAGGACATCCTAGATCCAGACTTTCAACCCCACTATCAGCACTCGATTCTCACCAAGTCAAAGCAAGAAAAAATCATTGCTTGGAATAATACTCTACTCCAAAATGTCCAGGGAGAGGCAATTGGCACCATGAGTATTGGGGAAGATATTACCGAGCGCTACGCTATTGAACGGATGAAAGATGAATTCACCTCCGTGGTCAGCCACGAACTCCGTACCCCCCTAACCTCAATTCATGGTGCCTTGAACCTGTTATCAACTGGTCTAATTCAACCTCAGTCTGAACGAGGACAGCGTGTAATTGGCATTGCCGCTGACAGTGCTGAGCGTTTAGTGCGACTGGTTAACGATATTTTGGAGCTGGAACGTCTGGAATCTGGTAAGATCCGTTTGTCTAAGCAGCCAGTGAATGCAGCTGAGTTGATGGTTAAAGCTGTTGATCAGGTGCAGGTGATGGCTAATCGAGCTGGGATTAAATTGGAAGTCTCGCCCCAAGCTATTGAATCTGAGATTGAATTCGAGGCTGATAGCGATCGCATTATTCAAGTCATAACCAATTTACTCAGCAATGGGATTAAATTTTCAGACAGAGGTTCTAGCCTATGGTTAACAGTGGAACTGCAACAGCCAGAGGAACCAGAAACCACCTCACCCCCTGACCCAAACAGTGCCATGATCTTATTTACCGTTAAAGACCAAGGTAGGGGAATTCCGGCTGACAAACTTGAAAGTATATTCGGGCGTTTTCAACAGGTTGATGCTTCCGATGCCCGTAAAAAGGGAGGGACGGGTTTAGGGTTAGCGATTTGCCGTAATATAGTGGAGCAGCACGGAGGCAAAATCTGGGTTGAGAGTACTGTTGGTGAAGGCAGCAGTTTTTATTTTACCTTACCGAAAGAAACAGCAGCAGCAGAAGGTGAGAACCATGACAACTAAGCGCATTTTAGTGATTGATGATGATGATGGGGTTCGAGAAATCATCCAATTTTCTCTAGAAGCAGCAGCAGGGTGGGAAGTGTTGACAGCTGCTTCTGGTAAGGAGGGATTAGCTAAGGCTGAGGCAGATCAGCCTGATGCTATTCTGCTAGATGTAATGATGCCCGAGCTGGATGGACCGGCTACCTTTCGACAGTTACAAGCTAATGCAGTAACGGCGGACATCCCAACAATTTTGCTAACAGCTAAAGCTAGGAGCAGCGAGCAAAAGCAGTTTCTAGATTTGGGGGTAACTGGAGTTATTACCAAGCCGTTTAAACCTATGGAATTGGTCGAGGAAATCCAAGGGATTCTTAATTGGCTCGATTGAGCTATCGGAGTGCTAGATTTTATTGAAACTCCGAAACCGGCAGCAAATCATAAGGAACTGGATTAGGATTAATTGCTGGCAAACGCAGTTCTCAATTGGGTGAGGTAAAAAGATTCCATAGCACTCACCTTTGATATCTTACCGATTAGCCATAAGTTAGCACCCTACCCAATAGACCTCTTGCAAAAATAACTAAGCAATCATTTTGGATAGCTTCTAAGTCAATTTTGACACCTATTCCCTATTCCCTATTCCCTATTCCCTGACTTCTGCCGCGAAGTCTAATCACAATATCTTCACATTTGCGCCCTAATTTCTATTTGTAGGTAAGTTAAATAGATCTTGGGTTCAACTTCGGGGTATGGGTATCATTTTTTCAAACAAGAGTAGCAGTTCCAGTAATTGTTCCAGCGCCACTCCTTTGGATCAATTATCCCTGAGTCCCACGATCAGTCCCACGATCGATTTAGCTTATCCTCACCACCCAGAGCACCAGAGGAGACAAACGTTCACACCAGTTGTCCTGGGTATCAAGAGTTTGCCCTTGACCAAGGAACGAGATATGGGTACCACCGACGCCCAGGACTATGAGTCATACATCGCATTAGCTGTGGATGTCTTTCAGAGTCAAGACTCAACATTTATCAAATCTCTTAAAGACTTTCTGACTGTTTTACCCAGTCCCACTTATATTGAGCAAGTCTTACTCGCAGCAGTTTATCGACTACCAGAGACTAACCTTGATGCTTGTCACTGGCTATTGGGTCATCCCGATTATTTGATGCCCGAACTTGACTTAGTGGCAGTAGCGATGACTGTCGCAATCAATAAGCTTCAGGAGCAAGGGTTAGTGTTGGATCAAGATTTTAGCGTTGAACCAAATGGTAGGTTATCTGTCAGTACTCTGGCAAAAGATAAATTATGGTTCGGTAGCTCAACTAGCGATCGCCTCTTGCTAGAACAGATTCTGCAAGTTGGGGATTAATCTTGATCATGAATTTATAAAGGCTGGAGCGATGAACAAAACAATTTTATTAATTGAAAATGATAAACTGTTGCGCTCAAATTTCTCAGATTTACTGGAATTAGAAGGCTTTAATGTCCTTACTGCAGAAGACGGTTGGCTCGGTTTAACTTTAGCTAAAGTTGTCCGACCTGATTTAATTATTTGTGAAATTAATATACCATCAATTGATGGGTATGAGCTTCTCCAGATATTACGGGATAGGATAACTACAGCGAAAACACCGTTTATATTTCTAAGCAGTCAGTCAAAGGAGGATGGCTATGCTCGAGCTAAGCAACTGGGAGCCAACGATTATCTAACCAAACCTGTAGAGAGTCGGGAACTATTAGCAGCAATTAATCAGCAGTTAAGAATACTTCCCTGTAAGCATTCAGCCATCAGCGGTCAGCCGTCAGCTTATTTTATTCAAAAGCACCTCAAGTAGCGATGCAGAGGTGCGACCCGTGGCGAATTTAATTCGCCTACGGAAAACGCACCATTACGGTCTTGGGGAGGCAGTGCGGTCTTGGGGGTTCCCCCCATGAGCAACTGCCGTGGTTTCCCCCATGAGCGACTGCATCAAGACAGCGTGCCCATAGCCCATAAGCACCTCAAGTACGGTAGCCACAGGCCAATGGCTAATGGTTGATAGCACCTCAAGTAGCGTGCGCGTAGCGCATTAGCTGATAGCTGATACGGGACACGCTGATAGCTGAATGCTTACACTTCCCTTGACTTAAAACAGGGCTTAAAACACGCTATATAATATTAATTAATAAACCGGTTTACAATAATAAACCGGTTGGCAAAAGGAGTGTAAACGATGGTTAAAACCCTTGTTCACGTAACTACACCGATAGTGATTCAAGAAATTGAAAACGTCTTAGCAACTTATCCGGAGTTTCCTTATCAAGAAGTGTTTTCCCAGTCTAACATACGCCAGGATTTAATTGCTTATGTCCTGAACCGAATTCCGAATCATTACGAAGCCATAGACAAGATTGAACCATCATCAAAAAGCCAAGAATTACAGCAGTTATCCTCAGAGCAGAAGCTGTATTTAGAAAACTGGATTCATACAGGAATCTATAATATCTTGCACTGGGATAATTTCCCGATGCCCCAAACGTTTACCTCAAGGTCTATCTCCTCTGATTCCTTAGCTTGATTTCCCAAAGTTTATATCTATAAATAGCAGTTCTCAATTGGGTATTGAGAACTGCGTTTGCCATCTATGGTATGACCTGTAAATCAAATGATTAAACGAACTTGATATCAAACCTGATCCACACCTGAGCCAAAGTCTCTAAGATTATCGGTAACTTTCGGTGATGTACCACACACTGACGCTACGCTTTCAGTGTGGGCTTCTGATGCTCATAAAGAGCGGTCAGAGCTTCCTGCGAGGTACTATTAGTAGTAGATTCAACAACTACAGGCTTCCCTCTACGGCGTTTTATAGTCGGGAACACATCCAGCCCGACTCGCTTTATGTTGATTGATGCGTTGACATCTCTATCGACAATCAGCTTTAGTTCCTCATCGAAATACTCTCGCATATCTCGGTCGGTGAACACAAATTCATCTCGATAAGAGAGGAGTTGAGATGTGTAATTTGGCTTGACTTCGACTACACTGGCGCCCTTCTTTTGCGGCTACCTGACCCAGCACTTCAAAGAACTGACCAAAGGCTGCATCTAGCCAAGACTTGTTAAGTCCTGATTTTGATGATTGACCATTGGATAAGAACGTACCATCTCGCCCTCGTTTAGGAGTATTGCGACGAGTTAAACCCTTGAGGTTCAGCTTCTCGTGAAAGAAGACTTTCTTACCTGTATTCACCAGTTGATGAGCAGTTTTGTACTGGAAATCTTCACGACTCCTAGCTATCTGTTGATGAATACGGGCTTCCCGTTTTGCTAGTTTACGTCTGGCTTTACTTCCTTTTTTACGCTTATTTTTCCGTTGAGAAACTTTGGTTAACTTGTCTTGATTCCGACGAAGTGGTTTAAGCGAGGGGAGTTTCTTGCCATCGGATATTGCTAGATAAAAGCCTCTATCTAGAACAGCATCCATTCCAATTGAGTTTTCCCAAGTAGGAATAATGTCATCAGGGTTGAACTCCGGCACGGACTTATCCTCTAGGCTCAGGTTGCAGTACCATCCGTCAGCTTTCCTTGTAATTGATAGCTGTTTTAAGTTTGCACTATCAGGTAACGGTCTGTGTATTCTCAGCTTAATCAAACCAATTTTAGGAACTTGAACAAACAACCATTTTCCGTTAACAGTACAGAACTTTAACCAAGAATTATAAGCATTTGGAAAGTTTAACGTCCGATATCTGGCAACATTCTTAAATCGAGGCTTGCCACTGCGTTTACCATTTTTGTCACCTGCTATAAACCTGTTAAAAGCGTTTTTTACTCTTGTACAGACATCTTGCAAAACAGTTGAATAAACCTCAGTAAAGTCTATCAACTCTCCAGACCATCCAATCTTAACCAAGTCTTTCTTGATAACTGGAAGTTGCTTTTTCTGGCTGTATAAATTGGGCTGATCTTTAAGCTCCGGAAGGTAACAGATTAATGGACAGGCATTGACCGGACATCTATTTTTCTCCCACCAATCAAAACGCTCACCCAACATCCGGTTATACCAATATCGACCAACTCGCAGCCACTCGTTCAGTGTGAGTGTTTGTTGAGTCTCTGGATATAGTCGATATTGATACGTGTATTTCATTGGTGTTAACTTTTAAGCTACACTGATTATAGCAGACAACAGCAGGATTTTTATGAAGAATGACTTTTTATCCAAGGGTCGGTCTGTCTCTGACCTTAAAGCTCATCTCGTCTTGACGACCAAGTATCGTCGCAAAGTCTTTACTGGTGAGATGATTAGCCGTTTACATGAAATTTTTGAAAACTTACTTGAACAACAAGAATGATCGCTTGTTAGCCTTGATGGGGAAAAAGACCATGTTCACCTGCTGTTCCAGTATCACCCTGACATTCACCTGAGTAAACTGGTTAACTCATTGAAGAGTGTCTCAAGCCGAAAAATAAGAGTAGAATTTGGTGAACAACTAGCCAGAATCTACTACAAAAAACCTGTATTGTGGAATAGTTCTTACTTTATTGCTAGTTGTGGTGGCGTTACTATTTCTACTCTTAAAAAGTACATTGAAAACCAAGACACTCCTGAGATGAGCAACAAAGACCCTGCACAAAATTCATCCCACGTCTCAAAGCGTAGCGTGAGCGTGGGATGAATTTTGTCAGAAGCTAACCCCAGATGTAGCAGGCTGGTTTTCTGGATATTGGTTTTCTGGATATTGGTTTTCTGGAGATACTACTTGGGGATTGCGCAACCGTTCCAACTGTAAACGCCGAAACTCAGAAGCAGCATCGTTTAGTCTCTGAGACTGTCCCTCAATGAACTGATCGATATCAACTGTACCCAATTGGGCATTATGGATTAAATCAAAAGCGTTGAAACCACTGTCTCCAAACCCCCCAAACGTGTCTTGCTCGTTAGGATTATTAAAATTTTCATCCGCTCGAATAGTACCTGTAGTTTGGGCAGTAGCGGATCCGTGTAGTAACGCTGTAGTAATGCCAAGGGCTACACTCAATACAGCTACAGTAAAAACAGATTGGTTGCTGATCGTCATATAAATCCCCCCTTAATGGATAAATCTCGCTGGTCTACTGCTATAGAGTTATATATAGTTAACCTGAGTTAACCTGCACAGTTAACCTGCACAATTGTTACAGGTTCATTTTGGATCGTTGACGCGACCCTGTCAATAGTCAACCCTCAACCCTCAACCCTCAACAAAAAGTTATCAACTAAACTACTAGATTATTGCTAGACTTAGTATAGTAATTTGTTATACTTTACTAGCTATAAATAGTTGAGGTAAGGCGGTGCCTATGCCTCCAGGTTTTTATGATATCACTCCAGTTAAAACTCTCCTAGAATTATTAATAATTCTGGGAGTAACGTTGGATGTACATACCCCACCAGTATTCCTACAACTTGACAAAGCTGTTGCACAGGATTTCCCCAGCATTCCGAAACAGGATTGGCGCAGTGGTGTCAGGTTTCGCGTCCGCAAAACTTCTATTGCTAACCAACTCTTTGAACAAGGTATCCAACAATTTCGTCAGGGACAGTTTCGTGAAGCCGTAGCCACCTATCAACGAGTCTTAGCAATTCGTAGACAACTAAACGACAAAGCGGGTGTTGCTGCAACTCTCAACAACATCGGTCAAGTGTACATCGGATTGAGTGACTATCCAAAAGCGTTAGACACATTGCAGCAAGCTTTGATAATTCGTCAAAAACTAGAAGATAGTAGAGGACAAGCAGAAACCCTTAATAATATAGGCTTTGTTTATCGCCGTCTAGGAAACTATTCTCAAGCACTAGGGTTACACCAGCAAGCCTTGGAGATGGCTACCACTATTGGTAATCGTGATATCATCGGGGAATCCTGGCATAATATTGCTGCAATTTATGCTAATCAGGGTGACTATGACCAAGCTTTGGAGTTATACCAGCAAGCTTTAGGGATTCGTCGGGAAACTAATAATCCCTTTGATGAAGGACGCACCCTTAATAATATTGGTGGAGTTTACTACAATAGTGGTGAGTATTCCCTAGCCAGGGATTTCTATCAAAAAGCACTGGTGATTGCTAGAGAAATTGGGAATCGAGCAAGTGTTGGACGAATTTATAATAATTTAGGATTGATTGCTGGTCAGACTGGTGACTATACACAGGCGCTAGAGTATCATCAACAAGCCTTGGCTATTCTTAATGAGTTAGGAGATAAGGATAGTGTTAGTTATACCCTTAACAACCTTGGCACCGTTTATGAAAATCTCGGAGAGTATGATCAAGCCTTGACATCCTACCAGCAATCTTTAACTATTGCTACTGAAATTAACAATCCCGCCAGGGAAGCTAATGCTCTTGATACTATTGGTGGAGTTTACTATAATCGTAGTCGATATTACCAAGCTTTAGACTATTATCAACAAGCTTTAGCGATTCATAAAAAAATCGGTAATCCAGCTAGTGAAGCGAAGACGCTCATTAATATTGGCGGTGTTTATGAAGGTTTAGGACAGTACTCCAAAGCCTTAGATTTTTTGGAACAGGCTTTAGCAATTTATCGGGAGATAGACAATAAATCAGGGGTTGGACTGACTATTAGCAGTATTGGTGTCATTTACGAACGCCTCAATCAGTATCCCCAAGCTTTAGCATCCTATCAGCAAGCTTTAGCCATTGCTCAAGATATTAATAATCTTATCAGTGAAAGTAATACTCTCAATCAGATTGGTGGTGTTTACTCCAGTATTGGTCTGTATCCTAAGGCGATAAATTCTTATCAGCAAGCCCTAGCGATCGCACAAGAGATTGGTGATATAGCAGGGGAGGGTCGGATTCTCAACTCTCTTGCAGGTACTTATGTTAATACAGATCAAGATTCCCAAGCCATGGCATTGCTGCAAGAAGCTTTGGTAATTTTTCGAGATATCGGTGACCGTTCAGCGGAAGGAATTACTCTCAGCAATATCGGTCAAGTGCTGGAAAAACAGAAGCAACCTGAGTTAGCCATCATTTTCTACAAGTTATCGGTTAATCTGACTGAACAGATTCGGGACGAGTTAAAACCACTTCCTCAAGAACAACAGCAATCCTTTACACAAACTGTTGCTAATACCTATCGTCATCTCGCTGACCTATTGCTGCAATTTGACCGAGTGATTGAAGCTCAACGAGTGCTGGATTTGCTGAAAATTCAAGAATTAGAGGATTACTTGGGTAATGTCCAAGGCAATGAACAGACACTCGAAGGGATTGGATTGCTGTCTCTGGAACAGGGGATTAGCAACAGGATTAATTCTCTACTCAAGAGGACGGAGTCCCAAGATAGTAGCCCATCATTTGAGCAATTTATCTCCAGTCCTGATGTGGTGAAACTGGTGCAACAGCTAAGACGACAAGCCAGAGAACAGCGTCTGGATGTCAGTTATCTAGACATTTTGCAAAATAGCTTGCGCCAGCTTGAGCAAAACGCTGTGTTGTTGTATCCGCTAATTCTAGAAGACCGTCTGGAACTGGTACTGGTTACTGCTGACTCATTCCCTATCCATCATTCGGTAACGATCAATCACGAACAACTCAAGGATGTGATCGCAAAATTCCGTCGCGCCATCACTGATAGGATTAGAGTCAATCAGGCCAGAGCAGAGGCACAAAAACTCTATAACTTGCTAATTAAGCCCATTGAAGACAACCTTACTAAAGCCCAAGCTCAAACTATCCTCTATGCTCCAGATGGTATATTGCGTTATGTTCCTCTGGCTGCGCTCCATGATGGGGAGCAATGGTTAGTTGAGCGCTATAGTATTAATACTATTACTGCTGCTAGTTTCATTAACCTCAATAATCACCTTCCTAGGCAACCCCGGGTACTATCTGCTGCCTTTACCTCAGGGGAATGTGAATTCCAGTTAGGGAAACGTCCGTTTAACTTTTCTGGCTTAAGGTTTGCTGGTGTTGAAGTAGAAACTATTGCAGCTCTGATTCCGGAGACTACAAAACTGTTTCAACAAGACTTTAAACCTAGCACTATAGTTGAGCAGATCAACAACAACAATAACAACTACAATATTGTTCATCTAGCCACCCATGCTGCTTTTTTACCAGGTCAACCAGAGGATTCATTTATCTTATTTGGTAATTGCGAGCTGGCTACGCTCCGAGATTTAGAAACCTGGAACCTCAATGGTGTGAATTTAGTGGTGCTTAGTGCTTGTGAAACTGGTGTTGGTGGAGTTTTGGGTAATGGTGAAGAAATTTTAGGCTTTGGTTATCAGATGCAACGCTTAGGAGCACTAGCAACCATCGCTTCCCTCTGGTCTGTTGATGACCAAGGGACACAGGTACTAATGGATGCTTTTTACCAAACCATGCTTAAGGGTAATATTACCATAGCGGAAGCATTGCGTCAAGCGCAAATAGGCTTGATCAACAGTCATTATAATAGTCCTTATTACTGGGCACCGTTTATTATGATTGGCAATGGCTTTTAGTAGTTCTCAATTGAGGGAGTAGGGAGTAGGGAGTAGGGAGTAGGGAGTAGGGAGTAGGGAGTAGCGATGCAGCGCTGTCTTGGGGGTTCTCCCCATCTCCCCATCTCCCCATCTCCCCATCTTCCCGCGTTCCGTTGGCAAGGGTAACACGGGCCTAGGGCTAAGGCTCTAGGGAGAAGAATTACAACCGGCGGCTCAGTAGTGGAGAAATTGCGAGTAATACGACTGTGCTAAAACCAAGCAATATCAACAGGGATTGGCCAAAGGTAATAGATGCCCAGGGAGCCTGCATCACAAGGCTACCAAAAGACCAGTCATTGTGGAGATAGAGATAGCGAATTGGTTCAATGGCATAGCTGAGGGGGTTAAGACTGGCTACCACCTGTAACCATTTGGGCATGAAGGAGAGAGGAGCAAGGGCTGTGCTGGCAAACAGTAGGGGTAAGTTGGTAACAAAAATGACTGCAATTAGTTCAATGTGACCGGGTAGGGCAAATGCTAGTCCTAGACTGAGGGCTGTGACTCCCACCACTAGCAAGAATACAATCAAGGCAATCATAACCAGACCGCCTAGGTTGGGTAAACCAGCTCCTAAAAAGGCACTGGCGGTGACAATTACCACAGTTTGCAGCAAACTCAGAGCGATTATATATATGGCTGAGGCTGCAACAATAGAGAAGCGAGATACTAACGGAGCTACTAGTAAGCGGTTGAGGAAACCAAATTCCCGGTCAAACATGACAGGTAAGCCAGCATTGAGTGCTCCAGCAAAGGCGGTAAACACAATCACACCTGCACCGAGGAATTTGCCATAGCTCAAACTCTCGCCAAAAATCCCTTGAGGAGCGTTTTGGAATAATGCCCCAAATAGGATTAGCCACATTAGGGGCTGGATAATACCAGCCATTAAGGTAGAAGGTCGCCGTTGCAGCTGAATAAACAGGCGTTTGGTTAGGGCAAGGGTTTCTTGGATAAATTCACTTACACCAGGAGTATCACTGACTGGGATTGGTGCAGTAAGGTCTGGTTGCCAGTTAAAGTCTGATTTAGGAGGGGTAAGGATTTTACTCATATTGATTCGTGGCATCATTCAACTCCAATTCCCCTCCCGTTATACCCGTATTAAGCAGCGTCTGGCACTGCCAGTAAGGGTTAGCGGGAGACGGGGCGTATAAAGTGCGGACTTGGAGACTGAATCTGTTGCGCTTTTTGAGAATCTTTGCTAAGATAAACACATATTAATGCACTTAAAAGGTGCAGGTTTGTGCGCAAGCTGAAAAGCCTCTGCTAAAAGCATAAATCAAAAATCTCAAAAGTAAGCCCAATAATTTTATTGGAGGGTAAGCGAGGCTGTTTGGCTCAGCCATTAAGAGTTTTATTCTCTTAAGAATCCTTGGCTATAATATTCGGCAAAGCCGACGCTGCGCGAAGGATTTAGCGATGGGAGTGTCAAAGATTCCTACAATTGATTCCTAACAATAATTTGAGCAATCTGTATTTACTCTCCACTAACCACTGCCCTATCTGTCTTTTAGGCCATATTTTGTTTCCGCTCTGCCTTCGAATCCCGTTTCCCAGCCTCAGCCAGTTCAGCATCCATCAGGGTTTTACCTGTGGCGGCCAGATAGACATCATCTAGGCTAGGTCGCGACTGAGCAATCCCAAAGGTGGGTAAACTAACGTCTTTTAAGGCGTGCTGAACCATGATTAAGGCATTGCTTTGGGGTTTAACCACAAGGTTGAGGGAATTCCCCTGATTGCTGTTAATAATGACCTCTTTCACAAAGGGCAGAGACTTAAGCATATCTTTGGCTTGCTGGGCTTCTTCAATGGGGGAGAATTCCCGGATGCGCAGGGTAATGCGATCGCCTCCAACACTATCTTTTAACTGAGATGGTGTCCCCTCAGCTATGATCATCCCTTTGTCAATAATTGCCACTTGGTCAGCTAATGCGTCTATTTCTTCGAGGTAGTGGCTGGTAATTAGTAATGTGGTTCCTGAGTCCCGCAGCTTTTGCAACAGTTTCCATACCACGAATCTGCTCTCTATGTCAAGACCTACGGTGGGTTCGTCTAGCACTAAAACATCAGGTTGGTGGAGTAAGCCAGCAGCTAAGTCCAGCCGCCGACGCAGACCACCGGAGTAAATGCCAGTTTTTTTATGGGCATACTCCTTGAGCTGCAAAATGTCAAGGAGTTTATTGATGCGTTTTTTGGCAACTGGTTTGGGAATATGATAGAGGTCGGCTTGCAATTGAAGTAGTTCTTGACCAGTGAGTACCTTATCTAGGGCAACTTCTTGTGCCACATAGCCTATGCGGCGGCGTGCTGCCCTAGGATTGTTCAGTACTGAAATGCCAGATACCTCAATTTTTCCAGCGTCCGGTGCCGTGAGAGTGCATAGGCAACGAATGGTGGTGGTTTTCCCGGCACCATTAGGACCGAGTAAGCCAAAAATTTGACCCGGTTCGACTTGGAAGGAGATGTCTTTGACAGCGTGGACATCTCCATAGCGTTTTTGGAGGTTCTGGATTAATACAGCAGCAGCCATAAACTTTCCCTATGCCGGTCAGGGATACACAAATCTCAACACTTGTTATTGTAGCCGGTTGCGGTGGTTAGGGGTAAACGGTGAGGAGTGATTGGGTGTATATTGACACTCCCCGTCCTATAAGAACGGGGATTCTCACTTCAACGAGCCAACTTGCTCAGCCAGGCCGGAACCAGGAAGAGTAGAGGTCGATTCTCCATGAGCTTTTGGATCTATGATCCAGGTTCCGGTGTGCCCCACCGTACCCAAGGCTCTTCTTAGAATGTTTATTGCTGCATTGTGGTCGCGATCCAATACACACCCGCAAGAACAAGTATGAGTTCTAGTTGATAGTGATTTCTTGACAACTTTGCCGCAGCTGGAACAATTTTGACTAGTGTAGGCAGGATTTACTGCTATTGTCTGTTTCCCAAACTTTTGACCAAAATATTCCAGCCATTTTCTGAATTGGTACCAACCTGCATCATTGATAGACTTGGCAAGACAATGGTTCTTTACTAAGTTCTTAATTCTCAAGTCTTCGTAAGCGACCACATCGTTAGAGTGGATTACGCAGCGCGCCAGTCTCTTGGCGTGCTCTTCACGCTGCCTACTTATTTTGAGGTGTGTCCTGCCTAGTCTATTAATGGCTTTCTTGCGGTTAGCTGAGCCTTTCTTTTTACGAGAAACCCTACGTTGATAAAACTTTAGCCTCTTTTCTCCATTACGATAAAACCTAGGATTTGGCTCTACGCCTCCCTTCGAGTCTGTATAAAAGTCTTTGATTCCTACGTCCAATCCAATATTGGTGTGAGAAGGTTCCAAGGATTCCTTGACATCAACCTTGACGCAAAATTGGACATAGTACCCATCTGCTCGACGCACCAATCTAACTCGCTTTATCAGCTTTTGATCATAACGCCATAATTCCCAGGTTCCTTTTAGTTTCAGTTTTCCAATCCCTTTCTTGTCCAATAAATTTATTGACTTAGCATCAGGGGACAGTTTCCATCCCGATGTTTTGTATTCAACTGATCGAGAAAAGTTTTTAAATTTAGGGTATCCCTTCTTCCCGGGAACTTTCTTTTTACATTTATCGTAAAACCTAGAGATTGAATAGTAAGCTCTTTCTACGGAAGCTTGGCAAGCATGAGAGTTTAGATCTTTGACAAAAGAGTATTCAGCTCTTAGCCACGTGTTGTGGCGATACAAGTCTTTCTGCCCTATACCTTTATTGTCCATCCAATACCGAATGCACTTGTTGCGGACAAACTGACCTGTACGGATCGCCTCATCAATCGCAGCATATTGAGTTTTCTTCCCTTCGACCTTGAATTCTAAGACTCTCATTTTTTGACGTGGGACAACTTTACGTAAAAGTATAGCACAAAAAAAAGAAAGCCGTCCTAGAAGGACGGGGCTTGAAACCCAAATTTTTGGTCAAGCCCCTGGATGCGTTCGCGTAGCGGCTCGTACCGAGCATCGCGAAGCGTGACCATTCGCGTAGCGTGGCCTAAAGGCCAAGGTCAATCCCATACACTCAAGCTACTCTCAATCTACACTCAATCTATGGCGTAGCTGTCTTAAGTTGTCACGGATTAGTCATCACTAACCTTTTCACAGAGGCAAAAGCACCAGCCTAACTCACCAGCGGCAATTGCCTCCTGGGTTTTCTTAAAGGCAGCGCTCAAATCTGGATAGCCCTCCCGAGCCAGCTCGGACACCAATTCGTAACTCTTTTTCAGGTGTTGGCTCAAGTCCTTGATCTGCAAAACGTTAAATCCGATCTGAGTGAGTTTTTCTGCATAGACTTCGGGGCTAAATGTCGGCTCAAACAGCAGTCGGTTGTAAACGTACTTGCGGGCTGCCTCACTAACTTCCTCAATTGGTGTTACCAAGTCATCAAACAGGAAGATGCCTCCTACCCCTAGGACACGGTGAACCTCCGCCAGAGCTTTATCAAGCTCGTGGATGTGGTAAAGAGCGCCTTGACTCCAGGCATGGGTAAAGGAGCCATCTGGGAAAGGTAGGTTAGTGGCTGATTCCTTTTGGAAGCTCACCCGCAAAGAGGGGAAATTACTAGCCTTAGCTCGAGCATTCTCGATATAACTGCTACTGATATCGATTCCTACTACCTCACATCCCGTTTGCTGAGCCAGCCAAACGGCAGCGTTGCCATTTCCACAAGCAACTTCTAGTACCCGGGAGTCGGCAGTAATACCGCTCTGTGCCAGCATATATTCATCCCAGCGCTTGCAGCCTGGCACAAAGTCCTCAGGCCGAGCCTTGGCTAAGTTTTCGAAATAACCCCAGTGGAGACTGCCTTCTGGATCCCAGAAACTGCGGAAACGTTGGTCTCGTTCGCGATCATCAAACAATGCCTCGGTCTGAGCTTCGGTAAATCTACTTTTTTGCATAGTTAATCCCAGTTAATTCCACGCTCTTGTTGGTTTCTGATACTGATCAAAATTTAGACTATAGCAATCCTATTTCACTTGTTCAACTGGTTCTGTGTTCAGGGTAAACCAGTTGTTGTGCCTTATAAGATTTTTAAGGATAATTTTGGTTTTCACAAATGACTTAGGATTGCTATAGTCACCCTAAATAGTATATAGTTTTCTAGGTTCCGGTGTTCGTAAAGTAAAGTGAAGCAAATGGAATCGCTTCGCGTTTTGTACACCACATACAATTGTCTCACCTACTTGAAAATACTAACAATAGGCAGGTTTAGCATATGAACATTTTCACCAAGCTTGAGTCAGAAGTCCGAAGCTACTGTCGATTGTTTCCAACAGTCTTTACCAAGGCAGTGGGAGATACCTTGATAGATGAGAGTGGGCGTACTTATATAGATTTCTTGGCAGGTGCCGGTGCCCTCAACTACGGACATAATAACCCCAAACTCAAAAAGCGTCTGCTGGAATACATTGAGTCAGATGCTATCACCCACAGCCTCGATATGTTCACCTCTGCCAAGCAGCAGTTTCTCGAACGTTTCGAGGAAGTAATCTTAATACCGCGAGGACTAAACTATAAAGTTATGTTTACCGGTCCTACAGGGACTAATTCTGCGGAGGCTGCTTTGAAGCTAGCCCGTAAAGTGACTGGTCGAAAAACAGTCATCTGTTTTACCAAAGGCTACCACGGTCATACTTTAGGTGCCCTAGCTGTTACACCTAATCCGACCTATCAAAAGGCTGCGGGCATTCCCCTCGGTAATGTCTTAACGGTTCCGTTTGAGGATAAAAATGGCACCAAAGACGACAGTCTTGATTACTTAGAAAAACTGGTTGATGACCTGAGCCTAAATCAGGAAAAACCGGCAGCTGTTATCCTAGAAACCGTTCAATCTGAAGGCGGGATTAATGTTGCTAGTGTTCCTTGGCTTCAACGCCTTGCCCAGATCACTCAAGAGCGAGAAATTTTGCTAATTGTTGATGATATTAAAGTGGGATGTGGTCGAACTGGTCCTTTCTTTAGCTTTGAGCGGGCAGGGTTAAAACCTGATTTAGTTTGTCTGGCTAAATCTTTAAGCGCCTATGGAAACCCGATGGCTGTGGTGCTAATTCGACCTGATTTAGACTGTTGGAAACCAGGGGAACACAGTGGTACTTTCCGAGGCAATAATCTAGCCTTTGTGACTGCCACAGCTGCTCTCGACGAGTACTGGGAGACAGATACTTTTGCCCAGGAAATCGCGGACAAAGGTGAGGTAATGAAAAAGCGACTCAAAGACATGATCGCTCGTTATCCAGAAGTCGGGGGTGAACATCGAGGACTTGGTTTGATTCAAGGAATCGCCTGTGAACAAAAGGGGCTGGCTAAAAAAGTTAGTAATGAAGCTTTCAAGCGGGGTTTAATCTTTGAATCGATGGGAGTGAACAAAGAAGTGATTAATCTTCAGTCTACATTAACGATTGATCCCGACACTTTGACCCAAGGGCTAGATATTTTGGAGGAAAGCATTGGAGCTGCGCTCTCAAACTGAGTTTGTCAAACCGGCGGCTTCTAAAATTTCTGCCAACACTTTGCCATGATATTCCCAGGGTAAAGTCTCAATTGTGAGAGCTTGCAATCCCGTATCTCCATCTATCGCTGCTCCCTCATTAACCAGAGTTGTCAAAATCTGTTTATCGGTCTCTAAGGTTAATCCCTTAGTTAACTTAGATTTTAAGTCCGGTCGGAGTAAAGCAAGAGCAGTGAGTAAGCCCATTGCTCCCCAATTTGATACACCGCAAACGATCGGGTGATGGCAAGGAATATAACAGGCGATTCGTTCTCCATGCTTGATGTTTTTGGCAATTAGCTCTTGAGAGAGTGTTCCCATACCAAGTTCATTGCCCAAATCACCAATGCCGATGGAGATGATTTCACTGAGGGTAAATAGGAAATGTAAAGGAGCAGTATGAACAGTGATATCATCCCCATTTATATTTCGGACAGTACCATCGTAACTCGGGCCTGCTCTTTCAATGGAGATAACATGGGAAACTGGTGGTTCGGCACTTTTCCATAAATTCACAATAGAAGAAACGGAGGGATCTTCTGCACTCCCTGCATCGACAGGAACTACATCAAAAGGAATTTGAGCAGGTATTCCTGCAGCCCGAGCAGCAACCTTGACAGCATTAAGACATAAAGGATCGGTAACCAGACGTACAGGGATTCCAACTCTAAGTAATCCCGCTGCTAGGTGAGCGCAACCGATGGGGCCATCATTTTCCGCTGCCGGAGGAGTGCCGTGGGGAATAAAAAAGCCTGTAATAATAGCCACATGGGGGGATGGATGTTCGGCAATCGAACGAGCTGCACCAAGCAGCCCCCCCTTGGCAGCTTCCACAAGGGGCTCTATACCATTACCTATATCCCGTCCACAGATGTTTTCAATTTTTTCTATCCGGGTTAAGACTTCTGGAGAATTTCCAAATGCAGCAGTCATAAGGGATTAAACCGATGCTCCTAAATCAACTAATTTTTTAGAGACTGTCTCATGCATAACTTCGTTAACACTATTTTCGAGGAGGTCTAGCCCTTTCTCTAATACTTCTTCAGGAATTGTTAAAGGCGGCAGACATCGAATCACCTGCCCCTGTGCGCCAGCTGTTTCCATGATTAGCCCATTAGCAAAGGCTGTCCGGATGATTTTATTAGCTAGGTTTCCATCTTTGCAGTCTAAGCCCTGAATCATGCCCCTGCCTCTAACGGAAAAACCGGCCTCCCAGTTATTTTTTGCGATCTGCTCCAATCGGAGCTGCATTATAGTTCCTTTCTGTTTAACGGAGGCTGACAAACTGTCGTCTTGCCAATAAATTTCCAAGGCTGCTTTGGCGGTAACAAAGGCTAGGTTAGGTCCTCTGAAGGTGCCGCTGTGTTGACCTGGTTTCCACTGGTCTAATTCTGGTTTGATCAGTACCAATGAGAAAGGAAGACCGAATCCACTCAAGGATTTGGAGATAGTAACAATGTCAGGGGAAATACCTACTTGTTCAAAGCTGAAAAAGGAACCAGTCCGTCCGCATCCCACTTGGATGTCGTCTACAACTAAAAGCACATCATGTTTACGACAGACTTTTTCAAGCGATCGCAACCACTCAAAGCTGGCTACATTGACCCCACCTGCTCCCTGAATTGTTTCTACAATCACTGCTGCTGGAAGCGCTACTCCACTACCTCTGTCAGAAAGGACTTTGTCTAGGTACTCTGTAGTATCAATATCCGAACCCAAGTACCCATCATAGGGTATAAAAGTTACGCCTGTGGTGGTGAGTCCTGCAGCGTCTCGCTGGGAAATGTTGGCAGTTGTTGCTAAGGAACCTAGGGTTACGCCATGATAGCCATTGGAAAAGGCAATGACCGTTTCGCGTCCCGTTATGTTGCGGGTCAGTTTTAGAGCTGCTTCTACAGCATTGGTTCCTGTTGGTCCAGGAAACTGAACTTTGTAATTCAATTGCCTGGGTTTGAGGATAATGGCTTCAAAAGCTTCGAGAAACTCCTCTTTCGCTACCGTTGCTAAATCGAGACCATGGACAATACCGTCGGACTCCAGATAACCCAGCAGTCGTTGTTTGAGTTGTGGGTTGTTATGTCCGTAATTGAGCGTACCGACTCCACTGAGGAAGTCAATGTACTTAATACCTTCTTTATCTTCTAGAACAGCTCCTTGTGCTTTCTTAAACACCGTGGGAAATAAACGGCAGTAGCTTCGCACATTGGATTCCAATTGATTGAAGATTCTCATGAGTCCTCATTAGTGTTCTACGTGATGCTTTCCGCAAGCTACCTGAAAGTTTTGCTACTTATAGTACTACCCATTAAGGTGTTTGACATTGATAAAAGCTGAAAAGCTAATGCACGTCAACTTTTGCCTCTTGCCCGCCCCCCTTCTTAAGGGGGGTTAGGGGGGATTCCTCTTGCCTTGCGCGTAGCGCTATACCTTTCAACGTTGTGGCGATTCCTACTCACTCTCTCACCCATTTATCCTTTCAACAACTCACCAAATCCTAGTGTAGGAATCGCCAGGATGTCATTAGTCAGCTACATTAGCCAGCTACATGAGTCAGCTACATGAGTCAGCTAACACTTAACTCTTAAGGTGACAGTTACCGTAAGAAGATGCGTTGTAATTCTCGAGTGGGGTCGCTATAGGTGGTTCTTGAATGTGCTATACATTTGTTGTCCCAAAGCAACAATGAGTATTGCTTCATCCGAATAGCCATGTGATTTTCCTCGTAATACGCTAGAAATCGGTCGGCAATTTCTCCCAAAAACGGCTCGGGAGTAAAGGGCTTTAGGTTCTCTGGATCGGGGCTGTAGTCACCGTATTTAATATAGTTACAAGAAAAGCGCAAAACAGGCTTCTTACCCTCAAATGAGAGGATGGGATGAATTGCTCCCTTGGTGCGGTTGGCGTGGACTCCCCTCGTGGCACCAAAATGGTGTCGAGTCTCCATGAGTTTTTTCTTTTCTTCTTCCGTAAGAGTCTTCAGGAATCCTTGGACATAAGCCAACGTGGTCATCCCACCACCACAATCAGAAGGCTTTTTGCACCAAAGCGCTAGATAGTTCGGTGGGGTTTGATAATCGCTGGCTTCCGTATGAGGAAGCAAACGCCTTTCACCTCTGGCATCGGAAAATTTCATCAATTCTGGTTCATATCTGACATAGAATATTGGTTTCCCATATTGCAGGATTAACTCACCACCTGTGACCAATTTTGAAAATTCGATCCAGTCAAAATTGGGGTCTTCAGTTTCCACATAAATAAAGTGGTTTTGCTCCAGAAAGTTCTGATAATCAGTAATTGATTTATCAAATTTTGGCAATTTACTTGCCTGATAAGTTAACATCCAAACTCCTTTTTTTTATAAGGCTGACAAAAATTCACTATAGGCGAAATAAATTCAATACTGGTTACTTGTTTACATTTTTTTAAAAAAACACACATAATAAAATATAAAAAAACTAATTATTAAGTAATTACAATGGATTCGTGATATATAAGGGTCTTTCTCAACCAGAGGCTTTGCCATTTATTCCACGGGGGACTTTCATCTGTTCCAAGTTTCCCTCTTAAGCTGCTGTGCATTTTCTTGATGCCGTCGCTCATGGGAGAAACCGCCTGTTCCGTTGCTGAATCGCTTAAAGTGCCTATTTTCAAATTAGAAAAAAACCTTAAAACCCTATCCCCATCTACTATCTACGCCAGCTAGCCAGTTAAGTGTGTAACAGATTATTAAGGGGGGCTCTAGTCACAGTTAAGCTTTTAGCATTTAACAAAAGCTTCTACATTCAGTCTTTTAGAGACTTTTTGTTAAATAAAGGTTAAAGTTGGTTAAAGTTAAATAAAGCTTAAATTATTGCGTAGGGTGAGATAGGCGGCGAGTACTTTAAAAGCTCACCTGTAGCGAGAGCTGTCCGCCTTAACTCACCCCTATTCAGTACTCTATATTTCTTAAGATTTACTTTATAAACAGTCTCTAAGTTGTAGAGCAATTCTTATTTGGGTGAGGTTTTTAGGGAGCTTCCGAGCTGGGAGCTTCCGAGCTGCTCAGAGGGAAGAGGTAAAAAATAGTGAATAATGGATAATTGCCTTTTGCTGATTACCCATTATTCACCTGTATCCTTTCCTAGCCCAGAAATAAGATAAGTAATCGTAAGCATTCAGCTATCAGCCGTCAGCCGTCAGCTTATTTTATTCAAAAGCACCATTAGTAACGTACGCTATGGGCATAAACTGTTCCCGTAGCTTGGCCACAGACCTTTAGCAGCGATTGCGCTACGCGCACGCTGCGCGAACAGTAGCGCATTAGCTGATAGCTGATAGCTGACGGCTGAATGCTTACAAGTAATCAAACAAACTTGATCTTACTTCCCAATACAGAAACGGCTGAAAATGCGGTCAAGCACTGATTCGGTTACTTCCTCTCCTGTAATTTCTCCCAAGGCTTGAATTGCTCCACGCAAATCAATCGTCCAAAAATCTAAGGGTAACTCTTGCGCAATAGTTTCTTGCACTTGCTCAAGAGACATTTTCGCCCGCGTCAAGGCAGCAGCTTGTCGTTGGTTAATCGCTAAATCTAAATCAGCGGCTTGCAGGTTGCCACGATTTACTGCGTCAAGAATTGCCTTCTCCAGAGCATCAATCCCTTGATTATAGGCAGCTGCTGTCTTCACTACCTGCTCTATAGTATTAGGATAGCATACGGTAGATTCAGTAGATTCACTGGCCAGGTCAGTTTTGTTAATCACTAGAATTACGGGACGTTCTTGCACCTGTTGGTAAATTTCCTGGTCCCCTGCACTCCAGCCAGTGGTTGCTTCAATCACCAGTAATACCAAGTCAGCCGCCATGGCTGCACTACGAGATCGCTCTACTCCAATCTTCTCGACTTGGTCAGCAGTTTCGCGAATTCCTGCTGTATCGAGTACCTGTACCGGGATTCCCCCTACCACTAACTGAGATTCCACCACATCCCTAGTGGTACCAGGAAGGTCAGTTACAATAGCGCGATCGCATCGACTCCAAGCATTCAATAAACTCGATTTTCCGACATTGGGTCGCCCAAGGATTACCACTTTTAAGCCCGTGCGCAATAGCTCACCCTGATCCGCTGTGGCTAATAGTCGGGATACTTCTGTTAAGATATTGTTAAGTTGAGCCACAATTGCGCCTTGATCAAGGGGTGGTAAATCCTCCTCAAAATCAATTCGAGCCTCAATTTCTGCCAAAATATCCAGGCAAGTAGCTCTGGCTTCCCGAATGGGTGTGGCGAGCTTGCCCTGCAACCCAGCTAGGGCGGCTTGAACGGCTGCTGGGGAGCGAGACCCCACTAAGTCCGCAACACTTTCTGCCTGAGTCAAATCCAAACGCCCATTCAAAAATGCCCGTAGGGTAAATTCTCCTGGCTGTGCTAATCTCGCTCCTTGTTCGAGGCACAATTGCAACACTTTTTGGACGGGCATGATCCCACCGTGGCAATGGAACTCTACCACATCTTCACGAGTGTAGGAACGGGGAGCTTGCATAATCAGCAGCAATGCCTCATCCACTAGCTGTTGGGTTTTGGGATGGCGCACATAGCCGTAGAGAATCCGGTGACTCTCCCAAGCCTGACGCCCCGGTGCCTGGAATAAAGTACGGGCAATTGCGATCGCATCCCTTCCTGACAGTCGCACTATACCGATACTCCCTTGTTGGGGGACAACTGCTGTTGCGATCGCAGCAATCGTTTCACTCTCGAACATCTCAGATCAAATTCGGTTAACAAATCATCATATCCCTTTTGGTGGTATAGGAGTAGGGAGTAGGGAGTAGGGAGTAGGGAATCGGGAGTAGGGAGTAGGGAATCGGGAGTCGGGAGTCGGGAGTCGGGAGTCGGGAGCAGCGGATCTGGGAACAGGGAAAAAATGCTGTGTACCTCATTAGCTTATAAACCGCTATAGTTGACGATTACCCATCACCTATTACCGTAACCGAAAAATCCAGGCACTATTTGGCAAGTGATTAACCAGAGCGGTCAGTGGTCAGTGGTCAGTGGTCAGTGGTCAGTGGTCAGCCGTCAGCCGTCAGCCGTCAGCTTATTTTATTCAAAAGCTGTTCGGTGTACCTTGGCCACAGGCCCAAAGCTGATAGCTAATATAGCACTACGCATTCAGATGTTTGACATTGTCTTGATGCAGTCGCTCATGGCGCATGGGTCTGTGTGCGGAACCTGCGTCCGCACCGCTGTTTGCCCCGTGGAAACCACGGCAGTCGCTCATGGGGGAAACCACGGCAGTCGCTCATGGGGGAGACCCCCAAGACCGCGCTGCCTCCCCTGTTCCCTTGCTGCCTCCCCTGTTCCCTTGCTGCATCGCTCCTAAACTCCGAAACTTAGTCATAGCTTACTTCTGACTTCTAACTTCTTACTTCTGACGCTAAGCGTAGCGCTATAGCTGATAGCTGATAGCTGATAGCTTACGTATTAGTAGCAAAGCTGACTGCTGATAGCTGATTACTGACTTTTTGATATTGGCATTAATTATAGCAATAATAGATGAGTTTTGATATCGATAAGATTTGGTAAATTTATAAAAATCAATCCAGATTTGACATTATTTATTTCACGGTTAAACTAGAAGGATGATTTTACCACTAACTATAGGTGTTATTTGTATTTATTTGATGAAGATAATCAGGATTATGTGAAAATATTAACTAACCTAAAACCTAATTTCTAAAGATAGTAATAAATTTAACTATATAATAAAAGATTCGATGAAGTTGGTTAAGTATCTAGCAATTTAAATTTAAAATTAAAACCGATTAAGATCACCGAGATTTTACCAATAAGCCAAATGAAATTAGCTGTGAGCCCAATTAGTCAATCCCTGAGCGTTCTCTATGTGTTGACAGGAATTCTTTGGGTTATACCGACAATAGCACAGCCGATTCAAAGCGATGGCACTACTGACACGGAAGTTATCCAAGATGGTAATCGCTTTGATATTGACGGAGGTACTCGATCAGGTGATGGCTCTAATCTATTTCACAGCTTTCAGGAGTTTGGTTTAGACCAAGACCAAATTGTTAATTTTTTGTCTCAACCCGGTATAAAAAACATTCTCAATCGGGTTACAGGTGGCAACGCTTCATTGATTAACGGTCTCATCCAAGTCACAGGGGGCAACGCCAACCTGTTTTTAATGAATCCAGCGGGGATAATTTTTGGTGCTGATTCCCAGCTGAACATTCCAGGATCATTCACCGCTACCACCGCTACAGGTATTGGCTTTGGTGATAATAATTGGTTTAGTGCCTTTGGTAGCAACGACTACTTTTCTTTAATTGGAACACCTAGTGTGTTTAGGTTCGAGACATTAGGTACACCAGGAGCCATTATCAATCAGGGCCAGCTAGAGGTGACACCAGGAAATAACCTAACCTTACTGGGTGGCACTGTGATCAGTACTGGAGAACTGGCAGCACAAGAGGGAAAAATTACGGTAGCTGCTGTACCAGGGGAAAGTTTAGTTAAAATTAGCCAAGAGGGGCACTTGCTCAATTTGGAAATTCACCCCCTACTCACTGACCAACAATCTTTGACACCTGTGCAATTGCCTGAACTTTTAACTGGCGCTGATGTAGGTCATGCCACAGAATTCCAGGATAATGGTGATGGTACTGTGACCTTGAAAGATTCAGGCATCACTTTGGAGTCTGGAGATGTAGCTGCTAAAAAAGTAACCGCAGAGACTGCAACCCTATCCGCGAAGAATAACCTGACTCTAGTAGAAAGCCAGCTGTCTACCACAAAAGACTTAAACCTACTGGCTCAGAATAAAGTGGTGGTAAGGGATACACTCGATAATCCCTTCAATGCTATAGCGGGAGGAGACCTCTACATTCAGGGGGATTTAGGCATTGATATTCTGGCACTGAATCATCCCAAGACACCCTTTCAGAGTGGCGGTAATCTCAGTTTAGTTAGTGATGGGATTATTTCCGGAGATGCTCACTTTGCCAGTGGTGGTAGTTTCTCGATTCTGAATTTATCTGGTAAACCAGGTAATTTTCTGAGCTTCTATGACCCGATTATTATCTCTAGAGGCGATGTCATCTTTGGGGATTATACAGGAGCTTCTCTGAAAGTAGAGTCTACCGGAAGTATTGAGGGGGGAAATATCGAGATCACACAGCCAGATACCACTGGCTCGATTCCCACTTCAGATCCAGATTTTGAGAATTTGACCCAACGCCGCTCTCTGATTTTGCGAGCAGGTTTGAGTGAGGATCAATTGAGTAATCCAGTTAATCTTGATCCTAATCAATCAGTCACCGTAGAGGGAACAGAATTCTCTAATCTCGAAGAGAATTCATCTGAAGGGAGTATCACTATTGGTAATATCGACACGAGTTCTGATCAGGGTGATGCTGGACCTGTAATCTTATCAGCTCAAGATGACATTATATTCCGTAATAATGATGGTTTGATTATTACCACGATCAGGACGACAGAAACAGGGGGTAGTAATTCTGGTGATGTAACCTTGGAAACTGCAGAGGGAAGCATTCAGGTAAATGGTGAGACTCTCAGAATTATTACCGAGGCATCAAACGGTGGTGATTCTGGTAACATAACCTTTAATGTTCCAGATTCAAACAATGTTAACTTTGATGATATTGATATCAACACACAAGCTCAGAGGAGTGGGAATGGTGGTGATATCATAGTCTTCGCTCCTGACATTACTAGCGAAACTGATGTAGAAGCAATACGAGCACAAATAGCATCTAACTCACGGTTAGATGCTATCCAAGGTACAGGAGGAGAGATTAGTATTAATCCGGGAGATCCAACGGATGATGGCACAGGTACACCACCGGATGATGGCACAGTCACACCACCGGATGATGGCACAGTCACACCACCGGATGATGGCACAGTCACACCACCGGATGACTCAACGGTTACACCACCGGATGACTCAACGGTTACACCACCGGATGACTCAACGGTTACACCACCGGATGACTCAACGGTTACACCACCGGATGACTCAACGGTTACACCACCGGATGACTCAACGGTTACACCACCGGATGATGGCACAGTTACACCACCAGATGATGTAACAGTCCTACCACCGGATGACTCAACGGTTACACCACCGGATGATGGCACAGTCACACCACCAGATGATGGCACAGTTACACCACCGGATGATGGCACAGTTACACCACCGGATGATGGCACAGTCACACCACCGGATGATGGCACAGTCACACCACCGGATGATGTTACAGTCCTACCACCGGATGATGGCACAGTTACACCACCGGATGATGGCACAGTTACACCACCGGATGATGGCACAGTTACACCACCGGATGATGGCACAGCTACACCACCAGATGATGTTACAGTCCTACCACCCGATGACTCAACGGTTACACCACCGGATGATGTTACAGTCCTAGCGCCAGATTATGTAACGGTTGTAGTACAGAAGGATGTAGCAGTTTCACCACAGGTAGACTCAACAATCCCCACACCGGATAACTCATCAATAACACCACCAGAGGTTCCACCACCGGTAGAGCAACCAATCACACTAGAGGCGACCGTTAAAAGTGACCTAGTGTATGGCATAGAAAAAGCCTTCACAGAAGAATATCAGGCATACTTTCTGCGACAGCTCAAGACCAAAATTTATACTCAGAATGATGTGCGCGATCGCATTCGTGAGCTTGAGCGGGAGAAGGGTCTCAAGACTGGGGTTATTTATGTCAGTTTTGTCCAAAACTCCCTGACATTGCCAGGAACGCGATGCCAAACTCCGGCAATCCCAGCAGCCGAAATTGACCGACGATTTGGTTACCGAACCTCTGATCTACCTTCAGAACCGGAAAAATGCTTACAACAAAGCGATGACCAGCTAGAACTGTTGCTGATCAAAGCAGACGGTAATCCAATTCTGCGGCGAGTCTATAACGCCAATCGTGCTGAAGTCCTAGCTGTGACCAGGACTTTTCATCGAACACTGATAAATCCCCGAAACTTGGATGATAAGGATCATCTCAAAGCAGCTCAGCAACTTTACCAATGGCTGATCGGACCGTTGGAGTCTGAGTTAAAAGCTAATAAGATCGAGAGCCTGATATTTGCCATGGATCAGGGTTTGCGCTCTCTACCCCTGGCTGCTCTGCACGATCAAAAGAACTATCTAGTAGAAAATTATAGTGTCAGCCTGGTGCCTAGCCTTAGTTTGACCTATTCTCGGTTTAGCAATGTTCAATCCTTGCGACTGCTGGCGATGGGAGCCTCCCAATTTTCTGATAAAGAGGATTTGCCTTGGGTAAAAGTCGAGTTAGAAACAATTATCGACAAAAAACTGTGGGAAGGTAACTATTTTCTCAACGAAAGCTTCACTCTGGAAAATTTAAAGGCTCAACGAAAAAAGCGGAAATTTGGCATCATTCACTTAGCTACCCATGCTCAGTTTAATCGAGGAGCTCCTGAAAATTCTTATATTCAAATGTGGGACAAAAAACTGGGGCTCGATGAACTGGAAAATCTGTTTTATGAGCCATCAGTAGAGTTGTTGGTACTCAGCGCTTGCCAAACGGCTTTGGGAAATCGGGAAGCAGAGTTAGGTTTTGCTGGATCAGCGTTTCAGGCAGGGGTTGACTCCACTCTAGCAACCCTTTGGTCTGTCAGTGACCAAGGGGCTATGGGGCTGACTACAGAGTTTTACCGTCAGTTGAACAAGACACCGAGTAAAACTGAAGCCTTGCGACAGGCACAGTTGGCAATGATTCGAGGCAATGTCCGGATCGAGAATGATCACTTATATAGCTCTGGCAAGAAAATTGCTTTATCCTCAGAATTGTCAGGATTTGGAAAACAAAGCTTTACGCATCCCTATTATTGGGCTGCTTTCCTGCTAGTTGGTGATCCGTGAACAGGGAGTAGGGAGTAGGGAGTCGGGAGTCGGGAGTCGGGAGTCGGGAATCGGGAATCGGGAGTCGGGAGTGAGGAGGGTGGGGAGCAAGTGGTGTGGTTTCCACTATGAGCGGCTGCATCAAGACAATGCATTTAAAGATACCAAATTCTCCCCAACTACTTCTTCTCCCTATCCTGACACTCTTCCCCCTGCTCCCTACTCCCTGCTCCCTGCTCCCTTTAAACTCAAATGCTATAACCCAATCGTTTTCAGCATTTCCAAATGCTTTGAAACCGGTACAAGGGTATTGGCGGTAATCATCCCGCTGGCTGCAACTGCTGGTAAACCAATACCGGGAAAGGTTGAGTCTCCACAGCACATTAGTCCAGGTAGGGGTGTGCCAGGACCAGGAAAGATGCCAACTCCTGCTCGAATTGCTGGACCGTAGGAACCTCGGTGGCGGCGCAGAAAGCGTTCGTGGGTCAGTGGTGTACCGACTAGAGTGACTTCACAACGGGAACGAATGTCTGGAATGATGCGCTCCAATCCTTTCCACATGATTTCTGCACGCACCTGCTTTTGTTGTGCATAGGCTTCACTGCTACGACTCATGCCTTGCCAGAGTTGATAGGGTTCGTTACCTGGAGTATAAACGTGAATCACGTGTTTTCCTGGTGGTGCTAGGGATGGGTCTAGAAGGGATGGAATCGATAGCACTACTATATTTTGAGGAGCGGTAACACCCTTTTCCCAGTCATTAACGATAATGTAGTGGCAGGCTAGGTCTTTTTCTAGTCCTTCAGCATCAATGCCTAAGTGGAGATGCATGAAGCTATCACACTCAGGGGTGGCGTTTCTCTTGGCTCGATAGGATTTTGGTATTGCTGAATCTGGAAGAAGTTTGAGGGTATCCCATACTGAGATATTAGACACTACTGCTTTACGGGCTCGGATTTCTTTGCTGCCCCGCAGACGCACTCCTACGGCACGGTTGTGCTCAACTATCACTTCTTCAACATGAGCATTAACTATCAACTGACCGCCATGTTTTTCTAATCCCCGCACTAGGGCATCAACTAAGGCACCACTACCACCAATGGGATAGTCTAGCACTACTCCTGGTCGATACCATTCGGCAAACATAAAGGCCATCTCTGCCGCAATGGTTCCATCCGCTGGTAGTCCGGATAATAGAAAACAAAGCAACTCCAGCCAATTACGGCTAAAGTTGTCTTTGAGAACACCGTCCATAATCTGGCTAAAGGGTCCTCTGAGCTTGATAGAATCCCCAGCATAGCGTAAGAAAGAGGGGGCAAATCGGCTGAGGGTGACTACTGCGCCAAGATCAAAACGGATGGCAGTGAGGGGAATTGCGATCGCAGCCTTAGCTAGGGGTTCCATGACGCGCTGAAGCTCACGCCATTCGGTTACAGCATCGTTACCACGAAGCCTGGCTAGAACCTCACAAAACTGATCCGCACCAACCGATGTGTCAAAGTCACCTTCAGGCAAACGGCAACCCCATGTATTGTAGGTTTCCCAAGATAAATCCTCACCGATGGCATCTAGCAGTTGTCGCAGAGGATTGGAAGAAGGGCTATAAGACAAACCTGAGTAAAGAGACGGACCGGAGTCAAACTTGAATCCATTGCGCTCAAAAGCGTGAGCAGCACCACCAGGGATTGAGTGGCTCTCGCAGACTGTGACGTTAAAACCGTAGCGAGCTAGAAGAGAGGCGCAGCATAAACCACCAATCCCACTGCCAATTACAACTATATCTGTTTCTTTACTCATCCTTGGGCTCGATAGTTTGCAATGTTGTTTATTCTATAGTAGGGAGTAGGGAGTAGGGAGTAGGGAGTAGGGAGTAGGGAGTAGGGAGTAGGGAGTAGGGAGTAGGGAGTAGGGAGTAGGGAGTAGGGGTAAGAAAATTGACTGCTTTTGAGTACCTGTTATCCTAAAATAAAATTTTTATCGCTTTGATAGTTTGATAATTTGTAAGCATATCCGCTACGCGCACGCTAAGCGAACAGCTATCAGCGGTCAGCTGTCAGCTTTTTAAGAAAATAGGTAAGCATTAGTTTAATCTCTGTTACTGATCCGAAGTTCCCTGCTCCCTGCTCCCTGCTCCCTGCTCCCTGTTCCCTGTTCCCTGTTCCCTGTTCCCATCAATCCTGTGTTCACAACTTATATAAAAATGCTATAGTCCCAATTTTTCTCGTATCGTCTCTTCATTTGCCCTAAACCCTACCAATACCGCTGTGCCATCCTTCACAAATAGGGGTCGTTTCAGCAGCATCGCATCTTTGGCAAAGGCTTCAACCCACTGCTCATCGGTCCAAGTCTTTTTTTCTTCACCTATTTCACGATAGGATTTCCCAGAAGTATTACGCATGGGTTTAGAGCTCAACGCATCCACCCAGCTGCTAATCATCTCTGCAGTTGGTGGATGCTCTTTAGTGTTAATAAAATCATACTCAATACTGTTATCTTCCAGCCATTTAAATGCTTTTTTGCAGGTTCCGCAGTTGGGGATACCGTAGACTTTGATTGACATAATTTCTATCCTTATTTTTAAGCAGTCAGCGGTCAGCGGTCAGCGGTCAGCCGTAAGTAGTCAGTAGTCAGTAGTCAGCGGTCAGCTTATTTTATTCAAAAGCTGTTCGGGTAGCGTGCGCGTAGCGCATAAACTGATGACTGAAAGCTGAAAGCTGATAGCTGAAAGCTGAAAGCTGATAGCTGAAAGCTGATAGCTGAAAGCTGATAGCTGATAGCTGAATGCTTACCTTTACCCTAAAACTACACTTTGAATTTATCGGTAATCCGCTGCATCGCTTCGTCTACATTTTCCCGACTATTAAATGCGGAAATGCGGAAATAGCCTTCTCCTGCAGCACCAAATCCAGAACCAGGGGTTCCGACTACATTGGCAGTGTTGAGTAATTTATCAAAGAAATCCCAACTGGATAGACCATTAGGTGTTTTGACCCAAACGTAAGGGGCATTTACGCCACCATATACTGTTAATCCAGCGGCTGTTAGTTGATCGCAAATAATCTTGGCATTTTCCAGATAGAAGTCAACTAGTGCTTTAACTTGCTCTTGGCCTTCTTCAGAATAAACGGCTTCAGCGCCTCGTTGTACAATATAGGAAACCCCATTAAACTTAGTACAATGGCGGCGGTTCCAAAGTGGCCACAGTTCTACATCTGAACCATCCGATGCTTTGGCTGTTAGGGTTTTGGGTACTACTGTTAATGCACAGCGGGTGCCGGTAAAGCCCGCATTTTTGGAAAAAGAGCGGAATTCAATGGCACAATCCCTTGCTCCGTCAATCTCGTAGATGGAGTGGGGTAGGTCTGGGTCAGTGATAAAGGCTTCGTAGGCTGCATCAAAGAAAATGACCGAGCCATTAGCTTTGGCATAGTCTACCCAGGTTTTGAGGTAGTCTTTGGTAGCGGTTGCTCCGGTAGGGTTATTGGGGAAGCACAGGTAAATTAAATCAACCTTCTCGGAGGGAATCTCAGCGGTGAAGTTGTTTTCGGCGGTAATCGGTAGATAAACCAAACCCTCATACTTACCAGCATCATTAGCATCCCCGGTATGACCAGCCATGACGTTGGTGTCTACATAGACGGGATAAACTGGGTCAGTAACGGCAATCTTGTTATCGTTGCCGAAGATGTCGAGAATGTTGCCAGTGTCGCACTTGGAGCCATCGGAGATGAAAATTTCCCCAGCCTCAATGTCACACCCCCGGCTTTGGAAATCGTGGCTAGCAATTTTTTCCCTTAACCAAGGGTAGCCTTGCTCTGGACCATAACCTTTGAAGGTGGCGCGATCGCCCATTTCTTCAACGGCTTTGATTATGGCGGTGCGGCAGGCGGCTGGTAGTGGTTCGGTAACATCACCAATCCCCAGCTTGATTAGCTTAGCATCGGGATTGGCTTCTGCGAAAGTATTGACCCGTCGCGCAATTTCGGGAAATAGGTAGCCAGCTTTGAGTTTGAGGTAGTTATGGTTAATGGTTGCCATAGTAGATTGGTATATACGCCCTCAAAACAGCTTACACTTCTTTCAGAAGTCGGGAATAGGGAGTAGGGAGTAGGGAGTAGGGAATAGGGAATAGGGAACAGGGAACAGGGAACAGGGAACAGTGTTGCTAGTGGTGCTTTAGGGACGGGCTCGCCCTGATTTTCTTGGTAGCCAGTTTTGGGAAAGTCCGTCCGATTGTAACGGGCAAGATGCTCGTTACACCCACCGGATCAATCCGAAGCTTGCAGTCTTATAACCACTGCTGGTTGTTAAAAATTAACATTAGCTGATAAATTATATGGAAATTCAAAAATTACTCAATACTCAAATCAGTGATGTAGCAGCAACATCCCTAATGACCTTGTATTGCCATGCCCTAGAAAGCCAGTCAAAAGACCCAATTTTAGATGATCCATTAGCTGTTGAAATCACTGATAAATTAAATCCTGAATTGTCCCAGTCAGATAACAAGCTTTATCAAAGCTTAGCTAAGGGCAAGTTAGAAAAAAAATTGGTGGTTCATGTGGCTATGCGCGCCAAACGCTATGATGATTATACCAGAAATTTCCTGGAGCGATCGCATAACGGAATTGTGGTTAATATTGGTTGTGGCTTGGATACTCGTTTCCACCGGATCGATAACGGTAAAGTTATCTTCTATGACCTTGATTTACCAGAGGTGATAGCGGTTAAACGGAAACTGTTGCCAGAAACTGACCGCTATCGTTTTATTCCGTCTTCGGTCTTGAATTATGAATGGATGGAAGCAATAACACAGTTGAACCCTGATTCAGTACTCTTGATGGCAGAAGGCGTGTTTATGTACCTTAAAGAAGAGGAGGTAAAATCATTAGTCTTGAAACTGCAATCAACGTTTCCTGGCTGTGAACTTATTGCTGAATTTTTCAATGCGGCTTGGTTAAAGCAGCCCCTGCGAGCAATCATCAACAGAAAATTACAACGGGATTTTAAGTTTGGAAAAGATGCTACGTTCAAGTTTGGAATTAAAGATAGTAAAGACTTGGATAGTTGGAATCCAGGTATTGAATTCCTTGATGATTGGTTTTATCTTGATGAACCAGAAAAGAAACTCGGTTTGCTGAGAGTTTTGAAAGATATTCCATTTTTCAGGAAAATACTGTGGACTGCTCGGTATAAGTTAAATTGAAAGGGAGTAGGGAGTAGGGAGTAGGGAGTAGGGAGTAGGGAACAGGGAATAGGGAATAGGGAATAGGGAACAGGGAACAGGGAAAAATCCGGGGTTGCGTCAGTCTTGGAATGAATAGGAGTAGAGTGGGCATCCTGCCCGCCCGAAAATATATTGAAACTGGCAAGATGCCAGTTCCACGCAAGATGCCCATTCCACCAAGATGCCAGTTCCACCAAGATGCCCATTCCACCTCACTCTTAAAATTATTCCATGATTAAGCAACGGGAAAAATATTGTGTACCTGATAGTTATGAAAAACGCTGTAAACATTGAAAATTGTGGCAACAATCGTCAGAATAATCAAGGAAATTAAACATGAATCCATTAATTTTAAACAATCCACCAAATACCCCAATCACCAATGAGCAATTTTATCAACTTTGTGCCGCTAACCGTGATTTAAAATTAGAACGTACTGCTAAAGGAGGCTTAATTATTATGCCACCCACAGGAGGGGAAACGAGTAAGCGGAATTCAGATATTAATTTTGAGTTAAACTTATGGAATAGGCAAACTCAATTAGGAATAACCTTTGATTCATCGGGCGGATTTACACTGCCTAATGGTGCAAGTTTTTCCCCTGATGCTGCTTGGATACCCTTGGCTAAATGGGAATCGGGAATCGGGAATCGGGAATCGGGAATCGGGAATCGGGATATCCGAGAAAAAAATGTTAATCCGTAACTACCAAGTATCAGATGCAAAAGCTGTTTTCGATGTCTACCAAAATGCTATCATGGGGATAGCTTCAGAGGCTTATGATCGTAAACAAGTAGAGATTTGGTCATCCTATCCTCAGGATATCGACCAGTTTACGAAACGGCTGAGTATGGGAATAACACTTGTTGCAGTTGATGGCAATAAGGTGGCGGCTTTTGGTCAATTACATCCCGCTAATCACATTGATTTACTGTTTACGGCAAAAGACTACTCTCGCCAGGGTTATGCTACAGCGATTTACCAACACTTAGAAGATGAAGCGTTAAAGCAAGGGGTTAATTGTCTCTATACTGAAGCTAGCAGAATTTCTAAGTATTTCTTTCTCAAACAGGGATTTACTATTATTGAACCGGAGACTGTATTCTTGAGTGGGGTAGGGTTTGAACGGTTTAGGATGGAAAAGGTAATTGGGTGAGGGAGTAGGGAGTAGGGAGTAGGGAGTAGGGAGTAGGGAGTAGGGAGTAGGGAATAAAAATTATCAAAATTCATTTAGGTACCCTAAATTATAACGTT
This sequence comes from Moorena sp. SIOASIH, assembly GCF_010671925.1. Classification (GTDB taxonomy): domain Bacteria; phylum Cyanobacteriota; class Cyanobacteriia; order Cyanobacteriales; family Coleofasciculaceae; genus Moorena. The sequence goes on along the minus strand of NZ_JAAHIH010000001.1, from coordinate 548,567 downwards.
TATCATAGCTATGAGGTACACATAATTTTTTACCTCTTCTCACTTCCGACTTCCCTCTTACCTGCTCCCTGCTCCCTGCTCCCTGCTCCCTGCTCCCTGCTCCCTGCTCCCTGCTCCCTGCTCCCTGCTCCCTAAAACCGAATAATTTATATATTACCCAAAGAATAATTGCTATATCAACTAGCATTTATTACCTGTAAAGCGGTCAACTTTAAATCACCGAAAGTCTGGGAAACAATCTGCTGATTCCCACTAAATTCTTCTTTTTCATAACTACCGTTTTTCAAAACTAACACAGTTACTAATTGCCCTTGGGAGTCAATAATCCAATATTCAGGAATAGCCCTTTCTTGGTATTGTTTTACTTTATCAATGTAATCACGTTGGTAGTTTTCATCATTTTGGTTTCTGTAGGGGCTAACTACCTCCGCAACAAACTGTGGGGGTTCCATATCAAGGGTGATAGTGAGGCGTTTTTCGGTTTGGAGAAGATGTTCTTCTGTAATCACTACCAAATCAGGATAGCGGTTTTGAGGATTTCCTGGAACTTGCAATTCACAATCGTGTATCCTGATTAAACGAGGATTAATTTGTTGGGCTAATTGATACATTAGCCACATTGCCCTCCAACTGTTTGATTCACTCTCCGGTGGCAATTGTACTAACTCCCCATCAACCAGCTCATAACGGTTATCTGTGCCGTCATCATATTCCAGGTATTGGTCAAACGTGAGTTTGGAGGTGGTTTTAACCATCGTGCCATTCGCAGTTACTGACTTCAATCCTACAGTTTACAGCTTAACATTTTTCAGCGTTATTGCTTATATTTTCTAGGTTTTGGAGTATTAAAATAGTGGACAGATTGCTTGTTTTGGATGTAGCGATCGCAAAATTACAAAGTATGCGATCGCTTATTTTTATCCTCTCCCTACCCTTCCCACACTTCCCACACTTCCCACACTTCCCGCGCCCCCGCCCCACACTCCCCACCCTTGAGGGCTAGCCACTGTTGACGATTTTCTCCAAATATCTTGCAGTATCTCCAAAAATATGTTAGACTTTGATTATGAATCTAGTGTCATTGAAAACATTCTGTAACTTGAATTGAAGCCGAAAACCAAAGCAAACCATGATAGTGGTTGCGTTTTCTATTAAACACAGATTTATGCGCCTTGAGCGGAACAAAACCGATCTTGGCCTTGGGAGATACCCCCTGGCTGCGAGAGCAGCTTGCATTAGTGGGCTAAAATCTGCAAAGTAGATTTTGGTAGCTAAAAAGTATCGGAAGCCTAAACCGGGGCATCTCATTTTTGTGGTTTGACCCGGTGGTGCGTTACGGGGCGGACTATTCCAACCCTGGCAACCGTGAACATGAGTTCGAGCCCGCCCCTAACGCACCCTACGCAGCTAAATTCTTAATTCTTCATTCTTCATTCTTCATTCTACTTGGTGGTGCGTTACGGGGCGGGCTATCCCAATACTGGCTACGAATTGGAAAATGAGGGCAAGCCCGCCCCTAACGCACCCTACATTCTTAATTCTTAATTCTTAATTCTTAATTCTTAATTCTTAATTCTTAATTCTTAATTCTTAATTCTTAATTTTTCATTCTTCATTCTTCATTCTTCATTCTTCATTCTTACAATTCCTCCAACAAAACATCTGGCAGACTACCAAGCATTTCATCCCAAGTACTGCAAGCCTGTAATGCTTCAATAACTATAGGAAGTGGTTCAGAAAAAATGTTAGGAAAGTCAGCTTCTCCAGGAAATCGAATGGTGAATGCTAATTGCTCCTTTGGGGGATTGAATTGAGCATCAATTCCCTCACGGTTTCCTCTGGGATCAATTCGATACCAACCGAATTCATCTAAGTAAACGGCATTCAAACCATGCAAACTGTAAGGCTCACCATCGTCATGAATACTTAAGCGCTGATAACAAAATCCTGCTGGAATTCCATTCGCTCGTAATAGGGCAGCTAGCAAATGGCTTTTAGCATAACAATAACCGGTTTTATGCTTAAGTACATCCGAGGCACGACAGGTGACAGGGTTCATTTGATAGTCAACGCTATGGCGAATCTGATCTCGAACCCACTCAAAACAGGCTTTTGCGTAAGCATTCGATGTTTGATGCTGTAGGGCAATTGTCTTGGCTAGTTCCAGAATTGTAGGATGTTGCCAATCGATTATTGGAGTGGTTTGTAGATAGTCTTGTGTACTGTCCATGTTAAAAAGGGAATCGGGAATCGGGAATCGGGAATCGGGAATCGGGAGTTGGGAGTAAGCTAAAACCCATTTAAAATAGGTTTTAGCAAGGCAAAAGGCAAAAGGCAAAAGGCAAAAGGGGACTAGAATCTATCTTTTTTATTTTATTTCACGCTAGATAGTGTTTATCCTAGCTATTAGGTACACATTATTTTTTCCATCTCGCCTCTTGCCTCTTGCCTCTTGCCTCTTGCCTCTTGCCTCTTGCCTCTTGCCTGTTCCCTGTTCCCTGCTCCCTACTCCCTACTCCCTACTCCCTATCTCCCATCGGTTTCCAATTCCCCGAAACAATGAAACTTGCCCAATAATAAGGATGCTGATATGTTTCATCTTTCAACATGTCCAGTTGGGTCTGCCGCAGAGCCTCGGTGCGCCCCATGTTATCGTCTAACAAGCGCTGATAGTAAGCCAGCATCAGCTCTTTGGTTGCTTCATCCTCTACCTTGCGCAAACTGATCAGCTGAGTTTGTGAACCAGCAATTACAAAAGCCCGACGCAAGCCATAGATGCCCTCTCCTGAACTAATCCGTCCGGAACCGGTATCGCAAGCGGATAAGACCACCAACTCCGTACCAGACAACTTAAGTCCTACGGCTTCCAAGGCAGTGAGTACCCCATTCTCTGCACCAGTTCGCTTCTGCTTAAACCCTGCTAGGACTAGTCCGGACAACAGCATGGGATTGTCATAGAGTGTGGGCAGTTCTTGATTGGGAGTGCTCTCAGAGAAACCATGGGTAGCAATATGCAGTATCCTGGGACTATTGACTCCTTTGACGGCTGACTCTGTGGCCTTACCACCGAGTAGAGGGTCTACTCCCAGCATGTCAGCAATTTCTTTTACTTCCTCAGCGGTGCCTGGTAATGGTGAAAAGTCCAGCTTTGAGAGGTCAATGGAACGGGTGAGGTGGGCACTGGGGAGATTGCTATGATTTTGATTAGCAATTAATTCACCAGCAGAACGGTCAAAGTCAGGATTGCCCAACACCACCGGAGCAGTTTTACTAGCAGATTCCTGGGATAATCTCAGTAATATCAAATCCGGTTAAATAGTTATCGTTAAGCCTGGGCTGCCTGCCACCAATGAAAATGGGTCAGACCACGAATAAAGTCGCACTGCTTGAGTAAAACACAACAGCGAGCGCAAATTACCTGCTCCAACTGTTCAATCTTCTCTTTGGTCCGGTTGGCAATCGGCTCATCCAAGATTGACCAAAGACGTTCTGCTGGTTGCAACTCAGGGGAGTAAGGGGGAAGAAACTCGCTTATGCAATCCAACTGGAACGCATGACTTTGTCACGCTTTTTGCCAGCCTGCTTGGTCAACAGTTAAGATAACGTGTTTATTTGGACCATTCGCGCTTAATGTTGGGCAAAGTCAGCCAGGACTTGATTAAACAGTTGAATGTTGACTAAAGGTAGTAACCACCAGTAAGTTTTACCGGAAGCTGGATGTACAAAACCCCATACCCAAACCCACTCATAGCGCCACTGAACCTTGGCGATTGGGGTTTCCCACCAGGGGAGCCAGAGGCGATGCAGCACAGGGAAAGAGTCCAACCCGATGTTCGTCCATCGCCCACAACTCAATCTCTGCCCCCGGATGCTGCTGTCGTAACTGCTCTACTCGCTCAGGCAGTTTTTTTTCCAGGCTTAAAGCTCCATTGGGTCTTGCTGTTGATGTTCCGGACGGGGCAGGCTTCGCCGAAACTCCATCTGCTTGAGATATTCCCAACCTCGTTGAGGTGCAACCCGACGCTCGAGCACTCGACTCATCCAATCGGCTACCTTGCGACCATTCCACAACCCGCTCTCATCCACAGGGGCTTCTAGAGCTTGTAGGAGTTGGGCTTGTTGAACCTCGTTTAGTATTGGTTCGGCTCCACGATTATGATGCCGACCATCACCTACTCCTGCTTCCCCTTCTTGGTTGTAGCGCGTGGGCTACACTCGTATCCAGCGCTGCGGAATACCCCGTTGCCTCTCGCACCATTACCGTCTGTTTCCCTAATGCCTTCAACCACAGGATTTGGTATTGGCTGCGTTCTACAGCATCACGCTCCTTGACGATACCGTTCCTCCAATTCCTCACAACTGGTGATGAGGTAATAGTCTCAGGCGTTTGGGCATCAATCTTTCCCGACTCACTTTATACAATAAGTCTACACCCGGATTTGATATAAGTCCCTGCCAGAGGTAAAGTAAGTAAAGCGATAGTTTTCTACCAGATACTGCTGCTGCTGCTGCTGATCCACCAGGGCTTCAAAGGGAATCAGGTTGAGCTCTCCGTCCGGGGAAAGTAAGACATGTCGAATAGACCCTAAGCGTTGGCTTGATCGAACTGTTGCAGGTCTTCGTAGAGGGAGCCTAGATTATAGAGAGCCTTGGCATTGTCTGGATCGAGAGCCAAAGCCTGAAGATAGTCGGCTTCAGCACCAGCCAATTTCCCCTCTCTATGTTTGTTGATTCCCCGGCTATTGTAGCAATTAGAAAAAGCTGGCTTGTTCAACGATAATAGGACTAGAATCCCAAACAGCAACAATGTGGAAGCGAATTTGGCTTCTTGATGGTAATGCTTGGGAATACGCAGCCTGTTGATTGACACTCCCCGCTCTGAAGAGACGGGGATTCTTACTTCACAGAGCCATCTTGCTCAACCTGGTCGGAACCAGAAAGAGTAGAGGACAGCTCTCCATAAGCGTTCGGATCTAGGATCCAAGTTCCTGTGTGCCCCACAGTACTTTTAATTTTTTTTAGAGATAGATACTTTTTTATATCTAAATTTTTCATAGACCTTAAAGTCGTTAGACAAAATTACGCAATATGTATCTTTTACATATTTTTTACGTTGTCTATTTATTTTTTAGATAATATCTATCCTTAATTCATGGGTGTATGTTTATACATTAATACTAGCACACTTAGTACAGAACCGTCAAAAAAGCCGTCGAACGAAGGACGGGGCGTGATTACCCAAATCTTTTGGTAATTTTTCAAACCCTTCTTTTCCCGCCTGGGTCAGTTCGCTTCTGGCTTGCAATAGGGTTAAGATACTCGGAAACGCCACCACTGCTACTCCTGGAACTCCGGTCCCAGCACTCAGAAATCGGGGCACAATATCCACCAACAAGCTCAGATTCACCGTCCAACTGCTCACTGTCACCACTTTCAACAACCAATCCCACCGATCCCAGGGATGAAGTGGTGCCTCTGTTTCCAATCGCCACCACCAGGCTGCTGCGGGAGGCTGAAAACTGTTTCGGTACTCAGCTAAGTCGATGACTTTGGTAATCTGCTCTGCTTTGCTCTTCAGCAGAGCGTCCAACTCAACCAATAACTCTTGATGAGTTGTAGACACCTGATTATACTCACTCCAAGCTGTCTGCACAGTATCCCTGGCATTCAAAATCCCTAGCACTTCCTTTACTTGAGGAGATTGAGACTTTTCTAGCTTTTTGAGTGCTTCTTGATAGCAATTAAGGGCAGTTTCTAGCTCAGAAGTAGTCATTTACAATTTCACGACTCAATAGCAAAAGTGATTTTTTTTGCTTACATCGTAAAAACTTACATTTGTTTTGTTTAATAGTCCGGACAGTTTTTGAAGCGCGCACTGAAACCCTTGGGGTTCCTCTGGGGACTATTGCTTTATCCCTGATGCTATAACTGTTTACGTGTAGGTTAAGTATAATTTCAAGGGAATATGCCGTAGGGAGTATTCCCAAGGGAGTAGAGCTAGGAAAATTTAGTAGTCAAAAAAAATACCAATTAAAGTAGGGTGGGCAAAGTAATCTAATCATTAATACTCATTTGAAGCCAACGGTTTTTGCCCACCCTACAAGCTTCAACCTACTTCAACCTTCCCAAACCTTCAACCTTCCCAAACCTTCAACCTTCAACCTTCAACCAACTTTTAGCACTCAATCGCTAACAAAATCGTTTCCATCTCTTCCTTTGACAACCCCCCATGAGCGCCAAACTTATGTTGTTCAAAACGGTCTTCTTCATACCACCAAACCGTTTCATACTTATGGGGTAAAATCACTAAATTGCCTAACCGATTCAGCAATAGTGGCGAGAGTTCACCTATACCGAAATACCCTTCTTCAATTAATGTTGTGGTGCGGTACACTGTTGCTCGATCTGCCAACTGCTCCGTAAGCAAATCATAGACTTTATCCAAATGGTCTTCTTGAATGTACAACACCATATCCCGACATGACCCCCCTGGCACCAACAGTTTACCTTGGGCATTCCTTTTAATAAACTGCTCAATGGAAGGAGTAAGCTGATTCAAATAAATAGTAGTCTCTGGTGAAATCTCTATTTGTCCATGATCAGCCGTAATTAGTAACAATGTATTCTTCAGCTTACCAGCTACCTTCTGATATAAAAGTCGCTCCATAGTTAGCAAAAGTGTGCTAACTTCAGCCTGGAACTGGAGGGAGTCAGGACCGTATTTATGAGCCATCCCATCAACAGTATCCAAATACAGGAAAAAGTAGCTCTTCTGGGATTCAGCGATCGCTGCTTCAGTCAGGTTAACTAATGCTTCAGGAATAGTTTTGTAGGAAATAGTAGTTGCCCCATCACACACCGCTCGTGAAAAGGGAGAGTAAGCATAATTGTAGTGTTGAAAACAATAGGATTGCACACCATACTGTTGCAATTTGTGATAGAGAGTTTGGGTAGGGAAAAGGCTTTGCTCAGAAATGCCAGTTGTGTGTAAGGTTCCCCGTTGCTTATCACCAGCAAACGAGAACATCAAGGGAGCAATAATATCATCCAACAGCGGCTCATAGTAAAACCAATGGAAGACACCACTCTCACCAACCGGAAGCCCTGAGTGAATACTAGTCACATGAGCAGCAGTTGTGGAAGGAAACTGGGTAGTCAATTTAGAAGCAACACCTTCCACTACAAACCGCTTCAAAAATTCCGATTGTTCAAGATATTCCTGAAAAAAGCGCCAGCCGAAAGCATCAACAAAAATCAGAATAACCTTATCATAGCGTTCCGGTAATTCTCCTAATACACTCCTAGGTAAACCCATGTTTCCTTGACCGGTGAGCAGATGATAGATCATCTGGGGAATCTGGGAGAAACAATAGGAGTCATAAAGGGGCTTACCAATATTGTCATTTAGTCTAGCGTTTTCAATAGCTTTTAAGGATTCAGAGTTAATCATAGAAGGGAGTAGGGAGTAGGGAGTAGGGAGTAGGGAATCGGGAATCGGGAATCGGGAGTCGGGAGTCGGGAATCGGGAATCGGGGAAAATAATGTTTAATTCATTACTAATAGAAGCGGTATTATATAGTATTTATGAATAGATAATTCAAACTATTTTAAATTTAACACACCCAAAAAAAAATATCAAAGTTATTTAAAAAAAATTCCTATTTATAGCGGTTTATCGCCTAATGAGGTATATAGTATTTTTTCCCTGTTCCCTGTTCCCTGTTCCCTGTTCCCTAAAAAAATATTTACTAGTCCATTTACTACCAGAAGTATTGAATCCAGTAATCAACGTTTACCAAAATGGCGGATGTCTGTCTATCGTTGTTGTTAACACAACAGTAAGTAGGATAAAAATCCGCAAAAATGTATTTAAATATACCAAATTATCGAAAACTATTTCTTCTATCTCCCCTCTCCCCACACTCTTACCCCTGTTCCCTGTTCCCTGTTCCCTGTTCCCGAATCCCGATATTGACTACTCATAAAAAAAACGCGATTCTCTGAAAGAGACGCTACGCGAACGCTAAAAAAATGCCATCGCTTTATAGCGTTTAATACTTATACTATAAAGTCAATTTTATTCCCTGTTCCCTGTTCCCTGTTTTCTGTTACCTCCATTTTACCGCTCCCCAAAAAAAAATTTTCAAAACCCTTGACAAATTATAGTATAATCACTATGATTATAAATGTAAATATTAAGCAAAAGGTTCACCTTATGCCTTCACAATTACCGCCTAATTCAGACAATACTCCTGAGGAATCTTCCCCAAAAAAAATCCGTGTTCAGCACATTTTAAAGGGGTCCCGCAAGGCCATACTGAATACGATGCATACCCTCTATGTACTCCGTTACACGGAAATTTCCGACTGGACTCCTCTTCAGCCAACGGGCATTCCGGGAGAGTTCATCACAATTACCGTCAAGTACTTGATTATCCCGTAAAACGTTAAATTACTGGGGGGTTTTCCCCCCGGCTAACCCATCGGGTCTAATCCCATAGGGTCACGTCTGGATAGGTGAAAAAACTGAATGACATAAGGTAACTTCCTAGCCGTGGATAGTATTTCTGCGGCTATTTTTTTGGTTATTTGGTTGAAGGTTAGGAGGTTGAAGGTTGAAGGTTATTTGGTTGAAGGTTAGGAGGTTGAAGGTTAGTAGGTTGAAGGTTGAAGGTTAGTAGGTTGAAGGTTATTTGGTTGAAGGTTGAAGGTTATTTGGTTGAAGGTTGAAGGTTATGAGGTTGAAGGCGTAGGGTGCGTTAGGGACGGGCTAGCCCTGATTTTCGACATCTTTCCCAGTTTTGGGACAGCCCGTCCCGTAACGCACCACCGGATAAAACCGTAACTCCCCGACTCCCGATTCCCGATTCCCGATTCCCTACTCCCTACTCCCTACTCCCTACTCCCTAAAACCCACAACTACTCTATACTTGTTTGCAATTCCAGTTGAGACTTGAGGAGCAGGGGTGATGACTTCAACAGAGAAAGTACTGGTGGCGGGTGCTACAGGTGGGGTGGGACAGCTAACGGTGGCCAAGCTACTAGAGAAAGCTTTTCAGGTTAGTGTTCTGACTCGCAGTGCTGAAAAAGCTCAGCAAATGTTTGATAAGCGAGTGGAGATTATTGTTGGTGACATCCGCTATCCCTCTAGGGCGTGTTTTCAAAGTTTTCCGCAAGATTTAGATCCCCCCCAGCCCCCCGCGCGGAAGGGGGAGCCATACTCAAAGTCCCCCTTTTTTAAGGGGGATAATGGGGGATCTCCGAGTTTGAAGACACGCCCTAGTCTTCCCCCTGCCATAAAAAATGTCACTCATATCATCTGTTGTACTGGAACGACTGCTTTCCCTTCTAAAAAGTGGGATTTCGACACAATCGATCAAGCGAAAGGATTCCCAAGTGTGATCGAGTGGCTCAAGATCTATCTCAAGCCCAGCTACGGTCGTACTAAAGCCAAAAATAGTCCTGAGCAAGTTGATGCTATAGGAGTTAGGAACCTGGTAGCAGCAGCTCCTAAAAATCTCAAGCGGTTTATCTTTGTATCCTCTTGTGGTGTGCTACGGAAAGATAAACCACCCTATAGTATTCTTAATTCCTTTGGTGTACTCGATGCCAAAAAAAAGGCAGAAGAAATCATCATAAATTCAGGATTACCGTATACTATTATTCGCCCAGGACGACTAATCGACGGTCCGTTTACGTCCTATGATTTAAACACTCTGTTGAAAGCGACAACAGGAGGAAAATTAGGGTTAGTATTAGGTACCGGGGATACTTTATTAGGTCAAGCTAGCCGAATTGATGTGGCATCAGCTTGTGTAGAGTCCATTACTAACTCTGTTACAGTCGGAAAAGTTTTTGAGTTGATCAACAGCGGACCAAGACCATCAGTGATTGATTGGCCAGAGCTATTTTCTACTCTTGAGTAACGTCAGTGGTCAGCTGTCAGCCGTCAGCCGTCAGTGGTCAGCGGTCAGCCGTCAGCCTAAGGCTCATGCTGCGCGAACAGCTTATTTTATTCAAAAGCACCTCAATTAGCGTGGCACAGGCTTCTAGCCTGTGACGCCCATAAGCTGATAGCACCTCAAGTAGCACCTCAAGTAGCGCATTAGCTGATAGCTGATTGCTGATTGCTGATTGCTGACGGCTGAATGCTTACTCCCCTACTCCCTACTCCCGATTCCCTACTCCCTATTCCCTACTCCCTACTCCCATCCCTCTCGCTAACGTAAACCCTTCAGCACTTCCTAAAGAGACTTGGTTAGGTAATTGCAAAGCGTCTAACGTTGAGTTGTCTAAGAGTAGGTAAGATTGAGTTGACCACAACTGTTTTAAAGTCTTTTCATCTTGGGGAATCACTTTGCGATCGCTATAAAAATCCAAACTAGGACGCTGATAGGAAAAAGAAGTATAGATAATATCTCCTGGAGCCGTATGTTCCTGAATCAAAGCTGCTACTGGCTTAACTGGAAATGCTTCATTTAACTCCCAGAGCCAAGAGTGAGAACTCATTAATAATACCAAAGTTATATACATCCCTATCAATAAAATTGGGATGAAATTGCGGTTATGCTGTTTAATTTTCCAAGCCGCTAGGGTCATGGTTAGGCTTACCACCATAGCCATAATGATTAAAACCGGTTGAGGATCTGCCAAGATAAAATAAATACATCCCCCTAAAGCGGCTACTCCAATAAACCCTAAAATAATTGTTAAAATCTTAGGATAGCGAATCCAATATTGCCAAAATACAGTGAGTTGAGCCGCAACAGCTATAGCAAAAAAGGGATACACAGGCATAATATACCAGGGCAGCTTGGTTGCCATCATAGAAATAATAGTCAAATAGCCGATAGTCCCAATTAAAATCAAACTCCCCCAACTCGTGAGGGGTTTTCGCCAAGCTAGATAGAATCCTCCTAGCCAAAACAATAGCCAAGGGAAAGTATACTTAATTAACTCCAAAATATAATACCAGGGTGTTCCTTGATTACCTTCCACCTTTTCAGAGATGCGAGCGAATCCTTGCGAGAGAAAATGAACATGCCAAAAGGTTGCTCCATAATGCTGCCATTGGGCAATATACCAAACCAAAACCGGTGCGTAACCTAGGAATATGCCCAACCAGAAATAGCGACTTTTCAACAACCCTAAGGTTTTATTTGCCAGAAGAAAGACCAATACAATTGCCCCTAAAGGCACAACTAATAGACCTTTTGTGAAAGTAATTAGTCCTAAACAAAGTCCGATTCCAATTGCCCAATAAGGCTGAGCCTGACAAGCTTTAAGTAAGCACAATAGCAACAGCAAAAACCAAGTATTGATCATGCCATCCAGCATCGCCAAACGTCCGTGGCGCACAACTGGCAACAGGGTCAAGTAGACGCTAGCCGCAAACATGGCACTGAGACGTTCAACGAATAGTTCTCGTGCTACTAAATAGAGCAGTGGTACTCCACAAGCTGACAAAAAAGCACCAGGCAGACGAGTAGTGAATTCTTGGACACCCCCTAGTTTATAGCTTAAGGCAATCAACCAATCCATCAAAGGGGGCTTAAGTAGATAAGGTTCTCCCCACAGAGTAGGATGGAGCCAGTTACCCGTGCGATAGATTTCTCTAGCGATCAGGGCTCTAGTGCCTTCATCCCAGTCCCGTAGGGGTACATTTCCCAGAAAAATACCCCAAAGGAAAAGGGCGGCCAGGAAAAGGCTTAGGATCCACTTGATATCGGTGAAAAAGGGATTTTTTAAGGTAAGTGCTAATTTATTCATCTATAGGAAAGGGAACAGGGAACAGGGAACAGGGAGTAGGGAGTAGGGAGTAGGGGAGTAGGGAGTAGGGGAGTAGGGAGTAGGGGAGTAGGGAGTAGGGGTAACAAAATTGACTGTACCTCATAAGTATGAAAAACGCTATATTAATGTTTTGACTAGTTTCGCCCTAGGAAGGTTATATAGCATTTACATTTGAGTTGTGAACATAATCTCTTTGGGAAAGGCAAGAGGCAAGATTTAATTAAGTATATAGGAATTTTTGGTAATGAAAAGAACTGTAATCCTTTTTTAAAATTTACAGCGTTTTTCATAACTATCAGGTACACAGGATTTTTAACCGATTCCCGATTCCCGATTCCCGATTCCCGATTTCCTGTTCCCTAAAACCCATAAATTTGTACCTCAATGAATTGAAAACCGCTGTATCATGTTATGACAATTACCCTTAATAAAAATCTCCCCCATCTCCCCATCTCCCTATCTCCCGCTCTCCCTATCTCCCACTCTCCCCACCCTCCCCACACTTCCCACCCTCCCCACACTTCCTTTAGTTATAAATTAACAATCAAAACATGCACCCTCTATCTCCCTCCAATCAACTCCCTCTCTATGGCAAAAGAATCATTGTAACAGCACCGAGAAACTATAGCTCTCGGTTATCTCAACAAATCATTAATCAGGGTGGACTTCCCATAGTGATGCCAACTATTGAAACTTGTTTGTTAGAAAATTTCCCTGAATTAGATGCTGCTCTCAGGCAACTTCATAAATTTGATTGGATTGCCTTTACTAGTCGAAACGGAATAGACGCTTTTTTTGAGCGCATGGCATCCTTGGGTATTTCTACATCTGTGCTGAAAAATTGTCAACTATCTGCGATTGGAAAAGATGCCGAAAGATTGTCGGATTTTGGAGTAACAGCTGATTTAGTTCCGGCTGAAGCTAGCCCAACCGGAATTGTTACTGAATTGTCTAACTATCCAACTATTGATCAGAAAACTATATTAGTTCCTATTCCAGAGGTAGTCGGGATACCAGAACCTAATGTCATTCCCAATTTTGTTTCCGGTTTACAGGAATTGGGCATGAAAGTCACTCCGGTATTGACCTATCAAACCCGAATTTTAGATAAAACTATCTATCATGTAGAATTAAACCTGATTCGTCAAGGCAAGATAGATGTAATCGCTTTTAGTAGCACCGCAGAAGTAACAGCTTTTTTGACAATGGTTAACTCCCCCCAGGATTATAACCATTGTGTCGTTGCTTGCTTTGGTCCCTATACCGCTGCTAATACTGAAAAATTGGGATTAACTGTTTCTATTGTATCCGAAAGTTACAGCTCCTTTGAGGGATTTGCGAATGCGATCGCAAACTTTTTTGATAGCTAACTTATCAGCTATCAGCTATCAGTTATCAGCTATCAGTTATTTGGTTGAAGGTTGAAGGTTGAAGGTTGAAGGTTGAAGGTTGAAGGTTGTAAGGTTGAAGGTTGTAAGGTTGAAGGTTATAGCCTTTATTGCACTTATGAGGTACAATTATCAACCTAAAAGTCCCCCTTGATAAGGGGGATTTAGGGGGATCGCTTTGCACCTCATAGCTATGATAATTGCTATATAAGGTTGAAGGTTATATAGCGTTTATAGGACTCATGAGGTACACATTATTTTTTCCCTCTTCCCTCTTCCCTTTTCCCTCTTCCCTGCTCCCTGCTCCCTGCTCCCTGCTCCCTAAAAACCAGAAATTTGTACCTCACAAGTCGTAGAATTGCTATAAGGTTTTCAGGTTGGCAGGTTGAAGGTTTACCATCACTAAAAAAGTAGGATAAAACGGCAAAAAAATGGTATTAAAGATAGCATATTATCGAAAACTACTTCATCCCAAGTTTTATATTCAACACTTCTTCCACTTACCAATTCCCCAAGCTTTATAGCGTTTATCATAGCTATTAGGTACACAATATTTTTTCCCTCTTGCCTCTTGCCTCTTGCCTTTTGCCTACTCCCTACTCCCTACTCCCTACTCCCTACTCCCTATTCCCTATTCCCTATTCCCTATTCCCTTTGCTATATAATTAGCTCAGACAAAATTAGGTGGGTGAATGGAAACCAATCAGCCCTCAGTCAACCCCAATACCCCTAATCTAGATGAGCTTCACATCAAGCGCCCCTGCTTGGTGGTTGCTGATCTCGAACGAGCATTCACCCTTTACCGAGATATTCTAGGATTTAAGCTCGACTATCTAGCTGAAGCATCCCCAGACTCTTACCTATACCCAGTGTTTCAGTTTCCCAAAACTGCTCAGCTCAAATTTGCATCACTCAGTACAGAAGACGAACCTAGAGCCCTGGCTCTGACCGAAGTCAAAGGAATTGAATTACCCACCCCTACCACTCCCTATCGTTTAGCCCTGGTGGTCAGAGTAAAAGACCTCACCCTAACCATTCAGAAAATCCGTGAACTGGGACTTGACACCATTGAGCCCAATTACTTTACTAGACCACCAAACCTCAATTTCACTGAGCAAGGATTCTGTGATTACGATGGTCATCGGATTATGCTCTATGATGTGACATCCGGTTGAGTACTGTAGTAAGGGGAATAGGGAGTCGGGAGTCTGGAGTAGCTTGGACTTACATAAAAATAGGGATCCGTGTAGGAATTGTGATAATTTTTGATGCTATATTTCCTACTCCCGTCTTGATGCAATAGCGAGTGGGGGGAACCCCCAAGACCGCGCTGCATCGCTACTCCCTACTCCCTACTCCCTACTCCCTACTCCCTGTTCCCTTTGCTATAGTTACTTGCTTTTAACAGAACGTGAGAAAAATCCTTGGGCTGAGCTTGATTGCCATAGGTTTAGGGGTTGCGTGGTCATCTATCCGGAATCACCAGCCACCCGATGCCCTCTCTTCAGATGTTTCCCCACCCCAGAAACAGATCAAATACCAATCCCATACTCTAGACTTTAGTGTGGTTCACACCTTATTAATTCCAGCTGAAAGTGGATTTTCCGTTACTCCCGCCATATCGGAACAGTTAATCACCTTAGAAGATTTAGCCCAAAAGCACCAAGCTGTAGCTGCCATCAACGGCGGTTTTTTTGACCCAAAAAATCAGAAGACCACCTCAATCGTAATCAAGCAAGGGCAACTGGTAGCAGATCCCCGTGACAACCAGGGGCTGATCCAAAATCCCAACTTACAGCCCTACATGGATAAAATTCTCAATCGATCAGAATTTCGGCGATACCGTTGTGGGTCAACAGTCCGCTATGATATTACCCTACACAGTGAACCGACCCCCCCCGGTTGTGAATTATTAGATGCCCTAGGCAGTGGTCCGTTGCTGGTTCCACAAATTACATCAGTCACCGAAGGTTTTTTAGCTGTAGAAAATGGGAAAGTCATACGAGATGCCCTAGGGAGCAGCCGACTCAATGCTAGAAGTGCAGTCGGTATTACTCCTGATGGCAGCATTTTGTTAGTAATGGTGGCTCAAAAACCAGAAGCTCCCAGAAATTCCGGTATGTCCTTCAGGGCCCTGGCTACTTTCCTGAAAATTGCCGGGGTTGAAAAAGCCATGAATCTAGATGGAGGAAGCTCCTCCGCTCTTTATTATAACGGCAAAACCGTTTATGGGAGAGTGGACAAAAACGGAAATCGAATCAAAAGAAAAATTAAATCGATTCTAATGGTTAACCAAGACCCGTGACTAGTCGGGAGTAGGGAGTAGGGAGTAGGGAGTAGGGAGTAGGGAGTAGGGAGTAGGAACCCTCTGAAAATCTAATCAGTCCTTAATTATTATATAGCAGTTCTCCTCTTGATGAGGTACACAAGATTTTTTCCCGATTCCCGATTCCCGATTCCCGATTCCCGATTCCCGATTCCCTAAAATCCAAAACTTGTGTACCTCACCTATTTTAGAAATGCTATAAGAAGATAAGAGATGGCATTAGTGAAAAAGTAAATGGCTAAGAAAGTAGCACTGCTGATCGGGGTTGATCAGTATGCAGAAGGTTTAACTACCCATCAAGCTGCCTCCAATGATGTAGAAGCAATGCAGCGAGTTTTGCAAGAGAAAAACCTAGGGGATTTTAATCGGGTAGAGTTGCTGCTCAATCCCAATCTGGAAACCCTAAAACAGGCAATTCAGAAGCTAGTTGACCAATGTGGGGTCAATGACTTAGCCCTAGTTTTTTTCTCTGGCAAAGGAATTATTCATCAGGATGGTAAACTTTATTTAACAACTAGCATCACGACTAAAGATAACCTTGAAGGTACTACCTTGCCCGCTTCTTTTTTACACCAGCAATTGAGTCGTAGTGATGCTCAGCAACAAATAGTAATTCTTGAGTGTGATTACTATAGTGCTTCAGTTGACGGTTGGCTGACAGAACCTGTGAGTGTCAATCTCAAGGAAGAACTCAGTGCTCCAGGGCGAGCAGTTCTCACCTCCTCCACAACTACACAAACCTCTTTTGAACAGAAACCAGCTCATTCTTCCCTTTACACCCAGTACTTAGTGGAAGGAATTGAAACTGGTGCAGCAGACCGAGATGGGGCTGGCTTAATCTATGTTCGTGAATTACATAACTATGCCACCGAAAAAGTCCAGACTATTAAGCCCGAGATCGAGCCAGCTCTGTTTATCGATAATAAAGGGTTGGATATTTTACTGACTATTTTAATGAATCAAGACCGCAACCATGATCCCGATAGTGAGTATCGCAAAATCGAAGCCAAGTATCGCAAAATTGTGGAAAACTATGAACGGTATGGTAAAATTCCTGAAATTGTTCAATATACCTTAACTAAAAAACACAAAGAGTTGGGGATAACTGTTGACCTACACCAACCTGACCAACTCATTTCTGATCAAGGCATAGACTACTCTAACTTGCGAGATTTACTAAGAGCCGGTAAATGGAAAGAAGCCGATCAGGAAACTTTTGCTCTGATGGTCAAAGCAGTTGGTCGAGAAGAATACAACAATCTCGACCCTGAGTCAATCAAGAATTTTCCCTGCACCGATCTACACACCATTGAGGGGCTTTGGCTAAAGTATAGCAGTGGGCAATTCGGCTTCAGTTTGCAAAAAGAAATTTGGGAGAAGCTTGGGGGAAAACTTGATAGTGACGATAATAACGTTGATAAACTGGAATTCAACCGAAGCGTTTATGTTTTAAGTTCTTATTACAACCCAAACAGTATTTCCCGCAGTAATTATTTCCCTAACCTATTAGCGTATCAAACTAAGCTTTATCAACAATTTGGTCATCGTGTGGGATGGCGACAGCGGAAAGGATTGCACCTCAGAAGACGATGGAAAAATTATGAAGACCTTACATTTTCCGTAATCTGGGCTCCAGTGGGTCACCTGCCAACTCTAGTTGGTCGTGATGGCATGAATTTGGGAGTATTATCGATTTGGAGGATGAGGATTAATTTATTCTCTCACCTTGAGGAGTGTTGGTTATAGCATTGATAGCAATTCTTATTTGGGTGAGGTACAAATTCTTCGGTTTTAGGGAGCAGGGAGCAGGGAGCAGGGAACAGGGAACAGGGAACAGGGAACAGGGAACAGGGAACAGGGAACAGGAAAAAAATCCTGTTTACCTCATAGTTATGAAAAACGCTGTAAGTTTCCCCAACTAGAATCTTTTAGGGTGCATCTCAATTTCGCAATTAGGCAAAAATTCCCCACTCCCCGCGCCCCACACTTACCACACTTACCACACTTACCACATTTACCACATTTACCCTTTTTTTTTACAGCTCTTCCTTGAACCGAGACTCCCCGCATCTTTAGATGAGGAAATGCCAAGCTGGAGACATAGCTCTCAGCGCAAATAAAAATCATGAATCGAAATCGTTTCAAGGTTGGAACCTTTAACCTATGCAACTTAGTGCTACCAGATGTCCCATACTATAGAAAGAAGATATATACCCAAACAGAGTACGCTCTTAAGACCACCTGGATTGGTGAACAACTGAAGAAGATGAAAGCTGACATTGTTGGCTTTCAAGAGGTATTTCATCAAGAAGCTCTCCAACAAGCACTGGCTCAGAGCCAAGTTTATGACAATGCTACAACTGTGGTAGCAAAGCCTACGGGTAAAAGTCCAGTTGTTGCCCTGACCTCCAGGTTTCCAGTGCTTGAATACAACGTCATCCAAGATTTTCCCACTACGGCATGCCTGGATATCCAAGGAACAGACATCCCACTCAAGCGTTTTTCTCGACCAGTGTTGGAAGCACATCTCAAGCTGAGTGACACGATTGATTGTACAGTTTTTGTCATTCACCTCAAGTCCAAGCGTCCGATCATCCCAGATGGAGTAGACCGCAACGACCCGATTGAAAAAGCCAAAGGACAAGCCAGAGCTCTAATCCTGCGAGCAGCTGAAGCAACAGCTTTGCGGGTAATTTTGATGGATAAGCTTCAGCACAGGGATCATCCGGTAATAGTGATGGGTGATGTCAATGATAGTGGTGTGGCTATAACCTCTCAAATCGTTTCTGGAGAGCCCCCTTTGAGAAAACTCTGGTTTCAGCAAAAGCAGATGATCTGGGATACGTTGTTGTATTACGTCAAAGACATTCAAGCTCGACAAAACTATGGTGACTTCTACTACACCCACATCCATAATGGCCACCACGAGAGCCTAGATCACATCCTCGTGAGTCAGGAATTCGTGGTTCAAAATCCCAAACGCATTGGCAGAGTTGGGTATGTCTCCCTTTTCAATGATCATCTGATCGACGAAACTTTGAGTGAAGAGAAAATTGAGACTTGGCAATCTGATCACGGACAGGTCGTTGTCTCCATTGAACTTGATTCATAAGGTGATGTATGAACACTGAAGAGATAGCTAACATTTTCAACTTACCTCCTGAACTTCCTACCGAAGAACTGTTTGAACCGTTGATATCTACCGAGAGCCTATTAATCGAGCGCATCATCTCCACTGGACAAACTACACCAACGGGAGAGTGGTATGACCAAGACCAAGACGAATGGGTAATCCTGTTACAAGGGCAAGCAACCCTTAGCTACGTTGACGGTTCCAGTGTCAAGCTCAAACCAGGGGATTATCTATTTATTAAAGCTCATCAAAAGCATCGAGTGGAATATACCAGTGCTGAGCCACCCTGCATTTGGCTAGCCGTTCATGGCAATTTGCAACAGAAGTAGACCTGAGCAAGATTCTCAAGACTTACCGAAAACTGGATTCTAAACGCCCTTATGGTCTAGGGTCCTGACTGTTGACCCTACAAGTAGAGTTAGTGAAGTATTAAGTTTTGTAAAACATTTCATAACTTGATTAGCTAGCCCTGATTACTTAGTAGAGGTTACTGCTGTTATGGGGAAATGCGATCGCTATTTATTGTCGTCTCATTTTCCCTTAACTCTAGTAAATTTATATTTCCCAAATCACTCTAAATCAGGAAATTATCTCCTTAGATGGGAATAGTTTATTAGAAAACTAAACACTGAAAACTCCGCCTCTTTAGAGCGGAGATGAAAGTGACTAGCGACTTTAGTCGCAAAGCGCGAAAATACAGGTTAATACTTGTCAATTTGTGCTAAGCGTGTTAGTATAATAGTATAGCAGAAAAGGTCGATTTATGATGATTATTATTGAGTTCAAGGCATACGGAAAAAAGGCACAGTATCAAGCCATAGACGAGGCTATTCGGACAATTAAGTTCGTGAGAAATAGCTGCCTTCGGTTATGGATAGACAATAAAGGGTTGAGTAAATACGACTTAAATAAGTACTGCAAGACCCTGGCTAAGAATTTCCCTTTTGCTAATGAACTAAACTCTACCGCCCGACAAGCTGCGGCTGAAAGAGCATGGTCGTCAATTTCTCGCTTCTTTGAAAATTGTAAGAAGAAGGTACCAGGGAAGAAAGGCTTTCCACGCTTTCAAAAACACTGTAGATCGGTTGAATATAAACAGTCGGGATGGAAACTGTCTCCTGACAAAAAGTCAATAACCTTCAGTGACAAGAAAGGAATTGGCAAGCTAAAACTCAAGGGTACCTGGGACTTGTGGCGTTTCGACAAAAAGCAAATTAAACGGGTTCGAGTGGTCAAGAGGGCTGATGGGTACTATGTTCAATTTTGCATCTCTGTTGATGTGAATGAACAATTAGAGCCTGCTGACGCCACTGTAGGATTAGACGTAGGACTAAAGGAGTTCTACACCGATTCTAGGGGGAACACTGAACCTAACCCACGTTTTTATAGAACAGGGGAAAAGCGTCTAAAGTTTTATCAACGCCGAGTATCTCGGAAAAAGAAAGGCTCAACTAATCGCAAGAAAGCAGTTAATAGGTTAGGCAGGCAACACCTTAAAATAAGTAGGCAACGTGTTGGCGTAGCCTGCGCGTAGCGCATAGAGCACGCCAAGAGACTGGCGCGCTGCGTAATCCGGTCTAACGACCTGGTCGCCTATGTTCGCGCAGCGTGCCGTAAGGCAAGATTTAAGAGTCAAAAACCTGGTTAAAAACCATTGCCTGGCTAAGTCTATTAATGATGCAGGTTGGTATCAATTTAGGAAATGGTTGGAGCATTTTGGTCAGAAATTTGGCAGAGTCACTGTTGCGGTAAACCCTGCCTACACAAGCCAGAACTGCTCAGAATGCGGCGAAGTAGTAAAAAAGTCACTGTCAACTAGGACTCACATCTGCGAATGTGGCTGTGAATTAGACCGTGATCACAACGCTGCGATCAACATTTTGAAAAGGTGCGGCTCGTTCTAGCTAGGAGCCTCCAGCGACTGGAGGGGTATGAGCTAGGGGACTCGCGAGGTTAAAAACACCTCAAAGTTCTAACTGTCTTTCGGATGGTGGTGAAAACCCACCCCTTGAAGAGACAAGTGACTCCCTATCTTGGCCACACCGAGCGAGCGGCAACTCCGCAGAGTGAAGCTGGCACCAGGGCGCAATCAGAACCGAAGCAGATAGGTATCACTGGCGCTAACGGGGAGGTGACATGGGTAAAACTAGTCCTAGAAAAGTGTCTAAGGATGAAGCCACAATCTGGAATGAAAAATGTGCGACTTGACCCTCTCATTCTCACAGCGTTATCTTTTCGATAGCTGTAATCTCTGAGAAGGGGGTAGGCAAATTGGACTGCCCTAAATCACCAAAACAATCTGATAGATGGAACGAGTAAAAACGACAGCAAATATGGGTCTGAGGTGTAGTCGAGCCTCGGTAAGTTATGCCAAACTCAATCCCCACTGTCGGGTAGGATGCCATCATTAAACTGGTGGCGGGTATCCAGAGTACACAAAACTGATGAAGAGCACGGGTAGACACATGTCAAATAGATATAGTGACCTCTGGAAAAGTCAAAAGTGGAAGCAACTCCGCCGGAACCTTTTCCGCCTACAAAAGCGAGTGTATAAAGCAGTTCGAGATGGTGACCTGAGAAAGGCGCGGTCTTTACAAAAACTAATTCTGAAATCCCGCTCAGCACAAATGCTGGCAATCCGTCAAGTGACACAGCTAAATCTTGGAAAAAGAACCGCAGGAGTAGACGGAAAATCATCCTTATCCTACAAAGAACGGTTCGAGGTACTTAAAAAACTAGTATCCAGTGCGGAAAACTGGACGCACCAAGGCTTAAGGGCAATACCCATAGCCAAGAAAAATGGGGGTACGAGAATGTTGAAAGTACCGACAATCCAAGACAGAGCGTGGCAATGTCTAGCCAAGTATGCTCTCGAACCAGCCCATGAGGCCACATTCAGTGCCGACAGCTACGGATTCAGGACAGGCCGAAGTGCCCAAGACGCACAAAAGCGCCTGTTCCTACACCTAAAATCAAACAGCAACGGCATTAAAAAGAGGGTAATCGAACTAGACATCAAGAAATGCTTTGACCGCATCTCCCATAGCTCCATTATGGATAGATTGCTAGCACCTGCGGGTCTGAAGATGGGGATATTCAGATGTCTAAAAGCAGGCATCAATCCGGAATTCCCGGAGCAAGGCACGCCCCAAGGTGGGGTGGTTAGTCCACTCTTAGCCAATATTGCGCTTGACGGAATAGAAAACATCCACCCCAGCATCCGATACGCGGATGACATGGTGTTTATTCTTAAGCCTAGAGACAACGCTGAGAAGATTTTAGATAAAGTGAGAAACTTCCTAGCCCAAAGGGGCTTAGAGGTAAATCAAGAAAAGACCAAGCTGACCAAAACGACAGACGGATTTGACTTCCTCGGCTGGCATATGAGAGTCCAGAAAAACGGAAAATTCCGATGTATTCCCTCAGTGGAAAACCATCGGAACATCCGAAAGAAGATTAAAGCCGTGGTCAACAACTCGAACTATGGCGCTGAAGTAAAAGCCCAAAAATTAGCTCCAATCGTGCGCGGATGGAGGAATTACCATAAAAGCTGCGACATGAGCAGTTCCCGAGATAGTTTATGGTTCATGAATAAAACCACAAACCGTAAATTCCGAAAGGAAAAGAAAGTAAACCGGTATAGAGCCAATGAACTATGTAAGAAAGGCTTCCCAGCAGTAGGGTATGAACAAAATCAACACGTAAACGTTAAAGGGACTAAGTCCCCCTACGATGGAGACCTAGTCTATTGGAGTTTGAGGAACTCCATATTATACGACGATGCTACCTCTAAAGCTTTGAAAAAGCAAAACCATTCCTGTGGACATTGCGGACATAGGTTCCTAAGCGACGAATATGTACATCTTCATCACATCGATGGAAACCACGACAATTGGAAGCAAAAGAACCTAATGGCAGTACATCAAAGCTGCCACCAAGAAATCCACTGGAGCCTGCCGTTAGGCAAGCCGAAAGGTTGAGGATACTCAGGAGCTGGATGAGGCGAAAGTTTCACGTCCAGTTCTGAAGCGGAGGTGCCCTGGATAATACCAGGCATCGACCGTAACAGCCTTGGGTACGGTGGGGCACACCGGAACCTGGATCCATTATCCAAACTCTTCGGGAGATCTGGCCTCTACTGTTCTTGGCTCCGGCCAGGTTCAGCAAGTCGGATCGTTGAACGAAGAATCCCCGCGCCTTTAGGCCGGGGAGTGTCAAATAAGCCCAACCAAGACCAGACTACCTTCAATGACAGTTCATAGACAGTTCATAGAAGTGTAGGACCCGAGTGAACTAGGAGATGATCATAAGACGCCGATGTCACTAGAAAATGGATTAAATGCTCTCAAACAAAAACGTTATGCAGAGGCGGTGCAATGGCTAGAAGACTATTGCCACTATTGCCAACATTCTTCCGATCACCATTCCCAAGACTATAGTCAAGCCCAAGCAGCTCTGGTGAAAGCCTATAGCGGCAATGGTGAGAACAAAAAAGCGATCGCCCTCTGTCGGAAGTTATAAAATCACCCAAATTCCCAGGTCAGCAATTGGGCAAAAAAATGTCTGGCCACCCTCACTTCAAAGTCAACAAAAACAACCCTAACAAAAACAACAGCTAAAGCCATGTCAAAATCCCGTCACAAAGCCGGAAGAGTGGCGCAAACTGGAATCAGGTTAGCCATGAAAGGCATTGCCGGTAATCTTGCCCTTGCCTCTGGTGTTACCATCTCTTTACTATTTGGGATGGTATTAGTCTTATCTCTGAGTTTGCTGCTAATCCTAAATAGTAACAATCCTGTTACTGGGTTAATCATCTCAGTTGCCATCACCCTAATTTTTAATGTTGCTGCCTTTTTCATCTCTCCCTGGATCATGGACTTAACCCAACGCTGGCTTTACCAAACCCGTTGGGTAACCCTAGCAGATATCCAGCGCTATAGTCCTGAAAGCGCAGAGGTGATTGAGCGGGTCTGTCAAGAAAAAAATATCAAACAACCTCGATTGGGTATCATTGACGACCAAAATCCCACCGCGTTTACCTATGGTTCCCTACCAAACAGCGCTCGTTTAGTCGTTAGTCAGGGTTTATTTACTTACCTTGATGATGATGAAATCGCCACAGTTTATGCTCATGAATTGGGGCATATTGTCCACTGGGACTTTGCCGTAATGACCTTAGCGGCGACTTTGGTACAAATCACCTACCTGATCTATTCTTTCGCTAGACGGATCAGTCGCGGCGGTGGTAACAGTAAAGGCAAAGATGCTGCTCAAACAGCAGCAATGGTAGCTTATGTGTTTTACATCATCGGCACTTACCTGGTGCTGTACCTATCCCGAACCCGAGAGTACTATGCTGATCACTTTGCTGCTGAAACTACCGGTAACCCAAATGCTCTATCACGAGCTTTGGTGAAGATTGCCTACGGTATCGTCGAAGAAGGGGAACGAGCAAAAGAACCCAGTAAATTGATTGAAGGAACCCGCGCCCTCGGTATTTGCGACCACAAAGCTGCTGCTTCTACCGGTACCGCCTATCGTATCGCCTCAGACTCCCAGAAAGTTGGACGAGTTTTTCTCTGGGATATCTTTAACCCCTGGGGTTGGTGGATGGAGTTGAATTCTACTCATCCCCTAACCGGTAAACGAGTCCGCGCTTTAACTACTTATGCTGAGCAAATGGACTTAGAGACTGAATTTGATATGGCTACTGTCGTCCGAGAAGGCAATCAGCTCAGTAAGAAAAAGCTCTATGGTAATTTTGCCGTGGATATCGTATTGTTCAATGCTCAATTCATTGGTAGTATTACTGGTTTAATGATTGCTTCTATCGTCTTGAGTTGGACTGCTCAAGTAACAGTATTGCCCAGCTTTATGCTTTTTGGCTTTGCTGTGGGAACCTTGATTAAGACCCTGGTGATGTACCCAGATTTCAAGCAATCATCTCGATCGGATATCTTCACCTTAATGTGTGACCCCTACGCCAGTCCTTTGCGTGGTCGTCCCGTGAAACTCCAAGGTGAGTTAATTGGTCGCGGCGATGCTGGCTATAAATTTGGTTCCGATCTCAAGCTTCAAGACCGCAGTGGGATGATTTATACCCGCTATGCTTCTCGCTTTGGTCCAATCGGTAACTTCCTCTTTGGTAGCAGTAAGGTGCAGAACTTAATTGGCTCCCAAGTCAATGTAGTTGGCTGGTTCCGCAGAGGAATTGCTCCTTGGCTAGACTTGATCCACTTGGAAAACAATAACACCACTGTCAACAGCTACCATCGTTTCTGGTCATTGACTGTTGCAGTTGGAGCAATTATTTTGGGTTTTGGACTTTTCTTTGTCCTCTGATATCGTGTCCGGTTGTTTCGGGAATCGGGAATCGGGAGTCGGGAATCGGGAGTCGGGAATCGGGAGTCGGGAGTCGGGAGTAGTGATGCAGCGCGGTCTTTCCTACTTTTCCCTATTCCCTGTTCCCTGTTCCCTGTTCCCTATTCCCTATTCCCTATTCCCTATTCCCTATTCCCTTTGCTATAGTTTCAAACTTAATCTAATCTCACCTCTTTTGACAGGTGTCTAAACCAATTAAAGTACAAACAAATAGATAGGATAATAAATAAAAACAACATAATTCCAAAATTATCCCAACGTTTCATCATCAACATGATTCCCATTAAAAACAAGACTATCTGCCAAGGAATCCCGATCAATGTAGATAGAATATCCCGCCGATTCTCGTTCCTGATTTTTGCCTGACTATTAGCTGGGAGGTTTTGACGGATTACTCCCCAAAACCCAAACGGTCGAGTCACTCTATAGAAATTATCCATCACCTCCCGGTCAGTTGGCTCAGTTAAAAATGTCCCTACGATACATCCTAGTAATGAGCAAACGCTGGGAATGAGAAACAGCGCATATTCCTGAAATTGAGCGTAATTTAAATTGGGTAGTACTATTGCCTTAGTTAAAATAGCCGCTACCATCCCCGCCACCGTCCCAAGGGCAAATCCATAGCCATTAAAGCGCCACCAGTACCATCTCAACACCAAAGGAATAGACAGTCCAGCACCTAGTCCCAGGGTTAGCCATCCCCAAATGTCATTGATATTGGTAATATTGAAACTAAATAGCAATCCCACCACTACAATTATAATTGATGCCCAGCGGCTTTGAATAATCAGTTGTTGGCTAGAGGCTTGGGGATTGATATAAGCTTGATAAATATCCTTAACCCAGTAAGCAGCACTAGCATTGATTATTGAATCAAAGGTAGACATAGCTGCTGCAATAAAACAAGCTATCAGCAACCCTTTTATCCCCACTGGCACATATTCTGCGATCACCGTTGGTAAGATAAGTTCAGGGTCAGCAATTACTGCTTTAGTGGTTCCGTAATGGATACCCAATACTGCAAAGGCTGTAACCAAGGGCCAACGGAAAGAAAGCAAGATTATCCAAAATAAGGACAGTAACCCGGCTTCGCGATCGCTTTTAGCGGCAAAATAGCGTTGGATCATATAGCCACCCCCGCCGCCAAACCCTACCATAATTTCTTTGAACAGATAGAATAAAATCACGCCACCGAACAAGTTGAATATGGCATAGTCTCCCGGTAGATCAACTGTGATTGGGGGCGAGATGCTGCTCCACTCCGTGAAATTCCAAGTTTGCAATTGCTCAGCCCCAGGAATCGAGACCGAGAAGGTATCCGGGATAGTTGCCGTAGAGAATGCGATCGCACAAATATAGATAATCGCAATAAAAATCAAAATACCTTGAAATACATCCGTCCATACCACGCCGTAAAAACCGCTAACAGCCGTGTATACCAGGGCGAGCAAAATCAAAAATATCGAAGCATAGCGGTCATCAATACCCAGAAATTCCCCCAAGAATTTGCCGCCCCCAACCGAAAAGTAACTCATTGAGCCAATAGCAAAGATAATATTAGCAACAGCACTTATGATCCGAGCCGTATTGCCTTCCCGTCCTGAGCCGAAGCGCAAGTGCATCCATTCCGCCAAAGTCATCACCTTTGCCCGTCGGTTCCACTTGCCCATGAATATCATAAAAATAGCCATAATTAAGACAACGCCACCCCGGATCTCGATGAAAAATCCCTTCGTTCCCAGAGCATAAATTAAGGCGCTGATCACCATCGTGCCAGCCAAGTCAGTATTGGAGGCCATTCCAGAAGCCCCCAAAACCCACCAGGGCAGATTGCGATTTCCCAAAAAGTAGGATTCTATACCCTCAGATGCTTTCCGTTGAAGAATAACTCCAAAAACAACTATGCAAATCAGGTAAATAGTAACAATGATGTAATCAACTGGATGCATGAATTTTATTATGAAGGATTAAGGAGTCAAGACTCTGCTTGGGCAATCACTACTGGTGTTATAGCACTACGCATTAAGGTGTTTGACATTTATAAAAGCAGCAAAAGCTATTATAATCAGCTATTGCTAGCATGCCTATTGCCTTGGGCGTAGCGCTATATCTCGGAAAAATCAATGGCGACAAGAAAGTGTGGCATGATATCAAGTCCGAAGCGCATTGATATTGTATAACACAAGAGTCTTCTGCAGGTGGCTCAACCAAGTGGACTCTTAATACCAATAACAAATGACAACGGACTTTTGAGCAAAAAAACTAAGACTATAAACGAACGACGCCAGCAGAGTTAAGCTGATGTCAACAGTCAGCTATAAGCAATCAGCTAACGATATAGCTTTATCCTGGACAAGCAGTGAATATATAGCGTTTCTGATAGCTATGAGGTACACATTCTTTTTTACCTATTGCTAGCATGCCTATTGCCTTCCCCTCCTGGGAGGGGTTAGGGGTGGGTTCCTATTGCTAGCATGCCTATTGCTAGCATGCCTATTGCCTATTACCTACTCCCTACTCCCTACTCCCTACTCCCTATTCCCTATTCCCTGAGCATACTTGATATCATAGATGAACCCTGAACAATTAAAGTTTAATAACTAAACTTTAGTAATCAACAATCAATCCTTAAATTGATAATTTCCCTGGAAGCATAACATGGACAATTGTTTGTTTTCCTGGGAAACTGTTTATGTTTAATTCTCCACCGTGTAATTCAGTCAGCAGTTTGGCAATGATCAACCCTAATCCAGAGCCTTGTTGTTCGTAGAGTTGACGATCAAATTGCATATAGGCTCCGAGTTTAGCAATTTGAGTTGGTGTCATGCCTCGTCCGTGATCGATAACCAAAATATTAAAGTAATTATCCTGAAAATAACTCTGAATCTGAATCGAATTACCAAGCTCGGAAAACTTCAAGGCATTATCAATGATTTCTTCAACAATTTTAGTAAATTTTGATTGAGAAATCTTGACAACTGCTTCTTGCAGTTCTAACTGCAAATCCTCTTTCCGATTTACCTTCTGAGATATTTGGATAGCAAGGTCTTGGATAATTGTTCTAGTAAAACTTTGCTCTCCAGAATTAAGCAGCTTCCTTACTTGCTTAGGTTGTTGCTCGATTCGCGCTAGTTCTGCATAGAGTAAAAAATTATGGGTGAGCCGATATAAACGTTCGCCAGAGACACAGATTTCCTGAAGCATTTCCAGAGCTTCATTCCGCTCTATGGTATCATAATCTTCTATGAGGAATTGGGCAAGATTCAAAATACCATTGAGAGGAGTACGCAACTCATGAGGTAGTGAATGAGTGATGTTATTGCGCAATTCATCCACCTTTTTCTGAGATTCTTGCTCAACAGCCATCTGCTTGGCTAAGCGGGTTGTGACTGCTCCTAATAATTCGTCTCTAGTAAATGGCTTGGTCAGATAATCATCTGCGCCCAGTTCCATCCCCATACGCAGATCAGATTTCATAGATTTAGCCGTAAGAAAAATCAACGGAATTGTCTGGGTGGATGGATTTTCTCGTAACTGAATCATTACACCATAACCATCTAGTTTCGGCATTTTAATATCGCAAATAATCAAACCAGGAAGTTCATTTTTTGCCAATTCCACACCGATTTCACCATTTTCTGCTTCAATAACATCGAAATTTTCCGCCCGAAGTATTTCCACAACAATGGTACGGATATCTTCCTCGTCTTCAATAACTAAAATCTTTGACATAGAAACTCCTTCAAAAATTAACATTTATAAACGCTTTTCAAGACCAAGTAAAACTAATCCTTTCTTCTAGGCATAATGATAATTGGTATTAGGATTAACTGCCAACTGCCAACTGGCAAAGAGCTCTCGGTGTTTGTACTTGCTCTGGTACTGCAGGTGAGTACAGTGGAATTGTGACAGTAAAGGTTGTGCCAATACCAACTTCGCTATTTACTGTAATTTGACCACCGTGTACTTCCACAGACTGTTTTACAATTGCAAGACCGAGTCCAGTTCCTGGAATATTGCCCACATTATTGCATCGATGAAATGACTCAAACAGTTGCTTTTGGTCTTCTTCGGGAATACCAATACCCTGGTCTTTAATCTTGAATATAACCTCTTCTTCCTGACAAATCAAGTCAAAGTTTATGGTGCTGTCATTGGGAGAATATTTAGTAGCATTTGAGAGCAAATTTCTCAGGATGTGTCTGAGCAGTTGTTCATCGAAACTAGCCTCTGGGCATTCACCTTGAATAGAAAAACAAATGGTTTGTTTGGTGTCAAGACCTAGTTCTATCTCTTCGACTAAGTCACGGCAGAATTTAAGCAAATTTAATGGTGCAGGGTTAAATTTTAGTTTTCCAGCGTTGGCTTTATTGACTACCAACACGTCATCCAACATGTGGAGCATATGTTTGACATTGGCTTGAATCCGATCTAGATAGCTTTGTTTTTTATCCTCATTCCAATTCTGGCTGTAATATTTGAAGATTTCAGTAACCCCCATAATAGTGGTTAAGGGGGTGCGGAACTCGTGGGAAGTCATAGAGATAAATCGAGATTTGAGTTCAGTGAGTTCCTTTTCTCTTTCCAGAGATTTGCGAATCTGTTTTTCCAGTCGCTCCCTAACTTGAACTTCGTGCAAAGTCTGGTAAAGAGTAGCATTTTCCAAAGAAATTGCCGCTTGACTACACAGAATGTTTAACACTTCTACGTGTTCATTGGTAAAATTTCCAGAAATTATATTATTTTCTAAGTACACCATACCAATCAGATGGTTTTTCCGGAGAAGTGGCAAACACACAGCTGACTCTGGCTGATGCTTTATGATGTATATATCCTCAGCAAAGGTAGAGTCATTGACAAGATTATTTAAAATCAAATTTTCTTTAGTAATAGCGACATAATTAATCACTGATCTGGGCAACTGCTGAGTAATGGTTACTGGGATTGACTGCCGT
Organism: Moorena sp. SIOASIH; assembly: GCF_010671925.1. Classification (GTDB taxonomy): domain Bacteria; phylum Cyanobacteriota; class Cyanobacteriia; order Cyanobacteriales; family Coleofasciculaceae; genus Moorena. Next base: position 518,594 of record NZ_JAAHIH010000001.1, on the reverse strand, counting down.
AAGGTTACTCCATCGTTAACCACTGAACCTGCCGCTTCTATAATAAATTTACCCTCTTTTGACAAAATGATAAACCCCTTTTTAGCCCCAGCATTAGTCAGGAGAATTTGCATCAATTTATCCAGTAATTTATCGAAAATGATTTCTTCTGAAAGGGCTTGAGATGCCTTGATAACGTCAGATAAATCCAGTGCTGTTAAACTTAGTGTTATCGTTGAGTTGGTTATGGAATCTACTGGAACTGTCGTTGTTGGTTGGGCGGTAATTTTGCTAAGGAGTTGGGGGTATCTTGATTCTAAGTCTCTCACTTTTGCCACAGCTCCCCAGCGACTGTATCCATAGTAGGCATCAGTCAAGTAAGCCTGGGCGATCTTTCGTTTGCCACAAGATAGATAAAACTCTGCTGCTAGCTCATTGGCCAGTGCTTCTTCCTGGATATACTCCTGGTCCGCTGCTCCTTCAATCCCTTGGTCATAAATTTCCATGGCTTGCCAGTGTTGCCCTAAAACTCGTGCTTTCTCTGCCTCCACTAGCTCGTACTTATGCTTGAAGTTTGATGGAGCATGGTATGCCCAGGTTTTCATGGTTTCCTGATTAGCTGCTACTTGGGTCAGGTATTCACCTTGCTCCTGTTGCTCGACATGGGGATAGTGAGCCAAAAGCGCTAGAGAATAGTAGAAATTGTGCTCAGCAACAAGAATCAAGCCAGCGACAGATTGTGCGTATTGCTCTGCTGCCCTGGCCTGAGCAACAGCTTGCTTGGGTTCCTTAAACCAATAAAACAGAATGGATTTGGCAAGATATAGATAAAACAGAGACGTTCCATTATTCTGTTCTATTAAAATGGGAAGCATTTCTAATTCATTAAATCCTTCCCCAATTAACTGACAGGTATCGTCAGATCTGCCGAGTAAATTTAAGGTTAATTGTTTGCCGATTTTACCATAAATAACATGATAGTCCAGCTTCATTTTTTGCAGCCACCCCAAATACTGCCCATACTTCTGAGCAGCAACGTCGAGATCATCTCCCACAAAAAATAGGTTGCTACAGTAGTTGAGGGCAGCATAACCGGCATACTCTAGATTTCCGGTTTCAAGACCGCTGTTAAAGGCCTCTAGTAAGGGGTTTAGGGTTTCCTTGAGATGCTCTTTCCAGTGTCTGATATGACCGTTAAAAACATCTAATACTATGCATTTGAACTCCTTAGCATGGAATTGCTCTAACAGCATGAAAGACAGTTGACCAAATTTATAGCCACCATCGATATCTCCCATAAATTCACACAGGATTATGGCGTAAGCAATATAGGTGTTCGTGGACAGATGTGAATTCCCATGGTTGATACATAGATTGATTTGTGTAAAGATAATTAGTGGATACAATGCCGGATTAGCAATAAAAGCAGGGTTTCCTACAGACTTTAAGATCCCCATAGCCCCTAGTTTAGTCAGGTCAGTCATTTCTGGTAGGTCAGCCAAATCCTCACTAATCAGGTCTTTGGGGGGGTCTTGCTCCAGTTGAATCCCGAGCATCTCCAGAACCTCTAGCCCCGTATCCAGAGCGACTTGCATTTGGTTTTGAGCAATATAAGAGTGGATTTTTAGTTCATACACCTTGACTTGATCTAATTGAGTTTTGGCTTGAGCCAGAGCAACTCCAGCCAAGAGGTTTGATTGCTCAAAATTGCTGTTGAGGTATTCCGCTTCCACCACTTCTAGATAGAAAGCGAGGGTGAAGTCATAGTTGTCAGCCCAGGTATCTGCTGCTAGGAGTCCTAGACCTACATTCAGATACTTGAGAGCGCTGGCATAAGCTGCTGCGGCTTTGGCTTTCTGACCCGCAGTCAGATTGAGCTGAGCTAGCTCATCTTTTTCCCACTGAGCGGTGAGTAAGTCCGTGCCAAAATTGAGTTGGTTAACCAAGGCAAAAATATTCTCTTCCCGTGCCTCTGGAGTGGTATGGTTTAGCAACAATTTGCCAATTTTTAGGTGGGTTGCTTGTTTGTCGGATTCGGGAATCAGAGAGTAGGCGGCTTGCTGCACCCGGTCATGTAAAAATTTGTAGTTAACCTTGACATCACTAAGCCCAAAATCTGCGGATTCTTCCTGTCCAAATAGCAGAGGAATTTTGTAAGTATCACTCAACGGCAGAATCAAACCGATCTGTAGTGCCTCCCAGAGCTGAGCAGCAGTGATAATGGTTGAGTCTTCATTGACAATGGCTAGCATGTCTAAGTTAAACTGATTGCCCAGACAAGCTGCCAATTTTAAAACCTGCTGGGTCGTTTGTTGTAGCTTGCCAATACTTCTGGCAATCAGTTCCACCACATTATAATCGGTGATGCCAATGGCTTGAATTTCATCAATATCCCACTGCCAGCTGCCACTGCTGACGTCATAACTCAGCAAATTTTCTGAGTACAGGGTTTTGAGCAGTTGGGTCAAGAAGAAGGGATTGCCTTGGGTTTTATGGAATAATAGCTCTGCTAGGGGTTTGGTCTGGTTTTCTCCTTGGGTGTCATTGAGAGTATCGGCTACTAATTGCTGAACGTATTGTTTCTGTAACGGCTCAATCGTGATCTGATCTATGACTGAGTCAGTTTCTTGAATTTTCTCAATGGTTTGAATCAAGGGATGGGTCGGACTGACTTCGTTATCTCGATAAGCTCCTATGATTAATAAATAGTTGCGATCGCAGTTCGTCATTAAGGTCTGGAGCAACCTTAAAGAGGCTAAATCTGCCCACTGTAAATCATCAAGGAAGAGCACCAGGGGATGTTGGGGTTGGGCAAAGACACCGATGAATTGTTGAAACACCCGTAAAAATCGGTTTTGGGATTCCGATGGTCCGAGTTGAGGTACTTCCGGCTGTTTACCGATAATCAGTTCCACTTCGGGAATGACATCAATAATCACCTTGCCATTGGTACCCAGAGCATTTACTAAATTCTCTTTCCAAATCCCTAGTGTTTGAGCGGGTTCTGTCAACAGTTGCCGAATTAATCCCCGAAATGCCTCCAGCAGAGCAGCGTAAGGACTATTGCGCTTAAACTGGTCAAATTTACCACCAATAAAATACCCTCGGGCTTTGACAATTGGTTTATGAACTTCATTGACTACTGAGGTTTTACCAATCCCTGAGTAACCGGATACCAGCATCAACTCAGTAGCTCCAACACTGACTCGTTCAAAGGCCTCCATCAGGGTGGCTACTTCCCCTTCGCGACCATAGAGTTTTTGAGGGATTAGCAGTCGGCTGCCGATGTCATAGGTCCCGGGAGTGAAGGTTTCAATTTTTCCGGTGGTTTGTAGCTGGTATAGACAGCTTTCTAGGTCAACCTTTAGTCCAGCAGCACTTTGGTATCGGTCTTCAGCATTTTTGCTTAAGAGTTTCATCACAATCAATGAAACTACTTCACTAATTTCTGGATTAAGCTGATGAGGAGGGACAGGATATTGAGCCAGATGATGGTGAATCAATTCCATGGGATCGCTGGTGATAAAGGGTACCCGATCCGTTAGGATTTCGTAGAAGGTGGCACCTAAGGAATAGAAGTCGCTGCGGTAGTCAATGGAGCGGTTCATCCTCCCGGTTTGCTCCGGTGAAATATAGGCAAGAGTCCCTTCCAGCCAATTAGGATTCCTAGTGGTGGGATTCTCTAGAGACAGGCGCGAGGCAATGCCCAAGTCAGTGATTTTAACTTGTCCTGTTTCCGGATTGATGATGATATTAGAGGGGTTAATATCTTTATGAACAATCGGGACATTGTGCAGCTCATCCAAGGTTTCTACTAGAGAAATAGCTATCCGCAGAAACTCCTTGATAGCCATGGGGTGAGAGTTGATAAACTGCTTCAGGGATTGACCCCCAAAATCTTCTAATATCAACGCCAACCCATTATTATAGTTTTCCAGACCGTAGGATTTGACAATGCCTTCACAATCAATAGCTTGGGAGATTGCATATTCTTGTCGTAAACTGCTAATCTCTTCAAGGGAAGGATAGTCCGAATTGATAACTTTAACAATAACTGGTCTTTGCTGTTGCTGGTCATGGCCGCGATAAACAACTGTACTAACACCAGCTTCTAGTTCTTCTAGAAGTTTAATTTGAGATTTTGGTAAACTTAACATCATCATCCCTCCCTTAAAGTTTTTAGATATAGTAATTGTGATAGCTATATAGCGGTTTTCAATTGGGTGAGGTACAGATTCCTGGGTTTTAGGGAACAGGGAACAGGGAATAGGGAAAAAATCCTGTGTACCTTATAGTTATGAAAAACGCTATATTGATTGAATCTTGTTTGATTTTGTTTAATCTTGGTGATTGTGGTTCTGATTTTGCTCAAGTACAGACATCTTGAGTAGGGTCTGTCTGTTTGCCTCCAAAATTTGGTGTAGTTCAGTAGTTCAGTAGGGTGGGCAGTGCACCAGACCGATCATGAACCTTGCCAAGGGGGTTGGTAGGCACTGCCCACCGTAGGATTAATCACTGGTGTAGTTCAGTAGGGTGGGCAGTGCACCAGACAGATCATGAACCTTGCCAAGGGGGTTGGTAGGCACTGCCCACCGTAGGATTAATCACTGGTGTAGTTCAGTAGGGTGGGCAGTGCATCAGACCGATTCAGAACCTTGCAAAGCCCGTTGGTAGGCACTGCCCACCGTAGGATGAATCACAATGGTGCAAGATCTCGGTGAAACCCAACGTTTTACATCCAAATGCAACGCCGAGCCTGGGTTTGCAGACACGCCCTAGTCAGGAAAAATTCAACGGTCAAGGGAGAAGGGTGGAGTGCTATTGTCCCTTTTTCCTTTGCCCATTCTGCTTTTACCCGACCTTTAGGTCAGTGGTCTTGGATTCAATTGAGAACTTCCATACAGCATATTTTCCTACAGGCTATTTTAGGGATTACATCTCTATAATTCCCGGAAATCCTACTCAGGTAACACTCAGATCACGTCCAGTTAATTACTTCGTTGATCGAATGGTGTTTGAAAAGTCTCTTTATATGATGTCCGGATAATTACCCTTAATAAAAATCGCCCCATCTCCCCATCTCCCCATCGCCCCATCTCCCCATCGCCCCATCTCCCCATCTCCCCATCGCCCCATCGCCCCATCTCCCCATCTCCCCGACTCCCGACTCCCGACTCCCGACTCCCTCTTTCTATCATTAATTAATAGAGGGGTATTCCCCATCGGGGAATTGACAAATGGTTGCAAAACTATTATGTTTCTTTTTAAAGCCTGAGCTGATGATTGGAAACAGATTAAATCAAATAAATATAAACAAATTTTCATAAATCTCAAAAATAATATTAAGAAAATATTATTTTTGAGATTTATTTATAAGTATGTTTATATACTTATAAATATCCGTAAAATCATCTATATGTCACCGTCAGGCTCAGTTACTACTAATCCCCCTTACTTGGTGCAGCGACACGGGCACCTTGCCTAAGCAAAATAAAGATTTCATCCTGCTTCCGGTAGGTTGGATTTGTCTAGGGTCAGCCATGATATCCCTGGGAAAATCCCTAGCAGTCTTTCGCTAGATATCTGTATATTTACTTACCCCATTAGTCCCGATTAGTACGGTGGAATAATTTCTACCGTTTGTTAAAACTAAATTGTTAAAACAAAATTAAGTTTTAACAAACCTGTAGTCTTGGAGTTGATAAAAACCTCAAAATACTCCAAGCAACCACTAACTTTGTACAGTATAGTTTGTACAGGATAATTTGTACCGGAGAATCAACATGAAATTGACCGAAAATTGGAAAACCCTAGAAACTGCTGTTGCCCAAGTTGTCGCCAAAGCCTGGATCGACGATGAATTCCGTAAGCGCTTTGTCAGTGCTCCTCGGGAAATTCTTCGGGAAGCCGGACTAGTGGTTGAAGATTTCGTGAACGTGGTGGTGAATCAGGGCTCTACTGGCGCTCCAGCTCTCAAAACTGCTGATGGCGGGGCAATGATTTATGAAATCAATCTGCCTGCTAAGCCCACCGACCTCACAGATGCACAGATTGGTAGTTGGGTCCAAGAGGCGGTAAGCGATGACTCTCCCGTTCCTGCGTGCTGCTAAAATCCCTAGTGGCTTTGGGGAAAACTAGCTAACTACCCCGAAGAGGTCTGAACAAAAACATAAAGTCGCCATCGACTTTAGCAAAGGAAAGCCCTATCGGGTAAACGCCTGATTAAGCCTGATTGAAACAGGCTAAGGTCAGCGATTACCCTAATAGAGCAACCAGATACAAACCTATCAATTTTTATCTCTAACCGGCTTTACCTCTAACGGGGGGTTAGCTATCCCCAATCTGGACTGGTAACGGGCGTTTTCTACCTGCCCGTTGCTTAGTCCCTTAGTTGGATCAGCCTTAGTTGGATGAGATTGAGTATCGGTACATTCCCTCAATCAAATCCACTTCATCAAACCGACTCTATCAAACCGACTCTATCAAACCGGGCTAGTCAGCTTAAGCTAAGCCCTAGAATTTTGCTATAGCTAGTCCTACTTCAACTATAGCAAATCCGGTAAGTTTCATCAACTAATCACTAGATTACAGGGCTATTGATTTATTGTCAAGGGTTAGCCCCCTGATTGTGCTGCCATAGTTAAGGCTGCTGTGAGAATTTTTGTTCCCTACTCCCTACTCCCTACTCCCTATTCCCTACTCCCTGTTCCCTTTGCGATAGTATGCCTCCCTAGAGAAAAGAGAAAAAGTAACAATGCTTAACAAACCTAAATTCAAACCTTGCTTTCATATCGAAGATGTGGAATCGGTTGGTGTTTTTCTGCTGTCCGAGTCAGAGTATTTTGTTCTAAATGGTCATCTTTATGAACAATTAGCTCCTTTAATTGATGGCGAGCATTCCGTCGAAGACATAGTTAACCTGCTGCAAGGCCAAGCCTCTACGGCTGAGATTTACTATGCCTTGATGCTGATGGAAAAGAAAGGCTATATCGTGGAAAACGATAACCCTATGCCCTCGGATATGCCATCAGAGGTAGCAGCCTTCTGGAATTTTCTGAATGTTGATCACACCACAGCCACCAGCCGCTTGCAATCTACTAAGGTTTCAGTAACCTCCTTTGGCACGGTTCCAACCCAACCCTTGATCGCCATCCTGGAATCACTCAATATTCAGGTGGCTGAGGAAGGAGACATTGCTGTTGTATTAACCGATGACTATCTCCAAGTCGGTCTTGATCGCTTCAATCAAAAAGCTTTACAGTCCCAGCGTCCGTGGATGCTGGTCAAGCCAGTGGGCAAAATGATTTGGATTGGTCCGATTTTTGAGCCTGGAAAAACTGGGTGTTGGGAATGTCTAGCCCAACGGCTGCAAGCCAATCGCCCCGTGGAAGATTTTCTGCGCAAACATCGCCAACCTAATAGTATCTGGACGGCTTTCCCCACCTCTCGCTCTTTACTACCGTCTACTCTACACACTGGACTAAATCTAGCGGCTACTGAAATCGCCAAATGGATTGTTCAGGGAGACCATCCATCCCTGAAAGGGACTCTGGTCACCTTTGACACCATATCCTTACAAACCAAAAATCACACTCTGGTCAAGCGTCCTCAATGTCCTGGTTGTGGCGACCCAGACTATCTAGGAGATAGAGACCCCTTGCCAGTTTTATTAGAAAGCCGGAAGAAAACCTTTACAGCTGATGGTGGACACCGTTGTGTTTCACCAGAAAAAACCCTTAAGCGATACGAACACCACATCAGTCCGATTATCGGAGCAGTTAGAGGAATTAGTAAAGTTTCTAAGTTAAACAGCGATTTGACCCCTACCTATGTGGCGGGACATAATTTTGCCAGCATGTTGCATAGTTTATACTTCTTGCGGAAACACCTGCGTGGCAGAAGTGCTGGCAAAGGACAGACTGACGCTCAGGCAAAAGCCAGCGCCCTTGGGGAAGCGATTGAGAGATATTCTGGTGTGTTTCAGGGAGACGAAATTCGACGCAAAGGTAGCTACAACACTATGGCGGATGTGGCTATTCACCCCAATGCTTGTATGCTGTTTAGCGATCGCCAATACCAAACCCGCCAGGACTGGAATCAAAGCTGTCCCAGCTTTTTTCAAAAGGTTCCAGAACCCTTTGATCCCGAACGAGAGATTGAGTGGACACCAATTTGGTCTTTGACTGACAAAACATTTAAGTATTTACCCACAGCTTACTGCTATTACGGTTACCCGAAACCCTCTAAACCAGATTGTTGGGCAGATTCCAATGGTACTGCTGCTGGCAACACCAAAGAAGAAGCAATCCTACAAGGATTCATGGAGTTAGTGGAGCGAGATAGTGTAGCGCTGTGGTGGTATAACCGCCTCAAACGACCAGCTGTGGATTTAGACAGTTTTAACCAACCCTATTTTAAAGCTCTTAAGGAGTATTACCAGTCCCTCAACCGTGAACTCTGGGTACTGGATATCACTAGCGATTTAGGGATTCCCGCCTTTGCTGCTCTTTCCAGGAGAATTGATCAACCTGTCGAAGATATCATTTTTGCCTTCGGTGCTCATTTCGACCCCAAAATTGGGATTATGCGATCGCTAACGGAATTAAACCAGGTGCTTCCAGCGGTTATATCCATAGCTCCCGATGGCAGCACCAAATACAACTACTCCGATCAGTTAGCTATAGACTGGTGGCGAATGGCTACCTTAGAGAATCAGCCGTATTTGGTACCCGATGAAAACACTACTCCAAAAGTCTACACCGATTATCCTCAACTTAGCAGCGATGATCTGCGAGACGATGTTCAAACCTGTGTAGACATTGCTGCCAAGCAAGGTATGGAAACCCTGGTTCTAGATCAAACCCGTCCCGATATCGGACTCAATGTTGTCAAAGTCATTGTCCCCGGTCTACGACACTTTTGGAAACGGTGGGCTCCCGGACGGCTTTATGATGTGCCAGTACAGATGGGTCAGTTACCAAAATCCCTCGAAGAAAACCAACTCAACCCATTTCCGATTTTCTTCTGATCAGCAACTATAGCGGTTTTCAATTAGGTGAGGTACATTTTTTTAGGGAGCAGGGAGCAGGGAGTAGGGAGTAGGGAGTAGGGAGTAGGTAACAGGCAAGAGGCAAGAGGCAAGAGGCAAGAGGCAAGAGGAACCCACCCCTAACCCCGACCAGGAGGGGAAGGCAAGAGGCAAGAGGCAAGAGGGTACAAATAATTTTTACCTGATTAGAGTAGAAACTGCTATAGTCGCCCAACATCGAACTTTCAACCTTCAACCTTGGCCAAAAGGCCACGCTACGCGAACAACCTTCAACATCAAACCTGCAACATCGAACCTTCAACCTTCAACATCAAACCTTCAACCTTCAACATCAAACCTTCAACCTTCAACATCAAACCTTCAACCTTCAACATCAAACCTTCAACCTTCAATAGAAGAACAATGCTGAAAGACTATCAAATTATTGATGCCGATGGCCATGTGAATGAACCGATAGATATGTGGGAGAAGTACCTGGAACCGGCATTTAAAAGTCATGCACCCTATCGATATCAACCCTCCCAAAAGGATGGGGTTGTAAAAATTGATATCTTTTCCCCTCCAACTAAGTATATGAGAGTGGAAGGTGAGACAATTTATAATAAGATATCCGATGCTGTCTGGGCTGAAGGAATTAAGGTAGCAATCCGGAACAAGGCTACCTATAATAGAAACCTAGGCTCTGGCCCAGACTCTCAGGTCAAGGCCATGAAGCGGATGGGTGTGGATATTTCCTTTCTGTATCCAACTATGGGATTGTGGATGTTGGCGATCGATACTATGGATCCCTCACTGGCAGCAGCACTAACCCGTGCCTACAACAATTGGTTACGAGACTTTTGCAGCTATGACCCGCAACTACTGAAAGGGGTAGGAGCGATTAGTTTACACGACCCCAGCAACATGGTGTCGGAATTACATCGGATCGCAGAGTTTGGCTGGAAAGCTGTCTTTGTGCGACCAAATCCGGTTAAGGGACGACTGCTTAGTGACCCGGCCTATGAGCAATTTTGGACGGAGTGTGAGAGCCTGGGCATAGCAGTTGGCATTCATGAGGGTAGCCATTCTCGATTACCGACCACTGGAGCAGATCGATTTAATACCCGTTTTGCCATGCATGCTTGCTCTCATCCTATGGAACACATGATGGCCATGTTGGCACTGATCGAAGGGGGAGTATTAGAGCGTCACCCCAATCTCAGAGTAGCGTTTCTTGAGTCAGGTTGCGGCTGGCTTCCCTACTGGCTGTGGCGGCTAGATGAAGAATACGATCAACTGGCCTGGGAGGTGAAAGACCATGTAAAGATGAAGCCTTCAGAGTATTTCCGTCGCCAGTGCTTCATTGCCATTGAGCCAGATGAGCCTTATCTGGCTGATATTATCAAGTACATTGGTTCTGATAATTTGATCTTTGGTTCTGACTACCCTCACATAGACCACAATCCCAAGATTATTGAAGAAGTGGTAGCACTTCAGGACCAGCTATCTGAGAAGATAGTGCAAAAGATCCTCTGGGATAATCCTATGCGTTTTTATGGTTTGGGGTGAAGAGTTATTAGTCATTGAGGCATCAACAGGTTTACCGCAATTACTGACTTATGCTTTCAACAGTCTAGAGCATCAATAATTTGTTTGGGGATTAGCCACTAATGGTCTGCTTTATCAGTTTATCTATATCGGTTAGGGTAATCCCCAAACTTATCAATATATGCCGATTATCAGCTTTTTTGAAAGCGATCGCGCTATGGTTATACTCCAAGTTTTGAAAGCGATTTGCAAACTTTAGAAATGTAAGCATTCAGCTATCAGCCCTCAGCTATCAGCCAAAGGCCTGTGGCCAACGGCTGACCCCTAACTACTGTTCCCTTAGCGTGCGCGTAGGGCATATGCTTAGATGGGATTTTTCTGACACTTTCAACTCTGATTCATCTCGAACTATTAAATTCTCCTGAGGTTTATTTTAAGCATTAGGCTGACAGCTGACAGCTGACGGCTGAATGCTTACTTAGAAATAGTACACTCTACGGTATTGATACACTGATTTAATTCAAAGAAGCAGGTTCTACAATCAGGGTAATGTTATCAATCCCAGTTACTTCAACAATATCCCCAGGGTTGAGAGTGATGGCTTGTGGACATTTAGCATTCCAGTAGCTGGCTCGGAAGTGTACACGTCCGCTTTGATTGGGTTGTATGGCCACTTTAACAGTAGCTTCTCCTTGCCAACGGTTAAGGGTTTGGCTAGGGGAGGTTTGGGCTTGATGACACCGAAATAGTTTAAACATGGTTAGTTATCTATCAATACAGCAATTCTACTTAGATCTGCTTAATCTTGAGATAGTCATGTATAGCGTTTCCTAGTAAGCGTGAGGTACATCTAAATTTTCTTCCTTAACCAATAACGAAAGTACCTAACCCGATTGAGAACTGCTATATAAACTTATCAGTGACTTTGGAGAGATTTATGAGTAATTTTAAAATAAAGGCAATGGAAAGGTTAAAATAAGTGTGGTGAAGCGTACAAAATTATATACTTGAGTGGAGGTAGGTATAATCAGCATATTCGGGAAACCATGACAGATTATATCCGAATTAAGGCAAAAATCCGGAAAATAGGGATAATTGTTAATTGTTAATTAATGAACATCCAAGACTGATGAGTAGTCAACCGAACTCGATATTATCTATTCCTGTCCACTGGTGGAAATGTGTCAGTCTTAAAGCGAATCTTAACCTGACCAATAATTTCTTTACTCATAGTCACCCCATCAAATGAACTCTCATTCACTGGCTTAACGGTGAGTTTATTGTGACTAGCACCAGCAGAAACACCCCATCCCGCGACCGCACGACCTCTGATGTAAGGGTTGGTTTGTTGACGCTGATACTGGTTTTTTCCTGTTGTTTGTTCCTCAGTAGCAGTCACATTGAAGGTGAGCTTCGAGAGAATTTCCCCATCAGTTACTACAATCCGTGCCATTCCTTCCCGTGCTATTGCCCGCAGATGCTCTATCATATTAGTTGCTAGTAACTCACCAATTTTCGAGCGAATATCTTGGACTTGGCTAGTGAAGAATCTCTCCTGATTCTCTTGGATGGTAAGTATCAGAGGATTGGTCAGATTGATGGTTTCAGCTTCTAGAGCTTGAGCGACCTGCCTTAAGAGGTGATTGGCTGGCTTTTCTTGAGTACCAGTGTTGGGGTCAGCAGGGATAGTTTTAAAGGTATAGTTGGGACGCACAACTGTTCCCCCCTGACCATCAGGGTAGCGTTGGGCAAGATGGTCAGTAATTTGGGCATCAGAGACATTCTCAGCCTGGAACTGAGCCAGAGTTTTAGCGAGATTGGCTACAAGTTCGCGATAGGCTTCCATCTGCTTGATAGTTGCACCAATGATAGCGTCGAAAGTACTGTTGATCAGCCCAGCAGTAAACTCAGTAAAGCCTAGCTCTTGAACCTGCTTTGCCCCACTGATACCACACTCAACTGCACTATTATTAGTATTAATATTCATTGGGCTAACACCTGTTGCCAGTGGGCTTTGACACTGAGGGTGTTCAGCAGCTATTTCCTTAAGGGTATCTCCCATCACCGTAGCAACCTTTTCCCGCACTAATTGCAGTTCTTGGTTACTTTGAACCTGCACTAAGGCTTGATCCACTACGTCATTAACCAAGGTATTCACACCATGCTCAATCGCTACCTCTGTTGGCATACTTTGATCAATAGTTGACCCAGTTGACCCATCTTCTCCAGGCATTTTTACGAGAATCGGCGACCTTGGGTTTTGATTGATCAAGTCTGTGCTTTCCATCATCTAAAGTTGGCTTGAATAATTATAATTATTGGGTATTGGTTAATTGTTACATTAAAAGTGTAGTAAAGGGAACAGGGAATAGGGAACAGGGAACAGGGAGCAGGGAACAAAAATTATCACAATTAATTGAGGATTGCTATGTTAATTAAAAAGTATTAATTATTACTTAAATTTTAAGTAATAATTAACATTATAATAATTGATTAACCGGAATTCAGAGCAGGTTTGATGCTGTTTGATTAGGAAAGGAAAAGGGCAATCATACAAGAATGACAAGGGCAAACTTGCCATAAAAAATGATATCCTTTTCCAGGGATGCCCTTTGCCCTTTGCCTTGAATTCTTTACCTTGAATTCCTTAATCAGTAATGTTTACCTCAACCCATCCACTTGTGGTGGAGAGCATGATCACCAGCGGGGACAAAAACATCAAGGCGGTCAGGTCCCCAAGATGCTGCTGCTAGCCCAGCAATGCTGTAACCACCTAGGTTTTTCCAATTTTTCCAGGCAGAACCATCCCAGGAACGGCAATAGACCTTGCCCATGGAGCCAATCACGAAACAATCGAGCTGGTTGACTCCCCTGGACACAGCAGCTATACCATATTGACAGTAGCCTCCCAGTTTTTCCCATGGACTCCAAATGGAACCATTCCAGGTCTTGTAGTATAGAGCGCGATCGCGACCAATGGTAAAGATAGCGATATGGTTTGGACCCCAAGACACTGCTGCGGGTGCAGAAATAGAGTAGCCTCCTAAGTTTTCCCAGCCGCGCCAAGCCGAGCCATCCCACCACTTGTGGTAGACGGCGTGGTCAGTACCAATGACAAAAGTGTCAAGCCGGTTAGGTCCCCAGGAAGCAGCCGCTGGAGCATACAAGCAGTAGCCCTCTAGATTTTCCCAACCGCGCCAAGCCGAGCCATCCCACCACTTGCGGTACAGGGCATTATTGCTACCAACCACAAAGGTGTCAATGCGGTTATTTCCCCAAGAAACCGCTGCGGGTGCAGAAATAATGTAACCCCCTAAGTTTTCCCAGCCGCGCCAAGCCGAGCCATCCCACCACTTGTGATACATAGCGTGGTCAGTACCAATCACAAAGGTGTCAATGCGGTTAGGTCCCCAGGAAGCAGCCGCTGGACTATATAGGCCATAGCCGCCTAAATTTTCCCAGTCACTCCATGTACCGCCACTGGGGCGAGGGCGAGGGCGAGGGGGGGGAGTTTTGATTTTGTCAAAAGCTACCTTGGGCTGAATAATGCCAGCACCGGAATGCTGATCCCATCCCTGAGAACCAATATTTTTAGCAGTACTCTCCAGGAGTTTCTTAACCTCCTCCTGAGTTAGGCTCGGCTTGGCTTGCTTGAGCAAGGCTACTACTCCAGCAGCAATGGGTGTGGCAGCGGAGGTACCGTTATCACAGGGGAAGTAACCCCGGAAGTGGGTGATGGAACAGAAGTCAGGCTTTTGGGGGGACAAAGCCGCTGGTCCTTGGCTGCTATAGCCGACAAACTGTTCATTCTTGTTAACTGCACCCACTGTCATCACTAGGGGATGACCATTTGCGCCCCAAATACTTTTACCAGGACCGAAATCTGAGGCACAACGACCATCAGGACAGGTTCCACCACAGTTACCAGCGGCAAACAGAACTAGAATTCCTTGATTGATGGCTTCCACAACTTTGCGGGTGAAGGGATGGTTTGGATTTCTGGCATAAGTCTTATCCCACTGTTCCTGGTAAATTCCCCAGCTATTGGTGAGAATGTGAGGTGTGCCGTCAATTTTATGCTGCTTGATTGCCCAATTGAAGGCAGCCAGGCCGTTAGAGATGGCATTCCCTACTAGTGGAAAGTCATAGAGTTTGGCTTCTGGAGCCATACCCAACACATCTGTAGCGCACATATTGCCATGTTCGCCCCAGCTGCGAGCTTGAGTCCCCCATTCCACGCTGCGGTGGTAGCCGCCAATGACATTGGGAATCCGCTTGGAGGGTTCTCCGGGACGCACAGGACGACCAGCTGCTGTAATCCCACCATCAACAACACCAACAACAATCCCTTGACCTTTATAACCAGCAGCGTGAATTTGATCAACCCCAAGATACTTGGCTACGTCAGCCATAGTTCCCTTAGCCACACCAGGCCTACAGTCACAAGAACCAATAGGACAGCTACCAAACCCTGCCATTGGTTCTACCATCGGATACTCTTGCTGTAGGGTGGTAGTACTGAAGGGTTCGATCGGGGTGTCTGGCCAGACTTTGATTACATTAGGTTGGGCTTCCAGGGCGGCGATTTGGTTTTGAGCAACTTTGCCCTTGACAACGATTACCTCTTCATTAGATGCTTGAAGTTGCATGGCCAGTTCCGGTGTCTCAGGATTCATCGATACTGGCTCGTAGTCATAATCGATTTGGAAGCTAGGAACCCTGAAACTTCCTGCCATGTATAAAAACACGTTAGCCCCTTGACCCTTAGGTGCTCGCATTTCTACCAGCACATTCTCCATAGGACTATCTGGGGCAGATGAACTCATTGGCACTGTTGTGGGTATATTTCCTTGACTGGATACAGCATTCATATCAAAAGATGACATCTGGTCATCAGCCATTTCCCCTAGGGACATGCCATTGGTAGTTGCTCCACCATTGGTCATACCTGGAACCATTGGTTCTTGACTTTCTGTGTTTTCCATTGTGCTAATTCCTGATTATGTTTTATAATTGGCTCGATAGAGAGGAGTCTGTCTTAGCTTTTGTTTCAGGATCCGGTTGATGTGAGTGTTTCTGAGCAATACAGTCAACTACCCATTGACCCTGAGGAATTCCAGATTTTTTCTCAAAGTTTTTTTAAAGGTGATATACTTCCGTTATAGCTCAGCTGCATTGCTGCACTAGCTGCTGTGAAGAGCAATGGCTTAGTCAAGACACCTGGATCTTGTCCGATGGCTAAGCAGAGCACATCTAGATGGTAGGGTGGGGTAGTTCAGGATTTTGTAGTAAAATATAGGATATAAGGCTTAGGGCTAGCAAATTTAACTTAAAATTAATTTAAACAGGGGCATTCAAGGTCAAGGAGAAACTTGAGAATAGGGAACTTGGGAACAGAAAGGATTCCCCGTTTACCCTTTACCGTTGCTTCCGATCACAGGAGAGCCTTGTCCTGGGTTAAGTGAATAACTGCCTGAGCTATAAATAAATTGAAAGGGATTCCTTTTCGTTAAACTCATCAACTCATGTCATGCAACAAGAAGCGGCAGCTGCTAAACCAATTCGTTCACTAGAAGATGCAATCGACAAGTGTCAGACCCTGGGTATGCGTCTGAGTCGTCAACGTCGCTTCATTCTAGAACTGTTATGGGAAGCTAAAGACCATCTGTCAGCGCGAGACATTTATGACCGATTGAATCAACAAGGAAAAGTTATTGGTCATACTTCTGTTTACCAGAATTTAGATGCCCTATCCAGTCAAGGTATTATTGAATGTATTGAGCGCTCGGATGGACGTTTGTACGGCAATATCAGCGATACTCATAGCCATGTCAATTGCCTGGATACAAACCAGATTCTTGATGTTTATGTAGAACTACCGGAAGACTTGCTCAAGCAAATTGAGGAACAAACTGGTGTAAAGATTACGGAATATCGGATTGATTTTTATGGTTACCGTCAGCAGCCATCACCTAACTCCCCGTCGGGTGGTTTGAGGGAGTAGGGAGTAGGGAGTAGGGAGTAGGGAGTAGGGAGTAGGGAGTAGGGGTTGCGAAAATTGACTTTACCTCAGTGATCAAAATGTCATTTTAGTTACCGAAACAACGGACTTTTGTTAGGGTTTGCCGATAACGCAACTAATCAATCAAAGAATGAATCAAAATATTACGGTTGAATGGGGAAATTGAAAATTGAAGTAAATCCACAGTTGTTAATTAAGAACTAGGCAGATGGTGGAGTATTTTGTTCAGCACTGATCTACTGACCCGCTGACCTACTGACCCATTGAGCTACTGACCGACTCATTACGATGGATATTTACCAATCTACCATTCGTCCAATTCTCTTTTCTGGGTTGAAGACAGATCCAGAATGGTTACACAATAGAACTCTAGCGCTATTGAGCTGGCTGTCATCGAATCAGGAATCTACTCTAGGTCACTGGGTTAAGGGTCAATTACAGCAAAGGTTTTGCCTAAATGATGCTCGCCTCGAACAAACTCTCTGGGGAGTAAACTTCCCCAACCCTATGGGTTTAGCAGCAGGATTTGATAAAGATGGTGTGGCTGCTGGAATTTGGGGAAGCTTAGGGTTTGGCTTTGCTGAACTCGGTACTGTAACCTTTCATGGTCAACCGGGAAATCCTCGTCCTCGTCTATTTCGCTTGGTAGAAGACAAAGCTGCTCTGAATCGGATGGGATTTAATAATCTTGGGGCTACAGCAATGGCTGCTCGATTAGAACAGTTGAAGGTTAACAGGTTACAGGTACAACCACCGTTGAAGGTTAACAGGTTACAGGTACAACCACCGTTGAAGGTTAACAGGTTGCAGGTTACAGGTTTAGAAAAGAACCTACCCTTGTCGAACCCCAAGGGCGAACAACCTACCGGAAGGGAAAACCGGATCCAAGCTTCAGGTTTAACTATTCCGATTGGCATTAATCTAGGTAAATCTAAAGTAACACCCCTAGCAGAAGCAGCAGATGACTATCGGTCGAGTTTTGGCCTGTTGAGGGAATTGGGGGATTACTTTGTGGTCAATGTGAGTTCACCAAATACACCAGGATTGCGATCGCTTCAGGATGCCAGTCAACTTAGTCTGATCTTAGATGCTCTGCAACAGCAAAACCTTTCCCAAAAGCCGATTCTGGTCAAGATTGCCCCGGATTTAGAGTGGAATGCGATCGCAGATGTGCTTGAGCTTGCCCAAACCTATGGGTTAGCTGGGATTATTGCCACTAACACTACCATCCGTCGGGATCTGCTGAAAACACAACGGATTGCGGCAACGGGCAAACCGGTAACGGAAGAAGCTGGGGGGATTAGTGGAGCTCCTTTGCGTCAACGTTCTACAGATGTAATTCGGTTTATCTGGCAGGAAACTCAAGGAACCTTACCGATTATAGGGGTTGGAGGGATTTTTACGGCGGAGGATGCTTGGGAGAAGATTACTGCAGGTGCTAGTCTAATTCAGGTTTACACAGGTTGGATTTATAACGGTCCATGGATGGTAAGGCAGATTCTGCAAGGGCTGTTGCAGAAGTTGGAGGAAAGAGGCATCAGTTCAATTTCTGAGGCAGTTGGTTCTGGGTCTGGTTGAAGGTGGTGTAGTTGAAGGTTTAAGGTTTAAGGTTTAAGGTTTAAGGTTGTTCGCGTAGCGTGGCCTTTTGGCCAAGGTTGTCTGTCAGAATGCAAAATCTAGAAGGCCGAATTTAGAAGGCCGAATGTATAATTCTACATTCTTAATTCTACATTCTACATTCTTAATTCTTAATTCTTAATTCTTAATTCTTAATTCTTAATTCTTAATTCTTAATTCTTAATTCTTAATTCTTAATTCTTAATTCTTAATTCTTAATTCTTAATTCTTAATTCTTAATTCTTAATTCTACATTCTTAATTCTACATTCTTAATTCTACATTCTACATTCTACATTCTTAATTCTACATTCTTAATTCTTAATTCTACATTCTACATTCTTAATTCTTAATTCTTAATTCTTAATTCTTAATTCTTAATTCTTAATTCTTAATTCAAAAATTCAGATTAGCAATTCTGAGCGCAGGATAGTAACAGCTTGTCCACTCAGAAAAACGCGATCGCTACCGGTATAGTTTACCTTGACTACACCACCCCGAGAGGAGGCTTGGTAGGCTAAGAACTCATCTTTACTATTGCGTTCGCGCCAGAAGGGAGCGAGACAACAATGGGCAGAACCTGTAACTGGGTCTTCATCAATTCCCAATCTGGGGGCAAAGAATCGGGAAACAAAGTCGTATTCTGAATCACTGTCAGCCCAACTAGTCACAATTACCGCAGACAGAGGTAAAGTTGTCATCAGTTGAAAATTGGGCTGCATCTGCTTGACTAACTCTTCCGACTCTACCTCGACCAAATAGCCTAGGGAATTTTTCCCAACCCACTTGATGGGTACACCTAAGGTTTGGCTGAGTTGTTCTGGAGTACTGATAACTTCTGAGGGATTCACCGGGAAATCTAGTTGAATCCACTCACCCTGGCGCTGAGCCATCAGCAATCCACTCTTGGTATAGAACCGAATCATTTGATCAGGAGACACATGTCCCTCTGACCAGAGAACATGAGCACTAGCTAGGGTGGCGTGACCGCATAAGGGGACTTCCACTGTTGGTGTAAACCAACGCAAATTGAAACCATCGTCTTGCTTGAGTAGAAATGCGGTTTCAGATAAATTCATCTCTTGGGCTACGTTTTGCATCCAGCTGCCATCTTGGGCAGTTGGTAAAACACAGATAGCAGCAGGATTTCCTGTAAAGGGTTTACTGGTGAAAGCGTCTACTTGAATAATGGTTTGTCCCATAATCAGGCAAAAGGTTAAATCAAGTTTAGTTAATTACTTTTCAAATGGTTGATTGTGTTAATTTGAAATTGTTAAGTGTCACTTAATCATTAACCATTTAAAATTAACAATTAACTATACCAATCCGTGTAGGAATTGTGAGAATTTTTGTTCCCTTTTCCCTACTCCCGTCTTGATGCAATAGCGAGTGGGGGAAACCACGGCAGTCGCTCATGGGGGGGACCCCCAAGACCGCGCTGCCTTCCCAAGACAGCGCTGCATCGCTACTCCCTACTCCCTACTCCCTGTTCCCTGTTCCCTGTTCACTTTGGTATAACAATTAACATGCCAGCAATTTTACGAAGATGTTATCTCAAATTGAACCTGTCTCCGGCGGGAGAGTAGAATTGTAAACGTCCAACACCTAAATATAAACCTTGACATCTCCCCCGGTTGAAACACGGGGGATTCTACAATGTTGCTACAAGGCAGGTTGAAACCGTGCCTTTTCGCTTCTTGTTCGATATGATCTTTTCAGAGACTTGAAAATGTCATATCGGTGTGGAAGTGTCAATGCTTCCCTACCCAGCTTGGTCAGATTAATCTCTAACTGTCTGGCTACTTTTCTGGCAATATTGGCAGAGCCATTACAATCTGCATTAACCAGGTGACCAATTGATGTCTTGTACATTCCACGTCTGACTCTCTTACCTGACGGTGTCCATCCTGCGGGTTTTTCACCATGTTTTGGGAGGCTGTCGTCATCTAAGTAAGACGCAATGCTTGTATAAGACTCTTCAGTGATTGTTAGTTTAATGCCATACTCGGGGCAAAGTTGTTCGAGTCTGTTGATTAATCTTTTGGTTGGGATAGCTACAAAGTTCTGGTTACCCCGCTTCCCCATATTTGATGAATCTTTTTGGCGCTCATTCCAACCAATAATTAGATTTCCAATCCGATCAATAAGACATCGGTTTATAATAAACCTGGCTGCCTTGTTGATCGCATCTCGCATCTGATTGTTACGCTTTCGTTGTACCCGATCTAGATTAGAGTCCCAGTATAAATCTGGTTTTCCAGTTTTATACTTGCCGACTAATCTGGCGTAACCCTGATTCATAGACTTAAGTTTTCGACCATCAATGATCAGACTTTTTCCACGAGTTGAAACCCCAGTTAGCCAGTTTGTTCCACCATGATCAAAACTCCAGGCTTGATTGTAGTCAAGGTTGCGATTATTGGATATTGGCTCTTTGTTGTCATCAATTACCCAATCAATCCATAGCTCACCCAGGTAAGGGCGTATTGTTACCTCTTTAACCCAATCCGAGTCAATGAAATCAGGGATTTGTAGTGTTATCTCAGTCAGGAGATGAGCCTTGGTTTCACGACTGATTGACGGATCAAACCAACCATCTTTGTAATTAAGTGCTTGACGAGGAAAAGTTACTGCTGCTAATCCTCCTTTCTTACGATATCTGATTAATTTTGGTCTGTTTCCCTTCCCTTTATAATAAAGGTTAACTAACTTGTTATAACTGTTGACTGACTCAGCTACTGTTTTTAGTGTTTGTTGCGCTGACTGTGCAGCCATTGCTTTGTAATTTAGGCTTTCCTTGAGAGCTTTGCAAAGCTCTGGATAAGTCATGTTACAATTGTATATTTTCCAACCGTAACGTAATTCATCACCACGCCAATAAGTGGTAAATGCATCCTCTAGCTGCTCAAGCCTACTGTAATGAGCTTGTCTGGTGTAATAAATTGCTGAGTTGATCAAGCTATTGGCTTGTTCACATTGAAAAATCCAAAACGCTTTTTCTTCGTCAGTAAATGATGCTCTGACTGGGATTGTTCTGTACAAATTATTATCACCTCCTATTTTCTATTATACAAGAGAGATGACGGTTTAAAACCCGCCGCGTCGCGTTTCATCCTGGAGACGAAACCAATGACAGGCTCGCCAATGAGCGTCAAAGACGAAACCAATGACAGACTCGCCTTTATAAGCGACAGTCTGTGAGTCATAAGTTTAAGTTATATGAAATAAGGCGAACGAAGTTACCGTAGAAGAGGGTAGCCTTATTACAAAGACTTGAAACTTTTCTGCATAACCTACCGACGCTTATTGGCTACCCTCTTCAAGGGGCGCGTCTCGACCCTGTCTTACGGTAACTTCCGAGGCAGGTTATGGGTAAAAGGTTTAAGTTAATTGAATAAGGCGAGCCTGTCTTACGGTCAAACCCTCCTTAAAAGGCAGGGGCTCTCACGCTCCCGTTCTCTTTTGTGTAGGGAGTAAGATCCCGAAGCTAGCAAAGGTGGGGAAGAATTGCACAATGCACAATGGCACAATCAAGTATTTAAAGTCAAACTAGTATTTATTATCTCTCCATCTCCCTAATCTTCCGATCTCCTCCTGGAATACATGCTATGTCTGTTTTGTCAAGCCCTCAATTCTATCCACCTAGGCTCAATCCCCTATTAACCCGCCTCTGTCAAAGCTTTTCTGATCTACTCGCCGATAATTTTTATCAACTGAAGTTAGTGGTTGAGTCTACGGACCTAGAGAAACTGGCTCGGTTGGAAGAGGAACGGGTGGTTTATCTCCCGAATCATCCTACCCTTGATGATGGGATAGTTCTGTTTCTGTTATCAACTCGGTTAGGGCAACTCTTTCACTATGTTGTGGCTTACGAGAGTTTCCGGGGATGGAGCGAAAAATTTCTGCCCCTGATCGGAGCCTACTCGATTAGACGGGGTTTAGGCGATCGCGCCAGCATTGCCCAAACCCTAAAGTTACTGAAGCAACCGAGTTGTGATTTGGTGATTTTCCCCGAAGGCGGCTGCTCTTATCAAAATGATACGGTTATGCCCTTCCGAACGGGAGCTATTCAACTGCCTCTACAGGCAATGAACCAAATGGTCAAACAGGGTGAACCTGTTCCTAATCTCTATTTAGTACCGGTAAGTCTGAAGTACCACTACACTGATTCCATGAAGCCAGTGATTGATCAGACCCTGTCCCGTCTAGAGAAGGCGTTCAACATTAATGCGATCGCACCAAACTTCTATGGGCGTTTACGGGCTGTGGCTGAGCAAGTAATTCTTCGCTTAGAGACTGAATACGACCTTAATCTAGACCAAACCACTCAGATGGATTGGAACCAACGGATTAACCAGCTCAAAACTCATCTGTTGAGTGAGTGTGAACAGAAGCTAGAGATCACACCGGCAACCATGACACCAATCCGAGAACGAGTGTATAAAATTCAGTCAGTCTTAAAATCCCGTGCTCAAGAGTTAGAACAATTTGATGAAACGACTTATGAATCAATTTACCAAGCTACTGTCCGCCTACTGAACTTCGATGCAATTTACGATGGTTATGTTGCGGCCTCCCCTACCCCAGAGCGTTTTTTGGATACCCTGACTCGACTAGAGCGGGAAGTGTTTAAGTTTGATCGACCTTTGCCGAAAGGACACCGGAAAGCCATGCTCCGCATTGGAGACCCCATAAACCTCAAAGAGTATTTTGAGTCCTACAGACAAAACCGAGCAGGTACAGTGGAGATGTTGACCCAACAACTACAACAGACAGTTCAAGACAATTTATCGTAAGCATATGCTTACGTCAACTGGATTTGAGATTAGTCCTGACAATTAATTTAAAATTTGTTTGCAAAAATACTTTTGTTTGCAAAAATACTTCACACTTTTTCCAAAAACAATTGGTTAAGCTAAGAGCAGGATAGAAAGTAGAGGAAATTTTATGAACGCTGTTTTTGGCGTGGATTCACAGCAAAGCCGCTGGCGAACCATTGCCATGTTTGCTTTAGGGTTTTGGCTGAGTAGCAGTTTGGTTATAGACTTTGTGATCATGCCATGCCTGTCTACAGCTGGCATGATGAGTCAAGCTAGTTTTGCTACAGCTGGCTATTCAATATTCTGGACTTTTAATCGTGTTGAGCTTTTGTGTGGCGCTTTAATATTAGCCAGCCTCCTAGTGCTGCGTGGTAGTTCTAATCTTTATCATTACGTCAGACGCTGGTCTATTTTATTATCCCTGGTCATGCTAGGGATCGCAATCATTTATACCTACATCATGACACCCCAGATGAGCGCCATGGCTCTACAACTGAATCTTCTAGAGCCAGTGAGTGGCATGCCAGCAGGAATGGTGCAAATGCATGAAGGGTACTGGCTGCTAGAAGCAATCAAATTAATGGCAGGGACTACACTACTTAGCTGGTGCTATCAAGACTATCGTAGATTGGTCTGTTCGTGACCTGCTTCCACACTCCCTTTAACCCCAGGGCTAATTCATGCTCGTGGATCTTGTGGATGTCATTGTCAGGTTAATCAGGTGAAAGGGAGGTGGGGTGGTGGTGGATCAATCCTCCACCGTTCCTTCTGAAGGCCACAATAGCCGTAATGCCATCAGAGCAAAGCCAATGGCTGCGATCGCTTTAAGTAGACGAGTAGGCAATAGATGAGCCACCCCTCCCCCAGCTACTACACCCAGAAAGCTAGCAAGTATCAGTGCCGCTATAGTTCCAAAAAACACAGTACGGGGGGAATTGAGACTACCACTGAGTGCGATCGCAGCCAATTGGCTTTTGTCTCCAATTTCAGCTAAAAATACCGTTAGGAAACTTAGTCCTAGTAATTGCCAATCCATCGTCTAACCTTAAAGCGTCTAACCTTCAACCTTGAACCTCCAACCTTCAACCTTCAACCTTCAACCTTCAACCTTCAACCTTCAACCTTCAACCTTCTAACTAATTAACTAATTCAGTTTAATTGCGTCCCACAGAAGCATAACTGATATCAACAGTAAAAGTGTTCCGGCAGCAGTATCCATCATCTCAGGGGAGAAGCGCTTAGCGAGCCAATGACCAATAAGTACACCTAGCAAACTAGTAGATATCAGTGCTGCGGCAGCACCAACAAACACAATTAATGGAGACTGGGATTCGGCACTGATTAGTAGTGTTGCCAGTTGGGTCTTGTCGCCCATCTCCGCTAGAAAGATGGTTAGGAAGGTTGAACTAAAGATTCCCCATACAGCCATCTGGTTTGCTTTTACTGGCTGACTCTGGTCAGATTGAGTCACTGGAAAACTGCTCAAGATATAGGTACTCTATACAATTTACCAAAATTTGCATAACTTTACATAACTAATGAGGCTGTGATCGCTCTGAAAATGTAAATTCTTAAAACAACTTGAGATTTTTCTCCCCGAAAATTCTTATGATTGCTTTGGTAAGCATTCAGCTGTCAGCTGTCAGCCGTCAGCCGTAACTCAGATTAAACGTTCGCGTAGCGTGGCCTCTGGCCAAGGCCAAAGCTTACCTATTTTATTCAAAAGCTGATTGCTGATTGCTGATTGCTGATTGCTTAGTTGCTTTGATTGCTGATCAATTCATCAATATGGGAGAAACTGCATTGATTAACTCAATTTTCTTAGCTGCTGTGGAAACCTCTGTTCCGGTGACCCCAGAGTGGAGTCCCACAGTGGGGATAGTAATGATTTTGTGTAATCTGTTTGCGATTACTGTTGGTCGCTTTGCCATCAAAAACCCCGGTCAAGGCCCAGCTTTACCCGGTGCCTCTGGACTGTTTGCCAATTTTGGTATCCCTGAACTCTTGGCAACTACTAGCCTCGGTCACATCCTAGGGGCTGGTGTCATCTTAGGTCTAGCCACTAGTGGTGTTTTGTAAGGTCTTAAAAAGGACTTAGCTTCAGGGGAAGAGAGGGGAGAGGGGGCAGTAGGAGAAGCCCCAATTAGTCAAAAATCATTTTTGACTTTTGATATCGTATTTGCTTCCCCTTCCCAATTCCCCTAGCAATTCTGGTTGAACTCGCTGCAAAAATAACACGACTGCCGCTGAAAACGACCCCTCGATCACCATCAGGGGAATATGAGCAACCATTAGCCCGTAAATTGCTGTCCGTTCTGCTGCCACATTAAAATTAGCAGGAATATTGGTAATGACTAGGACGAAGAATATTAGTGTCGCCACTCCCAAGCCAGCAGCACCTGCCAAGAAGCTGAAGATAGCAGTAACAATTCGATTGCCTTTACCAAACACCCGCCGCAATTGGAACAGGTGATAGGCCAAGATTGCTGATACTCCCATCATGGCTGCATTTATCCCGAGGGTGGAGAGTCCACCATGCTGGAACATAACTGCTTGAAAGAACAAACCAATCAGAATGGCAGGAATGGCATAATAACCTAAAATTGCCCCTAACAAGCCATTAAGAACGAAATGGACACTTGCTGGTGGGATGGGGAGGTGAATTGAGGATGCTACAAAAAAGGCAGCGGTCAGTAAGGACGCTCTGGGAATTGCCTCCTGGGGGTTTTTATGTTGATCAATTCGACGTAGGGCATACCAAGTGAGTCCACCAGTAGCTGCATAACCAGCGAGACAGACAGAAGCAGGGAGAATACCATCAGGAATGTGCATTAGTTTTCCTCCCTAAGAAAAAGAGTGCTGTACCCACAAATCCCCAGACACCAGCAGCTGCCATCAGCATTCTCTGAACAGGGGTGTAACTAGGACTGGTTGATGAGATCATTAGGGAGTTACCCGCTGCTGATGACTGACCCGCTACAGCAGAATTCTCTTCACCGAGAGTAATAGTAATCATGCCACCGTGACCAGCTTGGCGCACCTGAATTGTCCAATTTCCTTGCTGAGCGTAATCCGGAGCAAAGATAAACCTGCCGTTGGTGTCACTAGTCCCTGTCTGCCAAGGGGTGGTAGGATTGTTGGGAGCATAAATGGTTACTTGGGCATTGGACATAGGTTGACCAGTGTCATATTTAGCATTAATCTCAATGGCCTCGATAGTTTTAGATTCAAGCCTAGTGCCGTGAGCCTCAGCATTGACTGACCAACTCAAGACAGACACCAGGCTCAGTAGCATCAAACCTTTCCACTTCATCCTTAATTCTTAACTGTTGAGTGTTGACTGTTAAGCTAGTGTGCATTTAATTGGCATATTTTCTACTTAAGGCCTTTGGCCACGCTACGCGAACGGGAAAAGTCCTCAATCCCTCTGACCCTCTCCCACTCTCTCCCTCTTCAAGAGTCATGCAAATTAGATGGGTCAGAGCTGATCAGGTTTGATTTTTATAGGACTACCCCTCGATTTTTCCTTGTCTGGATAAGGACTCTAGGTTAAAAGGCTCTGGGGTTTGGAGTAAGGGTGTTGGGTAAGTCATGACCTGGAAATTGGCGTGGATTTACAGTGACCTTCACCGACATGACCTAGGTTAGGCAGAATCTCTTGAGTAAGCTGCTGATAGGTGCGAGCTGGAAGTCCTGATTGAAGCTGAGCCATTGTCACGTCTAGCTTGCCGTCCTTAGCGAGTGCAGCTAATGGCTCAAATCCGATCGCACCAGTGTTGAGGGGGTCATTGGCGGTCACATCACTATCGCCAAAAATGTGATCGAAGTGGAAGGTAGCTTCTATATCAGCTTCCCCATCCTTGGCTAGAATCCCTTTGCGCTGATCACCAATAAATTCACCACACCGGTATTCAATCTCTTGGTCGAGTTTGATCACAAAATCAATGGTTTGTCCCTGCTTACTGGCTTTACCACCCATCACCAGGGTTTGACCCATCGCTGGACCAATCTTGGCTTTGACCATTTTCCAGGAAAGAGCATTGTAATGACCAGTTGGCGCATCAGCTATCTCAGCAATCAGAATTGGCTCGGCATTCTCTCCCCCCTCCGCTAAATTGATGGTTTTGGGATTGGGGAGGATAATTTTTTCTTGGACTGAGATTTCCTTTACTGTATCGGGGTTAAAGGGAGGGTTAGTTTGGTAAGCTGTCATGTCCGCTAGGTTGATGTAAACCCGATCGAAAGATATTTGCCAACGGTCTTTGGAAACAAAGCCCTGTCGGACAAAGTCTTCACCGTTAGCCCGAAATTGCAGCTTGCCATTCCCTGCTGTAGGCTTAGTCTCGCTCTTGGGGTCACCATCACCACAGCCTGAGAGGAAAAAGACAGCTATAACCATTATGTTTACCCATATTTGCACCTTTTTGATCATGATTATGCGATCGCTTTTACCTTCGCTTTTACCTTAATTAGTATACAAAACTTAATAAAACTGAATTTTGGGGTAATGTGCAATGCCCCTCTCCCCCATCTCGCCACACTCCATTAAGGGAGTCGGGAGTCGGGAGTCGGGAGTCGGGAGTCGGGAGTCGGGAGTCGGGAGTGGCTAAGCGGGAAAATTGAATGTACCTCATAAGTATCTCAAACGCTATACCCGCGTTTATCATACCGATGAGGTACAGGATTTCTTGGCGCTGATTGCCTTTAAGAGCTTCAAAATTAATGCCCTATGACTTCTGCCATCTGCCTTAAAAGGATAAGCAAAGTACCTCACCAAAATGAGAATTGCTATATCATCAAACCCAATCGTGATTTCTCATCACGCCAAGAAATCCTCTGCTGTTGTTCCTAATCTTCTTTTATCGGAAGTTCCCGATTCCCGATTCCCGATTCCCGATTCCCGATTCCCGATTCCCGATTCCCGATTCCCGATTCCCGATTCCCGATTCCCGATTCCCGATTCCCGATTCCCGATTCCCGACCGAAATGTAAAAAACCTACCCTTATGAGTCTCCCCACACTCCCCCCTCTCCCCACACTCCCCTCTCTCCCCACACTTCCCTCTCTCCCCACACTTCCCTCTCTCCCCACACTTCCCACACTTCCCACACTTCCCCCTCTCTCCCCACACCCCCGCACCCGGGACCCATCACTATTTTCAGTAATTTAGCTGATGGTTTTCCGACAAATTGCTGAGGTCTCTTAAAAAAAAATAATATTATCAGTTTATTTTGAGCAGTTTTGAGTTTAACTTCACAGAATCTTACTCAAGATTAACATAACTTTTATATAAATCTGGCGGTTTTTTCTGTTATTTATAGATCCAAGTAGCCTATCTAAAGGTCATCAAATTAGTTGCTATAAGTTCATGAAGCTTTCATAAATTTTAGCATTGATAAAAAAAATATGTAGACTATTTTTATAATAATAATGTAGACTGATTACTTAGCTAAATAACCTGCTAACCAAGCAATTAATTACAGGTTAAATTATCAATGAATTTAGTTTGCTAATCAAAAATATAAGGTTTAAGTTGCAAACTATGACCGAGTCAACTTGAGGATGAAGCGATAATCAACAGATCCATTAGTCATGGCTATGTTAGGACATCAATTACGAGATAAATTACGAGCTGATCAAAAGGGCGCAGGTACTACCACAGGGAGATATTTAACCCCATTTCAAAAAAAGCTCCTGCAAAAAAGTTTGGAATTGGATCTATCACAAAAATACCGTCAGCGTATTCAAATTATGCTGCTAGCGGATCAGGGGAAATCTCAAGCTGAAATTGGGCAAGCCTTGGGCTGTTGCCCAGCGACAGCTAGGCATTGGATGCTGATGGCTCGCACGGGTCAAGCACTCAATTGGCAGGATAATCCCATTGGTCGCCCTAAGGCGGTTAATGAGCAATATCTTGAACGGTTGCAGGAACTGGTAAAACAGAGTCCTAGGGACTGTGGCTATTCATTTCGGCGCTGGACAGCTCATTGGTTAAGTCAGCATTTGGCTAAGGAATTGGGGGTTGAAATTAGCCCTCGCCATGTGAATCGGTTGCTCAAAGAGATGGGATTGTCCACTCGACCTAGAAAATCCAGTAAGGCTCAGTCAAAGACGACTGAGAATGGGATGAGTGGGGTTAGCATTATGATTCATGACTTGCAATCAGCTGTTCTCCCTGATTCTTCACCGATTATGCTGTCTTACACAAATAGGATAAGCTTTAGTACCAATGGTTAAAAGTTCATCTGCTCCAATAATTTCTCCTCAACAATTGAGTAAGACTCTGGGATATTCTCTGTCTCCATCAGAATTCCAGCGCGTCCTCAAACGATGTCAATTCAAAGAGCCTAAGGTGGGCAAGTTTTGGCACGCAGGAAGTAATAATCCCAATAGTAATCCCAATACTAATTCCAATACTAATCCCAATACTAATGCTGGGATCTATATCATTATCGCTGGTAAGGTGAGACTACTTGATGGGGCAGGTGAATTAATCACTACTTTGGAAACCGAGGAGTCTTTTGGGGAATTAACCTTGTTCCCAGAAGTTGACTTGGAACCCTATTTGGCTAGAGCTTCAGTGAATTTGAAGCTGTGCTTTCTACCAGCGGATGTGGTGTTGGCTCTAATGGATCGGTATCCCCAAATCCGAGACCATTTGTGGAATAAGGCACGATTGCGAGACTCCAAGTGCCAAATGCGAACGCAAAATCCTGCCCCAGCTCACTCCCCCACTCCCGCCACTTATCTCACCTCTGGATCCCCTCAAAAAACCAAGTCCCAGAAAAAAATCAAGAAAGCTTTCTTCCCCCATCCCGCTCAGCGTGTGGGACATTGGTTTCAACGGGTGAGTAGGCGCTATCCATTTTATGCTCAACAGAGTGCTAGCGATTGTGGTGCAGCCTGTTTGGTGATGGTGTCTCGCTACTGGGGGAAGCAGTTTAGTTTAAATCGCTTGCGGAATTTGGCCAATGTCAACCGGGATGGCTCATCCCTCCGAGGACTGTGCTTTGCTGCGGAAAGTGTTGGCTTTTCCACTCGTCCGGTGCAAGCTAGTTTCGATGAGTTGGCGAAGCAGAAGTTACCAGCAATTGTTCACTGGGAGGGGAAACATTTTATTGTTGTCTATGAGATTACTAAAACCCATGTGGTGGTATGTGACCCAGCTCTTGAGCAACGCAACCTCACCCATCGGGAGTTTAATCAGGATTGGACCGGTTATGCCCTGCTACTGGAACCAACCCTAAAGTTTAAGGATACTAAGGAGTCCTCTACATCTGTCTGGCAGTTCTTTGAGTTAATTAAGCCTCATTGGCTGATGCTGGTGGAAATCTTGATAGCATCAATATTTCTCCAGCTGTTTGGATTGGTTACGCCTATCTTCACCCAGTTGATTCTAGACCGGGTGGTGGTGCAGCGCTCACAGGTAACCTTAACAACAGTAGTGCTGGGATTACTGTTGTTTAGCTTCTTCCGGGTGGCGATGACAGGGTTGCGGCAGTATCTACTGGTTCACACGGCGAAAAGGATTGATTTGGCGCTGATAGTGGGGTTTATTCGCCATACCTTCCGATTGCCCTTGAGTTACTTTGAGTCCCGTTATGTAGGAGACATCGTATCACGGGTGCAGGAAAACCGCAAGATTGAGCAGTTCATGACCGGTGAGACCTTGTCGATTCTGCTGGATTTGATCACTGTCTTTATCTATGGGGGCATGATGTTTTCCTACAACTGGCAGATGGCACTGCTAGCGCTAGTGATCGTACCACCGTTTTCGATCTTGGCATTGGTGACCGCACCGTTTTTACGACGGATTTCTCGGGAAATTTTCTATGCCAGTACTAAGCAGAATAGTTATTTGATTGAAGCTCTGTCTGGAGTAAGGACGGTGAAAGCCTCGGCGGTAGAACAGACAGTGCGGTGGCATTGGGAGGAGTTGCTGAATAAAGCGATCAAGATTGGGTTTTCTGGACATGTGTTTAATACTCAGCTGCAAATGGTTAGTGGTACCCTCGAAGCGGTGACGAGTACGGGTTTGCTCTGGTTTGGAGCGTCCCTGGTGATTAACGACCAGTTAACCATTGGACAGTTGGTAGCCTTTAATATGGTGCTAGGGAAATTTACGTCTCCGTTCCAACGCCTGACGGTGGTATGGAATAAGCTGCAGGAGGTGTTAATTTCTGTGGAACGGATTAATGATGTCCTCGATGCCGAACCGGAGGAGGATTTACAGCAGCAAGATAAGGTAACCTTAAGTCAACTCCAGGGTCATATTCGGTTTGAGAATCTCACCTTTCGCTATCACGATGACAGTGATACCAATGTGCTGGAAAATCTCAGTTTTGAGGTCAAGCCTG
Organism: Moorena sp. SIOASIH; assembly: GCF_010671925.1. GTDB lineage: Bacteria > Cyanobacteriota > Cyanobacteriia > Cyanobacteriales > Coleofasciculaceae > Moorena. Next base: position 487,224 of record NZ_JAAHIH010000001.1, on the reverse strand, counting down.
GACAAATGGTAGCCCTAGTGGGACGCAGTGGTTCCGGGAAAACGACGATTTCTAAGTTGGTGTTGGGGTTTTATCCCCCTACCGATGGTAAGGTGTTGATTGATGGATTGGATATTACCTCGATAACGACACAGTCCTTGCGATCGCAAATGGGAGTGGTAGACCAAGATACCTTCCTGTTTGGGGGAACCATTCAGGAAAATATTAGCCTCTGTCATCCTTCCGCTGATTTAGAGCACGTGATGAAAGCGGCTCAATTAGCAGGAGCCCATGAGTTTATTCAAGACTTGCCTATGGGCTATGACACTCAGATCGGGGAAGGGGGAGGAATGTTGTCCGGGGGACAACGACAACGGATTGCGATCGCACGAGCACTGATGGGCAATCCCAAATTGTTGGTTTTAGATGAAGCTACCTCTCATTTAGATCCAGAATCAGAACGAATTATTCAACGAAACTTAAATACAATTTTAAAGGGACGGACGACATTAGTAATTGCTCATCGGTTATCAACAATTCGGAATGCCGATTTAATTTTAGTGATGGATAGAGGAATATTAATTGAGAGTGGAACTTATCGGGAATTGATGGAAAAGCGCGGACATTTCTATTACCTAAACCAACAACAGGTCACTGTAACCCAGTAATTACCACACGTAAGCTGTCAGCCGTCAGCCGTCAGCTATCATGCTTAAAATAAACCTCTTTAGGGAGAATTTAATAGTTCGGGATTTTAGAGAATTGAAACTCTGGAGATATGCCCATCTAAGCATATGCGCTATGGGCATATCCTGATAGCTGATCGCTGATAGCTTAATGCTTATCCCCTGCTCCCTACTCCCTACTCCCTACTCCCTACTCCCTACTCCCTTTGCTATATAAAAAATGACAAATAATAAAGAACAAATGACTAATTCATCGAATGGACGAACTGCGACTAAACTCCAGGATGCCAAACAAATTGAACAGGATTTAATGTCTCCACACCTCCAGGATTATAAACAGATTGAGCAAAATTTAACGTCTCCTAAGCTAGAGGTTTTGAAGAAAGATGACTCCAGGGAGGATTGGTCTTTTGCTACCAAAGAACTTCTCGATAGTCTCCCCCAAGCTTGGACTAGAGGGTTGTTGTATTTATTGGTAATATTTATTAGTGTCCTTGTTCCTTGGGCAATGTTTTTTAAAATCGATGAAACTGGGAGTGCTAGGGGACGACTAGAACCCAAAGATAAGACGATTCGGTTAGATTCATCTGTGATGGGAACTGTAGCTAAACTTTATGTAAAGGAAGGAGAATCCGTAAAAGCTGGGCAGAATTTAGTTGAACTAGAATCGGAATTAGTCCAGACTGAGATCCAGCAGTCCCAAAAGCGATTGGAAGGTCAACAAAATCAGCTTAATCAGTTAAAATTGATGAAAAATCAGTTAGCGATCGCCCTTCAAACTCAGGAGCAACAAAATCAAGCCCAGCAGTTGGAGAAGTTGGCCCAGGTTGAACAAGTGCGACAAACTTTAGCAGCCCTTAAGAAATCTTATAATTTACAAAAAACAGAACAATTGGCCCAGTTAAATCAGGCCAAGCAATTGCTAGATCATAGTCAACTGGCTTATAATCTCATGGAAAATCGCATGGAAAATGCGAAGCGGGAGGTGGCACGGTTTAGAGATGCATTTAATGAGGGGATTGTTTCGGAAATTCAGTTGGTAGACCGGGAAGATATGGCTCAAGATCGGCAACGGTTGTATGAACAAACCCGATCAGAGCTCGAGCAATCGAAGTTACGGTTAACGGAGCAAGAGAGTAGTTATGAGCGCACCTTGCGCCAAACCGAAGCAGAGATTGAACAAGCGCAGTTGCGTCTACGGGAGCAACAGAAAAGTTATCAGAGTTTAGTCGAAGCCGGGAAATTGGCTATACTTCGCTCTGAGGAGAATTTTAAAAATATGGAGGCAGAAATTTCTAGACTTGAGGCTGATATTGCTCAGAATAATAGTCAGATAGAGGGGTTAAGATTTCAGTTGTCTCAACGGGTGATCAAATCTCCGGTAAATGGGACGATATTTGATTTCCCGATTCCTGGTGCCGGTTCAGTGGTGCAGCCAGGAATGATGGTGGCGGAAATTGCCCCAGAGAATTCTTCCTTAAGTCTCAAGGCCCAGATGACAACACAGGAAAGTGGTTCCTTGAAAACTGGGCTACCCGTAAAGTTGAAGTTTGATGCTTATCCCTATCAAGATTATGGGGTGCTAGCAGGGGAAATTACCAGCATTTCTCCCACTACTGAAGAGGTGGATACCGCTCAGGGCAGGATAGCGGTATATAACTTAAAAATTGCCCTGAAAAAAGACTGCATTGACTCAGGGAATGAGTGTATTCCTTTGCGTCCAGGGGATACTGCATCTGCTGAGGTGATTGTTAGACGGCGTCGGATTATTGATTTGATTCTCGATCCGTTTAAGCAATTGCAGAAGGGGGGGATAGGACTTTAGCATTTGTATCTGGGTTGTAAACACACGAATTGCCGAAAAAGGCAAGAGGAATCCCCCCTAACCCCCCTTAATAAGGGGGGCAGGCAAGAGGCAAAAGCAAAAGAGATCCGGAGTTTTATTTTCCCAGAAAAAAAGACCATACAGATTTACATCTCAAATAGAAACGCTATAGCGCTACGCGCAAGGCAAGAGGCAAGAGGCAAGAGGCAAAAGTTGACGTGCATTAGCTTTTCAGCTTTGATCAATGTCCTAACCGTAATGCCTAGTGCTATAGCAGAAGTCAGAAGTCAGAAGTCAGAAGTCAGAAGTCAAACTCTTGCGCTTACTTAGGTTTGAGACTTTTGTCATGTCCTAACTGCCCTGGCGACTGGTATATATATAGCTTATGGGGTGACAAGCAGCATTATTGTAAGCATTCAGCTATCAGCCTTTGGCCAAGGCCAAAGGCCACGCTAGGCGAATGGCCACCCTAGGCGAATGGCCAATAGCTAACGTCTGAATGCTTACGCATTATTAGCCTTAGTGGGTGACCGCGTCTGGGGTATAGAGAAGCGATGCATCGCTACTTGATTAACTCTTGCCTCTTGCCTCTTGCCTCTTGCCTTTTGCCTCTTGCCTCTTGCCTCTTGCCTCTTGCCTCTTGCCTCTTGCCTTTTGCCTCTTGCCTTTTGCCTCTTGCCTCTTGCCTCTTACCTCTTACCTGCTCCCTGCTCCCTGCTCCCTGCTCCCTGCTCCCTGCTCCCTGCTCCCTGCTCCCTGTTCCCTGTTCCCTATTCCCTGTTCCCTATGATTTATCCAATCTTTATCAAAACCCACCATTTTTTTGGTCTAAGGGTAAAGTCATCAACCCTTACCAGCAGCTAGCAAACTGGGGTTGAGCTTAACTCCGTAAATTCTTTCAGTAATGAATATATTTTACTGAATCTTTATCAAAAATTACCCGGTTTTATAATATGCTATAAACCTAGAGATATTTAATTTTACTAATCTAAAAAAAACTAAGCCTATAGTAATGGTTGTAATAGTTGTTACCAATTCAATAAATATATACAATAGTTTTTTGTAACTTTGCTGTTTCCTGATTAATGTTACATTTGTAAACAATAATATGTTTACATTTCCAATAAAAATCCTATATAATACTAATCAATAATCATTTAGTGATTTTATTATGAGGTACACATATTTTTTCTATCACCTATCACCTATTACCTATCACCTATTACCTATTACCTATTACCTATTATGAATTACCTGCTCCCTGCTCCCTGCTCCCTACTCCCTAAAAAAACGTACCTCACCTAATTGCAAACCGTTATAATCACTAATTACTAATTACGGAGTAAATTATGTCTAAACCTATTACGATTACCGAAACCGATCTGATTCAGGAACTGAAGCTATCCCGTCAAATGCCCGAACTCCTCGAAAAGATTGTCAAACACAAAACTATCAGGTCGGTGGTGGCAGATTTCGGAATTGAGGCAACGGAAGAGGAATTGCAGAAGGCGGCGGATAACTACCGGGTTCTGAATAACCTCCAGAGTTCCGATCAGACCTGGGAGTGGCTGCGCTACCATGGCTTGTCCTTGGAGGATTATCAGGAAATGATTCGCTACAACTTGCTGTCGGGGAAGTTGGCAGAGCATCTGTTTGCGGATAAGGTAGAACCCTATTTCTATGAAAACCAGTTGGATTATGTAGGGGCGGCGATGTATCAAGTTCCCATAGAAGATGACGATTTGGCCATGGAACTCTACTACGCTATCCAGGAAGGGGAAACGAGTTTTTTTGATGTGGCTCGTCAACACATTGAGAATAAGGACTTACGGCGCACTGCGGGCTATACCGGAATCCTGCGGCGCGATGATCTGCCACCGCAGTTGTCCGCTGCTGTGTTTGCGGCGACTCCCCCGCAGTTACTGAAACCGATTTTGGTTGGTAGTGCGATGTATTTAGTTTATGTGGAAGAAATTATTCAACCTGAGTTGGATCAAGGGTTGCGGACTCAAATTATGTCGGAGCTGTTTGAGCAGTGGTTGCAGTCGAGGATGATGATGGGTCAGGTGACGGTGACGTTTGATAAGGAAAAGGTGGAGGTTTAATAAGGTTGTTCGCCCTTGGCGTTCGAGTAGGGTAGGTTATTTGGTTGAAGGTTGAAGGTTGAATAATGTTGAAGGTTATTTGGTTGAAGGTTGAAGGTTGGAGGTTGAATAATGTTGAAGGTTGAAGGTTAAATATTGAAGGTTGAATGTTGACGGTTAGAGGTGATTTGCTTAACTAGAGCGTTTCTAAAGGATTCGTGAAGGCAAGACTAACTTAAAGTCTGATTTAAATGGGGTGCTTTTTTCACAAATCAACTGGAGATGCTATAGCAAAACCAAATAAATCATGAGTAAGCATTCAACTATCGGCGTTGCTGAATTAAGGAATGAATAGAGATTAGTGGGCATCCTACCCGACCCAAAAGATTGATAACGGGCAAGATGCCCATTCTACCAAGATGCCCATTCTACAAAACTCTTAAAATCATGCCATTATTAAGCAACGCCCCTAACTCAGAGGTTACCTCTTTTATTCAGAAGCTGTTCGCGTAGCGTGCGCGTAGCGCATTAGCTGATAGCTGATAGCTTACAACATTAAATAATTTAGTAATACAGTTACTAACAGCAAATTAAATACTATCTAGTTATTTAATTTGAGGAGTGGGCTTCGATGGTCCTGTTGATCTCAGTCTCTCCCCATACCACTTTTCTCAAGTTTTAATTTGAACGAGAGGAAAGTGATTAACGGGGAGATGTTGTGTCTATTTTTTTAGGGAGTCGGGAGTCGGGAGTCGGGAATCGGGAGTCGGGAGTAGTGATTGAGCGCCGCCAAAGAGGTTTGCCATGGGGCTTACAGCAATGCAGCATAGTCTTGGGGGTTTCCCCCACTCGCGCTTTGCATCAAGACAGGTACGCACACAGGTGACCCACTCAGCCCCTCCCCACTTGCGCTTTGCATCAAGACGGGGTAAGAAAATTGACTGTACCTCATATAGCAATTCTCTATCCCATGAGGTACAAAGGGATCCCCCGTTGGTCACCCTTATAAACGGGGACTTTGAGGTTGAAAAGCGTACCTCATAAATCCTATAAACGCTATAAGTATGATCAACGCGCTTATAGGGGTTCTCATAGTAATGAGCTACACAGGATTTTTTCCCGATTCCCTACTCCCGATTCCCTACTCCCGATTCTAAATTCTAAATTCTAAATTCTAAATTCTAAATTCTAAATTCTAAATTCTAAATTCTAAATTCTAAATTCTAAATTCTAAATTCTACTTGGTGGTGCGTTACGGGGCGGGCTATTCCAATACTGGCGCTCGAAGTTGAAAATGAGGGCAAGCCCGCCCCTAACGCACCCTACATTCTAAATTCTAAATTCCCGATTCCCGATTCCCGATTCCCGATTCCCGATTCCCGATTCCCGATTCCCGATTCCCGATTCCCTACTCCCTACTCCCTGTTCCCTTTTCCCTTTTCCCTTATAATGACACAAACAACACCTCAAAAAAGAAGATGTGAACGTAATCGGAAACGTTCTAAACGAAGAGCTATTTTCTGTCCCATTCATCGTTGCCACCTGGATAGTGCTAGTCAAAAATATCGATTGTTTGCTGATCGACCAGGACAACTGATGGAGCGTGGTGTTAAACAAAAATATGCCTTGATGCTGATAGCGAGTAAAACTACAGTAGCCATCGAAGGAGAGTGGCTAGAGGCTTTTTGGTGTAGTGAGTGCCAGGAAACCCAGTGGTATCACGTTGTCAAGACAAGCGATCGCACCTATAAGCTATCTTTGGCTCCTGATGTTTTATGGCAACAGGTAACAGGAGTTGTAGATCCTCAAGGAAATCCCTCAGTGGGAGAATTTACCCGTCGCCAGTCTAGAAGGATTGGTTTTCACGGGGTTAAAGATTTTGGAGCAATTTAGTTTTTTATAGGGAGTAGGGAGTAGGGAGTAGGGAGTAGGGAGTAGGGAGTAGGGAGTAGGGAGTAGGGAGTAGGGAGTAGGGAGTAGGGAGTAGGGGAGGAGAGGCAAGTGGGGGAGGGGCTGTGTGCAATGGCTTGGCTCTAAATCTTTAAAGCCTTGTGGAAACCACAACCGTTGCTGATCTGACTCTCCATCTGCCCATCTGCCCATCTGCCCATCTGGCCACACTGGCCACACTGGCCACACCTCTCTCTTTTTGCTCCTGTTCCCTGTTCCCTGTTCCCTGTTCCCTGCTCCCGACTCCCTAAAACCAAAAAATTTCTAACTCACCCAAGTAAAAATTGCTATATGATTTTAGGAATTATTCCTGCAAGGGGTGGATCAAAATCAATCCCACTTAAGAATATTGTGTCTGTTGCGGGGAAGCCACTGATTGCCTATACGATTGAGGCTGCTACCTTAGCTAATTCAATTGACCGCGTGATCGTCTCAACCGACTCAGTTGACATTGCTAATGTTGCTCGAACCTATGGGGCAGAGGTTCCTTTTCTTCGGCCTTCAGAGCTGGCACAGGATGATACTCCTGGTATGGATCCAATTTTACATGCACTTCAATGGTTCGGTGCTCATGAAGCTGATCAACCTGATTACGTTCTGGTTTTGCAGCCAACTTCTCCACTGCGTACTGCTGAAGATATAGATGGGATTGTTCGGTTAGCTTTAGAACAAAAGGCTGAAACAGCTGTTAGTGTTTGCCCCGTGCATCATCATCCGTTTTGGACTAAAGGAATTGATCCAGTGGGTAAGCTGGTTAACCTATTCACCTCTAATGAAACCTATACCAGGCGGCAGGATTTGCCCCCAGCCTACGCTTTGAATGGTGCTCTTTACTTTGCCCAGTGTCAGGTGTTAATCGAAAAAGCAACATTCTATACAGAGCAAACCTATGCCTATGTTATGCCTACTGAACGTTCCCTAGATATTGATACATCTTGGGATTTATATTTGGCAGAGTTGATTTTGAATAATATAGCGCTGCGGGCGGGGAACAGGCAAAGATTGGGCAGTGTGGGCAGTGTGGACAGTGTGGGCAGTGTTGGTGTTGGTGGGTAAGGAAAAACTGTGAAAAAGCTATTAGTGACAGGAGCTGATGGTTTTATTGGCTCCCATCTGACCGAAGCACTGGTGCGTCAAGATTATGATGTACGTGCTTTTGTCCTATATAACTCCTTCAACTCCTGGGGCTGGCTCGATCGCTGTGCCAAAGATGTCCGTGGTCAGTTTGAAGTGTTTGCGGGTGATATTCGCGACCCCAATGGGGTCAGGACAGCCATGAAAGACTGTGATGGGGTCCTGCATCTAGCAGCACTGATTGCCATCCCCTATTCCTACCACTCTCCCGATACCTATGTCGATACCAACGTTAAAGGGACCCTGAATGTGGTTCAGGCCGCCCGGGATCTTGGAGTCAGTAAGGTAGTCCATACGTCTACCAGTGAGGTATATGGTACAGCTCAGTTTGTGCCGATTACAGAGGACCATCCCCTGCAAGGCCAGTCACCCTATTCCGCCAGTAAGATTGGAGCCGACCAGATTGCCCTGTCGTTCTACCGCTCCTTTGATACGCCGGTGAGTGTGATCCGACCCTTTAATACCTATGGTCCCAGGCAGTCTGCTCGGGCTGTTATCCCAACTATTATTACCCAGATTGCTAATGGTAAACGCCAGATCAAGCTGGGGGCAGTGCATCCTACCCGTGACTTTAATTACGTGGCTGACACAGTAGCAGGGTTTATAGCAATACTGCAGTCGGATCTGGCTGTGGGCGAGGTGATTAACATTGGCAGTAACTTTGAAGTGTCGATTGGCGATACGGCCCGAACCATTGCGGATGTGATGGGAGTTGAGATCGAAGTGATTACCGACGAACAGCGTCTGCGTCCAGGGAAAAGTGAGGTAGAACGGCTCTGGGCTTCCAATCAGAAAGCTCAAAATTTGTTGGGATGGGCACCTAAGTATGGAGGACTTGAAGGATTTCGTCAAGGGCTAGCTGAGACAGCAGCGTGGTTTCGTGAATCGTCTAATCTAGCTGCGTATAAGGCAAATACTTACAATCTATAGCGTTTCTCATAGCTATGAGGTATAGTGCTACGCGCAAGGCAAAAGGCAAAAGGCAAGAGGCAAGAGGCAAGAGGCAAAAGTTGACGTGCATTAGCGCAGGTGCGCTTTCCGCATTAAGAATTAAATTCGCCACGGGTCGCACCTTTTTCAGCTTTTATAAATGTCAAACACCTTAATGCGTAGTGCTATAAACCTAGGAGGTCTTTTTTTTGTCAAATAAAACTCCAGATCTCTTTCCCCTCTTGCCTTTTGCCTTTTGCCTTTTGCCTGTTGCCTTTCCCCTTTTGCCTGTTGCCTTTTGCCTGTTGCCTTTTGCCTTTTGCCTTTTGCCTTTCCCCTTTTGCCTTTTGCCTTTTGCCTTTTGCCTTTTGCCTTTTTTGGCAATTCGTGTGTTTACAACCCAGATACAAACGCGCTTATGAGTGCTTCCATTGTCAACTCCATTATCAAAGGCATCCAAGGGGTAGTAGGCCATGACCCCGTCCCATTACATGAGCCGAGGTTTACCGGATGTGAGTGGGACTACCTGAAAGAATGCCTGGACTCCACTTTTGTCTCTTCTGTGGGTCAATTTGTAGACCGCTTTGAAAGGGAGCTAGCCACTTATACCGGTGCTAACCATGCTGTGGCAGTAGTCAACGGCACCGCAGCACTCCATGTGGCCTTACGCCTGGCAGGGGTGCAGCCTAAGGATGAGGTCTTGATTCCAGCCCTAACCTTTATCGCCACCGCTAATGCAGTGGCCTACTGTGGGGCGATTCCCCACCTACTGGATAGCGAAGCCCATACCCTGGGGGTGGATCCCCTGGCCTTGCGGGACTATCTCAAAACCATTGCTGAAATCTCGGATGGTCAGTGTATCAATCGTCTAACTAACAGGGTGATTCGGGTGTTGGTTCCCATGCATACCTTCGGCCATCCAGTAGATCTGGATGGGCTGCTGGCGGTGGCTCAGGACTTTCACCTCACCCTGATTGAAGATGCAGCTGAGTCTTTGGGGAGTTGGTATCATGGCCAACATACGGGCACCTTTGGGCATATGGGTACCCTCAGCTTTAATGGTAATAAAACCATTACCACAGGTGGCGGTGGTGCGATTCTGACCAATGATTCAGAGTTGGCCAGGCAGGCCAAGCACCTGACCACAACTGCAAAGGTGCCCCACCGCTGGGAATATGTGCATGATCAGATTGGTTATAATTACCGGATGCCCAATCTTAATGCGGCCCTTGGGTGTGCTCAGCTTGAGCAGCTTCCTGGCTTTTTGATGGCGAAACGGTGTTTGTTTGAGCAGTATCAGACTGCCTTTAAGGATGTGCCTGGTGTAGAGATTATGAAGGAGCCGGAGGGTTGTCGAAGTAATTATTGGTTACAGACGCTGATGTTAGAGGAGTCTGTTGCTAGTCAGCGGGATGAGATTCTGGCCGCAACCAACACAGCCGGACTGATGACCCGCCCGGTTTGGAGGTTGATGCATCGGCTGAGGCCCTATCAGGATTGTCCAAGAATGAACCTTCCTGTGGCGGAAGGGTTGGAGAGAAGACTGATTAATCTACCGAGTAGTGCAGGATTAATTTGACACTCCCCGCCCTGGAAGGACGGGGATTCTTAGTTCTTCGACATGCCTTAAAATTAGTTATCCGCCAAAGGCAATATTTAAGCCAAATATCCGTTAAAAACCAAATATTGAGCTTAATTTAACTAACCCCAGTGGGCTTATCTCCCTAAGCGTTGAGTTTCCTCAGTTTCCGTGTGCCCCACGGTACTTTCATCTTTTAAGATTTGCTTTACTGGTTGTCGGTATCCGCGCTTGATCCATACGTTTTTAATGAGGTTTTTCGCGCCTCATGTACTAGCATCGCTTTACGTCGTTAGTTTGTTGACAGTACCGACGAATCCTGTCTGTGCTAGGCTACCTTTTTATTATACCACAGTGAACAAAAGCCGTCTGCCGAAGGACGGGGCTTGAGACCCACTTTTTCGGTCAGGGAAAGTCACACCTATTGATCAGGAGCTATCGTGACTATAGAGCCAATTATCTTAGTCGGTGCTGGTGGCCATGCTAGAGCTTGCATCGATGTGATCGAGCAACAGGGACAGTTTACTATTGTAGGTCTGGTGGGAAGGTCCCATGAGGTCGGGACCTCTGTTTTAGGGTATCCAGTATTGGGAACCGATGCGGATTTGCCTGAGCTTCGTCACAAAAGCCCCAATGCTCTAGTTACCCTAGGCCAAATTAAGACACCGAAGCATCGTATTCGACTATTTGAGTTATTGCTGCAAATGGGATTCTGCTTGCCGACAATTGTGTCTCCACAGGCCTATGTTTCCCGTCACAGCAGGGTGGGTGAAGGCACGATTGTGATGCATGGGGCATTAGTCAATGCTGGAGCCTCGGTTGGGCGTAACTGCATCCTCAACACCCGCGCCGTAGTCGAACATGACGTGGTTATCGGAGATCATTGTCATGTGTCCACAACAGTTATTATTAACGGTGGCACACAAGTTGGAGCAGGTACCTTTATTGGCAGCAACAGTAGTCTACGAGAACAAATTCGAGTAGGTCAAAATTGTCTAATTGGCATGGGGCAGCAGGTGTTAAGGGATGTTGAAGATGGCAGCCAAGTAATGAATAGACCTCTTGCATAAGTGTCATAAACCGTGGGTGTTGACAAGGCAAAAGGAATCCCCCCTAACCCCCCTTAGTAAGGGGGGCAGGCAAAAGGCAAAAGGGATAGATTTTGATTTGATATTTATTTTTGCAAGAGGTCTAATAAGTAAGCTTTATGAGGACTTTAATTATTGCTGAAGCTGGTGTCAATCATAACGGGGATATGGCCACTGCCAGGAAATTAATCGGCGTCGCGGCAGATGCTGGGGTTGACTTAGTCAAGTTTCAAACCTTTAAGGCTGATTGCCTGGTGACCACCCAGGCCAAGAAAGCTGAGTATCAGAATCACACCACAGATAGCAATGAATCTCAGCATAGCATGATTCGCAGGTTGGAGTTAACTCGGGAAATGCATCAAGAGTTAATTGCCCACTGCCAGGTGCGTGGTATTAGCTTTTTCTCAACCGGCTTTGATCTCGAGAGTATTGATCTGTTAGTAGAACTGGGGCTAGACCGTTTCAAGATTCCTTCAGGGGAAATTACCAATTTGCCTTACTTACAGCATATTGGGCATTACGGCAAGCCCATCATTATGTCTACGGGCATGGCCAACTTGGGGGAAATCGAAGCTGCTCTAGATATTCTCGAGCAGGCTGGTACAGGGCGTGATCAGATCACGGTGCTTCACTGCAATACCGAGTACCCTACCCCGATCAAAGATGTCAACCTGCGAGCCATGGTGACTATTCGGGAGGCTCTGGGAGTAGCTGTAGGATATTCAGACCATACCTTGGGCATTGAAGTCCCCATTGCTGCGGTGGCTTTGGGGGCTACAGTGATTGAAAAACATTTTACCCTTGATCGCTCCCTGCCAGGACCAGACCATCGGGGCAGTCTGGAACCTGAGGAGTTGAAGGCAATGGTTACAGCCATTCGTAATATTGAGCAGGCTCTGGGGGATGGCCGCAAGGGTCCGAGCCCAAGTGAAGCAAAGAATAAACCCATTGCCCGCAAATCCATCGTAGCGGCTGGTGCGATTAAGGCTGGGGAAGTCTTGACAGCATCTAATTTGGCGGTGAAGCGACCAGGTATTGGTATTTCCCCGATGCGCTGGGATGAGGTCTTGGGACGAAAGGCGATCCGTGATTTTGAGTCGGATGAGCTGATTGAGCTATGAACCGAAAAATTTGTGTTGTGACCGGTACTCGGGCCGATTATGGACTTCTACGTTGGGTCATGGAAGGTATCCGACAAGCACCAGACCTGGAATTGCAAGTTGTTGCTACGGGCATGCATCTTTCCCCGGAGTTTGGGCTAACCTACCGCGAGATTGAAAAGGATGGGTTTACCATCGACCGCAAGGTAGAAATGCTGCTCAGTTCCGATACGGCGACTGGCCTCGCTAAATCCATGGGGCTTGGCCTGATTGGTTTTGGGGATACTTTCCAAGACCTGGAGCCGGACGTGATCTTGGTGCTGGGGGATCGATTTGAAATTTTTGCAGCTGTGGCAGCTGCACTGATGGCTCGTATTCCAGTAGCCCATTTGCATGGGGGCGAGACCACTGAAGGTGCTTTTGATGAAGCCATTCGCCATTCAATTACCAAGATGTCCCATCTACATTTTGTAGCAGCAGAAGAATACCGTAAACGGGTGATTCAACTGGGGGAGCATCCGGATCGAGTCTTTTTAGTGGGAGGATTAGGCATCGACAATATTAAGCGGTTGAAATTGCTTGACCGTGAAGCTTTAGAAGACGCTTTGGGATTTACGTTAGGCAAAAAGAACTTATTGATTACGTTTCATCCGGTTACCCTGGAGCATTCGTCCTCTGCCGAGCAGATGGCAGAACTACTCGCGGTTCTGGATGGCCTAGACGATACCCATCTGATTTTTACAATGCCCAATGCTGATACCGATGGCCGTGTGCTATTTAGCATGATTGAGGCTTTTGTAGCATCTCATCGGAATGCTCGGGCTTACACCTCTCTAGGCCAATTACGCTACCTTTCTTGTATTCAGCAGGTAGATGGGGTAGTGGGAAATTCTTCTAGTGGACTAGCAGAAGTACCAAGCTTTCGTAAGGGGACAATCAATATTGGCGATCGCCAAAGGGGTCGTCTTAAGGCAGATAGCGTCATCGATTGTACTCCAGACCGACATGGTATCAGCACAGCGATCCATCGTCTCTACTCCCCTGAGTTTCAAGAGACACTGAAAACTGTTCGCAATCCCTATGGGGAAGGCGGAGCGAGTGACAAGATTGTGCATCACCTGCGTAGGGTGCAGTTAAACAATCTTCTGAAAAAAAGTTTTTTCGATGTCTCAATGTAATCTGACTGAAGCTATGACTTACCACACCCACTCTGCAGATAATCGGTGGCAGCAAGCCCTACTCCCGATGGGAAGCACCCTTGAGCAAGCCATCCGCAATCTTGATCAGTCCACCTTGCAAATCGCACTTCTGATCACAGCTGAGGGTGCTCTGGTTGGTACTGTTACAGACGGTGACATTCGTCGAGGCCTCCTACGAGGACTTGATCTTCAAAGCTCGGTAGATGCTGTGGTTAACCGTAATCCGATTGTGGCACCACCAGGGCTCAGACAAGAGACGATGTTGCAAATTATGCAAGCCAATGGGATTCAGCAGTTGCCAGTAGTGGATGAATCTCGCGGTGTTGTTGGGTTATATTTGCTCGATGAATTAGTTAACCTCACCCAGCGACCGAATACTATGGTGATTATGGCAGGGGGGAAAGGAACCCGCCTGCGTCCTCTAACCGAAAACTGTCCAAAACCCTTGTTGCCAGTGGCGGGCAAACCAATGCTGGAACACATTATTGAGCGAGCTAGTTCTGAAGGCTTTCAACATTTTGTTATTTCTATCCATTATTTGGGAGAGATGATCGAGGAGTATTTCAGTGACGGTAGTCGTTGGCAGGTTCAGATTGATTATCTGCGAGAAGACTCTCCTTTAGGAACTGCTGGTGCGATTAGCTTATTACAAGACCGCCCTGAGGTGCCTTTTATTGTAACCAACGGCGATGTGCTAACTGACATTCGCTATGGGGAGATGGTTGATTTTCATGTCCAACACAAGGCCACTGCGACCATGGCTGTTCGTTTGCATGAATGGCAAAATCCCTTTGGGGTTGTCAATACTAAAGGAGTTGACATCGTTGGCTTTGACGAAAAACCTGTGGTTCGGACTCATGTTAATGCTGGTATCTACGTTCTAAATCCTTCTGCTCTAGATGAACTGAACCCTGGTGAACACTGCGACATGCCTATCTTGTTTAGCCGCCTGCGGGATCACTGCCACCGGACTATTGTTTATCCGATCCATGAGGCTTGGCTTGATGTTGGTCGAGAGGAAGATTTCAAGCGAGCTCAGGTGGCTTTAAGTGGTAAGCATTCAGCGGTCAGCGGTCAGCGGTCAGCGGTCAGCGGTCAGCAGACTTAACTCAGATTAAACGAATGCTTAACTCTCTTATTCAAAAGCTGTTCGCGCAGCTTGCGCATTAGCTGATAGCTGATAGCTGATAGCTGATGGCTGATGGCTGATGGCTGATGGCTGATAGCTGATGGCTGATGGCTGATAACTGATAGCTGAATGATTACGGTTAGAATCGACAAGATTCCCGATGTTTCACGATTAATAAAATTAATGGATAACTATCCACGCACTTATAGTAAAATAGTAGACCTCTCCGTAAATTAACGTTTAGCTCAGACATGACAAGAGTTTAAAATTTATTTTTCGATAGATTTATTTAACTGTTGTATTGAATCAGATAAATTATGTTAACACCACGGAAACTGAAACTTTTATATCAACAAGGCCAAAACATCAGTGCCATTCTCCGCCAGGAGCAGAACACTCAACACAATACCGAAGAGATTATTGAAGTGTCTTATGATCTCCAGGCTGGTAGCTATATCGCAGCGATGAAACATGGAGTAATGGCACAGCTTAAAAAAGACTATGCATCCGAGATTGTCAGAACAATTCTATCTCTGTGCAATCCCACATCTATACTTGAAGCCGGTGTTGGTGAAGCGACAACTCTTTTTGAAGTCATCAAATCCTTTCCTAATCAAGGAATTAAGAGCTATGGATTTGATTTGTGTTGGTCGAGAGTTGCCCATGCCAAAGCTTGGCTTAAACAACAGTGTATTTCTAATGTTACCCTATGCACAGGGAGCCTTTTCCATATTCCTTTCAGTGATAACTCCATTGATGTAGTTTATACATCTCATTCCATTGAGCCCAATGGAGGATTTGAAGAACCGATACTTAGAGAGTTATATCGAGTAGCCAAAAACTATTTAGTTCTACTGGAACCTGGTTACGAACTTGCCAGTGCTCAAGCCAGAGAAAGAATGGATAGCCATGGATATTGTAAAAATCTGGTAGGGATTGCTGATAAATTTGGTTGGACTGTTGTCAAGCATCAACTATTTCCTTACACAGCTATAAAACTAAATCCTACGGCTATAACCGTTATTAAAAAGCAATTAGAGGATGTAGGCAAGGAAGCAACTTGTGTCTTGGCATGTCCTAAGTTCAAAACGCCTTTGGAAAAAATAGGTGAAGTATTTTTTAGTCCAGAGGCGTTATGTGTTTATCCAGTCTTAGCGGGTATTCCTTGCTTAAGGGTTGAAAATGCTATTGTGGCTAGTCATTATCCAGAGTTAATGAATTTGAATCAATCATATAACAATTCTACGACTTTTGAGGTACAAAATTTCTAAATTTTAGGGAACAGGGAACAGGGAACAGGGAACAGGGAAGAGATAAGAGGGAATAGCGATGCGCTGCATTAAGAGGTGCGACCCGTGGCGAATTTAATTCTTAATGCGGAAAGCGCACCTAACAGGGAATCAACGTCAAACAATTTTGTGTACCTCATGAGTCCTAGAAACGCTATATAGCATTTGTAAGCATTCAGCTGTCAGCTGACAGCTGACGTTTTAGATTACTATACAGTAATACACATTTTTTTTATGTTAATTAGTCAACATAGTTCCATTTTACTTACAGGTGGAACTGGTTCCTTTGGTAAAAAATTTGTAGAAACTATCTTGCAACGCTTTCCCAACATCAAGCGTTTAGTCATTTACTCCCGTGATGAGCTAAAACAGTTTGAAATGGCTCAAAAGTTTTCACCCAATCAATATTCGGGACTGCGATATTTTATTGGTGATGTGCGAGATGGACAACGTCTAGCCCGTGCTTGCGAGGGAGTAGATAGTATTGTTCATGCTGCTGCTCTTAAGCAAGTACCTACAGCAGAATATAATCCAATGGAATGTATTCGTACCAATGTGTTGGGTGCAGAAAATGTGATCCAAGCTGCCTTGGATACTGGAGTTAAACGGGTTATTGCCCTCTCAACGGATAAAGCTGCTGCTCCCATCAATCTTTATGGGGCAACCAAGCTTTGCTCCGATAAGCTATTTATTGCAGCTAACAATATTAGGGGTACAAGGAATTTGTCTTTTAGCGTTGTGCGCTATGGTAATGTGATGGGGTCTAGGGGATCGGTGATTCCCTTTTTTATGAATAAGCGTCATGACGGTGTATTGCCCATCACCGATCCTCGCATGACTCGCTTCAATATCTCTTTGGCAGAAGGGGTAAAAATGGTACTCTGGGCAATGGAACATGGCCAGGGAGGAGAAATTTTTGTACCCCGTATTCCTTCCTATAACATTACAGATTTAGCTAAAGCCATTGGCCCTGAGTGCGATCATCCTGTGGTGGGAATTCGACCAGGGGAGAAAATTCATGAGGAAATGATTACCACCTCTGATTCCTTTACTACTGTTGACCTTGGTTCTTACTATGCTATTTTGCCTACTAAGGCAAAGTATACTATTGAAGAGTATTGTGAGAGGACTGGAGCCACCCGAGTCGAGCCCGGATTTAGCTACAACTCTGGTAGTAATGATCGGTTTTTAAGTATTGACGAAATTCGGCAGTTGATTGTGGAACATGTAGACTCAAGTTTTAGGGTTTAAGGTAAGCATTCAGCTAAGTAGTCGGACAAAAGTAAAATTAACTGTTGAAATAGGGAGCAGGGAGCAGGGAGTAGGGAGCAGGGAGTAGAGGGACTTTTGCCAAGTTTACACAAGTTAATACAGTGAGGTTTATTTTTGTCGAGGTACTTATCAGCCGTCAGCTTAACATAAGGCATTACTGAGGGGTGGAATGAATAAGAGTGGGGTAAGCATCCTGCCCGCCCGAAAATATCCGCTGCGCTTTCCGTTGGCGAATTAAATTCTCCACGGGTCGCACCGCCAGGAACAGCCAAGATGCCCGTTCCACAAAACTCTTAAAATAATTCCATTATTAACCAACGTCGTTTTTATACTGCTCCCTGCTCCCTGCTCCCTACTCCCTACTCCCTACTCCCTACTCCCTGTTCCCATCAATCCTATATTGACATCTCAAATGAAAAAGCAATATATTCCCTACGGTCGTCAAACTATTAGTCAACAGGATATTGATGCTGTAGTTGAGGTTTTGCAATCCGATTGGCTGACTCAGGGACCAGCGATCGCTAAATTTGAGCAGTGTGTGGCGGATTATTGCGGGGCAACCTATGCTGTCGCTGTGTCTAGTGCTACGGCGGCTTTGCACATTGCTTGTTTAGCTGCTGGATTGGGCAAAGGGGATACACTGTGGACCTCCCCCAATACGTTTGTGGCATCTGCTAATTGTGGACGATATTGCAGGGCAAGGGTTGATTTTGTTGATATTAATCCTAGGACTTATAACCTTAGTGTAGAGGAGTTAGAGCGCAAATTAATTTGGGCAGAGCAACAAGGCTGTTTGCCAAAATTAGTAATTCCAGTTCATTTTGCTGGTCAGTCCTGTGAGATGAAATCGATTGCCGCTTTAGCTCAAAAGTACGGTTTTAGGGTGCTTGAAGATGCTTCCCACGCTATTGGTGGACGATATCAAGGACAGCCGGTTGGCTTAGGTCAGTTTTCTGATTTAACAGTGTTTAGCTTTCATCCCGTGAAGATTATCACCACTGGTGAGGGGGGTATGGTGCTAACGAATCAGGCAGATTTATACGAAAAACTAATCCGACTACGTACTCATGGTATTACCCGCAAGCCAGAGTTGATGAAAGGGGAATCTGATGATCCTTGGTATTATCAGCAGTTAGAGTTAGGGTTTAATTATCGCATTACAGATATCCAAGCAGCGTTGGGTGTTAGTCAAATGCAGCGCTTAGACGAGTTTGTTGAGCGGCGCAGGTTTTTAGCTGAGCGATACAATCAGTTGTTGTCAGACTTGCCTTTAATTTTGCCTTGGCAACATCCTGATACAAATTCAAGTTGGCATTTATATGTGATTCGGCTGAAGATAGATAAGATTAATAAGACTCATCGTCAGGTATTTGAGGAACTTCGCAGTTTAGGAATTGGTGTTAATTTACATTATATTCCGGTGCATACCCAGCCTTATTATCAAGAATTAGGTTTTGGTTGGGGTGATTGTCCTGAAGCAGAGAAGTATTACCGAGAAGCAATCAGTATTCCCTTACATTATGGATTAACTGAACAAGAGCAAGACAGGATTGTTACTTCTTTGAGCAAAATATTACAGCAATTTTAATAGGATTCATCTCATTTTTACTGATTTACTAAAAATATTAATCCAATCATAAAAAACATTGTCAAGTATGGCACATCTAAATTAATCACTACAATTTAAAAATTAGGATGATTATGCAAATAATATAAAAATAATTTGTTTATCTGTATTTGATAGAAATTTTAAGCCAGCATCATTTTTTTATTGTTTGGAGATGTCTATTTAATGGAATTAGATATGAATCGCTTGGCATTGGGGACAGTTCAATTTGGTATTCCTTACGGTGTAGCCAACTCACGAGGACAAGTGAGTATAGAGACGGCAACCGAAATTTTAAAGTATGCTTGGTCAGAGGGTGTCAATACACTAGATACAGCGATCGCTTACGGTGATAGTGAGCAGCGTCTTGGTAATATTGGTGTGGAGTCTTGGCAAGTCATCTCTAAACTTCCTAAGATTCCATCCGGAACTAATGACATACTAAACTGGGTGAAACAAGGCGTTTATGCTTCCCTAGAACGCCTTAAAATTTCCCAGCTATATGGTTTGTTACTGCATTGCCCTCAACAGTTATTAAATCCTGAAGGGGATATGCTTTACATTGCCCTGAACTGGCTTAAAGAAAATAATTTAGTTTGTAAGATCGGTATATCTATTTATGATCCTAATGAACTAGAAGAACTCTTCTCTCGATTTCAATTTGATTTAATTCAATCTCCCTTCAATGTCTTAGATCGTCGGTTAGAAAAATCTGGGTGGTTATCTCGTCTGAAAGAAATTGGGATTGAAGTTCACGTTCGGTCGGTTTTTTTACAAGGATTACTGCTAATGAATACTTCCGCACGACCTGGCTACTTTAATCCTTGGCAGCAACTTTGGGAGCAATGGGAAGAATGGTTAGCTGAGAATAATTTAACACCATTACAGGCTTGTTTAGGTTCTGTGCTTTCCAATTCTGAAATTGATCGTATTGTAGTAGGGGTTGATAGCGTATCACACTTACAAGAAATTTGTACTGTATTAAAAAATAGTCTAAGTGTAAGCCCTGAGGATTTATATTCTGATGACATTAATCTAATTAATCCTTCTATTTGGAAAATTTAAATGAAAATTTCTGCTATTCTGCAAGCTCGAATGAACTCGGCAAGATTGCCCGGAAAAATTTTAGCTCCCCTAGTCGGATTTCCTGTTCTTAAGATAATTCATAAGCGCATTCAAGATGCACAAGTAAATTCATTATGGTTAGCAACAAGTTCCACTATAGAAGATAACTTGACAGACTATTGGGGACATAGTTTGGGATTAGAAGTGTATCGGGGTCATATCGAAGACGTACTTTCACGCTTCACAACAATTATCCGAAAAGAACAACCTGATTGGGTTGTGCGCTTAACAGCGGATAATCCATTTGTTGATGCAGAAATTATAAATAGGCTGATTGATATAGCAAGAGTTGCACCAAGATCGGTTGGATACATTTACAGTGGTGAAAACAAAACTTTTCCTTTGGGATATGTACCAGAAATTGTCAGATCTGAATGCTTATTGAAAGCTGAAACTGAAATACCTAATCAAGAATTTTATCATCGATCTCATGTCACAAGTTGGGTAAAACAAAATACAGATTTAGCTACATTAGAAGTTTCTCCACATTGCAAAAATAGATCTCAGTGGCGATGGACAATTGATACCCATGAAGATTATCAAATGGCTAGAAAAGCATTTGATTTATTCGGTGAAAAATGGTCAACTATCAGCTATGAAAAAATGGTCAACATACTTGATAGTCATCCCGAAGTTACAGAGATCAATAGACATGTTAGACAAAAAAGACTTGAAGAAGGTTGAAATAAAATGAAAAGTAATCTTGGACTACTTAATGGGCTTTGTATTGGGGTAACAGGAGGTGGTGGTCACTTAGGTCGTACAATGGCTCTTCGACTAGCTGAAGAGGGGGCTAAGATTATGATCTGTGGACGAACAAAATCTAAACTTAAAGCAGTAAAAGATTTAGCTGAACATCGGGGTATGGTGGATCAAGTTGCATTTCAAGTGACTGATGTAACCTCTCCTGAAAGTTTAACTAATACACTCAACTGGATGTTGGAAAATTGGGGTAGAGTAGATGGTTGGGTCAACAATGCTGCTGCTCCTTCACAGTCACTTTTATTAAATTTAGAGCCAGATAAGATTGCTTATACCCTAAAAAGTTGTCTTGAATCGGTAATTATTGCCACTGACATGGTGGCAAAAGTTATGGTTAATTCTAAATCAAAAGGTTCTATCGTAAATATTTCATCAATGTATGGAATAGTATCACCCGATCCTAAAACTTATACTAATCATTTAGAATTTCATAATCCGCCTACTTATGGAGCAGCTAAAGCAGGAATTATTCAGTTCAGTCGTTATGCTGCGTGTCATTTAGCTCCTGATAATATTCGTGTAAATACTGTCTCCCCTGGAGCTTTTCCCAATGAACAAATACAACAAGGTAGAGACTTTATTGAAGAACTAGAAAAAAGAATCCCACTAGGTCGAATTGGTTCTCCCGAAGAAGTTGCTGAACCTGTTATTTTTCTTCTGTCAGATCGGTCTAGCTATATTACAGGTCATAATCTTGTTGTAGATGGTGGTTGGACGGCTTGGTGATTACATTTTAAGGGCTCTCCTAGGGTGGTTATGATAAATTTTTATAAAATAATCGCCATAGCCCTTACTAAGTAATGTTTTGAGTAAACTAAAAATACATTTTCATTAAAATTGCATTTTTAAATCACTCAAATCATTACTGGTTAAACACTATAGCGCTTATTTGATCAGAATTTATCATAGCCACTCTAGGAGAGCCCTAATCATTTACTATAATCAGTCTAGGAGAGCAATTTTAAGTAGTATGCTAAAGAGCCAAAATTTACTATTCCGTGCTGATGCTAGTACTAAAATCGGCACTGGTCATCTAATGCGCTGTCTGGCTCTAGCCCAAGCTTGGCAAGACTATGAAGGACAGGCGGTATTTGTCATGGCTACATCAGTACCAGCAATAGAGAAGCGTCTGCAATCAGAGGGAATAAACGTTATTCACATATCAGTAGTTGAAGGAAGTACTGAAGATGCCACAGAAACAGTAAACATAGCTCAAAACTTTGATGCTGAATGGGTAGTAGTAGATGGTTATAACTTCGGGGCTGACTATCAACGAATAATCCAAGATGCAGGGCTAAAGTTACTTTTTATTGATGACTATGGCCATGCAGAACACTACTGGGCGGACCTAGTGTTGAATCAAAATGTGTATGCCCATCAGGGACTGTATCCTAAACGGGAATCCTACACCCAGCTGCTACTAGGTACCCAATATACACTCCTGAGGAAGGAATTCTGGCCTTGGCAAGGCTGGCAAAGGCAGATCCCGACAGTGGCACGGAAGGTGCTGGTTACCTTGGGGGGAGCAGACCCCGATAACGTGACCCTGAAGGTGATTCAGGCATTACAGCAGGTAAAGGTTGAAGGACTCGAAGCAGTGGTAGTGGTTGGGGGGAGTAATCCCCATTATGAGCAATTACAGGCAGCAGTGCATGATTCGGGGGCAGCAATTACGCTCAAGTATAATGTGAGGAATATGCCTGAGTTGATGGCTTGGGCTGATGTGGGCATTAGTGGGGGAGGTAGCACTACTTGGGAAATGGCTTTTATGGGAACGCCAAATCTTGTTATTACCTTGATGGATAGTCAAAAAATGAGTGTTAAAAATCTACACAGCATACAAGTATGTATAGATTTGGGTTGGCATGAAGATGTTTCTAGAGTCCAAATAGCAGAATCACTTAAACAGTTAATAGTGACAAGTAATTTAAGAGGAACCCTGATTGAAAATGGACACAGTTTAATAGATGGTAAAGGGTCAAGTAGAGTAGTTTACAGGATAATCAATGTCAATCAATAGCCTAAAGTAGTGTTAAATGTCATAAGTAACTTGTGGAGGAAAAAAAAATGACTGCTGAAATTTGGAACATCTGGAATGAATCTGGAGGGCCGAAATACCCACACGAAAAAGTAATTCAGTTTTGTTTTCGTCGATTTTATCCAGAAATAAGGTCTGAGACTAAGGTTTTGGATCTGGGATGTGGCAGTGGTGTGCATTGCATTTTTCTCGCGAGGGAAGGTTTTCAAGTTACAGGCACTGATATATCAGAGATAGGTGTTGCTAATACAAAGGAAAAATTAAGTACCTTAGGATTAAAAGCAGATATTTATGTTGAAGCTGCTGACCTCTTAAACTTTGCTCCAAGTACATTTGATTGCGTCATTTGTATAGGTGTCTATGACAGTGCGGGATATGCTGTAGCAAAAAATTCTATCCCAAGAGTTTCAGAAATCCTGAAAAAAGGAGGATGTGGTTTCTTTCTCTTTGCTAGTGACAGAGACTTTCGGATCAAGGGAGAGAATCCTCTTGGACTACATGGCTATTCTCAAAGCGAGGTTGAGGAAATGTTTGGCAATACATTTTCAAAAGTTTATATAGATCGCTATATTACCACTTATCAAAATAGAACAATAGAAGAAAACGATTGGCTGATTACGGTAGAGAAATAATTATGTCATATTCTCATTCTTTCCAAGAAGACATTGCCTTCCTTGATCAACATTACTCAAGCTTATTGAAGGAGCATGGAGATACACCCCAAGCATCTCAATGGATGGACAAAAAAACGCAAGAACTTCGCCTGGATATTTTAACTCAGATCGACAATTTATCCTCAATGAAAGTTCTTGATTTTGGCTGTGGTACTGGACACCTATTAACCTTTTTAAAAGCTAAACTAGAGTTTACAGGTGAATATGTCGGCTACGATCTTTCGGGGGAGATAATTGCCACAGCTCAAAATAAGTTTCCAGGAATCAGATTTCAACAGCGAGATATACTGGCGGATGGTATACCTGAAAACTTTGATTTTATTTTAATAAGCGGTGTGTTTAATAATCGAACTAGTAATAATTGGGAGCTCATGAAGTCCCTGTTAAAGTGTTTGTTTAAGCATACTCGTAAGGGAATAGCCTTTAATGCACTTTCCACTTATGTAGACTATTTTGAACCCGAGCTGTTTTATATTGAACCGGAGAAAGTATTTAAATTTTGCAAAGAAGAACTCTCTCCCTGTGTTACTCTCAGGCATGATTATTTGGTAAAACAAAATATTGTGCCCTTTGAATTTACAATCTATGTATACAAAAATCCATTTTGCCCAGAAAAGCTTAGTATAAATGCTGCGAACTAACAATTGGTTAGATTGTGTAATGAATAGATAGCTGTTGTTCAGTAAGCAACTCTAGCCTCTCATGTCTCTCTGCCTTTTTTGCATAAATCTCTCCGCTACTCGTTCTCACATACTTCGATCAATCAGGTAGATTTCAATGTCTAAACGATGTGCGATTATGCAGCCCACTTACTTGCCATGGGCTGGGTATTTTAACTTAATCAGTCAAGTGGATATATTTGTTTTTCTAGACGACGTTCAATATGTGAGGAGATATTGGCACAGCAGAAATCGTATTCTCGTTGGTGATGGAGATCCACGCTTCATAACAGTACCCGTCCATAGCCAACAAACTCAAACATTGAACACTATCAAAATTGATGATAGCCAAAAGTGGCGAGATAAACACATTAAAACACTCAGTCATGCCTACGCCAAACATCCTTTCAAGGATGAAGCTTTCAGCGTAGTGTTTGACACAATTAAAGATTTATCGATTAGATATTTATCTGAGTTGAATATTAAATTAATCCTCGATTTATCTCGCCAACTTAATCTTTGTCCTGACTTTGTAAAAGCAAGTGATATAAGTGTTTATGGAAAAAGATCAAAGTATCTTCTAGCACTATGTGAAAATTTAGGTTGTGATGAGTATCTTAGCCCATTAGGTGCATCTGGATACTTAGAAGAAGATGCAGTATTTAATAATTCAAATGTAACTCTTTTATTTCAAAACTTTACTACTCAACCTTATCCCCAACAAGGTAATTCAAGCTTTATAAGTCATTTGTCAATTTTTGATGTTGTAGCTAATCTGGGATGGCAAAATGCTTGCCATTATGTATGTTAGTTATGAATTAGTTTGCTGATAACTTTTTTTTTAATAGTCAGAGCATGATTCAAAGCATGATTGAAATTGAATTCAATATCAGCAATAGATAGACAGGGTGATCTCATTCCCCTTTTATCGTTGCCAAAATGTCCGGCAACCACAATCAGTCTGTAAGAAGTAATTTTGGAAATCATAGTAAAAAAACATCATCAGTAAGGAGGTTGATTTGGTTGCTTACTTAGTGGTTGATCGAGGGATGTAAAACCATGAGACAAACATCTGCTAAACTCGCCATCCATGTTGATGGCGGCACCACGATTGGGTTGGGTCATGCCACACGGGGGATTGGCTTGGCTGAAGCCTGCAAATCCTTGGGATTTACAGTAGTGATGTTCTTGATTGACCCAGCCTCAGGGCTAAAGGATTTTCTCTCCAACCGGAGGCAAGAGGTAGATACAGGTCTGTAAGGCTACTCTGTTAGGAGTGTTAGACGCTGCCCAATCAATAGGAGCATCTGCATTAGTGATTGATAGCTATCGCTTTGATGGAGCGGCATTGGGATTGCTCCAAAATCAAGGTTTACTAATCATTTGCTTTGAGGATCAAGCTAACCGTGCTTTACCTGTGGATGTGGTAATCAACGGCTCGCCTGCTGGTCCTAGCCTCACCTACGACGTGCGACCAGATACACGCCTATTGTTAGATGTGGCCTACCAGGTGGTACGTCCTGAGTTTTGGCACCATGTGCCCCCTGACTATGACACCCCAGTGCGATCGCTTTTTGTCAGCATTGGCGGGTCAGATTTACTGGGGATCTTTGACCCATTAATTAAGGTTTTGGATCACCATGCCACTTCATTGCTAGTTGATGTTACAATCAATTTTGTAGTTGGGCATTTTGGTACTGTCGATGATAGTCCCTTGGCGGCTAACCTCCGAATCCACCACAGTCCTAAGGATATGCGATCGCTCATGGTGAAGGCAGATTTGGCAATTAGTGCAGGCGGCCAAACCCTCTATGAACTAGCTCGCTGTGCCACTCCTACCATTGCCTTGTGCGTAGGTGCAGACCAAATTCCCAATCTAACCGCTTTGGAACATCGAGGGTGTATAGTAAACATCGGTTGGGCCAGTCAACCCAATTGGTTAGATCAGTTATACCAAGTGCTGCAACAGTTATTGGTAAATCCCAATCAGCGGGCGGTATTGGGTAAGGCTAGTAGTAACCTAATCGATGGTAAAGGAGCAAGCCGGATTGCTCAAGTGATTCAGTCGTTAATCCAAAACTAAGTCATGAAAAAACTCGTGGTTTTTGATGATGAAACCCCCGACCTCTGAAAAAAAAATTTCCAGAGCCATTTCTAATTAAAATGATTTTCAAATTTCATGATTGAACCGTTTTACATTGGTGATCACCCCATTGGTATCGGGCATCCAACTTATATCATTGCCGAGATTGGTACTAACCATAACCAAAACCTTCAGCAAGCCCTCGATATGATGTCCTTAGCCGCAGAAGCAGGGGCAGATGCCGTTAAGTTTCAATCCATTCAGTTTGATGATTTGTATCTTGAAAAACTCGAATCCTCTGAGTTTCGGGAATGGTTTCGGCAAATTGAACTTGATGAATCTTGGTATCCCAAACTTGCTGACCATGCCAAAACCTTAGGCGTTGATTTTTTATCTTCCCCCACTTACCCAAGAGCCATCGACTTACTTGAAGCTGTGGGTGTCCCAGCCTATAAGATTGCCTCACCACAAGCCCAGGGCAATTTAGCAGTCGTGGCTAAAGCGGCAAAAACAGGTAAGGCTCTAATTATATCCATTGGCTACTGTGAGTATGGCGATATGGCACGGGTGGCGCGCTTGTGCGAAGACCTCAGCAATCGCTCGATTGTTTTGTTGCACTGCGTTTCTAAGTATCCAACGTTACCCACAGATGCTAATTTACGATTCATTCAAACCCTGGCAGCCATGACCGATTTGCCTACGGGCTATTCTGATCATACCTTGGGGATTCACATGCCCTTGGCGGCCATTGCTCTTGGTGCTTGTGTCCTAGAAAAACACGTTACACTAGACCGCAATTCAGAAGGTCCTGATCATCGGTTTGCGGTTACCTTTCCAGAGTTCAAAACCATGGTGCAGTCGATTCGAGACATTGAGGTAGGACTTGGTACGGGTACCCGGCTTAGTCTTTTGCCCGAAGAGCTCACCTACCGCAAAAATGTTGAGCTAAAAGCGATCACCAAAATACCGATTGCAGCGGGTAGCCCCCTGACACAAAAGAATGTGCGTTTTTTGAGATCTAGTCAGGTGGGTATTTCTATTGATCATGAATCACTATTGATGCAGGCTCAAGCTAAAGTTAATATTGAACCTGATAGCTTAATTCGGTGGTCGATGCTTACTATTCATGACTGAGCCATGCGCGAACAATGCCCAACAATGTATTGGATTGATTGTACACTATGACAGGTAAGAAAGTACTCATCATCAATCTAGGGTGGGAGCAAGAGCCTCTCATTGAAAAATTAATCACTCAAGGACATCAAGTCATTGGCATTCACTATGATGATTCCTATAACCATGACTTAGATATTTGTCATGTCGAAATAATTGACTTGCGTGATGTAGAAAAAATTCTTTCATTTGCCAAACAGATACAACCAGATGGAGTTATCTCTGATCAGTGTGATTATTCCTACTTTGCTACTGCAATGATTGCAGAGGTTTTAAGCTTACCAGGAGCCAATCTTGAAGTTGCTCAAATTGCCACCAACAAACTTATTCAGCGGCAGAAAGCCCTGGAACTGGGTGTATTACAGCCCAAGTTTCGGTGCTGCACCTGCTTAAAGGATGTGCAGCAGTTCATTGCTGATATTGGATTTCCAATCATCTTGAAACCTGTTGATAATCGGGGCAGTTTTGGAGTAAACCGTGTTGACTGTATTGAAAATTTGGCAGAGGCTTACTACGATGCCTTGATCAATTCTCACTCTCGCCTTATTTTGGCGGAACAGTTTATTCACGGAACTCATATCACAGTTGATGGTTATTGTTTCCCCATCAGCGGTCATCGGTCGTTAGGATTAGCGACCAAAGGCATGGTTGGGGGCAATCGTCAAGTTGCTGTTGATATTCGATATCCTGGTGAGTTGCCAGAGGAGCTCTATAACTATGCTTTAGAAAACAATAATGATGTTGTTCGTAAGTTGGGATATTCCTTTGGCATGACCCACGCCGAATATATGCTAACATCTAATGGAGATGCTTATCTCATCGAAATTGCTAACCGAGGAGGGGGATGTTATACCTCGAATAAAATTGTTCCAGCTGTTAGTGGCATTGATATCACTGATCAACTTATTGCTGATAGTCTCGATATCCATCTTGATTATTATCAAGTAAAGCAAATTCCTGATCGTCATTCAGCATACTTAAAATTCTTTGTGTTTAAGCCTGGTAAGATCCAGAAAATTCTAGGCATTAATGAAGTTATTCAGTTGCCAAATATAGAGGTTTTACGACTTCGAATGAAAGATGGAGATGAAGTTCACAAAACTACAACTGATGCTGATAGACATGGCTTTTTTATTGCTAAAGGAAAAACCCTTAAAGAGAGCATCGATACTGCCGAACATGCCATGAGTTTATTAAGTGTTCAATATAGCTAAGCCTCCATTGAGCCTCATCTGACGACAGCTAACAGGAGCCAATGTATGGACACAGAAAAAATTAAGCAGATTGAGCAGGAAACTGTTACTCGTTACTCTCAGAGGTTTGCAACCCTGGGCGAATCTCACAGAACTTTAGGTTGGGGAAGTAGAGAACAGCAAGTTTATCGCTTTGACAGAGTATTAGATTGCGTAAATTTAACCAATCGAGTAGTCCTTGATGTTGGCTGCGGTTTTGGCGACTTTTTAGAATATATCAATAAGCAAAATATTCCTATTCGCAAATATATAGGAATAGATATTAATTCAGATTTCATTGATTTAGCTTCTAAGAAGTTCCCATCTGCCCAATTTATGAACCATAGTCATTTTGATTTAAATAGTCAGCAATTTTGTGGTGACGTGACCATCATGCTAGGACTGCTCAACTTTAAACAATCTGTACTAGATAACTGGTCTTATGCTAGAAAAATGATTGCTCAAGCCTTTGAACTCACCAATGAAGTATTATTAGTAGATTTTCTAAGTTCTTGGTTAACTCCTGATTATCCGAAAGAAGATTTTGTTTACTATTACGATCCAGCCCAGGCTCTGAACTTAGCTTTAGAAATGACACCTTATGTTTCGCTAAAGCATGACTATCTTCCTATTCCACAACAAGAATTTATGCTAATTTTATGGAAACAGCCATGAAAATCCTAGATTTCAATATTCATCTTCCACCCCACCCCAACCTTCTCCATGAAGTTAATACTACTGCTTACGATACATTTAGCAGTTTGTCCAATATTAAAGGCATGCTAAGCTCTTTGAACGTGAGTGGTGGAAACTTAATGATTCTCGACACTGAGTTCTTAACTAGAGGATTTTCAGAGCAACTACTGCAGGATATTAAAGCCACTAATCTCAAATGTACAGTCATGATTGATCCTCGCCATGCCGATGCTTTTGATTTAGTAGATAAGGCGGCTTCCCTAGGTATTTCTGGTATAAAATTTCATCCATACTTGCTAAACCTGGCAGATCATGATTTTCTAAGGGCTGTCGCTGTTGCTAACCATGCTGGAAAACTGGGTCTTTGGACTGCAGTATGTTGTAGCTATGGTACCTTAAAAATGTACGCCGTTAGTGGAGTTCGTTTATTAATAGCCCTTGCTGAGGTAATTAAAACCCCAATTATTGCTCTTCACACTGGTGGAAAACTTGCTTTAGATGTTATGGTAATTGCCCTCGACACATCTAATGTTTTTTTAGATACATCGTTCTCAATACCCTATTGGATTGGTAGTAGCGTAGAACAAGATATAGCGTTTGCTATTCGCAAGGTTGGTGCTAAAAGATGTTTGTTTGGCTCAGATCATCCCTACATGGATCTATCAAATTCGATACAACAAACCCTTGATTTTCTCAAGAAGTACCAATTTTCAGATATGGAGATTGAGCAAATTTTTTATAAAACCACAGAGGAGCTTTTCTATAATTGTCATAATTAACCTTATAGGCTTGATTTTATGGTACAAATTACTCATAAAGTAATCGAGACAATTCGCAAAAACAGAATCTCAACATCTGAGGTCTCTGACTGTTTGGGTAAGACAGGTGCTATTCGAGGAATTACTCCCTTGAACCCCGGACATTTTAGTGTAGGCGCTGTCGAGTTTGTTTATGCTTACAATCAGAGCAACTGGGAACTCCACGAACAATTGCGCAATCCTGACCCTGGCAAGATTGTTGTTGTTGAAGCGATCAATTGTGAGGATTATGGAGTCTTTGGTTCCCTAGTTTCCAAGTTTTTGCTGCTATATCGTCAAGTACAAGGTATCGTTGTCAATGGTCTAGTGCGTGATGCTCATACACTCCGAAAAGAAAACTACCCAATTTGGTCGAAGGGTGTTACACCCTTAGGGTGTTTTAATGTCAAAAACTCTGAACCACCTCCGAAAGATATTCTAAATAGATTGCACGGGATTTATGACGGGTCTATCGCTGTTTGTGATGATAGTGGCGTGGTGATTATTCCAAAAGAGCACATTAACGAAAAATTAATTGAAAAGCTTCACTGGATTGAGTTGCAGGAGGATGCTTGGTTCCATGGAATTGATACTGACGGCTTTGATACCTATGAAACTGTTTGCTTAAAGCGCTATTTGGACGAAGGCAGCGTCTTTAATAAGTACGAACGCTTAAAACCTAGTGATAGTTAAAAGGCATTCTGGACGATTTGAACCGAGATTAGCTATTCTCACTAT
Organism: Moorena sp. SIOASIH; assembly: GCF_010671925.1. Classification (GTDB taxonomy): domain Bacteria; phylum Cyanobacteriota; class Cyanobacteriia; order Cyanobacteriales; family Coleofasciculaceae; genus Moorena. The sequence goes on along the minus strand of NZ_JAAHIH010000001.1, from coordinate 456,397 downwards.
ACCGCTTTATTTTGGTAGCCATGACACAAAATCGCACGATCTTGGTCGTCGCCGCGCATCCTGATGATGAAGTGTTGGGCTGCGGTGCTACCATAGCCCAACACGTTCAAAAAGGTAATACTGTTAATATCCTCATCCTCGCCGAAGGTGCTACTAGCCGAGCCTCCAATCGCGATCGCTCACAATGGAAATCTCAACTTTCGGCATTAGCTGTAGCTGCTCATAAGGCCAGTGACATTTTAGGCGCAGCCTCTGTCACCCTCGATAATTTTGCCGATAATCGCATGGATGGTTATGAACTGTTGGATGTGATTAAGGTGGTTGAACAAGCCATTGACCAACATCAGCCAGAGATCGTTTATACCCACCATAGCGGTGATGTCAACATTGATCACCGCCGCATTCATGAAGCCGTGATTACCGCCTGTCGTCCTGTGCCTGGACACCCAGTCAAGTCACTCCTATTTTTTGAAATACCTTCCAGTACCGAATGGCAACCCCCTGGCTCTGCCCCCATCTTTGCACCTAACTGGTTTGTGGATGTAACTGAAACCCTCAACCTAAAGCTCAAAGCCCTGGAAGCCTATCAGTCTGAAATGCGTCCCTGGCCTCATCCCCGTTCATTACAAGCCGTTGAACATTTAGCCCGTTGGCGGGGAGCAAGCGTAGGGGTTGAAGCGGCTGAAGCCTTTATTTTAGGAAGACAGTTAGTGATGTGAGTCTTTATATTGCCGAGGATATGCAAGCGGGGGATATCTTAACCCCAAAGAATTTGAGAGCAATTAGACCGGGGTCTGGATTGCCTACTAAATATTATGATGTTCTCTTGGGTAAATCCGTGAAAGCTGATGTGAAGAAGGGAACTCCAGTCAGTTGGGAAATGGTCATGTCTGGAGACAAATAGGTAAGACAGTTGGAAACCCACATTCAAGACTTCTGACGTATATAGCGTTTTACATACAGCGGTTTGCAATTCAGTTAGGTACAAAGTTCTGGGTTTTTAGGGAGCTCGGAGCTCGGAGCTCGGAGCTCGGAGCTCGGAAGAGGGAAGAAGGAAAACAATCCTGTGTACCTGATAGTTATGCAAACCGCCGTAGTCAAAAAATTTCCCTCTTTATAATTATCTATAACGATTTTTTTATTTAATTTTTCTCTGATCAATGTTTTTTATTCAGATTTTTATCCGGATATATAGCAGTTTTTAGCCTAATGAGGTACACAGAATTTCTTACCTATCCCATAAAAACAGGTAATCTGTACCTCACCAAGTTTAAAAACGCTATATAATGGTTCATGCCAGAAGCTAAAACCAGAATAATCCAAATATTTAAAATAAATTTATAACAGGCTATTCATAGCATCATAGCATAAAAAAGTTAGAGGTTGTCTGAAAAATATCATTTGCTACATTCAAGCCCCCTAAATACCCCAATTTTGGGGGACTTTTACCAAAAAATAGATTCTTGTTCCCCCCAGAATTGGGGGGCTAGGGGGGCAAAATTCAGTATCAAAAAACTTTTCAGATATCCTCTTACTATATTTAGAGTACCATATCCCTGACTATTATGGCTCTTCCGTACTTGTTATGCTAAATTAACACTTTGGTGAAGGGAGCAGGGAGCAGGGACTGAGGCCGTTGGCCACGCTACGCGAACGGAGCAGTGGAAAGAGGCAGTATGCGCGAAATTATTGTTAATTAAATAGCCTCATAACCCTTGTAGAGTAAGGTTTCTGATTTTTTTAACCTGAAATGAGCCCATAGCAGGTACGGAAGAACCCATAATCCTTGCCCTATATCACATTTTGGCTTAATTTTTATTGCCCTTACTCTGGATTAAGTTATCAGCCAATAAATTTATGATCATAACCATAATTTTTGCAGAAGCTGATCAGATTTTGTTTGAGAGCGTTATCAATTTTACTAAAATCTTCAGGTGTCAATTGAGGCTTGGGTTTAGTAAATTTTTTATAGCTGTTATTGATGCTGGTGTTGAGCACAAAATTTTCCATAAGATCAGGGGATAAATCGGCAATATTTTTTTGACTTATAAATTTTTTAATATCTTCAAGACAATCTTATACTTTGACGACTTGATCAGGTTTTTGAAGCTCAATAATTTTATTCAACCCTAGGAAATAGGCAATAGCCTTATCTAAAGGATGACTAAATTGATTGATATCAAAATCAAGTTGCCTCAGGATATAGTTTCTTCTGAAGTTTAACGATCGTTCAACTTCATTTTCTAACAGGATTGATGGTAGAGCATCTTGAGGATTTCTAACATAGAGAATTAAATAGTTAAACTTAACGTAGTAAGAGGAACTGTTATCTCCCCAAGGAGCATTAAGGTCTTTCACAGCCATTAACCAGCTTGATACACCATCTTGACCAAGTTTTTCATGACCAATATCAAATCCTAATTGTCTAAATAGGTTACTCATAAATCCTGAACCACATCTGGGATGACCAGTGATCAGAAATAGTTTTTCTTTAACCAATCCCCATTCTAAAAATATATCCCTTGCATTATAAATATTTCTATCACAGTAATAATTAGACTTATATTTTTTTTAATCTAACTTTTGTAAAGACTTTAAAGCTTCTTTGTCCAGCCTTATATCCGTCTTAATTATTTTTGCAAAGCTCGAATAGTAATTTTGATTTGGAATCCTCCGGTGAAGCCCTCTTGTTGAGTAATTTAGCCAATAGTCAACAATACTTCCAATATCAAGGGCGATCCCTCCTAAATTTTTGATACTATTGCAGTATATTTTACCTAAAAAACCCGCAGCCACTAAAAATACCTCTCCTGGATAGGAGATAGTAAGTTCCGAACAAATTTGCTCAAAGTAGTAAGGATAATGAGGGTGATTTTGCTGGTCTCTGTAATTAAATCGTTGCGCATATGTATATTCTGAAGGTATCTGATATAACCGTTTAACCGTGACTCCGTATTTTTCTCGAAGAACTTGACTAATACCCTCATGACAAGAAATCACTGAACATTCCTTTAAGTGATTGAAAATTAATCGATAAAGTCCCCAGACTTCAAGGTCTTGGTGAATATAACACGAGGTCAGGGTTTTATTGCTCAATCGATAACTCTCCTGTTCCTGATAAAAGTTTGGGTCAATTAGGGTATTAATTATGGCGGTAATACCTCTACTCCCTCGTGCACTATATTTTTCTAACAACTGTTTTTCTAATGACTCTGAGCGTAATAATAGATGAAACCTATAGAACTCTGGAATTCCTAATATATCTGCATTTTTGATAGCTGATATCAAGTCATCACTAAGTTTTTTAAAGTCATTTTTACTTAGGTTAACATCCCCCCACCAACTTTGTTTAGCTAGGTCACGATCTCTGTTTTGAAACTCTTTTAAAGTTTCGTCATACTCTAGAAAACTTCCTTCTCCATCCCCTAATCGAATCAATGATAAAGGTATTTTATTTTTAATGTGATTTAAAATTTTAACACTAAGCTCATAGGCTTCAAAGGGGGAGCTGTAAGTATTTAAATATGAACGTTGGCAACTGTTTGATAAATAGTTTATTTTTTTGTAAATCTTTCTTAAAGATTGATTATTACTGTCAAATTCTGAATGATTGCTTAGATAAGCATTGAGTCGATTATGTAATGATTTATTAGCTTCATATATCCAACTATCTAATGGTATTTTTGGATAAACATTGCTGAGTTTTTCCAAATTAGTAATTTTTTCTAATTCAAATATACAAGAAATTTTAATTTTATAAACTTTTATTGAATGACCAGACTCCTTGACGATTAATTCAGTTAAAAATTGACAGGCATCTTGATAATATCCGTGACTAACTAATAATTGGCAATAGTCGTCAATAAACGTCTGATCAAACTGGTCTTGAGTTACTCGAGTCTCCTGAAAATATTGCTTTAGTTCATGTATATTCTGACTACGGATCAGAAACTTTATGTAACTTTTGTTAAATCGGTCAGATAGTTTCGAGCTAGTTTTCTGTTTGATTGTCTCTAGTATTCGTTGTGTTACTGTCAATTCCCCTAGGTGTAAAGAGTTGTTAGCCATCTCAAGTTGAATCTCGATATTCTCCGGATAGTCTAGATTGGCTTGTTCCAGGATTTTTTGAGCATCTTGATAGTTATATTGTCTTTGGTGTATTTTTGCTTCAGCAATAGCAAAGTTGGGGTCTTGGGGGAATCGTAATTTTCCATCTTTAATAACCTTTTGGGCTTGCTCAAACAATCGACTTTTCGATAGCACAGTGATTTGATAAAATAGAAACTGAGATTCATTTGGAAAAAGGCGGATCGCTAAATCAAGTCTTTCAAACGCCAACTCCCACTGCAGAGAAGTCATCGCGACCAGAGCCAAACCTTCATATCCGTGGGGCTTATCAGGATATTTTTGTGAAACTTCCTGAAATACTGCCTCAGCCTGATCTAATCTTCTTAGCCCTATCAATGTATGCCCTTTGCTAATCCAAGCCGGAATGTGATCTGGGAATAAATCCAGTAATTTATCCCATTTTTCTAGTGCCAACTGCCACTGTTGGGAATCCATTGCCTGACGAGCCAAAACTTCGTACTTATTCATGAAATTACCTCACAATTGATTAGTAAATTGTTATCCCGCTTTTCTAGGGATGTTGATAGGGAATAGGAAATAGGGAAAGAGAGAAGAGTGTGGGGAGATGGAAAGATGGGGAGATGGGGAGATGGGGAGATGGGGAGATGGGGAGATGGGGAGACCGGCTTTTGCACAAGTGGATCGATCTGAAATTTATAGCGTTTCTCCTACTTATGAGGTACATTCAATTTTATTACCCTACTCCCTACTCCCTAAAACCCAGAACGAAAGTACCTCACCCCATTAAAAACCACTATAGTTACTATCGAGTTATATTACCTGTTCCCTGTTCCCAGATCCGCTGTTCCCTGCCCTGACAAAATGTTAAATTAATTTGGCACAGGTACTTAGTTAACTAATTCAGCAGCTTTTTGGCAGTTAGCCATCCCTTCTGCTTGATTTCCCTTCTGAAGCTGGATTTTGCCAAGAGTACTATAAATCAAGGGATTTTCAGGCTGTGACTGAAGGGCTTGCTGACAAACAGTGATTGCCTCATCCAACCGCTCTTCCTGGTAGAGCAGGGTCGATAAATGTCGGTAGAAGTAATAATTGTCCGGAGCTAACTCAAGCGCTTTTCTATAGCTAGCGATCGCACCATCAATGTCCTCTTGCTGACGCTGAGCATTACCCACCATGAAATAGGCATGAGGGTTGTCGGGCTGGGATTTAATCACCTCCTGACAAGCAGTAATAGTTTCTTCTAAAGGGACAGTGTAACCAGAGGTTTGCACCACTGCTTTCTCTGTTTCCTCCAGTGTCAATCCCGCTGCTTGGATCAAATTCCGGTAAAGTTCTGCAGCGGTAGCCAGTAGCTGAGTGTCGTTGCTGTGGTCATGATCTCGATTGGAATTTTGTGGCGGTAAAGAAACCATATCCTTCTGATTCACTAACCTAGTTTCATAGAATCTCTGTGCAGCTGGGATAGAGAGGGATATGGATCCTTTAACTTGGGAGCATAGGTGATTAATCCCTTGCTCCAATTGGCTGAGATACTCTTCTTGAGGAAGGTCGAAGCAGAGTAAGGGAAACGGTGATTGGCGGAAGGTGTCTAGGATGATGCGATTGTAGTGAATCCAGAGAGTTAAACTATCCCGTAGGGGAAATCCTGACCGGTGATACAGGGACATCGCCACTCTCATGGGATGGCGGAAGGTACCAATGAAGTTTAAGTTGGGGATGCCTTCACGCCAAAAGGGAAGGGTGAGTACCGTGCGCGGATCTTTAAACATCCAGACCGGCACATAGTAGTAAAAGTCAGCAATGATGGCATCCCGTTGTTGTTGATGTTCCTCGGTCCAGCTGATGGGATCTGGCGGATTTTTCCAACTGCCACCGGCTTCAGCCAAGATAGCATCGTTCAATGCCATAATATTCCGGTTTTCCCGACAACCTTTGAGATTATCACCATTACACCGGTCTACTTTACCGCCATACAACCCAGCCGCTTGTAAAGAGCCTGCTAAACAGCTAGTACCGCTGCGATGCATTCCTAAAACACAGATAACTGACATAATTAGGTCGTTCCGATTAATTTAATCCTATCGATAGCAAAGGGAACTTCGGAGCAGGGAGTAGGGAGTAGGGAGTAGGGAGTAGGGAGATGGGGAGATGGGGAGATGGGGAGATGGGGAGATGGGGAGATGGGGAGATCTCATAAGGGTAGGTTTTTAACAAAGACTTGAGTTTGGGGTGTGGGGTGTGGGGTGACCGGGTGTGTGGTTAAGAGAAGCGATGCAGCGCGGTCTTGGGGAGGCAGCCCGGTCTTGGGGGTTCCCCCCACTCGCGCTTTGCATCAAGACAATGTACCTAATTTATCGTTAAAAATCATTATTTCTTCGTTGTTTTCCTTTTCCTCTCCCTCTGGGTCGTCCCATGTTTGACCCTTATGTAAAAAACCTACACTTGTGAGGTAGGGAGTCGGGAGTCGGGAGTCGGGAGTCGGGGTAAGGCAAGTGAAACTAGTTCATGTAGGGTGGGCAGTGCATCAGACCGATTACTTTGGTTGCCAATCCCGTTGGTAGGCACTGCCCACCAAACGATTAATCTCTTACTTTAAGGCAGAAGCCAGAAGGCAGAAGGCTAGTTCATGTAGGGTGGGCAGTGCATCAGACCGATTACTTTGGTTGCCAATCCCGTTGGTAGGCACTGCCCACCAAACGATTAATCTCTTACTTTAAGGCAGAAGCCAGAAGGCAGAAGGCAGAAGGGAACGGAGTTGGAGCTAGTTTTTAAGAAGTCCAGTGATTTGACAAGCGATGCAGCGCCGACCTGCGGGGGTTTCCCCCACTCGCGCTTTGCATGGCTGACAATGATTTAGGATTGCTATAGCGCATCAGCTGATAGCTGATAGCTGATAGCTGATAGCTGATAGCTGATAGCTTACCTTAATTTGAGTCATAGTTTTGCAGTAATCTCTAGGATTATATCTTAATATAATAACCGGTAATTGTTGATAAAATTTTAGTAAATTATATTCCTTATGCACTAAATTTACCCTAAATTTAATGATGGAAAAACAAACCCTTATTGCTCTTGGATTTCAGGAGTTGATGACAGTCAAGCTCAGGACAAAAAAAACGGATTTTTTTGATAAAGATTGAGTCAATTATCTCTCCTCTGAAGGAAAATGACCAATGATATCATGTCAGGATATAGCAATCCTATCTGATTCGTGAAATAAATAGGCTGCTTTAAGGCAGAAGGCAGAAGGCAGAAGGCAGATGATACCGGAGTTGGAGCTAGTTTTTAAGAAGTCCAGTGATTTGACAAGCGATGCAGCGCCGACCTGCGGGGGTTTCCCCCACTCGCGCTTTGCATGGCTGACAATGATTTAGGATTGCTATAATTACCCTTAATAAAAATCTGCCCCATCTCCCCATCTCCCCATCTCCCCATCTCCCCATCTCCCCATCTCCCCATCTCCCCATCTCCCCATCTCCCCATCTCCCCATCTCCCCACACTTACATTCTTTGTTACAAATATGAGATGCACCCAACTCAATCCTCCTGTATCCACTGGATATGCTGAGGCAATAACTTAGCCAAATCATAGCGCTGTAGAATCGTTTCCCTGGCATTCTCCCGTATCCGAGCCATCTTGTCCCGATTATCCAGAGCTTCCTCCACCCGATCCGCAATGTCCTCTGGAGAGAAAAAGTCTACCAATAATCCATTGACCCTGTTTTCTATTACCTCGATCACCGGAGCAGTATTAGAGCCAACCACCAAACACCCTGTAGCCATTGACTCTAGGATCGACCAGGACAAGACGAAGGGATAGGTCAGATAAATATGGACAGAGGAAGCTTGCAGGACTTTCAGATATTCTGAGTAGGGCAGTAAGCCAGTAAAGTGGACTCTCTCTAAATCCAGAGGCACCTTTTCCAACATCAATTCCTTGTAGGTTTTGCCATCTGCTAGAGGTTTGCTATAGAAAATCCGATTATCCCCCACCACCACCACATGACACCTTGGTCGTCGCTGCTGGAGAATCCCCACCGCTTCCATAAATTGGGGAAACCCCCGGTAAGGTTCCATCCCCCGTCCGACATAGGTGATCAGTTCCTCAACCTCGGACAGGTCTAAGTCGATCCGAGGCAGAACTAATTTCGCTCCAGGCTTGGGTTTAAAGAACTCCGTGTCAATGCCATCATGACGCACAGTGATTTTGCTGTGGAACTCCCGTGGAAACTGGCAATGCTGATAGTAGGTGGGAGACAATCCGCGATCGCAACTGACTAAGCTGATTAACATTGAGGCATTTTTGGTCCGAATCCGGGTTTCATCGTCATAGGTCAGGGGGTCAGAGGGATCAAAGTCAAAATTTGACCCATGGGCATGGTAAAACCACTCGCAGTAGCACAGCAGTTTTGCCTGGGGGAAAACGTCTTTGATATATAGCGTCGAGCCCCAACCCCCATGACCATAAACCACATCAGGAACAAATCCCTCAGACTTCAGCCTGGTACATAGGTGATAGACTGCTTGACCCTCATGGATATCTCTTTGCAGCTGGTGAAGGTAGTAGTGAGTTGTAGGACCAACTGTCTTCACAGCGCTGTAGATGGCTTTGGAAACCTTAGGCAATTTCCCTGCTCTGCGCTGAGTGCCAAAAATAACCTGATTAGTATCATCTTGGGCTAATGCCTTAGCGAGGTGAGAAAATTGGGCGAAGGACTTGGGATGGAGGAATAGAATACGCATCTTAAGTAGTAGTTAAGTTCATGTAGGGTGGGCAGTGCACCAGAGCGATTCGGAAGCTTGCCATCGGGTTGCTAGGCACTGCCCACCCTACGATTAATCGGTTAAGTTGATGTAGTTAAGTTGATGTAGTTGATGTCCGGTGGGCAGTGCACCAGAGGGATTCCTGTGCTTGCCATGGCGTTGCTAGGCACTGCCCACCCTACGATTAATCTTCTGACGACTCCCGACTCCCGACTCCCGACTCCCGACCCTCCCCTAGATTATCGGTATTCAACCAAACTTGAGATTAGTCCAGTGCCTGACCCACAAAGTCGCCAGATGCTGGATTATGGGGATTATAATAGTTATATTTGATGCCTCGACATAAACGATAATATCCATAGGGCAAGCAGTTTTCTTGGGGCAACGGTGCAATAGTATCGTCTTCTAGTAATGTGTAAACCTCTGCTTCAGACTTAGGCTCATAAACACACCCCAGTCCAGAGTACATATTGTCCCCCAGAAGTACAGAGGGTTTACCCCAGTAAGCCGCTTCAGCACCAATGGTTGAATTATAGGTAACCACCACATCGGCCCAGTCCACTAATGCATAGGAATCAACCTTTGAATCCGGGGGAATAACCTCGACATTTTTTCCCGTCAAAGAATTCCACCAATTGCGGTCTTCTAATGACTTTTTCTGAAGGTTAGGATGGACTCTAATGGTCAGATAACAATCGATCTGATTAGATGCCCAGGTGATCAGAGACGTTACGGCTTCCCTTTGATTCTTAAAAATTGGATGCTTGACCAAGTCCCCAATGGCAGCAAATTCATCATCACTAGCAGAGTAGTAGACAATCTGACGATCATTACTCCTTTGCTCAGGTACGATACCTTTTTGTTGGTCAGAGGTATAATTAGTCGATCCAATTCCCTCTCCCTGCCTTCTATTCTTATAAAAGGTATGTGCTAACTCTTCTCTATCCATAGCAGCCCGTTGCCAATAGCTTTGGATATGTTCACGCATATAGGCAAAATCATGAGGGGGCTGATCAAACAGTTCGTATTGCTGATAGCTTCCTCCCGCTTCATAGTATTGAACCTCAACACCAAGCTGTTTAGCGGCTTCAAATATCCCTTTAACAGACGCAAAGCGTCCATTAAAAGCAATTATTTTCTGGGGGTTATACTTGAGAATAAGTGCCCGAGCCTTTTCATAAACCATTGCTGAACATTGCAACAACCGTTGTATAAGGGGATAATGCTCATTAGGATCGGGATCCAAGCAGTGCGTGTGCCAGATCAGGGAAGAGACAGTAGCTAAACCCAGAACAGCGTCGTTGTAATTGTAAGCTCTGAGCTCTCTTAAATTATGGGGAGCATTTTGGACATAGTCTTGGATAGTTAACCGAGTTTTTTCTGATACAAAATCTTCCTCTAAAGTGGTTACGCCATAGTTTCTTAAAATGCTTTCCACTTTCCAGACTTTATGTTTCCAACTCCGTTTTCCAAATTTTTGAAAACGTCTACTGGGAAGGAATCGAATGTCATCGGGATTATCCAGATGGAGAAACGAAAATCCGGTCTTCTTCCCGGCAACTGCTGCAGTTATAGCAATTTCTCCAGCAGTTCCTAGACGAGGAGTAAAGGCAAATGACTCAATTACTAATAAATCCATAGGATAGCGTTTTTATTTGAGATGTGAATATAGTTTTGGGAAAGGCAAGAGGCATGCATGCTAGAGGCAAGAGGCAAGAAAGCAGGGAGTTGATGTAGGGTGGGCAGTGGACCAGAGAGATTCCTTTGCTGGCCATAACCTTGGTAGGCACTGCCCACCAAAGATTAATCGGTTAAGTAGGGAGTAGGGAGTAGGGAGTAGGGAGTAGGGAGTAGGGAGTAGGGAGTTGATGTAGGGTGGGCAGTTGATGTAGGCTGGGCAGTTGATGTAGGCTGGGCAGTTCACCAGAGAGATTTCAAAGCTGGCCATAACGTTACTAGGCACTGCCCACCTTACGATTAATCGGTTAAGTTAATGTAGTAGGGAGTAGGGAGTAGGGAGTAGGGAGTAGGGAGTTGCTAGTGGTGCTTCAGGGACGGGCTCGCCATTATTTTCCGTCTCTTCGCTGGTGAGGACAGCCCGTCCCGTAACGCACCACCAGCTCAAATAGCTTTAATCAGATGCACCCGAGTTCATGTAGGGTGGGCAGTGCACCAGACCGATTCCGAAGCTGGCCATAGCGTTGCTAGGCACTGCCCACCCGAAGATTAATCTCTGCTGCCCCATCTCCCCATCTCCCCATCTCCCCACCCTCCCCACCCCTAGATTACGGGTATTCAACCAGACTTGATATTAGTCCAGTGGCTCGCCCAAAAAGTCCCCAGTCCATACAGTCTTTGGATTATAATAGTTATAGGTCATACCGAAACTTAAAAAATAATATCCATAGGGCAAGCAGGTTTCTTGGGGCAGCGGTGCTAGAGTATCGTTCTCTAGTAATGAGTAAACCTCTGCTTCAGACCTAGGCTGATAAACACAGCCTAGGCCAGAGTATTTACTGTCCCCCAGAAGTACAGAGGGTTTACCCCAGTAAGCTGCTTCCACACCAGTTGTTGAACCATAGGTAACCACCACATCGGCCCAGTCCATTAAGGCATAGGAGTCAACCTTGGAATCCGGGGGAATAACCTGGACATTTTTTCCGTTCCAAGACTGCCACAAGTTGCGGTCTTCTAATGACTTTTTCTGATGTTGAGGATGGACTCTAATGCTCAGATAACAATCGATCTGATTAGATGCCCAAGTGATCAGAGACTCTATGGCTTCCGTTTGATTCTTAAAAATTGGAGGCTTGATCAAGTCGCCAACGGCAGCAAATTCATCATCACTAGAAGAGTAGTAGACAATCTGACGATGATTGCTGGTTTTCCCAGGGACGAGACCTTTTTGCTGCTTAGAGGTAAAGTTAGTCAAGCCAATTCCCTCTCCCTGCCTTCTATTCTTAAAAAATGCATGTCCTAACTCTTCTCTATCCATACCAGCCTGTTGCCAATAGGTTTTGATTTTTTCGCGCAAATAGGCAAAATCATGAGGGGGCTGATCAAACAGTTCGTATCGCTCATAGGTGGCTCCCCGTTCAGAGTATTGAACCTCAACACCAAGCTGTTTAGCGGCTTCAAAGATTCCTTTTTTGGAAGCAGTTCGTCCATTCCAAGCAATTACTTTCTGAGGGTTATATTTGAGAATAAGTGCCCGGGCCTTTTCATAAACCATTGCTGAACATTGCAACAATCGTTGTATAAGGGGATAATGCTGATCAGGATCCGGCTCCGTGGATTTCGTGAGGGTAATCAGGGAAGAGACTGTAGCTAAACCCAGAGCAGCGTCCTTGTAGTTGTAGGCTCTGAGCTCCCTTAAACTATGAGGAGCATTTTGGACATAGTCTTGAATAGTTAACCGAGCATTTTCTGACAAAAATTCCTCTGGTAAAGTGGTTACGCCATAGTTGCTTAAAATGCTTTCCACTTTCCATACTTTCTGTTTCCAACTTCGTTTTCCAAACCGTTGAGGCTGTCTATTGGAAATCCATCGAGGGTCTTCCGGATTATCCACATGGAGAAACGAAAATCCGGTCTTTTTCCCGGCAACTGCTGCATTGATAGCAATTTCTCCAGCAGTTCCTAGAGCAGGACTAAAGGAAGATGACTCAATTAGCAATACATCCATAATATAGCGGTTTTAAATTGGGTGAGGTACATTTTTTTAGGGAGTAGGGAGTAGCGAATAGGGAGTAGGGGGGAAGAGGGTGGGGAGATTGGAAGATGGGGAGATGGGGAGAACAGAAGTTCATGTAGGGTGGGCAGTGCACCAGAGAGATTCCTTTGGTTACCAATCCCCTTGCTAGGCACTGCCCACCAAAGATTAATCCTGTTAAGTTCATGTAGTTCATGTAGGGTGGGCAGTGCACCAGAGAGATTATTTTGCTGGCCATAGCGTTAGTAGGCACTGCCCACCAAAGATTAATCTAGTTCATGTAGGGTGGGCAGTGCACCAGAGAGATTCCTTTGGTTACCAATCCCCTTGTTAGGCACTGCCCACCAAAGATTAATTCTGTTAAGTTCATGTAGTTCATGTAGGGTGGGCAGTGCACCAGAGAGATTATTTTGCTGGCCATAGCGTTAGTAGGCACTGCCCACCCGAAGATTAATCTCCCTAAAACCTACATTCATCAAACTAAAAGCTCTAGGAGTGCATGTAGGGTGGGCAGTGCACCAGAGAGATTCATTTGCTTACCAATCCCGTTGCTAGGCACTGCCCACCAAAGATTAATCTGAATCCTGTTAAGTTCATCTAGGTGGGCAGTGCCAATCCCGTTGCTAGGCACTGCCCACCCGAAGATTAATCTCTCTAAAACCTACATTCATAAAACTAAAAGCTCTAGTCAGTCCATCAGCTATCCATAAAGTTCTCTTTAGGAATCATGTCTAAAGTATGCGGATTATAATATTTATATTTAATGCCGTGACATACACTATAATATCCATAGGGCAAGCAGGTTTCTTGGGGCAGCGGTGCGATCTTATCGTTCTCTAGTAATGGGTAAACCTCTGCTTCAGACCTAGGCTCATAAACACACCCCAGCCCAGAGTATGTACTTTCCCCCACAAGTACAGAGGGTTTACCCCAGTAAGCCGCTTCCACACCAGTTGTTGAACCATAGGTAACCACCACATCGGCCAAGTCCATTAAGGCATAGGAGTCAACCTTGGAATCCTGGGGAATAACCTGGACATTTTTTCCCGTCAAAGAATTCCACCAGTTGCGGTCTTCTAATGACTTTGTCTGAAGGTGAGGATGGACTCTAATGGTCAGATAACAGTCCATGCGATTAGAGACCCAAGTGATCAGATACTGTACTGCTTCTTTTTGATTCTTAAAAATTGGATGCTTGACCAAGTCCTCAATGGCAGCATATTCATCATCACTAGAAGAGTAGTAGACAATCTGACGATGATTGCTCCTTTGCCCAGGTACCAGACCTTTTTGCTGGTCAGACGTAAAAATACTCGAGCCAATGCCCTCTCCCTGCCTTCTATTCCTATAAAAGGCATGTCCTAACTCTTCTCTATCCATACCAGCCTGTTGCCAATAGGTTTTTACTTGTTCGCGGATATAGGCAAAATCATGAGGGGGCTGATCAAACAGTTCGTATCGGTCTTTGGTGGCTCCCCGTTCATGGTATTGAACCTCAACACCAAGGTGTTTAGCGGCTTCAACTATCGCTTTCTTGGAAGAAGTTCGTCCATTCCAAACACTTATTTTCTGAGGGTTATACTTGAGAATAAGTGCCCGAGTCTTTTCATAAACCATTGCTGAACATTGCAACAATTCTTGTATAAGGAGATAATACTTATTAGGATCGGGCTCCAAGGATTTCAGCATGCTAATCAGGCAAGAGACAGTAGCTAAACCCAGAGCAGCGTCCTTGTAGTTGTAGGCTTTGAGCTCGCTTAAACTATGAGGAGCATTTTGGACATAGTCTTCGATAGTTAACCGAGTTTTTTCTGACAAAAAGTCGTCCGGTAAAGTGGTTACGCCATAGTTTCTTAAAATACTTTCCATTCTCCATAGTTTGTGTTTCCAACTTCGTTTTCCAAACGCTTGACACTGTCTATTGGAAATCCATCGACGATCCTCCGGATCATGGACATAGATAAAACAAAATCCTGCCTTCTTCCCGGCAACTGCTGCATTAGTAGCAATTTCTGCAGCAGTTCCTTGAGCAGCAATTAAGGAAGATGTCTCAATTACTAATAGATCCATACTATAAAACCTCTTACTTTAATATTCTGAGCAACCTAAGTACCTGTGGGGAGTGTGGGGCGGGGGCGCGGGGAGTGTGGGGAGTGTGGAGCGGGGGCGCGGGGAGTTCATGTAGGGTGGGCAGTGCACCAGACAAATTCCTTTGCTGGCCATCGGGTTGGTAGCCACTGCCCACCCTACCATTAATCGGTTAAGTTGATGTCGGTGGGCAGTGCACCAGACAAATTCCTTTGCTGGCCATCGGGTTGGTAGCCACTGCCCACCCTACCATTAATCGGTTAAGTTGATGTCGGTGGGCAGTGCACCAGACAAATTCCTTTGCTGGCCATCGGGTTGGTAGCCACTGCCCACCCTAGGATTAATCGGTCGAGTTGATGTCGGTGGGCAGTGCAACAGACAAATTGCTTTGCTTGCGATCGCGTTAGTAGCCACTGCCCACCCTAGGATTAATCTCCCCGACTCCCGACTCCCGACTCCCGACTCCCGACTCCCTAAAACCCTATAGTTAACAATCAGACATTAATCTATGGTCTCGTTGGAATTCACCCCTTCCGAAAGTGAAACTAAAGCTTAACGTACCAGATAGCGGTACATAGACTTCATCGGGTTGAATAGTACCATCACCGTTTAAGTCAATTGCCAGTGGCGTACCTATACTGTATGGGATATTACCAAGAGTGACTGTAAATCCATTTAGTTGAAAGCGACCGCCCATGATGCGACCCATCATCTGGGAGTCCTTTAGTTCAGTCAAACCGTTTTCCCGAGAAACATTGAGGTCAGAAATAGTGATCATAGTGAGTAAATCTCAACCGTAAATCGGCTGTGAATTGGTTTCCTTGACTAATCAAGTAGAAACAGTTATTACCGCTGATCACCGTTCCACCTAGTGCAGGCTGGCAGAAATCCCTCACCAGCTGCCATCAGTGGAAATCCTTGATAGTAAAACTATAGCAATTTTCAATTGGCTGAGGTACTTTTATTATTGTCGGGAGTCGGGAGTCGGGAATCGGGAGATGAGAAGCGCTATAATTCATAATCAATTATGAATTATTAATAAACATACTATAGCAATTCTACGACTTGTGAGGTACAAATTTCTGGTTTTTAGGGAGCAGGGAGCAGGGAGCAGGGAGCAGGGACTTCGGAAGAGGGAAGAGGGAAGAGGGAAGAGGGAAGAGGGAAAAGGGAAAAGGGAAAAGGGAAGAGGGAAGAGGGAAGAGGGAAGAGGGAAAAAATAATGTGTACCTCATGAGTCCTATAAACGCTATATATAAAAACCTGGTTAAAATTAGTCTAAAACCCGTTAAATTTTACTTTCATCCAGAATTATTACGGAGCATAATCCTACAGCAGAGCGGAAATAAATACACCATTAAAAACGTTTGATGTTTGAGGTTTTAATTCCGCGCAGCTGTAGTAATACCAAGTTCGATATAGCGTTTGTATTGGAGATGTAAACCTAGGAGGTTTTTTTTTACTGTCCAATAAAACTGAGGATCTCTTTCCCCTATTGCCTATTGCCTATTGCCTCTTGCCTTTTTTACAACCCAGATACAAATGCTATAGTGGTACACAAGTAGTGATTCTAGCTCCCGTTACCTTGAGCAGACCGTAGCCAAACCACTACATCTTTACCACTACCAATCTTCGGGACAATCCTCGGTTGAGGTATGAGCGGGTTCAGCCTTCTTCAGTTGGCTAAAATCAATATCGAACCCGAAAGTTCCAGTCAAGGGTGTGAATATTTCAGTGGGTTCAATCGTACCATCAGCGTCTAAGTCGAATGCCACTTGGTTACCGAGACCAAATCCTATGCCACGGACACGTAAAGTAAAGCCGCCGATGATGTGACCCATCATTTCGGCATCCTTCAGTTCAGTCAAACAGTTTTCCCGAGAAACATTGAGGTCAGAAATAGTGATCATAGTTGGTAAATCTCCTGTGAATTGGTTTCTTTGACTAATCAGGGAGAAAAATTTATTCCCTCAATTACATTTACCTGGAGTGCAGGGTGGCAGAAATCCCTTACCGGCTGCCATCAGTCGAAATTCTTGGTATTAAAGAAATTCATCCTACCCTACAAGGGACGCTATCCGACGAACATCCTTCTGACTTCTGACTTCCAGGTAGCGAAGGCTATTCTGCACAAGACTCTACAGATAGCTGGTAAAAATTAGTCTAAAACTCCAGTGGTTGAATCTTAATGTCCACCAGA
The DNA here is from genome assembly GCF_010671925.1 of Moorena sp. SIOASIH. Taxonomy (GTDB): domain Bacteria; phylum Cyanobacteriota; class Cyanobacteriia; order Cyanobacteriales; family Coleofasciculaceae; genus Moorena. Next base: position 439,544 of record NZ_JAAHIH010000001.1, on the reverse strand, counting down.
GGTCTTACGGAACTTAGTAGTGTGATTACAAGCCAAGCAGGTCGCCAAAATCAATACTAATCTGGCTGGTGAATGAAAAGGGGTTGAAGACTTCATTGGGTTCAATCGTACCATCATTGTCTAAGTCGACTGCCAGTGAGTTACCCAAGTTACCCCTGAAACCAAAATTTAAGGTAAAAAAGCCACCCATGATGTGACCCATCATCTCCGCGTCCTTGATTTCATTCAAACAGTTTTTCCTAGAAATATTGAGATCATAAATAGCGACCATAGTTGTTAAATAACCCTTTGCTTTGTTTGAAAAATCAGGGAAAAAAAATTTATTACCCCTGATTAGATTTACCCCGAGTCTAGGGCGGCAGAAATCCCTCACCAACTGCCATCAGTCGAAATACTTGGTATTAAAGAAATTCATCCTTGATACTTCTGACTTCCAGGTAGCGAAGGCTATTCTGCACAAGACTCTACAGAGCTCTGGTTAAAATTAGTCTGATTAATTTGCACCAGAGGTCTTATGGAGGCTATTAGTGTGAGTTGCGCTGGAGCAGGTCACCAAAATCAATACTGAACCCTAAAGTTCCACGGAAGGGTGAGAAGATTTCACCGGGTTCAATGGTACCATCAGCGTCTAAGTCAACTGCCAGTTGGTTACCGAGGCTAAATCCGATGCCACCTATACTTAAGTTGAAAAAGCCACCGATGATGTGACCCATCATTTCAGCATCCTTCAGTTCAGTCAAACAGTTTTCCCTAGAAACATTGAGGTCAGAAATAGTGATCATAGTTAGTAAATCTCCTGTGAATTGATTTGCTAAAGTAGTCAGGGAGAAAAATTATTCCCCCTGATTAGATTTACCCCGAGTCCAGGGTGGCAGAAATCCTTCACCAGCTGCCATCAGTCGAAATCCTTGGTATTAAGGAAATTCATCCTTGATACTTCTGACTTCCAGGTAGGGAAGGCTATTCTGCACAAGCCTCTACAGACCTCTGGTGAAATAAAGTCTGATTAATGTCCACCAGAGGTCTTACGGAGCCTATTAGTGTGAGTTGCGCTGGAGCAGGTCACCAAAATTAATACTGAACCCTAAAGTTCCACGGAAGGGTGAGAAGATTTCACCGGGTTCAATGGTACCATCAGCGTCTAAGTCGAATGCCAGTTGGTTACCGAGGCTAAATCCGATGCCACCTATACTTAAGTTGAAAAAGCCACCGATGATGTGACCCATCATTTCAGCATCTTTCAGTTCAGTTAAACAATTTTCCCTAGAAATATTGAGGTCAGAAATAGTAATCATTGCTAGTAAATCTCCTGGAATTTAGCTTTATTTTGTGTTTTGTTTGAGGTTTGTTTGTTCCTCATCACAATTACATACTAGGTGTTTTTTTTTAGGGATGCAAGGGGTTTTCCAAAGGGTTAGGGACATTAAAAATGCATTGTGTCTTTTGGGGATTAGGTAAGCATTCAGCTGTCAGCTGAATGCTGTCAGCTGTCAGCTGAATGCTTAAACTAAACCTTTTTGGCCTATGGCCACGCTACGGGAACGGGCGAATTTAATAGTTCGAGAAAGTTTGGGTAAAAGCCCATCTAAGCCTTCAGCCTTTGGCCACAGGCCTTTGGAACCTCAAGTAGCGTGCCCATAGCCCATAACAAATTAAGTAGCGTGCCCGTAGCCCATAAGCTTATTGCTGATAGCTGATTGCTAATCCGTGCCAGCCTTTTGCCTGGAATACTATGGGATTATTATTCACTTAGAGAAATCGCTAGTTAGGGAAATTCCGGACATAATTATTGCTGTTTTTTCTTTTGTTCTTTTATTTGTTTTGGAAGAAAAAGAATGAAGCGGTCTTTAGGGAGTCGGGAGTCGGGAGTCGGGAGTCGGGAGTCGGGAGTCGGGAATCGGGAGTCGGGAGTCGGGAGAAGAGTGTGGGGAGTGTGGGGCGGGGGCGCGGGGAGTGTGGGGCGGGGGCGCGGGGAGTGTGGGGAGTGTGGGAGATGGGGGAGTGTGGGAGATGGGGGAGTGTGGGGAGTGTGGGGAGATCTCACAGGGGTAGGTTTTTAAGAAAGACATGAGTCTGGGGTGACTGGGTGTGCGGTGATTGGAAGGGATGCAGTGCTACTCCCTACTGTTTTATATATGCTCGCGTTTGTGATACTGATCAGGTATAGCGCTACGCGCAAGGCAAAAGGCATGCATGCAAAAGTTGACTAGACCTCTTGCAAAAGTATTTTTCTAATAGTGTTTGGGTCAATTCTTGTCCACTGTTCCGAGATCCGCTGTTCCCTGTTCCCGACAACTGCCGCGAAGTCTACTAAAAGAGCTTTTGCTGCTTGTATCAATGTCAAACACCTTAATGCGTAGTGCTATAGATTCAATTTTCGCCACCCCTACTGCCTACTGCCTACTGCCTACTCCCTGATCCCTTACATATGCGATCGCGTTTGTAATCCTGAAATGGTCCAGTGAATTTTCCCCACCTCGACTGGGATTTTCCTACTCGGATATCTATAGCATTTGTATCTGGGTTGTAAATACACTTGCCGAAAAAGGCATGCATGCATGCTAGAGGCAAGAGGGGAAAGAGATCCTCAGTTTTATTGGATAAGAAAAAAAGACCATACAGGTTTACATCTCAAATACAAACGCTATATGCGTACGCGAAAGTGCTGGTGAAATGGTATAGCGCTACGCGCAAGGCATGCATGCATGCATGCATGCAAAAGTTGACAATAACAGCTTTTGCTGCTTGTATCAATGTCAAACACCTTAATGCGTAGTGCTATACAGTCCATTTTCCCCACCCCGACTGGGATTTCCGGACAGTTTGATAGATGCGTACGCGAAAGTGTTGGTGAAATGGTCCAGTCAATTTTTCCCACCCCGACTGGGATTTCCGGAGTGTTTGATAGATGCGATCGCTTTTGTATTGGTGAAATACTCCAGTGAAATTTCCCTACCCCGACTGGGATTTCCGGACGGTTTGATAAATGCGTACGCTTTTGTATTGCTGAAATGGTTAAGTGGATTTTCCCCACTCCGACTGGGATCTACCGACGGTTTGATAAATGCGTACGCTTTTGTATTGCTGAAATAGTTCAGTGAAATTTTCCCACCCCGACTGGGATTTCCGGACGGTTTGATAAATGCGTACGCTTTTGTATTGCTGAAATGGTTAAGTGGATTTTCCCCACTCCGACTGGGATCTACCGACGGTTTGATAAATGCGTACGCTTTTGTGTTGGTGAAATGGTAAAGTCAATTTTCCCCACCCCGACTGGGATCTCCGGACGGTTTGATAGATGCGATCGCTTTTGTGTTGGTGAAATGGTAAAGTCAATTTTCCCCTCCCTGACTGGGAGCTCGGGACTGTTTGATAGATGCGATCGCGTCTGTAATCGTGATCAGCTCCAGTCAATTTCCCCCACCCCAATTCCCGATTCCCGATTCCCGACTCCCGACTCCCGTTCCCCTCCTGGGAGGGGTTAGGGGTGGGTTCCGACTCCCGACTGCTGGTGAAATAGTTCAGTGAATTTTCCCGGCATTTGGTGAATCTTGGGATGAACATTAGTAGGGTGGGCATCCTGCCTGCCCGAGGATTGATAACAGGCAAGATGCCCGTTCCACCAAGATGCCCGTTCCACCAAGATGCCGATTCTACTGGGTTATCTATGGGTACGCGAAAGTGCTCGTGATCTGGTTCAGTCAATTTTGGCCACCTCTACTTTCTAGTGGGTTATTTATGCGATCGCGTCTGTAATCGTGATCAGCTCCAGTCAATTTCCCCCACCCCTACTCCCATCTCCCATCTCCCGATTCCCTACTCCCTACTCCCTACTCCCTACTCCCTACTCCCTACTCCCTACTCCCTACTCCCTAATTTATTAGTAATTTAACATTTTGTTGAAATTCAAAATATTAACTTATTTAAAGTTTCAACTATAATTGACATTAACGTCGTCAAAGTATACAATAAATATATTGCAATTTTCAGCAAAAGGAAACGAATCATTATGGATCAAAATTTCGTCCCCAACCCTGGTGATAATCCCAACCAGCCTAGTGTACCTAACCCCTCTGGTGAGGGACAGCGACGACGGGAACAAATCAAACATATCTTAATTGGTTCTCCCCAAGCTGTTCAGAACACAATTTCTACACTTTATGCCCTTGGTTACGCCCAGGTCAATGATTGGAGCACACCTCAACCTACTGAAAATCCTGGAGAGGTGATCAGTATTTTGATTCGATATGTGCTGCTAGATTAAGCTAGATTAAGATAGTAATTTGCCAGGGATTCCAATCCCTGGCTAAAACAAAACCTCAAGTTTCAAGAATAATGTAGTGTGTTGTAGATTCCGACAATTGACCGGCTAAGTAAAGCACAACTAACATGATGGGATGGTTTTACTTACTAGTCGATTGAAGTGCAGCTAAGCTGTGAAGCGTTGAAAATTGCAATAAAAAATGCGGTCAAGGATTGGCGTTAACCAAAACTTGACCGCATTTTTTTTTAAGGAAAGCGGGAGTAAAAACTGAAGTCGGTTCCTCTAAACTGCCTGATTTATGGGTAGTTTAGAGGAACAAATTGCTGAATATCGCGGTTTCCAACCTAATGAGGTACACAGGATTTTTTCCAACTTCCGACTTCCGACTTCCTCTTGGTGTGCGTTCAAGCTTAGCTTTTAAAAAGCGCGGGGTCGCACCGCTTTCTTCCCTGCTCCCTACTCCCTGCTCCCTGCTCCCTGTACTGTTATGTAACCTCAGGTCAACCTTCAGCAAAAACTCCCCCCTTAACGAGATTGGGGGGAGTAATCTTTCAGCACTAATTATCTAGTGCCTTTATAAGCTAGTTGTTGTTGCCTAAATTGAGCCTGTTGCCCAAAGTGAATGTGATTGTCGGAGTGATTGTGAATCTCGGAGTGGTCACATTAGAGTTGGTATTAGCGCGCCGCCGCCGTGCAGCAGCAGCTGCCAGCGCCAACAAGAAGAAGATACCACCGTTGATTTGATCCATCGCCACATCTGTATCCTTGAGCTCAGTCAAAAAGCTCTCTGATTCCTGAGCAACGGAAAGATCATTAATTGCAATACGTGCCATTGAGAAAAATCTCCTTATGAATTGGTTTAGTTTGGAACGAAATTTTCCACACTCCACCAACTAGAATCCTGGAGATTCTTTCTGGGTGATTAACTCTATAGGCTCCTAGTTGGAGTTACCCATACCTACAATCGAGTTTTGGGATAACCCAAGACCCTAGGGAGTGTTAAGCACCGTGTTTATCCTGGTAACCACAAACTATGGAAGTAAGGGCACCCTGAATAACGCCAAAACAGCTATCTTACCGATGGGGGAAGAATTCAACTTGCCACCCATTTATTTTTTTTCGTTCTCTGGAGAGTAGAATAATTCATTTACTGAAGAAAATCAAGTCCTAGGGCGGATAATTTTTTAAATATGAAGTAAGGATGAATTATGAAGACTAAATTATGAAGTAAGGATGAATTATGAAGACTAAACTAGGAATTATGAAAGATCAATTGTGAAAGATCAATTATGAATTCTAGGGTTTCTAAAATAAATGAGGTACAGTCTTTATTGGCGTTGATTGGCTTTAAGACCTTCTTGTCTGGCGGCCAAATGCCTTTCCTCTCCTGGTCGGGGTTATATCATGTCCGGATAATTAGTGATAAAACACCTTCTGGGATTAAACCTTACTCCTTTCCTTCTGCCTTCTGCCTTCTGCCTTCGATTCGCGGCTTGTGTAAGTATTCAACCGGACATGATATTACCTATTCGTAACGTTAGGTCAACCTTCAGCAAAAACTCCCCCCTTAACGAGATTGGGGGGAGTAATCTTTCAGCACTAATTATCTAGTGCCTTTATGAGCTAGCTGCGGCCGAAAGTGAATGTGATTGTCGGAGTGAATGTGAATCTCGGAGTGGTTGTGACTGTCGGAGTGGTTGTGACTGTCGGAGTGAAAGTCACATTACGACTGATAGTAATGTTGCCTGGCTGGAACAAGCGTCCCAATAAGAATCCGAATAAACCACCGTTGATTTGCTCCATCGCCACATCTGTATCCTTGAGCTCAGTCAAAAAGCTCTCTGATTCCTGAGCAACGGAAAGATCATTAATTGCAATACGTGCCATTGAGGAAAGTCTCCTTATGAATTGGTTTACTTTGGAACGAAAATTTCCACACTCCACCAACCAGAATCCTGGAGATTCTTTCTGGGTGATTAACTCTATAGGCTCCTAGTTGGAGTTACCCATACCTACAATCGAGTTTTGGGATAACCCAAGACCCTAGGGAGTGTTAAGCACCGTGTTTAACCTGGCAACCACAAACTATGAAAGTAAGGGCACCCTGAATAACGCCAAAACAGCTATCTTACCGATGGGGGCACAATTAAACTTGCCACCCATTTATCTTTTTCGTTCTCTGGAGAGTAGAATAATTCATTTACTGGAGAAAATCAAGTCCTATGAAGCATGAATTATTAAATATAAATTAAGTATGAATTATGAAAAATAAATCATGAAGTAAGCATAAATTATGAAGAATAAACTAGGAATTGTGAAAGATAAATTGTGAAAAATAAATTATGAATTATAGCGCTTATAAAAACTAACAATTCTCCAACTCATAAGGTACAATTTTATGGGTTTTAGGAAACAGGGAACAGGAAGCAGGGAGCAGGTAATAGGTAATAAGCAAAAAAATTTCTGTACCTCATAGCTATGATAAACGCTATATAGTGGTTTTTAATTGGGTGAGGTACAGAGTCCTGGATTTTAGGGAACAGGGGATCTCGCCACAGAGAAGAGGGAATAGCGATGCAGTCGCGAATGGGGTAAACAACACTAGTGCGGCCTTGAGGGTTTCCCCCAAGACCGCACTGGTTCCCCAAGACTGCGCTGTATCCCTTGTCGAAAATTATCCCCATCTGGCCATCTATCTTTTACGACAATGAAACAGCCCTGCCAATCCTGGGGGAGAAAAGTAAGTTAAAGTCCCCGAAAGTTGGGGGATAATGGTATCATTACCAAAACCAGACGATATAAATTAATACATGAATGATACCCCCACCTGCGTTCGCGAGGTGGGGGTATCCGTCTTGATTACAAGGGTTTATCCCTCGCGACAGGCGGCATCCTCGCGCCTGCTTCCAGGACTTTTGCTGGCATGTTCCCCCAAGTCGTTTCCGCTATGGGGCTTATTCATTCAAAACAGGATCCCCCCTAGGAACAAACCTAAGAAAAATCCCCCGAACGGCAGCCGCCGCAGAAATCGGCGGCTACCACCGTTGATTTCGTCCATCGCCACATCTGTATCGTTGAGCTCAGTCAAAAAGCTCTCTGATTCGTGAATATCATTAATTGTTATACGTGCCATTGAAGCAAATCTCCTGATCAATTGGTTTAGTTTGGAACGAGAATTTGCACACTCCACCCACTAGAACCCTGGAGACTCTTTTTTAGTGATTAACTCTATAGGCTCCTAGTTGGAGTTACCCATACCTATAATCGAGTTTTGGGATAACCCAAGACCCTAGTGAGTGTTAAGCACCGTGTTTAACCTGGCAACCACAAACTATGAAAGTAAGGGCACCCTGAATAACGCAAAAACAGCTATCTTACCGATGGGCGCACAGTTAAACTTGCCACCCATTTATTTTTTTTCGTTCTCTGGAGAGTAGAATAATTCATTGACTGGAGAAAATCAAGTCCTAGGGCGGCTAAATTCTTAAAAAAGTATGAAGTATGAAGGCTAAATTATAAAGGAAGTATGAAGTATGAAGGCTAAATTATAAAGGAAGTATAAATTATGAAGAATAAACTAGGAATTATGAAGGATGAATTATGAATTATTAAAAATAGGATGGATCAGTAGACCTCTTGCAAAAATAGTGTCTTGATGCCGCCCCTCCCCATGAGTAACTACATCAAGACAATGTTTTTAACAATACCAACTTATATCATGTCAGGATAATTACCCTTAATAAAAATCTGCCCCATCTCCCTATCTCCCCACCCTCCCCACCCTCCCCACACTCCCCTAGATTATGGGTATTCAACCGAACATGATATTAGGGGATCTGACAGGGGTAGGTTTTTTGTATTTAGGGATTTCGTCAGATCCCCATTTCCGGCTTCTGACGACTCCCTCGGTGCGCTTGACCCGTAATTAAATTCGCCACGGGTCGCACCGCTCCCGACTCCCGACCCATTTGAGAATTCACCCCAAACACAACCAGACCAGAAGCCCATTAACTAAATAAAATACCGCCACTATCTGGGTCTCTGACCAGCCAGAGAGTTCCAGATGATTATGGAACGGTGACATTTTTAATAAACGCTTACCCACCCCATTGGCATCTTTGGTGGCTTTATAGTAACTAACTTGAGCAATTACTGATACGGCTTCTAGGAAGAAAATACCACTAATTATAAATAAACCCCAGAGGTTCCCAGTCAAAAGTCCTACGGCTGCAAGTGCTCCTCCTAGGGCTAGAGAACCGGTATCCCCCATGAATACCTTGGCGGGATTGCGGTTGTGGGCAATAAAACCGAGGCAACTGCCACTCATACAAGCACAGAAGACCATTAAACCAGGGGAGGTCGGAGCAATCAGGGCAGCTAGTCCTAAAAATGCGATCGCACAGGTTCCTGCTGCCAGTCCATCCACTCCATCGGTAAGATTAGTAGCATTACTTTCTGCTAATAGCACAAATATACCCACCGGCCAAAACAAGAATCCCAAGGGTAAGACAATCCCCAAGGGTAGGGTGATGTTAGTGATACTCGCTGGCTGGGTTTGTGCTAACCATATACAAAACAGTAAACTGACCACAATTTGTAAGGCCAGTTTCATTCTCGGGGACATCCCTTTATTAGAGCGGCGTTGGACTACTTGCCAATCGTCCACCCAGCCGATTAACAGATAGCCAAGGGTGGCTAGGGATACCGCTAGGACTGGGGTAAAATCCTGCTGTTGGAGGAATAATCCTGACCACACCAGGGCAATCACCACCGCTACCGGCACAAAAAATATGCCACCCATGGTGGGGGTACCCGCTTTCTGTAAATGGGATTGGGGTCCCTCTTGACGGATAATCTGACCCATTTTGAGTGCTTGTAGAAAGGGGACTGCTCGATATCCAATGCCAGTAGTGACCAGAGCACAGATCAACAGGGGTATCGTGATGGAGTTACCTGCGATCAGGGACCGAGCTGCTGTCCCATCCAGAATTAATGCACCCAGAGTTAAGCCGATTGATAGAATATATAGGAGTTTAGTTCCCGTTAAGTTGAACAACTGCCCAGACAATCGTTTAGAATCTACCACAAGCCTCTTATTCCTTTTTTTTGACCACTCCTCACAAAGATACAATTCCCTGTATCTTTGCTTATATCCGTATAATTTACGGTTACGAGTCAAATCCTAACATCAAAGGTCTGCGATCGCTCAGGGTAGGACTGATTTTTTACAATTTACCAAAAATTCTGGGTTTAAAGCCCCGTCCTTCGTTCGACGGCTTTTCCGGAATAATAAATAAGATGATGTATGATTAAAGTAGGTACAGGCTGAAAAACCGTTGACTGAGCCGGGAGAGAGACCCGTAACTTATTGATCATAAAGTAGTAATACCTAGAGGGTAGGGAAAGTCCTCTTTTCTTGATGCAGTCGCTCATGGGGGAAACCCCCAAGACCGCGCTGCATCGCTAAAAACCCAATCGTCAATTAACTGTTGGCGTGTGAACCCAGAAGAACACTTTTTGAGACAAAACAAAGTACGGTGGGGCACACCGGAACTTGAGGAAACGGGAAGTAACGGACTTTTTAAGGCACTTCCAATAAGTACTCGTTCGCGTAGCGTCGGCTTAGCCGATACGCCAAAGGAGAACTGCCCTCTGGGTCTGTCGTGAATTAACTGGGAACTTGGTTTTAAACGGGTTTTTGGTACCGGTGCGCTTGACCTTGGCGAATTAAATTCGCCACGGGTCGCACCGTTAAGTACTGTCTAGTTTTTGGCAGCGTCAAAGATTAGAACTCGGCGGTTTAAGGCGGCTCGTTGATCTAGGAATCCCCGCGCCTTCAGGCCGGGGAGTGTCAAGAGATGATCAAGCCATGACCGGATCACCGGATCACCGGATCACCGGATCACAGGATGACTGGATCACTACCAAGGTCTGGGGAGATCAGAAACACTACAGATGGTGATGGTTAGCTCGTAAGCATTCAGTTAGCAGCTATCAGCTATCAGCTAATGGGCTACGCGCAGGCTACGCCAACAGCTTATGGGCTACGCGCACGCTACTTGAGGTGCTATCAGCTATCAGCTTTCAGCTTTCAGCTTTCAGCTTTTGAATAAAACAGCTAACCATTTGTTTAATCTGAGTTATTTCCACAAAGCTGTTCGCGTAGCGTGAGCCTTTGGCTGACCGCTGACCGCTGACCGCTGACCGCTGACCGCTGACCGCTGACCGCTGACCGCTGACCGCTGAATGCTTACGAACAGCTCGGTTAATCATGACGCAACTCCACTGTGATGATCACAGCTTTAATCCAAAAACAGACAATCTTGTTGTCGTTGGCTTAGCCCGCTGGCAATGGCTTGCAACTGGTTTTTAGAGAAGATAATTCTCTCAAAGGTTGTGATCGGTCGTCTAGAGGTGTAGGAGAAAGTCATTGAGTATCGGTCTGATCCAGTAGGTGGTTTCAGACGATGGAAAATGCTACGTGTGTCAGTAAAAATTACTGTGCCGTAGGGTCCTGGGCAAGGGTTCCAGGTAGATTTAGGCGCAATCCTGGCCATGTCTTGATCCGAGACAAAACCAGAACTGTAATAATTGTAGTTCAGGGCTTGAGCTAATGATGAGGTTAAATTTCTGGGAATATATTCAAAAGGGCCACCATCTAACCCCAGATCATTCAAGTAGATAATGATTTTAACCATGCGATAGTCTTCTGGATCTATGTGCCATTGCCTGACAGTTACTGGTTTTCCATCGGCAATATTCCTTTGAAGCGTTACACCAACAAAGAACACTGGAACACCAAGGTAATTTTCTACAATATCAAGTAATCGTTCGTTAAGTCCCCACTTAAAAATTTGTCGGTAACTAATTAGCTCTTCGCGATAGGTTATACAAGACTCCGTTTTCGGTATGGGCAATGCCCGTATTTTTGGTAATATATCTTCAGCACTATCTATCAGTTCCTTATAGGAAATTGCCAACTCTTCTAAAGAAGTAACAAATGTTCCTTCTCTGCTTAGAGAATTCAACAATGGTAAATCTAATGGTGCTAGGGCAGGTAGGGAATTATAATGGTTTTCTCGTCTGATTAGATAGTCGCCATAGTAGAAATTATGTAGCATCGGGATGCGGAAAGACTCTCTCTTAATTTTTCCCGGTAAACGTTTGGTCTTTTTTACCAAAGAATTACCACTCAAAATCATAAAATCAATAACCTACTTCTACTTCAATGGATAGAATATCACAATTAAATGTATAGGTTAATACTGAATTATTGCCTTTTAATAAATCAATATTTTTGATTTTATATTGCGGTTAAAATTTTATAATAAGCTTGATAACTATCTCTTATGACTATAAAATATCTAGCAGCATATCATCGACTATAAAGTCCAGTTAATCATTTTCCCAATATTTTTTATAGCGGTTTATAGCCTAATGAGGTACAAAGGATTTTTTCCCTGTTCCCTCTTCTGACTTCCCTGTTCCCAGATCCGCTGTTCCCTGTTCCCTAAAACCAGGGACTCTGTACCTCACCAAACTGAAAACCGCTATATTTGGTAATCGGAAACTACCAATTCCCAATTCCCACCATAATATCAAGTCTGGTTGAATACCCATAATTAAGGGGCCCGGGCGCGGGGAGGGTGGGGAGGGTGGGAAGTGTGGGAAGTGTGGGGAGATGGGTCTCCATCTCCCCATCTCCCTCCAATTCAAAATTATAAATTAAAAATTAAAAAATACCCCAGAAATGAATTCAGGGGCTTGTATCCGGTGGAAAAAATTCAAAATTATAAGGCTATACCTGCTTGAATTTTGAAGAAGGCATTTTGAATTAAAAATCTCTCCCCACCCTCCCCACCCTCTCCTTAATTATGGGTATTCAACCAGACTTGATATAACAGGTGATATTAAAGTTCACTGGCTGAACCCATAGCAATTTGAAGAAAACGGGCTAGTTCGACTTCTGACAAACGTAAGCATTAAGCTGACTGCTGACTGCTGACTGCTGAATGCTTACCTAATACTTAAAGCCTCAAGCCTAATACCTAGTGCCTAAGTTAATACTAATCCCTGACAAAGGTAAGGAAACTTTCCCATAAGCATCCAAAAGTTTAGGGGCTTGATGACGCCACTCCAGCATCTCTTCCATCCTGCGTCTACCTTCTGCTCCCATTTTTTCTCTGAGTTCAGGACAATTGAGAAGTTCCAGAATTTTCTCAGCAAACTCCAGCTCGTCATTAGGCGTAGCATAAACAGATGCATTCTCTGCAGAGCGTCTTCCCTCTCGGAGGTCAAACTGAACAATAGGTTTGCCTAAGGCCATGTACTCCAAGATTTTATTCATAGTGCAGTTTTCGTTGTAAGCCGATGTGGGAGACGGTTCCACGCATACATCGCAACTGGAAAGTCGCTCTAAAAGTGCTTCCCCGGTCTGAAATCCTGTGAATTCTACAAAATCAGTCAGGTCAAGCTCTTTAGATAAAGTCTTGAGGGTTTCAGCAGCAGGGCCACTGCCAATTAGCATGAAGTGAATATCTTGGCGCTTCTTTTCCTGCACAATGTAACGTACTGCCCTCAGAAGATAGTCAATGCCCTCTGGTTCCCCCATCACTCCCATATAACCTACCAGATATTGACGACCTCTGCGGTAACTCGAGTTTGAGGGCATAATCCGAAACCGTGCCAGATCAGGTCCACTGCGCACTACAAATACTTGCTCTGGTTTCTTCCCCCCTCGGGTAAGGGCGACCTTGCGATGGGATTCGTTGGTTGAAATCACCATGTCTGCTATAGCATAGGTCAAGCGCTCAGCCCAGCGTAGACCATGATAGAAGATATCTTTTCGTCCATACTTGGCGATGTACATCTCCGGAGCCAGATCGTGGTGGTCGAAGATTACTTTTACGCCCCGGAACAATTTAAACCATCCCGCCACTAGGAAGATTAAATCTGGGGGATTGCAAATGTGGATGATGTCAAAACCTTGCTCTCGCCATACTTGGCAAGCTAAGCGAAATTGCCAATTCACAGCCCAGCTGTACTCTCGAATATAGCCAGTAACCGAGCTTTCTTCCGGTGGTAGGGGATGGCGATAAATATGAATCCCTTCCATGACTTCATAATCTTTGTCAAACCCATTCCCTTTGGGAGAAATTGTAGTAACTTGATAGCCAGCTTTCTGTAAGCTAGTGGCTTCCATCCATACCCGTCGGTCAAAGGGAACAGGTAGATTTTCGACGATTATTAATACTTTATAAAATGAAGTCATTAAACATTATTTCCTTAATCAAATCCGTCAAACTAATCACTAAATATACCTTTAATGATAGATGCCGAAGTGATGTAAAATATAATTGTATTATTAATAACTTAAAAAATTAATCAACTTTTATCATCTAGGGGTGCTTCCTTCAAGGTTTTCTCAACAAATACCGAAGAGCTATATATTTGTTCCACAACATTCTTAAATTCAAATTTAGTTGGTTGCGCCAATGCCCTTTCACTCAACTGCTGTCGCAATTCTGAGTTTTCTGCTAGTTCTACTAAGGCATCACTAAGCCTCTGAATAACAGCTTCTTCCGTGAACCCATCCGTTTTTATCACCCGTCCACAGGTTTCATCCACCATCACCCCTGGTCCCCCTAAATCCAGACAGACTACAGGTAAGCCATGGCACAAAGCTTCTAGAATTACTAGCCCGCCGGAATCATGGAGACTGGGGAATAGAAAAACATCATGTTGCAGATAGGCTGAACTCAATTTTTTCTGCTCCATCCAAGGTATCCAGTCTACAGCATCCTTGATACCCAATTTTTCACTCAGTCTCTGCAGCCAAGTTTCCTCACTACCACGACCAATGACTGTAAAACGCGAATTGGGAATCTTTTGGTGCAACAGAGAAAAGGCTTTCAGCGCCAGATGTACACCTTTCCAATATAAAAAACGCCCTACAAAAAGAACCTGAAAAGTATCTTTTTCTAGTAATTTTTGTTCACTTACCAGAGGCATTTCCCTAATTTCATGTAGAGGGATATCAAAAATAACTTCAGACTTATACCTGTAAAATTTTGGGATAAGCGCCTGGATATCCTTCGAGCGACAATAGATTTTTGATGCTGTGATAAACGTTAAGTTCATCAGCGGATCAAATTGAACAATAGTATTAGAAATATCGCGGATAAAATCAAATAACCAGCCCTTTAATGGGTAGCTTTTCCTGAGAAACCAAGGTGCTTTTACTCCACCAGCTACCGGTCCAAAAATGAAAGGGATGCCTAAAAGACCCATGAAACTGGGGCGTCGAATAGCTGTATTAGTTACGTGATGAACCCGATCAAATACCACCTCCTGGGTCAATGATTTGGCGATTCGATAAGCATCCCATTGCCACCAGATACTCATCAATTCCCACAAGGGAAATGAGAGCAACATTACCTGTCTGGTAATCAGGATTTTGAACAACCGAGATAACCAGGTAGGATGGTCACAAAAGATAAAATGTATGTTAGGGATTGGATTTACCTGAAGTTCCTGCTCTACCGGAATCTGATTATAACTCCAGGTAATCACCCAGACTTCATGCCCCATTCGAGCCAGTTGTGTCGCCCAAGCCCAGCCGATTCCGTTCTCTGAACCTGTATTAGGTTGGCACTGATAGGCTGAAAGTAATACTTTCATTGGTCAACCTCCTGTATCCAAGACATAAGCAAACATTTGTAGAAGAGACATCTAGAGAAGCCCAATAGTGTGTTCATGGAGCTGTTTTTTCAGATTTGAGCACGGAGCCATAGATATTGAGCACGGAACTACAGTAGTCTTCTATATTGAGATGGGCAACGCTTGCTCTGGCGGTACATCCTAAGGAGAGCCGTAACCCAAGATCATTAATCAGAGTCTGCATCGCCATAGATAGTTCTGGTATCTCTCCAGGCTTAACTAGCAGACCATTGTCGCCATCTACTACTAACTCTGGTATCCCCCCTACTGGTGTGGTGATCACAGGTAAGCCCCAACCCATTGCTTCCAGCATTGCCATCGGCAGACCTTCGTTATAAGACGGCAAGATAAATATGTTAGCTTTTGCTAAAAGATGATCACGCTCTTCTGAACTTACCCAACCAGGAATAGTTATGTTAGCAGTTAGCTCCAGACTTTTGACTAAGCTGTATGCTTGTTCTAGCTCTCCATTTCCTGCCAGAATTAGACTCGCTCGATTTTTATCCTCAGCAGGTAAAGCAGCAAAAGCCTTGATTAGATCAAATGCTCCCTTGCGTTGACCAATGCGTCCTAGAAAGAGGATGGTCACTTTTTGGGAACCTGGGCGATAGGGAACCGGCGAGGGAAGTTTTACTGGATTATAGAGGATAACAACTTGTTCTGATCTTAGCCCAAGACTGTTGATAGAAAATTTTTTCCAACTTTCTGATAAAACAATTAAACGGCTACATTTGCCAAACACCCATCTCAGTAATTGCTGAACCCATGGAGCGAGCTGGGAGTAGAATAGATGAAATTCACTGCCATGGGCATGTAAAATAATAGGTTTACGAAATATCCAAACCAAGAATGTCATAATTGCTTTTCGGAAAGCACTGCCCCGCTGTGAAATATGAATGTGGACGAGAGCAATGTCTTTTCTTAATAACATCCACAGTAAATTCACTAGCGCTTGACAAAACACTATAATCTTATAGGGGATCGACCCTTCTTTATGGGTAGGAATATGAAAAATTTTAACCTCAGGAGGAACATGTTCAAGAAAGAGCTTTTCATACTTTGATATGCCACCATTAACAGTCAAGCTCGGACCCAACATGATAATATTAGTTGGAGTAGTTACCCCTAGGTGCTGTGGGTCGATAATCGGCAATTTTTGCTCATGCATTTTACCACTATCCGAAAAGTTTAACTGGCGACTTAAACTGTAGCAGAGATATAATTTACAGGGGGATAAACTGCCCTTGACATCTCTTATCCTCCCTGATTAATAGGGGCTAGTTCTGATTTTCAAACCCTGATATTGGGAGGGTTGTATACTTGTTGCGTTTACCTTAGTAAACACTACCGATGCTACTGTGATTTTGCTGCCCTGGTTTTTTGCCATTCTTGGGGATCTGCTCCGAGCCACACCGAGGACATGGCATGGTCAGATCCCCTGAATTAATACACTATGATGCAACGCCGGTTTTATTAGTAACACATTTGTTATTTTTGAGAGAAATTGCAGCATAAGCATCCAACAGCTTAGGGGCTTGGTAACGCCACTCAAGCTTCTCCTTCATCCGGCACTGACCCTCCAATCCCATCTGCTTTCTGCGTTCTGGATCTTCGATAAGCTCCAGTATTTTTTCGGCAAAATCTACTTCGTCGTTACCCTTAGCATAAACAGAGGCTCCCGCCGCTGAACGCCTTCCTTCCAAGAGATCAAATTGGACAATGGGTTTGCCCATAGCCATGTATTCCATAATTTTGTTCATGGTGGAGCGTTCATTGTAGGGCATTTTCTTGTCAGGATTGACACACACATCACAGCTAGAAAGCCGTTCCAAAAGTTCCTGATCCTCAATCCGTCCAGTGAATTCCACGTAGTCAGCAACCCCTAAGTTTTCAGATAATTCCTGAAGTTTCTCGAACATCGGTCCACTGCCAATCAGCATGAATTGAATGTCTTGGCGTTGCTTTTCATAGACAATGTAGCGCACAGACTTCAGCAGGTAGTCGATGCCTTCTGGTTCTCCCATCACCCCAACATACCCGACTAAGTACTTTTTGTTTCTACGGTAGGCGGGATTAGGCGGTGTAGGTCTAAACCGAGAAAGATCTGGTCCACTGCGCACTACAAAAATATCCTCTGGTTTCTTCTTACCACGGGTGAGTGCTACCTCTCGGTAGGATTCGTTGGTGGCGATTACTACGTCTGCTGTCGCAAAGGTCAAGCGTTCAGCCAGACTCAGTCCGTAGTAAAATATGTCTTTGCGTTCATACTTGGCTTCGTACATCTCCAGATTGATATCGTGGTGGTCAAAGATGACCCGTACACCCCGGAGCAGTTTGTACCAACCCGCGACCAAAAAGAGTAAATCAGGTGGATTGCAAATATGGACAATATTAAACCCACGTTCCCGCCAGACCCGATGTGCAAGGCGGAATTCCCAAAAAACCGCTGTGGCGTACTCTCGCAGATATCCTGTAACTGAGCTTATATCAGGTGGCATGGGGTGGCGATAGATGTGAATATCATCAATGACCTCGTAGTCTTTTTCATAGCCTTTCCCTGTCGGACAAATCACCGAAACTTGATACCCAGCTTTTTTTAGGGTCGTGGCTTCCATCCACACTCGCCTGTCAAAGGGGACAGGCAAATTTTCTACGACGATCAGTACTTTATCAAACGAAGCCATAAAAATTGAATTCCTTGATAAACTAAATAAAAATGCTTACTAACTTCGATATCCACGATCGATGCCAAAGTTATCCAAAGGATAAATTTTGGTTTTGTATGAATTTTTTACAATTCACCAATTTAGTTTTTCTAGACTAATATTGAGAATCAGATTTCTTTTTCAAGAACGGATAGTTTATCAAACATCATGGCAAGCAATAAAACCCAGTCTATGGGCATCAAGGTGTTGACAAGTACTTCAGGTTATATCAAGTCAGGTTGAATACCCATAATTAGCTGAGGGGGTGACAACAAGGCTAAAAAGTAGACAGGGTGTGGGGTGTGGGGTGTGGGGTGTGGGGAAAATAGAACGGAATTTGGAGTGACCCAGTGCGATTTCCGACCGGTCCCCAACCTGATTCAACCGTCCCTACCAACATGGCCATCTCCTGATCTTCCCCTACACCCGTCACCCCACACCCCACACCCAGTAAGGCTTTTAAGGCTGTTTTTCACCCCGTCAGCATAATTAGAGGGAGGGTGGGAAGTGTGGGGAGATGGGGAGATGGGGAGATGGGGGAGGTTTTTATGTAAGCATTCAGCCGTCAGCCATCAGCCGTCAGTGGTCAGCCCTTGGCCTTTGGCACCTCAAGTAGCCTGCCCATAGGGCATAAGCTGTTCACGTAGCGTGCGCGTAGCCCATAAACTCATAGCTAAAAGCTGATAGCTGACAGCTGATAGCTGACAGCTGATAGCTGACAGCTGATAGCTGACATCGCCTGGATAATCCTTTTTTACTTCCATGTAAAGCCCGTTTGTTGGCTTTCCGTGGCAACGGATTACTTTTTCAATGGGGGTAGCTACAGGTAAACTGTTTAGAGTAATCCTGACAAACTACTACCAAGCGATTCCACGGTAATTTAATTCCTGAACCGGTTCAGAAAAAATACCTGCTAGGTCCAAAATCTGAGTGGCTTCAGGAGCTTCTAGTAACACCTGACGAAACTCTGGTGTGGCATGGGTTACCACCGCTAGCTCTGCTCCCTCTAAAGCCTGCTGGGGTTCTGCCATTAGCAAAGCCTCGAAGTGAGGCAAATTACTCTGGATATAGGCGAGATTGGTACCCATTAGCCGAGCTTTATAGACGGCTTTGTCGTAAATCTTTACCTCGCATCCCTCCCCCAGCAATCGCTTTACTAGGAGTACTGCTGGACTTTCCCGCAGGTCGTCTGTACCCGGTTTAAATGCTAGACCAAATAGTGCGATTTTTCTCACACCT
Organism: Moorena sp. SIOASIH; assembly: GCF_010671925.1. Lineage (GTDB taxonomy): Bacteria > Cyanobacteriota > Cyanobacteriia > Cyanobacteriales > Coleofasciculaceae > Moorena. The sequence goes on along the minus strand of NZ_JAAHIH010000001.1, from coordinate 420,617 downwards.
AGGCGTAATACTTCCTGCACAGCTAAATCAACCTGGAGGTTGTTAGTAGCAGGGAGGGTGTTGAGCAGGGGGACTGGTACATCCATACTCCGTGCATAGTAAAGTAAGGCACTTAAATCTTTGGGTAGGCAGGAACCTCCATAAGCAAAGCCGGGACGCATATAGACCGGGGAGACATTTAATTTTGTGTCCTGGACGATAATGTTCATGACTTCCCGTCCGTCTATCCCAAATGCCTTGGCGATTCTACCAATTTCGTTGGCAAAACCGACCTTGGCAGCGTGCCACGTATTGGCAACATATTTAACCATTTCCGCCACAGCTGGTTCGACCACTATGACCGGAGCATCTATCTTGGCATACATCTGCCGCATTGCTGCTTCTGCTACAGGGGATTTGGTACCAATGATGGTGTAAGGCGGCTGATCATAATCCCGGATAGCGGAACCCTCCCGTAAAAACTCTGGGTTAAAGGCTAGGTGTATCAAGCCATCGCCGGTAACACTGTCGAGCAGAGTCTGGCATTTTTGTAGGGTGCCTGGTGGAATTGTACTGCGCAATACAACGACATGGTTTGTTTTTTTGCGGCTAACAGCAGCTCCAATTTCCTTGCACACATTCCAAACATAGGTTAGGTCTGGTTCTCCCCTTTCTGCGGGAGGCGTGCCAACACTGATCAGGGAAAGATCTGACTGGACTACTGCAGCTTCAGCATCTGTGGTAGCCTTGATTAAGCCAGCTGCTACTCCGTCAGCTAGCAATTCACCTAATTTGGGCTCCACAATTGGAGACTTTCCTTTAGCAATCAGAGCCACTTTTTCTGGATTGACATCGACCCCAATTACTTCATGTCCATCCCGTGTCAAGCAAGCTGCTGTGACAGCACCGACATATCCAAGACCAAAAATACTAATCTTCATCGGACAAATCTAAATAATTCTTTAGAGACATTGGTGTTGTTGTACGTGCAGAGCCTGATAATGTATAAGTTGCTTCCTTGAGATTGAAGCCTCGTGAATACCAGCCAGCTTCCTGTTCTCCATGGGCTAAAATCCATTCCAGCTGGTTATCTAGGTAAATCCCCAGACTGCCTCCCTGCCAACTGACTTGGCAGAAGTTTTCTTTCAAGGTCACTTGACAAAGGGGTGAAAAATGAAGACGCCACTGGAAATCATGTACTCCTCCCTGGTTCAAACCAGGGGCTACGCTTAGCAGTTCATCGATAATTTCAAGTCGCTTGCCTTCGAGAGCGAGTCTACGACGATGAATGACTTGATTGGGCAATCGGGTATACCCGTCGTGTTCTGCAACCAGGACACCTCCGTCCGGTGTCTCCTGCCAAGACAGAACTTTGGCTTGGGCTTGTCTTGTCCAGAGAAATGTGCCTGCTGGTTCCGATTGGTCAACACCATCGACTACCACAGTGTTATGAGCTTTCGTGCTGCGGAAATAAGCACGTTTTTGGGGATCGGCATGATAAACATAGGTGCCAGGATCGACAATTATCGGTACACCGCCCACATTCAGAGTGAATGAAAGGGCATCCGCATGACCATGAGCAGCGATGGAGAGATACCCTAAAAGACCAGCATCAGCTAGACAAAGTACCTCGTCAGATTCTCCTCGCCGGGATGCTAGGACGAAGAGTCCAGGATCATTAAAGCCTATTGAACCTTGAACGGGTTTGACCTCTCCCACCTTATCTTCAGCATTGCTACCGATAACAGTAGCAGCTAAAACACCTGAATTATTGGATGGCAGGGGGACGTGGGCATTTAACCATTGGCGACCGAGGCGGAAAAGCCAGTCCAGACGAGAGGAGCCTAGGGGTCGTAGCTGGAGTGCCATGCCGTCGTCGCCATCTCCGTACTGGGGCAAATTGCCTCCGACATCCACTACAAGAGGAATTACCTCCAGCATCCGTCGTACCCAGTCCTGGTAGTTATCGGAAAAAGGAGCCTTCAGCCACTCTGCTTCTAGTCCTGCTAAAAGGAAAAATTCAAGAGCAAAAATCTGATAGGAGAAGGCTTGCTCACGATTGAGTCCGCAAGGAAAGGTTTGCTGGGATACTTCTCGCTCCAGTATTTTCCTGGCCAAAGACTGCCACTGGGCTGATTCTGGAAATACTGGCCAGACGGAAGCAGCAATGAACAGTCCTGCCATTTCCCCGATTAAGTGATTATTGGCTGAGGAGCCGTGGGAATAGTGTTGGGTGATTAGCCACTGATGCCAGTAGATCATCGACCACAACGCCCCACCTTCACCAAACAAGTGTTTATGGCTTGATGTTCCTCTGAGCAGCCGCTCGATCCAAACCCAGGAGATCAGACGCACACCGAACTCTAGGGAACTTGTCCAGTTGACCCCTATAGGAAAAGGGTTTTGTTCTACCCAGGAGAGCAGCTGTTCCTCCACAGCCTCAGCATACTGTTTATTGCCAGTGAGGGCATAAGCTAGAGCTAAGATGGTGAGGTGGTGATGTCGATTTTTCTCCCAGATGTTTTTGACATTCCCAACTGAGGAAGGGTCGCGGTAGTCTAAATCCAGCCCAAACTGCAACGGAGCACGCTTACCCATTTGGGGGTCGAGGTGCCAGTCGATTTTGGATTCCTCAAAGGAAATATTCAACAGGGTGTACTTTCCTGTGAGATAGCGGTCTGCTTCATCAAGGAGAGCTTGACGTTCCTCAGTCGCCTCTTGTAGCAGGGGTGATAGTTTCCAGATATCCTTCTGAATACCATTAGGTTTTGGAGCGACCCAGGAGGTACGACGCCGCCAACATTTCTTTTTTAATGCTAATTCCCCACGAGCGGCAATCTCCTGTAGAGACATGGCTCGTAAGCGGTTTAAGTACCATCTAAGCTTCACTTTCACAAATTAAAACAGTTTAGTTACTTATTACTAACAGCAGTCAAGTTATCAGAATAGGATTTAGGCCGAGTCGGTCTTTGGAGCATTGATTATGGTTAGCAATGGTAAGCTGAGAGTAATATTTTTGTAAGCATTCAGCTATCAGCCATCAGCTATCAGCTTATGGGCTATGGGCAAGCTAATTGATGTGCTTATGGGCTATGGGCAAGCTACGGAAACAGCTTTTTAATAAAACAGGTAAGCATTAGTTTAATCTGAGTTACGAAAAGCTGTTCGCGTAGCGTGAGCTAAAAGCTCACGGCTGACCGCTGACGGCTGAATGCTTACATATTTTTACTCTACAGTTTCCCTAATCCAATAGTCTGCCAATTGCACAGCTTGTCCAGTTCTCAGGGATTCCACAGTTGCTAGAGTTGCCAATGTTGTATCTAGTAAACTATCTATGGAAATGGGCATCTCCAGTCCTGACTTGACAGCAGATACAAAAGCGTGAATTTCTTCCTTTTGCCCTTTATTGATTCCCCTTGCTTTAACCTTTCGTTGCATGTTTCCTTGAAAGACAGTCAGTGATTCAAAATTGTGCAGTTGTACCGTGCACCCACCACCAAAAACTTCTAGGAATTCCTTAGGCACCTTCTTTCCCCCTTGGGTCAGGTACATTAGATTACCTACTGAGCCATTCTCATAAGTTATAGTGACTGAGATATTTTCCAGGTCATCCTGTGTCACTGGCATGGGGTGCAAGGCTCTGGCTACCACTGACACTGGACGCGATCGCGTAATAAACGAGAAAACATCCAAAAAGTGTCCTGCTTCTCCGACAAATCGGGAACCTTCGGAAGTATCTAAGTACCATGAACCGGCTTCCATTTGACCCGCATGTACCCGGTAGTTCATCATCAAGGGTATCCCGTCACCGTCAAAAACCTTCGCCACTTGCTTGACTAAGGGAGAATATCGCCGATTGAATCCCACTAGTAAGCGTTCATTGCCGGAATCGATAACTGCCTGACGTACCAACTCAGCACCAGCTAGATCTATGGCCAGAGGCTTTTCCACAAACACAGCTTTACCAGCTTGCAGTGCCTCGGCTGTCATCTTGGCATGAGAGGCATGGCGGGTGGCAATGATTACAGCATCTATATCCGAAGATTTAAGTAGTGCTTGGTAGTCTGTGCTGCTGCGTTCAAAGGCAAACTTCCTGACAGCATTTGCTGCCGATAAACTTTTTGATGTCGCCACTTCTAGCAAACGAACATGATTGTGCTTGACAAGATGGGGTAACAACATACTAGAGGCATAGTTTCCAGCACCTATGACTCCCAATTTCACCTTATCTTCTATAACCTCTGTCAGCTTCTGAGTGACTTGGACAGTTGGCAGATGCTGCACTGGCTCTACTTGCTCGGGATACTGGAAGAGAATGCCTAAGCCTCCACCTCTACCTTCTGCCATGTCCTGATATACCCGCTCTGCTTCACTAAAGGGATGAACTGCGGAAATAATTGGTTCTAAATTTATCTGTCCCTTGGCTACCAAATCCAGAAAGGAAGCCATATTGCGCCCCTCAGTCCAACGCACATAGCCAATCGGGTAATCAATCCCTCGCTCTTCATAGTTGGGGTCATAGCGCCCAGGGCCGTATGACCGAGAGAAGCGCACATCTAGCTCTTTTTCATAGTAATCCTTCCAAGGTAAGTCTAATTTTGTCTTGCCAATGTCTACAACTTTTGCCCGATCCCGTGCTATTTCCACTGCTAATTCTACCGGACCATTACTGTTACCACCTGCCGCTAGAAAGATGCAATCTGCTCCTTTGCCAAAGGTAAGACGCTCAATCTGTGAAGCTAATTTAGGGTCATCAGGTGTACTCGCTGCCGCTGCACCCATTTTTACTGCCAGTTGGCAGCGTTCTTCGGATAGGTCTACACCAATCACATTTACCCCAGCAGCACGTAGTATTTGCACAAGCAGTTGACCGATTAAACCTAGACCGATCACACAGGCTGTCTCCCCAAGTTGCAGTTCAGCTTGACGAAATCCTTGCATAGCGATCGCGCCAATGGTGGCAAAAGCAGCATGTTCCATAGAAACATGATCTTGGAGAGGTACTACTAGGTTTTTGGGCACAAAATTGACTTGTGCATGGTTAGCATATCCAGCACCTGCACAAGCAACACGCTGACCTACGACAAATTCTTCTGCACCGGAACCTACGGCTATAACAATGCCTGAGAGGGAGTAGCCAAGTGGGGTGAGGGAGTCAAGTTTGTTCATTACCTTTTCGTAGGTGGCAACTAGACCATTCTGTTGCACACTTTGTATCACCTTCTTGACTTGGTCGGGTCGTGCTTTGGCCTTATCAAGGTAGGACATTTTGCCCTCTTTGACTTTCATGCCCTCAGTTCCAGCAGATATTACGGTATAAACTGATTGAACCAGTACCCCACCTGGTTTGAGCGCTGGAGCATTGACCTTTTCGAGGCGAATGGCACCGCTCTTATAATTCTGACTAACTTGCTTCATTGCTCTCCTCGCTAATAAATTTATTTGGCTTACAAAAGCCAGGGTTTCAATTCCGATTACTTAGGCAGTGTCAAGTATCTAGGACTTAGGCAAAACTGAGCCAAAAAACGCGCTTATGTAGTAGTAGGGTGCGTTAATAAGGCACCGTAAAGGTAGGTATAGTTGCTGGGTAAGTCGTGGTATCTACAGCCTTTAGAACTGAACTGACCTCGAACAAATGTACTTGACACACCAGATAGAGTATGTGTACCGATGTAGGACTTAAACGGTGTTTTCAAAGAGCTACTCTCTTAGATTCCAGCACTGAGCAATAGATATTGAGCAGGGAACTACAGTAGTCTTCTATATTGAGATGGGCAACGCTTGCTCTGGCTTTACGTCCTAAGGAAAGCCGTAACGCTTGATCATTAATCAGAGTCTGCATCGCCATAGATAGTTCTGGTATCTCTCCGGGCTTAACTAGCAGACCATTGTCGCCATGTACTACCAACTCTGGTATCCCCCCTACTGGTGTGGTGATCACAGGTAAGCCCCAACCCATCGCTTCCAGCATTGCCATCGGCAGACCTTCGTTGTAAGAGGGCAAGATAAATATGTCAGCTTTTGCTAAAAGAGCATCCCGTTGCCCTGAGTCTATCCCGCCAGGGACTTTGATATAGTCTCCTAAATCCAGACTCTCAACTAATTTACAGGCTTGTTCTACTTCTCCATCCCCTGCTATTATTAATTCTGAGCAGGCTTTCTGTTCAGCAGGGAGGGAAGCAAATGCCCGGATCAGATCAAATACTCCTTTGCGTTGACCGATTTGTCCCAAAAAAACCAACATTATCTGGTTGCAGCTTGTGCGCTCTGGAATTTTCGAGGGGAACTCTACTGGGTTAGGAAGGATTACAACCTGTTCTGCTTTTAGTCCGAAACTGGACTGGTAAAAGTTTTTCCAGCTCTGTGATAGAACAATCAAGTAGGCAGATTGTCGAAACAACGAGCTAATTATTCGTTTAGCCCATTGAGGCAACCCATTGTAAAATAAATGATACTGGCTACCATGGGCGTGCAAAACTACAGGGACATGAAACGCTAGTGCAATGAGCATCAAAATCATTTTCCGGATCGTGCTGCTCCTTTGAGAAAAATGCACGTGAATAAGATCAGGCTTTTTTCTGGATAACCTCCACAGTAACTTCCCTAAAGCTTTCCCAAAAGCCAACACCTTACGAGTAGTCGATCCGTTTAGCCCATGAACACAGGTGGTAGGAATATGCTGAATTTGAACTTGAGAGGGTGCATTACAAACAATAAGCTTCTGCACTGATGCGATACCACCCTTGAACTGAAGGTTGTCGCCTAGCATTACCACCTGACATCCCACGACAGGAAAAGAATTTTGTGTTTTCAGGTCTAAAGTTTTGTCTTGACTTGTGTGTGAAGACGGATAGTGAACCATAATTTTCCATAATTTTAATCCTTTCAGGACTGCTGCAGTAACTCTATTTGTATGGTTACACGCCGTGCGCCCCTACTACATATAGAGGTTCGAGTCCAGTTTTGGGTAAATCCTGACTTTAACGCTCTCACGAAGGCTATAGGGTTAAATAGGTAGTTAAATAGGTAATCAAATCCACTTTGTCCACCTGAGTGCCCAAACTTTTTCAACACCATAAAATGGGGCTAATAGTAGTGTGAGTGCAACCCATACTGGTCCGAGTATGTATAACCAAATACCGCCACGATGACGTTTGAGAAAACGCTCCAAGGGATAACGTAGTCGTCTATGCCAATAGGTTAGAGGGATCCATTCTTTGGTGTAAGTTTTGTAGATCTGCTCTAATTCATAAGTGGCTTTTACACCAGCAATGCTGGTTTTATTGTCACCACTTACTGGAGCAATGCTTAGCACCTCGTCGATAACGCGCCAGCGCACACCACAGGAGTAGAAATAATTAAATAGCTCAATATCCATGGTGTACTCATAACTTTCATTTAAAGGTTGAGGTCGATCAAGCAGCTTGCGCCGATAAAAGCAGCTAGGTTGGTGAATTGGACAAGCAACAGCGATTAAGTCAATTTGTTTGAGTGTAGGAGCTTTGATGTAGATCTGGTTTTCTGCATCCTTGATCATAGGTCGTGCTCCTAATCCTAAGGGCAAGACTCGCCCAAACAGGCTCATCCAAAAATTAGCTCCCTTGAGTGGTTGACCTATATTTTCAGTCCTATATTCAATTTGGCTGCGACCAACCAGGACATCAATATCAGGTGACTCGGCAAAGTATTTGCCCACTGTGTGCAAGGCATCTGGTGCTAGGAGGTCATCACTGCACAGCCAATTAACGATATCACCATTACACTTAGCAAAACCTTTATTAATGGCATTAGATTGACCACTGTCCTTCTCACTAACCCACCAGGTAATGTATGGTTCAAACTGCTTAATTACCTCCACACTGTTGTCAGTGGAGCCGCCATCCACTACAATGATTTCCAGCTTGGGATAGTTCTGATCGATTAAGCTTTGTAAGGTTGCACCGATAGTTGCTTCGCTATTATAGTTAGGAACAACTATCGAAATGGTCGGAAGTTTTGCTAAGTGAGGGGCTTCTTGTTCACAAATGGTACTTGACTCTGAATTTGTCATGGCTTACTATCCCGTTGAAATTAATGAAATAAATTAATGAAATAAACTTTTAATTATCATGCTAAGTTGAATGATATAGCATTTTTTATTATCTCATTCAACTTAATACTTAGTTAGTAGATAGCGTTTCTCGTACTTATGAGGTACAGTCAACTTTATTCCCCCTACTCCCTACTCCCTGCTCCCTACTCCCTGTTTCCTGCTCCCTGTTCCCTTTACCCATCAAATCTAGTTTCACATCTCAACTAAAAATGCTAGATCAGACTTGGGCAGCTTTCATTAAGTGGCGATTCTTGACAATTCGACTCTGGTAAACAGCTGCGGAAAGAGCGGTTGATACGTATAGAGTCCACAATATGTCCTCGACAAGAATTGATGGTTCTAGGCTAAAGTTAGCAATACTGAAAAATACTAGGTAGAGAAACATCCAGAAAAATTCGTTTTTTTTCCTTAAGCTTAGTAATTTAATTATCCTAAATAATGCCGTCAAGAAACTAAGGACAAAAAGTAAAACACCTAAAAATCCAAGTTGCAGAGCTAACTCAAGATAACCACTATGAGAATGACCATATCCTCCATGGGCAAGCCATGTAGAGTTGATTACAGAGTAACCGGCGTCGGAAGACCAGAATCCCTCAAAACCGTAACCTAACCAAGGTCGTTCTAAAATTCTCTCAACTACCAAGGTCCAAATAGGTAAACGCCCGTTAAATTCAAGATCTTTGCCTAGAGTATCAACTACTATGAATTCCAGGTTCCATAAAATTAATATAGATCCAACAAAAGCCATAAGAGCTGAGACCATGTAAAGAAAAGTTTGTAACTTATAGTTCTGTTTTACAAACTTTTGAAGGGGCAGGAGGGTAATCATAACTAAAAAGATTACCAACGCTGATTTTCCTTGAGAAAGCAGGAGCATCAAAACAGACAAGCTAAATCCAGCCCACCCTAGCCAGCGATATTTCCAGTGGTTGAGAGCGGTCAATAAACAAATTATGGCATTTAGGGACATCAGACGAGCCAAATGATTTTTATGCCTAAGGATACCCTGAGCGGGAGCTGCCCCGAAGCCATTACCTAGAGTGACTAATAAGCTTAGAATCGCCACTATGCCTAGCACCCATGCCAGAAGACGCATTTGCTCCTTAGGGTTATAGCGAGCTGCTAAGTATGCTCCGAGGGCAGTTGCACGTACCACAGCTCTAAGTAATGCTGGAATACCGGGAATGGCAGACCATGCAATCGACCACACAGCAGTCCCCACTAAGCATAGTAAAGGTATATCCTTTGTAAAAACATATGCAACTCTTTTCCATCGCCAAATAAGTAAAAAAACCAAGATTAGATAGCTAGCAAGTTTTAAAAGCGTAAGTAGAGAGCCTGGTATGTCAAGAAACATGCCAGAAAATAAGCAGATGCCAATCAGAAAAGGTTCTAACTTTAGCAAAAAAAAAGTTATTAATTGATTAGGCGATAACCTTTTTAAATTCACCATAAACTATCTATTAATACGATTTTTATAGCCCTAGTTATCGTAAGCATTCAGCCGTCAGCTATCAGCTATCAGCTAAGAGGATATCTGAAAATTTTTTTGATACTGAATTTTGCCCCCCTAGCCCCCCAACTTTGGGGGGAACAAGAGTCCATTTGCTTCTAAAAGTCCCCCAAAATTGGGGGATTTAGGGGGCTTGGATGTAGCAAATGGGACTTCTCAGACAACCTCTAATGCGCTACTTGAGATGCTACTTGAGGTGCTTTTGAAGAAAACAGGTAAGCATTGGAATAATGCTGAGTTACTTCAGCTGACGGCACCTCAAGTAGCGTGAGCTTTTAGCTGACGGCTGATAGCTGACGGCTGAATACTTACTAAGTATCTCAGGAATAATATTTATCATATTAGTGATAATTATACCCCCGATAAAATTTCATTAAAAAGAGATAAGTAGCGTCTTGCTTGAATTTCCAAGGTAAATTCTTTTTCTACCTTCTCGCGGGCGCGGTAGGATAGTTTCTGATGTCGCTCTGTGTTCTCTAGCACCCAAGCAATTCCTTGAGCCAGAGCCTCAATTTTGTAAGGTTGGGCTAAATAGCCGTTTTTCTGGTGCTCAATCAGATCGGGCATCCCGCCAATGTTGAAGGCGACGCAAGGAGTTCCACAAGCGATCGCTTCCATCACTGTGTTTGGCAAGTTATCTTGAAGGGAAGGGCCAACAAATACATCTGCTGCTGCATAGACTAGTGCTAGGGAGAGATCATCGCTCAATGTACCTAAGTAGTGAGCCTTAAAACCAAACTCAGGTGGATTGTCTGGCTGAGAGTCACCAAAAATAACCAACTCTAGTTGATCTCGCCACCCGGATTGGCTCAGCTCTTGCAGCGCTGGTTGTAACAATTGAAACCCTTTTCGTTTGTCACTAGTGGCATTTACTGCTCCAAACAGAATAAGTTGCTTATCCTGGGGCAAACTAAGTAATTCTCGCGCTACCTGCTGATGGATGGGTCTGTACTTTTGAGTATCAATCCCATTGGGAATTAGCTCAATGGGCAGATCCTGGAAAAGGGAACTGGCACTGGCACATTTGGCTAACCATGAGCTAAGGGCGACAACCGTCAGGTCAAGATTTCTCCAAGCCTTGGCTTTGCGCTGCCATACCCAACGGGATAAATCCCAGTCTTTGCTGCTGTGAAGTTGAGGACAAGCACCACAGGAGGCTGTATAGCGATCGCAATCGTGATTGTAGTGACATCCCCCTGTGAATGGCCACATATCATGAAGAGTCCAAACAATCGGTCGCTTTAGTTTCGCAATGGTTTCAATTTGCACATAGCCAGCACAAATCCAATGGAGATTAATAATATCGGGCTGAAGTTGGGCAACTTTAGGGACAACTGCATCGGGAAGCCACTGGGTAGTAAACGTGGTATCTTCCCGTTGAGGGTAAAGCTTTTGAGGTAAAGCGCCAAACGTCCATCTCATCCTGGCTAGGCCCTCTGCCAACTTGATTGTCGGTCCAATTACTGTTTGATCATGACTAAATTTTTCCTGCACTAAAATTTGGGAATCTATATTAATGCTTTGCAAGCCCTGATGTAATCGATAGGCAGCACGAGCAGCTCCACCAGATATATCGAAACTACTAACAATTAGAGTCTTCATGGTTTAATACCTTCCATGAACAGTGAATCAGGTTTACGCATTTTGCCATTAACCATATCTAGACCGTAGCTGTTAAAATCTTGAATACGGCTTGAATCAGCACTACAAACGCGCACCTCCACAAATCTTGAGCGCTCAAGCAGTCGTCGTAAAGAAAAGCGGTCATACATCCAATAATGAATTTCACCTGAATTCCGAAACAACCCTACTTCAAATGCCTGTCGTGCTTCATTGCCTGGGATCAGAGTCATTAGATATTTGGCAATATTATTTCTGAGATTAAACGTTCTAAACGTTTTGTAAAACCAATAGGCATCCTTAGAAGCTAGTCGCTCTATCAATGATTGTTTTTCAGAGTTTTTATCCAAAAATCGTGCTACCGATACGAGAGGGAGCATGTCACTTATGTAGTAGATTTGTACTAAAGCTATAGCCCCCTCATGTGTTTGAGCTTGCTCTGATAGTATATAGTTCATCTGTTCTGGGCTTCGCTGGGCCTTTGACCTGCTCCCTGATCTTGCCTATTTTATAAAATACTTTAAGATTTTTTTGATTTTTTTAATTTTAGAGCGTTTAAGAAACTTTTGATAATAACTGTTATCAAAATCTCTATCTACAGCTGTAAACTTGTTATATTGTATCGGATATTTAAGACTTGATGTTTTAAGTTTTGCTCGTTCGTTATCGGGTGACACTGTATGAGTTGCATCTTCACCAAAACCAATATTTAAAATCAGGTTTACAGCAGGAACAACTGATAATCCAGACTGGGCAAGTATTGCAAAAGTCCATCGGTAATCCCAAGCATCATACTTACCGTTTAGTGTATATTCAAAAGATTTTTTAAGTGATTTGTAATGCTCTTTATTTGCCAAGACATCCCTGATCCGATTTTTGATCTCAGGATTTGACCAAAGACTCATATTAATATCATAATAGTTCCATGCCCTTCGCCAAGAAGCCCAACCCCAAGTTGGAGTATAATATGAGAAATGATAACTCTGAATATCAGACTTCCATTGATCTAGAAAGTTAGTCCCACTAATGAGCATGACTCGCTCATCGTCTCGATATCTCTCTAAGAGATTTTCACAAAATGGGAAAAAATCGGGATTTGGAAGACAATCATCTTCAAGAATAATTGCTTCTTCAACGGTGTTAAAAACCCAGTCTATTCCACTTGACACTCTCTGACAGCAGCCCATGTTTACATCAGAGTAGTTTTCCAAAACCTCACAATCCCAATCGACACGCTCAATAATTGCACGAGCTGCAGCACACTTTTCTGCTTCACCTGGTCGATCGGCACGGGGTCCATCAGCAATTACTAAAAGTTTGGGAGGTTTGGCTTTGCGAATTACCTCAAATACTCTCTCAGTAGTATCTGGTCGTTTGAAGATTATGAACGCAACTGGAGTTTTCATCTCTATCTATAGAATTAATATCAAAATTATTAGTTTTCAATAGCGACCTGTTAAATACTATTTAAAATAGTCTGAAGTTTCTCTATGAGCTGATCAGTAGAGTGAAGACGTCTATAACCCTTAAAATCCGGTTGCACTTCTTGCTTATATTTCTCCAGTTGACTACAGAGGCGACCTATAGCATAAATACATTGCAGCACATCCCCCTCATTGATACTTAAACCCAATTTAAATTTGCGAACTCTCTCTGCCATACAAAAGTTGGTGCTCACAATCACAGGTTTTTCAAAGACTGCTGCTTTAGTCAGGATATTGCTACTGTGGGGGAAGTTATTATAGCCAGCAAATAAGATATCGCAAGTACTAACTAAAGCGTTTACTTTTGCTTCATCAGGAATACGTTCAAAATAAAAAAAGCAGTTAGGTAACTTTAAGTTAAGAAGAGTCTGGAGTCTGGCTTGCTCCTGGGAAGTGTAGGTCTGCTTGGATAACTGACCAGCGAAGACAAAAAAATAGTCTTCTTTCACCATCTGCTGAGCAACTTCTAAAAGTGTCAGAACTCCTTTGCGCTTGGATTGTACCCCTAGTAATCCAATTATTTTTTTGCCATCGGCTTTGGCTTGAATTTGTTTCACGATTGACCAATTCAAGTCTGGGGCTGACTCGTCGGCAAAATCGGGAAAAGTAATTACATTTTTACCGTTGATTTTGCTTTGTAATTTGTTAGCAATCCCTTCGTCGAGAACAGCAATAGCTGGGCAATGAGAAGACTTTAAAACACCATGAGGTTTTAGAGGACCTCTATTGATAGACCAAAACTTTTGTTTAAGCCTCAAATGACGAGGGTGAAAATAGAGACCAGACCAACGGTAAGGGAAAATCCTGTCTACTACATGGTGTAGCAGGTAAGGTGCTAAGCAACTATCAACCCAGGGAAAAAAAACTAGATCGGGTACTTTACCAATTTTAGATGAAGCATGCTGAATGATAGCTTTGGCGTAGCACCAGCGTTTTACTGCATTCAGGGCTGTGCGAATTCCATTGATCGGAAATGAGCTAGGCTCTGGTGTTTGACATTCAAAAACCTGGAATTGCTCTTGATACTTAGAGCAGTTAAAGGCAACCCATTCAGTCAATTCTGATGGTTCTGGGCAGAAGGCTATCACTTGATGACCAAGCTCAAGCAAAGTTTTGGTGAAAACCTTGAGGTATGTTGGACGGTGCCCATTCCAATTTTCCTCAATCAGAGCAATGGTTTTCAAGGTTATAACCTCTTCAAATAGTTAAATCTCACGACCAGCTAACAATACATACTAATATAAATACCACCTACCAGAATTTTCCTTTTCCAGATTTATTGATATGCTCTCTCTAATACTAATTTCAAAAAATCTTGCTCACATTTAATCACCCACCACATGAAATTGATATAGCAAAGGGAGTAGGGAGTAGGGAGTAGGGAGTAGGGAGTAGGGAGTAGGGAGTCGGGAGTCGGGAGTCGGGAGTAGGGAGTAGGGAGTCGGGAGTAGGGAGTAGGGAGTCGGGAGTCGGGAGTAGGGAGTAGGGAGTAGGGAGTAGGGAGTAGGGAGTAGGGAGTAGGGAGTAGGGAGTAGGGAGTAGGGAATATGGCATCAAAAATTCTCACAATTCCTACACGGATTGCTATATAGCTTTCTACAGTAATCCGATAGTGCTGTTGACCGATGCGATCGCTTTCTATAGCAATGGGCGTAATGGTGTTGACAAATTCAAGGGACGAATAATTGCTAAAACCAATCTCAAAGCGCGAAGTTGCTCATGGGGGAGGGGCTGTGTGCAATGGCTTGCGGGAGAACCTTGAAAGCCCTGTGGAAACCACGCCAGTTGCTGATTTGACTCCCCATCTCTCCATCTCTCCATCTCCCCATCTCCCCATCTCTCCATCTCCCCATCTCCCCACACCTCCCACACCTCCCACACCCCCCTCTCTTTCCCTGTTCCCTATTCCCTGGGCGCAGCGCTATTCTTTTGTAAGACCTGATGATATAGGTCGATATATCGCTGGGCTTGCAGTTCGAGTGAGTATTCTTCTAAAGCAATAGCACGACACTGTTGTGCCATGCTTTCCCGTAGATGTTTGTCTTCTAGTAGCTGCACAATGCCATTACAGAAATCTTGAATATCCTCTGGTTGAGCTAAGTAACCAGTAATACCAGGACGTACCAAATCGGGAACGCCGCCGATTTTGAAAGACACCATGGGTGTACCACAAGCCATACTCTCTTGCAGCACCAAGGGAAGATTGTCCGCACGGGTGGGGAAAAGAAACAAATCAGCAGCAGAATAGGCAATGGCTTTAAAGCGATCATTGCTGGCATAACCAAGATTCAATGCTGGCATGCCAACAGTCTCAGCAATGGTTTCGCCACCACTACCAAACGTTAGCACTACAGTTTCAGCCTTGAGGGACTGGGGTAGACTTTGCAACGCTTTCAAGAGCAAATCGCCGCCCTTGCGGTTCTCTGCTAAGTTTGTTGCTGCAAACATCAGAACTTTTTTGGACGTGGGAATGCCGAGTACAGATTTGCACTGTTTGGATTCGAGAGGCTGATAGACTTCGGTATTAATACCATATGGAATATGGTGAATCCCAAAGCGGTTGAGCATACTTTGCTTAGCTTGCTCACAAAGCCAGCGACTGGGAGTGACAATTGTTAAGTTTGAGTGACTATAAGCCCAGTTTTTTAGCTTCCACTCTATATGAGTGTTATCTTTTGGAATAGCTGGGTAGGTATCTAGATCGGGACACTTGCCACAACCACTTTTCCAGCGATCGCAGTCATAGCTATAAGCACAATGTCCAGTAAAGCTCCACATATCATGGAAAGTAAACACAGCAGGTTTACGTTTAGTTAATGAAGGGATTGCTAGATAGTTAAAGAATCCACTACTGGCACCATGAAGGACATGAAAATTGAGGACATCGGCGTTTTTGTAAAAGCTGTGCTTAGGAATATTAAAGGTGCCCAGTTTATTAATATAGTAGAGTCCTAGTTGTTGGGTAATCGGGGCAGTTAGTTTATCTAGAATGGCTAAACGGGGAGCAGAATCTACGCGATCACTACTAGTTTTGAGCCTCCAGACTAACAAGCGTGAGTCTGCGCCTTGACCCAGCAAACCTTGATGGAGTCGGTAGCCTGCGATCGCGGCTCCCCCAGAAATATCAGACTGATTGATATGTAGGACTTTCATGGTGCTCGGTTACTTTTGATAAATGCTAGCTTGTAGGGTGGGCAAAAACAGTTTCGTTCAAAGGAGTCTTCTAGATAAGATTACTTTGCCCACCCTACTTGAATTGGGATTTTTTTTACTTCAGTTAGAAAGTAGCTTGTCGGGTGGGCAAAAACAGTTTCGTTCAAAGGAGTCTTCTAGATAAGATTACTTTGCCCACCCTACTTGAATTGGGATTTTTTTTACTTCAGTTAGGTACAAAGTAGCTTGTAGGGTGGGCAAAAACAGTTTCGTTCAAAGGAGTCTTCTAGATAATATTACTTTGCCCACCCTACTCGGTTGATAAATGCTAGCTTGTAGGGTGGGCAAAAACAGTTTCGTTCAAAGGAGTCTTCTAGATAATATTACTTTGCCCACCCTACTTGAATTGGGATTTTTTTTACTTCAGCAGTCAGCAGTCAGCAGTCAGCAGTCAGCAGTCAGCCTAATGCTGAAGTAACAGAGATTAAAGCAATGCTTACCTGTTTTATTCAAAAGATGTAACTCAGCATTATTCCAATGCTTACCTGTTTTATTCAAAAGCATCTCAAGTAGCGATGCAGCTTCGGAACAGGGGAGGCAGTGCGGTCTTGGGGGTTCCCCCCATGAGCAACTGCCGTGGTTTCCCCCACTCGCTATTGCATCAAGACAGCGCCCGTTTCATTTCGCGGGCAGGATGCCCACTCTACTCCTAGCCATTACTTAATTCAGCAACGCCAGATAATCCATTGGTAATGATTGCAGGTACTTCAACTTTGTTGATTGCTGCTCTTAACTCCCCCTCGTGTTCCAACCTACCAGCTGCATAATTTTCATAGAAAAGCTTGGTAGTAATTTGGTCGCCAAAGCCAACAATACTGGGAACATTAAACAGTAGCTTTAGGGATAAACAAGCTGTACTGACTGCAAACACCCTGGGTTGATTATGTCGGCTTGAATCTAGGGGGAGGAAAGCTTCGGAAAAAAATACCTCAAACGGGAGAAAAAAGAGGTCTGGTTCTGATAAAACTATTATTTTATCAAACAAGTCAGATAGGGCATACTCCAACTTCTGGAGTTTGAGATTGTCATCTCTAGGATGGGGTTTTAGCACCAGTACTGTGTTTGGCTCTATACCTTCACAGATCAGCAATTCACGGTAAGCAGCAATTTCATTCTCCAGAGACATTCTACCCGCCTCAGACAAATTTGAAGTGAGTAGAATTGAGACGGGAGACTCAGCAATGTTCTTGCGAAACTGGAGAATGTATTCTGGGTTTACCAAACCCCTCAGCTTTTGAAAAGTTTCGAGAAGCCACAGCTTATTTAAGGTGACAGTTTTCATGGGAGGTGATTCCCCAAAAACTTCAGGCAATACAAAATAACCGATATCAAATTTTAGTCTAGGCTTTAGGGACGTTTTTAGTCTTAAACTTGTTTTTGTTTTATTTAATAAAGATTGTTTATTTGCTTTAAAATAGTTAATTAAGCTAGGCTTATTTTCTTTAGATTCTGGAAACAGAGCTTTTGAATTTACTGAAAAATAAAAGCCAATACTATCACCGTAACAAATTTTTTGGGCAGATTTGTAAATATTAATAAGTAGCTTATTTCCAAACATCCAATTCCGGCACAGGTAAATTTCATCAGCCCTGTTAGTGCCAACCATTTCATGGACCATCCGGAAAATTTTTGATGGGCTGGAATAGTCTACTCGACTCTCAATATCACTGAGCTGCTCAGGGGTGATGTACACAATTTTATGCCAATCACCCACTAACTCTGCTATAGTTTTGATAAAGGCGGCAAATTCATCAATTTGCCCTGGGGGAGAATAGAGATTATAAATAACAAGGTAGTCTTCGTATTTAATATTAAGGTCTTTTTGCTGTTTTTCTCTGTAACTAAGGACTGATAAGGCAGTCACTAGTTGAATGCTGCCTTGACAGGTAATGATGCGTTTAACAGGCTTACAATTGGTCATTTTGTTTATGGGAATATTCAGCATCCTGGTTAACAGAAAAAAGTCTTAACCCTCCCAAGCTGAAGGCTTGCAAAGTCATAGCCAATCAGCTTTGATAACCCCCCTTTAGCCCAGACGTAAGCATTCAGCTATCAGCTATCAGCTATCAGCTAATGCACTACAGATGGTGCTACTTGAGGTGCTATCAGCCATTCCCGTAGCGTGGCCTTTGGCCAAGGCTTGTGGCCACGCTACGGGAATGGCTGACGGCTGACGGCTGACGGCTGAATGCTTACGCCCAGACGAGGACGAAGTCGCGTGTCCACAAACTTTCGTCCGCACCTCAAGGACTAAACTATAAAGGGGGTTTTTAACGGATTTGCTATCATCAGAGACTTCTACTTGAGAAGCATTGCCTACTAACCCTTTCAGAAGTTATTTTTTGAATCGGGATAGTATTAGACCTCTTGCAAAAGTATTTTTCTGATAGTGTTTGCGTCAATTCTTGTCCACTGAGCTTTTGGTTCAGCTGTAGAGTTTAAGTTCTAAGCTGCAGGGGCCTAAGCATTCAGCTATCAGCTCTCAGCTCTCAGCTATCAGCTCTCAGCTCTCAGCTCTCAGCTCTCAGCTATCAGCTATCAGCTATCAGCTCTCAGCTCTCAGCTCTCAGCTCTCAGCTATCAGCTCTCAGCTATCAGCTCTCAGCTCTGAGCTATCAGCTTTCAGCTTTTAAATAAGCGATGCAGCGCGGTCTTGGGGAGGCAGCGCGGTCTTGGGGAGGCAGCGCGGTCTTGGGGAGGCAGCGCGGTCTTGGGGAGGCAGCGCGGTCTTGGGGAGGCAGTGCGGTCTTGGGGGTTCCCCCCATGAGCAACTGCCGTGGTTTCCCCCATGAGCGACTGCCGTGGTCTCCCCCATGAGCGACTGCCGTTCCCCCAGCGACTGCCGTGGTTTCCCCCACTCGCTATTGCATCAAGACAACAAGTAAGCATTGGTTTAATCTCTGTTACGTCAGCCATTCGCGAATGGCTGACCCCTGACCGCTGACCGCTGACGGCTGACCCCTGACCCCTGACCCCTGACCGCTGACGGCTGACCGCTGACGGCTGACCGCTGACGGCTGACCCCTGACCCCTGACCGCTGACGGCTAAATGTTTACCTTAAACCTGTGCTTTCATCAAGAGCTCACATATTTCTCGAACCCCTCCTTGCCCACCTACTAATCTGGTAACATACACAGCACAGTCTCGGTTTTCTGGCATCGCATCAGCAACAGTTAAGGGACATCCTACAGCCCGTAGAACTGACAAATCAATGACATCATCACCAACATAGGCGACTTGGGAAAGAGATAAACTCAACTGTTCACAGAGTTCTTTGAGGACAGCTAACTTATCTTCAACCGCAAAAAAACTGTACTTGATTCCTAGCTTTTGGACTCGATGTCGGGTTGCCCTACAACTGCTATTGGTAATAACAGCTACCTCAATTCCAGTCTTTTGCAGTAGCTTGATTCCCATGCCATCCTTGACATTAAACTTTCTGAGTTCTTCACCGCTTTCTGTGTAGTAAAGTCCGCCATCGGTCATGACCCCATCTACATCTAGGGCTAGCAGTTTGACCTGGGATAAACGTGCTTGTAATTCAGCTTCAGGGATTTTGTTCATGGCAAATTTACCCCAGTTGTAGTGTCCAAACCCGCACGAACATTCAGAATTCCCTTTAGCACATTTTCCAGTTCTGCCAATGGTACCATATTCGGACCATCACTAGGGGCGATGTCAGGATTTTCATGAATTTCCATGAACAGAGCATCAATGCCAACCGCAGCCGCAGCTCTGGCCAAATAGGGAACAAAGTGCCGCTGTCCACCAGACTTATCTCCCTTTCCTCCTGGCATCTGGACGCTATGAGTGGCATCAAAAACCACAGGATAACCTAACTCGCGCATCTGAGGGAGGGAGCGAAAGTCTACCACTAGGGTATTGTAACCAAAACTAGTACCCCGCTCAGTGAGTAAAATATTCTTGGCTCCCCCAGCTTCCAGTTTGCTGACCACATGCTTCATATCCCAAGGGGCAAGAAACTGACCTTTTTTGACGTTAATTGCCTTACCTGTAGCAGCCGCAGCGATTAGCAAGTCAGTTTGGCGGCACAGAAAAGCTGGGATTTGCAGGACATCGACTACTTCAGCAACAGTTGCAGCTTGGTGACTTTCGTGGATATCGGTAAGGACTGGCACACCCACCATTCGTTTGACCTTCTGGAGAATTTCTAGACCTCTGTCTAGATTTTGTCCCCGAAAGGAGTTTATTGAAGTTCGATTGGCTTTGTCAAAGGAAGACTTGAAGATCAAAGGAATATTCAAGCGATCGCATACTTTGCGAATCTCCTCTGCCATTTTTAAGGTAAAGTCTTCCGATTCAATGACACAGGGACCACCAATTAGGGTGAGTGGGCAGCGATCGCCAATAGAGAGGGTATCAGTGATTTGGGTATTATTCATGAGTTTTACGACTGTTGGTTTCTTAAGACAGAAGCTTGGAGGTTTCTATTATCAATAATTTATCTCATGTCCAGTAACAGTTGTAGGGGATTATCGGGGTAATTAAAACTTAGATACTTCTTGTACTATAAGTTTGACAAGATGTATTTTGTGTTTTTATGGTGATTGTCCCCATACACATCTTAAAATTTTTTAGCACTACTATAATAATCTTTTATATTTTCATGATTCACGAAATTAATCCACTGGTTACTGTCATCTCCAAATTTTTTAAGCTGTTGCGCATTTAAATTGGATATTATTCAGTTAGAAAAAAAACCGTCAAACCCTCTCCCCTGCTCCCCTGCTGTCAGAACCATGGAATTTAAATGAAGACCAGCTTATTGCCTCTTGCCTCTTGCCTCTTGCCTGCGCGTAGCGCTATAAATTTAATTGTGTCCGACTATTTAAATTACTCAACAACGTTTATCTGATCATGATTAGTTGTTGTGGTTTGGGACTGTAAGGACAGAATTTCTGACACAAGTTCATTAGTGTAGACCTTGGCAGCAGAGTAAACCAGATGATCGGCATTTTCCATCTGCTCCTTGGGAAAGGTCATTGGCTCTCGGAAAATGTAGTGTACTCGTTCACTCTTGGCAGCATAGGCACCGAGGGTTTCTTGAAGTTGATTAAAATAGGCTTGAAAATCCTCATGCTGATAAAGACCTTCATACATTGGGCTGTTGGCTAAGTAAACATTAAAACCATACTCTTCCGCCAGGGCCACGATTCGTTCCAAAGCTTGACGGTTGTAGGGCGAAAGATTAAATTGATTGTTTCTGGCAAAATCGAGATGCGACTCCTTCTGTGCTTCTACATAACTAGGGTTGGGTTTTTCCCAAACCATGAACCCATCTTCTTCTATATTGTAGCTTCTGACTTCCTTGAACGCATCCAGAGGAAACCTGAACCATAACGAAAGACTCTTGTTTTCAGAATAGAGGGGAAAATATCGCTCGATAAATAAAATACCCGGACCGCGTAAACGAATCTTTAGTGGTGGTTCAAGCTCCTGCCAGTATCCCCAACTCAAAGGAACTCTCGCTATTAACGGAAAGTTAATTCCGCGATGCCAAACATCGTAGACATGCACGATCAGAACATTTTTTGGAGCTCCAGATTGCTGTATATATTTTTCTAGCATCCAGGCATCGTTGAGGCTCAACATGTTGCCGATAGTGCAGAGATTGATTGAGGTAACATCGAGTCTCTCGTTGAGAATACTTGGAACTACCCCCTGGTTACAACTGGAATCTCCTAGGATGAGCCAGTCAACAGGTTGCTTCAAGCCCAGTAACATTTCCCATTTTTCCTTGACCAACCAATAGCCTCGATTAGGTCGATGGTCATTCAGATACCATTTAGCTGCAAAATTGCACAAAATAACAAGTATCAGAGTTCCCAATAGAGATAGCAAGACTCCTCGACGGTTGGCTGAGCCAATAATTTCTTCTGGTAGCTGTTGATCGGCGCGTTGTGCCATGTTTTTCCTTAACTCTTTACTCTCGTCATTAATCAAAATTGGCATCAGAATTGGAAGTAGATGAATTCTCCAGATGTGCGAACACCGAAAACACAAATCCAGATAATCAAGAAACTGTAGACCGGAACCCGAAACCAATAGTTTAGCTTTGTTAGGATAAGCAGGTCACGGGTCACATACTGATAGATCTGAACCATGACCAATGGCAAGCAGAAAAACACTAAATCATATCCCAAGAGTAAACTCTGATCTGATCTACCCACCCCCACTCTGGTAAGCATGTAATAGATTTGATCGGCTGAACTGGAACGGAAGATTACCCAGCCAATGTTAGTCAGGATAAACATCAACAACATTTTGCCCAATATCCTTAGATAGGAATACTTACCGCTCCAAGGATCTTGATGTTCTGGATTCTTATCAAAGATGCGGTAGATGATCAGAATCAGCCCTTGAAATGCACCCCAGATCACAAAGTTCCAGGCAGCTCCATGCCAAAGACCGCCCAGAAGCATTGTTAAAAATAAGTTACGGTAGGTGTTTAAACTACCCTGGCGGTTACCACCTAAGGGAATATAAAGATAATCTCGTAACCAAGTAGATAGAGAAATATGCCATCGTAACCAAAAATCACTGGGATTGAGAGCAAAATAGGGTAGCTTGAAATTCACCATCAACTCAAAGCCCATCAGCTTGGAAATTCCTCGCGCAATGTCAGAGTAACCAGAGAAATCTCCGTAGATTTGCACGGTAAAAGCCAGAATACCGATCAGGACATCCAACCCCTGATATTGGGTGTAGTTATTGAATATTGGATTGGCGATAGTCGCCATATTATCAGCAATTACTACCTTTTTAAAATACCCCCAAACAATTAGTAATATTCCAGCATTAATTTGTTCTATATTGAGATTACGTGGTAATATGATTTGGGGTATTAGCGTAGTTGCTCGTTCGATCGGGCCTGCCACCAACTGGGGAAAAAAGGAAACAAAAAGTGCAAAATCTAGGAAATTACTAATCGGCTTCAACTTTCCTCGGTAGATGTCGATGGTGTAACTCATCGTTTGGAAAGTGTAGAAAGAAATCCCTACAGGCAGCAGGATAGTTAAGGTAACCCAGTCAACCTGGAGTCCAACAATTTGAAGCAAACTGCTGAAACTTTCTGCGAAAAAGTTAAAATATTTGAAGAAACCCAGTAGGGAAAGATTAAAAACTAAAGAGATACACAGGAGTAGTTTTCGTTTTCGGTCTTCTTTGATGTCTTGGAGCTGTTTTCCTACTGTAAAATCAACAACCGTGGAGAGAGCTAGCAGTGAGAGAAACCGCCAATCCCACCATCCGTAGAACACATAGCTAGCAATCAGCAACAGAATGTTCTGGGCTTTATAGTTCCTATTTAAAAACAGGTAAAGCGTGTAGACGATGATGAAGAAAAGGACAAAAATAAATGAGTTAAATAACATCTTGGAGTTTCCTAAATTTGTTCACGGTTCTCTCATTAGTATCGGTACTCCAGCTTGTAGGGTGGGCAAAAAAAGTTTGCTTCTTTTGAGTAGTCTAGATTAGATGATTTTGCCCACTCTACTTTAATTAATAGTTTTAATTGATATTTTTTTTACAGGCAAGTCCCTTTGTTCACGGTTTTATCATTCGGAGCGGTACTCCAGGTTTAACTGAACTGCACTGATTTAGGCAGTGATATTGGTCTTGGATTGAGGGAGTCTATATAACCTCAGTGCAAATCGTTGGATCTTGTTCCTTAGCCAAAGTAATTTTATCCTGACTAGGGATAGGAATCCGCCTCTGCTGATAAAGTGGATGTAAATAGACAAAAACCTGGAAAGCTTATTCAAGACAAGAAGGTCAGATTTATGAATAATAGATTCGTAGATATTAAATTCTTGTTCATTCGGTTTCGGAATTGTCCTAAATTCGATATGGGCCTGTTCATATAGGTTACTTGGATAGCTCATCTTTTCGGCTAAGAATCCTAATAAGTGATCTACAGCCTGTTTATATTTCTCTAGGTATTCCGGCGTTCTTTTTTGCTTCTGTCCATAGTGATTGTTGTTACCATGGGCTCTATACCTTACCAGAGGTTTGGCTAGATAAAATTTTCTAGCTCCTACTATTGAAGCTCCGAAAACTAAGCAGTCATCTGCACGAATGCGCCAATCTTCTTGCTGGGGAAGCGGTAGGAACTTCTCCAGTACATGTCTACGCATCGAAACTGTTGAAGTTCGATGACCTACCCATGCTTTTTTATAGAGAGTGGCGATTCTGGAATAGCCCAAATCTCGTGTATTGTTGTAGCAATTGGCGATTCGTTCTTCATTCCCAAATACCTCAGCGCTACAAAACAGAAAATCACACTCTGGGTGCTCTTGGTAAAATTTTACTACTTCTGCAATGTAATTTTCTTTATAAAGGTCATCGGCATCAAGAAAACAGATAATATCTCCACAAGAAGCAATAAATCCCGCATTAAAACTTGAAAGCTGCCCCTCATTTTTATCTTTCAAGACCAGCTTGATTTTTTCGTTAGCTGCAAAATTTTTATCTAATATCTGGGCAGATTTATCTGTTGATTTATCATCGACAACAATAATCTCATCTACTGGAAATGATTGTTGGAGCACACTATCGATAGCATCACTAACATAATGCTGATAGTTATAGTTGTTAATTAAAACCGATATTTTCATATTTTTTTAAATGTATAAAAAAAATTATTGTTAAATAATCTGACATAATATAGCGTTTATCATAGCTATGAGGTACACATTATTTTTTCCCTATTGCCTATTGCCTTCCCCTCCTGGGAGGGGTTAGGGGTGGGTTCCTATTGCTAGCATGCCTATTGCCTTCCCCTCCTGGGAGGGGTTAGGGGTGGGTTCCTCTTGCCTATTACCTGCTCCCTGCTCCCTAAAACCCAGAGATTTGTACCTCATGGGTATGAGATATATACAGGTACCATCAATTAAAGCTAGAGCTGTCAACCAAATTTTTAAGATTAGGTTCGGTGACTTCGGTACCAGGTAGCTCCCATGACTAAAACTCCTGTCAACCCTAATGCTACAATCAGTGGCAGTATGTCTCCTGTTCTCAGTGCCTTTAAACCAGAGCTACCTATTAACACAAAAGGGAAAACACCCGGAATAATGCCTAGAACCGTACCCAGAAAATAGTCCTTGAAGCTAACTGAGGTGAGACCAGCAGCAAAATTGACTAAACCATAGGGAATGATTGGCAGTAGTCGAATCGCAAATATGTATAACACCCCTCCGCGACGCACTTCAGTGTCCATCGCCCGCCAACTTTTAGCTAGCTTCTCAACCACTAGCTTACGCCCGACAGTGCGGGTATAAGCGAAGGATACCACTGCGGCAATTACCGCAGCAACACTAGTCCAGAGTGTACCTAACCACGGACCAAAGATGGCTCCTCCAGTTAAATTAAGTGCTGTTGAAGGGAGTATTAACACAGTCGCTACAACATAAAAGATGATATAGATCACTGGTGCCCAGATCCCAGCCTGTCTCAGCCAAGACTGAAGTTGCTCTGGCTCAATGCCTCCAAGTAAATGCATCACTAAAGCAGTTGCAAAGAGACAAACAAATGTGAGCAAGACAACAAACCGCTTATACTTGAGCATCAAATAACGCTCCTACTTATCCAATCAGTCATTACATTTATCTCCGGTAAAAAGTTATTTTTATCTCCCGTAATAGTAAATTTAAATTAAATTATATCATCTATTATACCTTAATAATAACCTATTTTTATATTATTTGTTTGAGGAAATAACCTTCTCATTTAGTGAATATTGTTTTGGTAAACCGTAGAGTTCACGAACTAGATAAATCGGTCTTTGTTTCGATTCTTCAAAGATGCGACCAATGTATTCACCAATTATACCTAGTGTCAGCAATTGCACTCCTCCTAAAAAAAGTATGACTACCATTAATGAGGCGTAGCCAGGAAGATCAATCCCAAAGAGTAACGTACGAATTATTAGGAAAGCAGCATAGAGAAATCCAGCTATAGAAAGGATGAGACCGACATAACTCCAAACCTTTAAAGGCAGGAGACTAAATGATGTAATACCATCAATGGCAAAATTCCAAAGTCGCCAATAGTTCCACTTAGTGATTCCATCATAACGTGGAGGGCGATCGTAGAGTATAGAAGTTTGCTTAAAACCAACCCAAGCAAATATCCCTTTCATAAAACGGGTTCGTTCTGGCATTTGCTTGACAGCATCAACTACACGCCGATCAAGCAAACGAAAATCTCCAGTATTGGAGGGAATTTGCACATGGCTTATTTGACCAATAACTTGGTAGAAAAGATTGGCAGTAAAACGCTTAGCCCAAGTGTCTCCCTGACGAGAACGGCGTGTTGCATAAACAACATCGTAGCCCTCACGCCATTTGTTAATCATCTCCCCCATGATTTCAGGCGGATCTTGGAGATCTGCATCAATTGGTATAATGGCTGCACCACTAGCAAAATCGATACCAGCACTTAGAGCAGCCTCTTTACCGAAATTACGAGATAGATTGATAACCTTAATTACAGGATTTGAGTAATGCTGCTGGAGCAATAACTTTAGCGTGTTATCCTTGCTGCCATCGTTGATACAAACAATCTCATAGTTGATGTTGAGATTGTCTAGCCCTATCGTAAGGCGTTCAAACAGGTAATCAATGTTGGACTCTTCATTATAAAGAGGAATCACAACGGAAATTTCGATATCGTCTTCTGAGTTAGAGAACATAACAAGCCACCTATAATCAGCATTGTATAACAATACAATTATCGTTTATTTGGTTGATATATCACATAAATAACAGATATATATTAAATATTTTTTATGAAGATATTATCAATATTATTGGAAATAGTTTTATTTTTTTAATAATAAAAGTTGACTTGTATAGGCAGAATTTAGCCTGTATTTTTGCTCAATTTCATGCTTAAATGATTCTGGCGTCTTATATAAAAAAACATCCTGGAATTCCTCAGGAATAGTAGGTTGGTTAGGCTCGATAACTAGCTGAAGTTTGACCTTGGGATCTAGTAAATGACTCAATTCCATGATGTCACCAAAGGTACCACCGCCATTTTTGGAGGCTTCACCGCTAACTACTAATGGCATATTTGCTCGATTAATAATCTCCGCGATTTTTTGATTATCACTGCGACTAGGTCTCACTGATTGAATAGCACCAGACAAAACTCCTGCTGCCATGAGCGTTATGGTAATTATTCGCAAATGCTTCCGCTGCAAAAATTTTATTTTCGTGGAAGTGAACTGAGTAGAAAGAAAGTAAGCAACGGCGAGTTGGCATCCTAAGTAAGACGGAACGAAATAACGAGCGTTAGTTGAACGTATTCCACCAGACACTAAATCTGGAAGAGCTAGACTCAGTGAAATTGGTATGATTAAGGTGACAACAAATAGCCATATTTGCTTGGGGGTGTGTCGGCACAGAACATAAATTGAGTACCCCACTAGAATTGCCATAGCAAAGGCTAGCAAGGTTTTCAGAGATTCTGGAAGCCAAAATTCGGTTTTAAAAAAGACGGATTGAAGATTGAAAATCCAACTTTTTACTAAAGTGTTTACTGGCAGTGACATATCCATCCAGGCTGTTACTTCCTTTAGTTTGTCCAGATGGGTCAAAATCACCAGAAGCCAGGGCGAGAACGCCACAACTGAAACAAATGATGTTAATAAGTAAGCAACAGCTTTCTGACTTAGCCGAAATCCCTCATTGACAGCCACGTAAATTCCATGACCAAATAAGACAAAGACAGAAAATACAGCAGAATAGAGCGATAGTATTGTAGTTACTGTATAAATCACCCATGCAGATTTTGTTCCTAACCTCATTGCCCGCAGCAGTGACACGCTCATTAGTAAAGTCGTAACTGCCCACAAACCGTACTCCCGTATTTCTTGTGCATAGTACACATGGAAAGGAGAGATAGCTACTAATCCCATCCCTATCCATGCTGTCAAATAGGACTTAAAAAGTTCCAGACAAAGCCAGTAGATACAAGGGAGTGCCAACAGGCTGATTAAGACAGGTAAGCTTCTGTTGATGGTTACAGAATCCCCTAACCACTGAAACCAAAACCGTGCTATTAAAAAGTAGATGGGCGGATGATGTTGATCTTCTATTACCAGCCCATTGAGAGTGTCAAAAAAATTTTTTTCATTATTAACACTTTGATACTGTCTTAGTTCTTCAACCCCAATTATGTCACCCGTAAATACTTGTTGAATTACCTCCGGTACCGTATAACCAGAAATTCTTAGTAAGGTGTAAGTCTCATCATGCCAATAAGCTCTTGTTTCAAGATTACAAAATCTAAAAAATACTCCTAATATCAATAAAAATATAATCAGTAATTTTAACCACTTTGGTGGAAATATAAACCTGGATTTGATGATTTGATTCATATATATCTCATTATATATTATTTTTTGTAATAAAAATTATTTGATATTTTTTATATTAGAGTATAATTATGACCTAGATTTAACAGTAGTTTATCTTATACCTATATACAGGTATACAGGTATAAAAATACTTTATTAAAACCTATTTAGCTATACATTTTTTGATAGATTGCTTGACAGCATTCTGGTAATTTCGCCTGATAGCCTTGAAATAGCCTGCTCTGATGGTTTTGTCTTTGATCAGATCCATAAACTTGAGAAATTTATTTATAAATGATACATTATTGTTTAATCTTAAAAATTCCATGGGTTTCCCCCCCATTTTGCGATCATACCAAGACAACAACATGCCTTGCTTTAGAAACATAAATGGTGTCAGCCCATCGTATTTAGCATTTGCTGCTAGATGGGTAGGTAGATTAGGATTCACCTTTCTAAATGCCTAGGTGATCAGTGCAATGCCATTTGGTTTTAGCATGGAGTGTATATCTCCAATAGCAGCAAATGGATCACTCAGATGCTCTAGCACTTCAAAGGATAAGACTACGTCATATTGACTAGATAGACATTGGTTGTAATCACTTATAAGAGTTATAGATTCATCTAAGAAACCATAATTAGCAAACCGTACTTATGCTACAAACCAGTGACGAGACACGGTATTAGACATGGTAAGGGCGATGGATATCTCGCGAAATAGGTACGTCCCTTTCCATGTCCCGCCGTGTCCAATACCATTTCCTACCCATGGGTCAACCTCTCTCAAAACCGTTGTTTTATTACGCTCAGTTCAATAATCCAGTTAACTGTGAATCTACACTTAGGAGTCTAGCTTATTTTGCCACCCTAGAAAAAAATCGTAGAAACCGCTCAGATAGCCTTATCCCTTAATCACCTTTTTCGAGGCTTTGTACAAAAAACCCCTAATTCTCTTGAGGCGTTGAGAGGGAGATATTTTCCATCTGAGAAAATAGTACCAATACCTTATCCGCCAAAGAACACTAGGTCTTCTCGCTAGCATGTATTCGTCTTGTTTCTTAGCATGGATATCTTTCCAACCTAATCCATCAGATAAGAGAGTGCGGAAAAGACTTTCTGAATTAACCCATTCGCCAGCCACATCTTCACCAAATGGTCCAGCTGAGTGATAGGGGAATGAATACACTTCTTCTCCAGTAGTTGTACTTATCGGCCAATTATGATATTTTGTTGCAACACTCGAACCATTAACAATTTTAAAGGCATCGTAATTTCCAAGACTCGCCAATAAAATAAACACTTCAATAGAATGCGATTCACCGGAAATGTACTTAGGTCGAATGTCATTATTTAACAGTGATCGAAGGATCACATGGTCATAATGCTCGATATCGATCTTGACGTAATAGGGATATCCGTGTTCGTAAAAGAGCTGATTGACAGTTTTTCCAGGTAGGAAGACTTTTTCGTAGTTTTCAGGTTTATGTGTGGGAGCAGGAAACTGGCTTAGCACATGTTTAGTTTTATGTATGTAGAAGGGAACGCTTGTAACTTCATTAGCTGCTGTCAGAACACAATTCTCAATAACTAGTTTCTGTTGTTCAATCTCGAGTGCGAATCGTTTCTGCATTTGTTCACAAAGGATCGGATTGGCCTCGACAGCAATAACGATATCGGCTTTCTTCAAATAATAAGGGACATCATCTCCGTTATTAGCACCGATATCATAAATAATTTTTTTGTTCCCATTTGTAATTGAAGTCATTACTCGCTATTTATTTATATCCTTTACGGTTCACACTTCAATATACTTTATATAACGATACTATCAGGATATTTTGATGGCGGAATACATTTTGCTCTGTCTCTAACTTGAGGATATTTACTTTGCCAACTTATTCTTTATAAGAGTTTTTTATTCTCGGTATTTAATTCTATAATGAATCTCAGGTAAATACCCATTTTTATTGATTTTATATAATTAGATATTATTATGTCAAAAATAGGTAATTAATTTTGTGCACCTGCTTATTAAGTTTATTGACTTATTATGCTGAGGGGGTGACCTGAGCCCTAAAAAGCTTAGTATATAAGGCTTTGATGTCAATGATCTCATGGAAGATACAGTCCCAAATTAACCCTCGATTCATTGTCTTGATGCAGTCGCTCATGGGGGAAACCACGGCAGTCGCTGGGGGAACGGCAGTCGCTCATGGGGGAGACCACGGCAGTCGCTCATGGGGGAAACCACGGCAGTTGCTCATGGGGGGAACCCCCAAGACCGCACTGCCTCCCCAAGACCGCGCTGCCTCCCCAAGACCGCGCTGCCTCCCCAAGACCGCGCTGCCTCCCCAAGACCGCGCTGCATCGCTTTCTGGAAGCTCAAAACCTTATAACTACGTCCAAGGTCGCGCCCAAAACAGAATGTATATTTTTGTAACTTATGGGCTAAAATTATTACTGGGTAATAATTTTAGCTTGCATGTCACCCCCCCAGCTTATTATGACGAATAATTTATTTGGTTATCACTACTTATTTAGACAGCATATCCCCTGTGAAATTTTTAGTACAGAATCTTGGTTATTTGTCAAAAAAAAATTAGATGCGTTTGCCCTGCTACTTTTATATATACAGCGGTTTGCAATTCAGTTAGGTACAAAGTGATGGGTTTTTAGGGAGCAGGGAGCAGGGAGCAGGGAGCAGGGAAGAGGGAAGAAGGAAAACAATCCTGTGTACCTGATAGTTATGCAAACCGCCGTAACTAATTCAGGATTTAATTAGTTTTTAATTAAGACTGAATTTCTGATTAACGTCTTTATCCAGTTCACTAATGGCAGGGAGGACAATACCTGACTTACCTTGGCCTTAAAACTCAGCTTGGGTACAAACAGTTTTGGTGTAGACTTTACTAAGTGAGCTTGAGAAGGTCTAGTCAGTTTTTGGTAAACCAAACAGGCTTCTACTCCTAACTGATGGTGGGAATTAGCTGCACAAATTCTGATCGGTAATAAACCAGACCATCTTGCTAGTATGCTTAACATTACTTTTGTGAAAATTGTAGCTTTTCCTACCACTAATAAAAATCCCGATTCAGGGAGTTGTGGTTCAATCTCTAACAGAAGCTCCTTGATAGATAGCAGCGTATCCGGCAAATCCACCATTACCATCTGAAATTGTTTGCCCCCTGTCAGCTCTAAAGGCAGACTTTGTAGCTGAACCTGGTTTTTAACCTCAACCTTGGAGCACCAAGTTTTGACATCTGCTAAAGCTTCTGTAGTATTAGCATAAGTAATATCTAACCGTGGCAAGTCTGCTAAATCCGACAGCAGCTCTTTATTTCTACCTTTCCAGTAGAGAAGTTTGATTCGAGAGTTAAGCCGATGGATTTCTTGAATCAGCTCGTACATTTTTAAACGAATGACAAATTTTTTTTCCTCTATCGGCTGATTAATGTGCAGCACCCGTGTGTCATGTTCTAAACGGAAAGGCGGCTCAATCTCACCCTGTAAGATGTAGCGGTAGAACTTTTGCTGTATTGCTTGTTGACTGTAGCAATCTATCAGCTTTTGATGACCTGCTATAGCAATTTTTTCTGCTTGCTCAGGATGCTTTAGATAAAACTCAATTTTATCCAGCAGCTCATTTTCACTATCATAGCACTCTAGGTGAACCCCTTCTTCAAATAGAGAAAATAAACCTGACTGAGGACTGAGACGGTCTGTTAGTAGGAAACCTCCTGCCATGATTACTTCAAAAATCCGGCGATTTGTATCTCCATTCAAACCACAATTCAATACTATCCGGGACTTACTGTAGTCCTCTAATGATTCAACATATGGTTTGCGACTGATATCAATTTTGACGCCATTATCCTGCAGGAACTTTAGTAGGTTGCTGCGGTAGACGTGCAGTGATGACTGAGAACCTCGGAAAATAATATTGTAGGATTTCGCTTCCTTTTTCTGAGGAACATAGTGGTCAATGACAGGAGTTCCTGGTAACCAGAAGACATTTTTCAGACCTGCTTCCACAAAGAAATGTAAATGTTGAACCCCCTGATAGACCCAATGGTAATCACAGTCAAAGCTTTGGCAGTATCTAATTATCCCACTTAGAGACCCATCACCCCAGTGAAAAGTATCCCCAATTTTCATGACTTTTGGACATGTTAATTTATCAAGTTCTCGCGGCATGAAGTGCATATTCCTGGCAGACATCTGCACTAGATCAGGATAAAAATCACTGGGTAATTTATCTAAAATAATATCAATAGAGAATTCTCCCATTGGGACGGGAATAGCTTTACCTGCCTTTACAGCCTCTGGCGGTGGATTAGGGCAAGCAGTTAATATTTGAGGGTCATTTTCTCCTAATCGATTCAGATTGAACTGAGAAATTGATACAGGACCAGAAATAATACGTAGTTCCTTAATCATTAAGGTAGTGCCACAAATAGAGAGGTTGTCATAGAATCAGCTACTTTTTGAGCCAAAGCCTTTATAGCGGTTTTTAGCCTAATGAGGTACACATAATTTTTGTCCTGTTTCCTCTTCCCCTCCTGGGAGGGGTTAGGGGTGGGTTACTCTTCCCTGTTCCCTAAAACCAGAAACTCTGTACCTCACCACATTGAAAACCGCTATAGAGTGCTATGCAGTTGGTGCCATAATCAAGGCTTGAGCCTGCACTAAATCCTCAGGGGTATTAATCTCCAAAACTCCCCTTTCAGTAAGACACACCCGAATCGCAAATCCATGTTCCAGTACTCGCAACTGCTCTAAGCCTTCACACTCCTCTAGGAGTGTGGGTGAAAGTTGAGCATATTTGCTCAGGAAATCTCGCTCAAAAGCATAGAGTCCAAGATGGTGAAATACAGGTGCATCTCCAGAATTACGGAAGTAAGGAATGGGAGCGCGGGAAAAGTAGAGGGCGTGACTTTTGCGATCGCATACGACCTTGACTGAGTTAGGGTCTTGATAGTTTGTTGCCATATCCAGAGGACAAGCAAGAGTCGTCATTGCAGGAAACTCCCCTTTGAGATAGGGACTTACCAGCTGGGTCAGCATCTGAGCCGTAACAAAAGGTTGGTCTCCTTGGACATTGGCTATTGCCGTCATTTCCGGATAACGTTGAGCTACTTCTGCAACCCGGTCAGTACCAGTAGCATGGTCTGAGCGAGTCATTTCTACCTCTCCCCCAAACTGCGCCACACAATCCGCAACTAATTCAGAGTCAGTGGCAACTACCACCTTAGTGAAATCAGGACAACGTTTAGCTGCTTCATAAACCCTCTGCACCATTGGGCGATCGCCAATCATTGCCAAGGGTTTGCCAGGAAAACGAGTTGAATCATAGCGAGCAGGAATAACGGCAAGAATATTCATAAACTAAGTTACCTAAGGGGTGATATAATGACTGTTATTAAATTTATCAGTAGCTTTTTTTTACTCTCGTAAAGACGAGAAATAACTGGAGTATTGCCACAGGTTTGGGCGTAAAATAAATTATCGAAAAATATACTTTATAGCTTTCCAAGCTACCAATATCTCTTACCCAAAACAAAGACTTGATTATGATTCCCAGACCTGCGTTGCTGATTATGGGTATGATTTCGCCCCCCTAACCCCCCAATACTGGGGGGAAGGAAACTCTCAAAGTCCTCCGCCGCCCAATACTGGGGGGAATTAGCGGATGCTTCGATTTTTTACAGAGGGGGATTTAGGAGGCAGTAGCCAAATAATACAAATAAATTCATACTTAAATTCAGCAACGCTGATCTATTTGTAAATGCTATAGCTAAGTCGTAAGCATTCAGCTATCAGCTATCAGCTAAAGGCCTACGGCCACGCTACTTGATGTGCTTATGGGCGATTAGGACGCTACGGAACTTTTGAATCAAACAAGTAAGCAAAAGTTTAATCTAAGTTATGGAAAGCTGACGGCTGACCGCTGACGGCTGAATGCTTACGCTAAGTCTACTAAACCAGGGTGAAAGAATCAGACGTGATAGTTGTTGCTTGCACCCGATTTAGTAAAGCTAACTGTTCACCACCATTGATAATCCAGGTATCATTGGTATTGGAACCAGTACCTTGAGTGATTGTCAGCTGCTCCCACCTTAAACCACCAGATAGTGCCAGCCAATCTTCACCAACTACAAAATCAGTAATGGTCTTAGTTCCCTCTCCTGGGGCTAAGACAAATATGTCGTCACTAGCACCTCCAGTTAGTAGGTCATTACCACCACCACCATTAATGATATTGACATCTCCATCACCTATTAAAATATCGTCATAAGGTGAGCCAATCATGTTTTCAATATCATTAAGAGTATCTTCACCACTATTAGTATTCAGAATGCTGTTGTACCAAACATCAGCAACCTTTCCATAACCTTCTACATTTGGGTGAACACCATCTGGCAAATCACTGGGCACTAAGGCACTGTAAACATCGACAAAAGTTACGTTTTTGTCTTCCTCGACCTTGTCACTGACAATATCGGGTATAGATAAATTAAAATCTATGCCCTGCTGTTGTTGTGCTGGAGTTGGAATAAAATCACTGTCCGGTTGCTCTGGATTTGTACCAAGTGGTGGGATTGAGCTTACCAAAAGCTCTGTATTTGGTAACTGATTAGTAATCTGATCAATGAGATTACTAAGCCGTAATGGTGCATTGCTAATATCGTCACCTTTGAGTATGTCATTGGTGCCGATCATTAACAGCACCATATCTGGCTGATAAGTGTTTAACCAACCATTAACATTATTGGCAATATCACGAATTCTCCATCCCCCAAATCCCGCATTGTCTTTATCAAAGCCATCGGGTCCAGTAGACCGGGGGCCAACAAAATCTATGTTGAAACTATCATCGACTAATAAATTCCACAAATCATCACGGTAAGCTGCTGTATCTCCCCAATCCCGACCAGGCAAGCCGAAGGTGTTGGAATCACCTAGGGGCATAATCTTAAACGGCGTGTCAGGTGAAGTGGCAAATTTGTGAGTGACGATATCAGTTTCCAGGTTGGCAATGATAGAGCCGTTTGCCTGAACATAAGTTATAGTATCAATTCCGTTGCCCCCATTAAACGTGTTGTCACCTGTACCACCATTAATTACGTTACCGAAGTTGACAGTTGGTGGGTCTAGTTCAGGCTCAGCCTCAGGAGTTGGGGTCACAGATGGTGAGACCGGAATCAAATCAATGTAGTTGATGTTGAAGCCCCCACTCAGTACATCCAGGCGCAATTGATAAGTCCCGGCACTGAGGCTGAGCACTTCGGAAGACTCGATGGTCTGCCAAGTTCTCCAGCCACCAGTGTTGCCCAAATTCACATTGGCCTGTTCTCCGTCTAGACTGACTTGGAAGCTATGATTGCCATTGAGTGCAGAAGCCACACGAGCTTCGAGTTGATAAGTCCCGGAACTGGGAATGGTGACCTCATAGGTCAGCCATTCTCCTGACTCAATCCAACCCACCAGCGGCGTGCCATCTACATCGCCGCTGTAAGAAATATCCACATCCTCAAAGCGATACTCTCCACCATTGTTGCCAGGGTCACGATCGTAATAAGCTACCCCTTGACCACCTTGATTGTAGTCTTCTGCTTCGATGCGAACAGTAGAGCCGTTTGTCTGAACATCAGTTATAGTATCTCCGTTGCCCTGATTAGAGGTGTTGTTATCTGTACCACCATTATTGCCGTTGCCGACCTCAGGAGTTGGAGTCACAGATGGTGAGACCGGAATCAAATCAATGTAGTTGATGTTGAAGCCCCCACTCAGTACATCCAGGCGCAATTGATAAGTCCCGGCACTGAGGCTGAGCACTTCGGAAGACTCGATGGTCTGCCAAGTTCTCCAGCCACCAGTGTTGCCCAAATTCACATTGGCCTGTTCTCCGTCTAGACTGACTTGGAAGCTATGATTGCCATTGAGTGCAGAAGCCACACGAGCTTCGAGTTGATAAGTCCCGGAACTGGGAATGGTGACCTCATAGGTCAGCCATTCTCCTGACTCAATCCAACCCACCAGCGGCGTGCCATCTACATCGCCGCTGTAAGAAATATCCACATCCTCAAAGCGATACTCTCCACCATTGTTGCCAGGGTCACGATCGTAATAAGCTACCCCTTGACCACCTTGATTGTAGTCTTCTGCTTCGATGCGAACAGTAGAGCCGTTTGTCTGAACATCAGTTATAGTATCTCCGTTGCCCTGATTAGAGGTGTTGTTATCTGTACCACCATTATTGCCGTTGCCGACCTCAGGAGTTGGAGTCACAGATGGTGAGACCGGAATCAAATCAATGTAGTTGATGTTGAAGCCCCCACTCAGTACATCCAGGCGCAATTGATAAGTCCCGGCACTGAGGCTGAGCACTTCGGAAGACTCGATGGTCTGCCAAGTTCTCCAGCCACCAGTGTTGCCCAAATTCACATTGGCCTGTTCTCCGTCTAGACTGACTTGGAAGCTATGATTGCCATTGAGTGCAGAAGCCACACGAGCTTCGAGTTGATAAGTCCCGGAACTGGGAATGGTGACCTCATAGGTCAGCCATTCTCCTGACTCAATCCAACCCACCAGCGGCGTGCCATCTACATCGCCGCTGTAAGAAATATCCACATCCTCAAAGCGATACTCTCCACCATTATTACCAGGGTCAAGATCGTAATAAGCTACCCCTTGACCACCTTGATTGTAGTCTTCTGCTTCGATGCGAACAGAGTTCATAACCTACTCCTAATAATTTTTATTTCCTATTAAACGAGTAGGTAGATGCTTCTTCAAGCTTGCTCAAAGTATACCACTTTGAGCAATGTCATGAAGTCGAAGTAAGCCAATACAGCGTTTGTGTTTATCCACCACCGGCAACACGGAGATTTGAGAATTCCGATTTTCCATAAGCTGTAAGGCATCGTAAGCCAGTTGGTCTGGTTGAACCATTACCGGATTGGGAGTCATAATTGCTACTGCCTTAAGGTGTTCTAGCTCAGTTGGCTTGATTTTGGCAATTGAACGTCGTAAATCACCGTCAGTAATAATTCCGAAAAGTTCACCCCTATCGTCAACTACATTGACTGCTCCCAAACTGCCTTTAGTGATAGCACCAACAATTTCAATCCAGCTGGCTTGAGGGGAAATCACAGGGTTGTCTTGGTCTTTGTGCATTAAGTCTGCAACTCTCAAAGTCAGGCGCTTACCCAAACGTCCTGCCGGATGATTCAGAGCAAAATCTTCTGGCGTTAGCCCCTTAAGTGGCATTAGTGTCATTGCCAAAGCATCTCCAATTGCCAGAGCAACCGTTGTGCTGGTAGTTGGAGCAAGATTAAAAGGACACACTTCTTGATCAACGGAAGCATCAAGCACAACATCTGCATTGCGAGCAAGAGTAGAGTTCAGGTTGCCCACAATCGCAATAATCGGTAATTGCCGACGCTTGAGGTAAGGCATTACAGCCACAAGCTCATCGGTTTCACCACTGTTGCTCAAAGTCACAACCACATCTGAACAGGTGACGCTCCCTAAGTCACCGTGCATAGCATCCCCTGGATGTAGATAGGTTGCTAGAGTCCCCGTACTCGTTAAGGTAGCAGCAATTTTACGCCCTACAATTCCTGACTTGCCAACTCCGACCAATACCACCTTACCTTGACAATTAGCTAAAAGCTCAACAGCTTGCTCAACTTCTTGAGGTTGAAGTCGATTGGCAGCTAGAGTAATCGCATCAGCTTCTATTTTGAGCCTTTCAACAACCTGTGAAAAGCAAGTTTTGTCCATTAGGCACTGCATATTTCTGTCTATAATTGGGGTAATATAAGTAGATATACCCTAAACTAAATAATTTAATTTTTCTCTCCTTAAATTCCCCATAAATAAGTCTATTATCGGCGATTTTATTGGAGTTTTAAGTAACTTAAAACCGTAATTATTAAGCTATCAGTCATCAGCTATCAGCTATCAGTCATCAGCTATCAGTCATCAGCTATCAGCTATCAGCTATCAGCTTTTGAATAACATAGGCATTCGTCACAGCGTCGAAGCCTGTGCCACAAACTAGAAGCCTGTGCCACAAAGCACCTCAAGTAAGTAGCGTGAGCTAAAAGCTCACGGCTGACGGCTGACGGCTGACTACTGACTGCTGACCGCTGACCGCTGAATGCTTACTTAAAAACAACTCTTTTTAACGGATTTAATCGTCCTTTTTAAAGAAGCTATTTCCCGAGCCATGGTTGAGAAATTTCCCTCTAGTAAATCACGCCTGACGTAGGAACGAATAAGGCTTAAATCAATATCATTTTGGGTTATATAACCGCACTCCCTAGCTTCGTTAAAGTACTGAAACCATAGCTCTCCATAGGGATGATTGGTATACTTCCAGGGTTGAGTGTAGAGGTTCGTATAGTGGATTAATTTCGTATCTTTGTCATAGTAATCAAAGACATTCCAAAGGGGGTCTAGTTCTCCGATCTGGTAATGGTGATGAGCAAGAAAAGCAGGACTCATACGGGCAAAGTCAGGGTAAGAATACAGACCTTGCTCAATTTCGTCGTAGTAGGTTTCTAAATCAAATTTGCATTTTTGACAATCGATCAGCATTACGCTCAAGCCCCAAAGGTCTTTAGCTTCACTGCTATAAGCTCTTTTTGCCAGGAAATCACAGCCATTCAAAGATGTGTCTAATAGTTCACCAATATCAGTCAAACAGATAGTATCTGAGTCAATATAAATAGCTTTACCTTGATAGTTACAGAGCTGTGGAATCAAATATCGATAGAGACTAAACTCAGTTGTATTCCGATATTTAAGTCTTAAGGACATGGGAGCGAGATAAGGCGGATCATCATTAAGTTCAATAGCATTGTGGGTGCCATTGAAAACATAAATATCCAGTTCCCTATGGCTATGTTTACGAAGAGAGTAAATTGAGACTTTCCTCTCCAGTAGACTCGCTTCGCCAGATCCGATAAATACTCGCACACGCTCTTGATTTTTCATGGCTAATTTTCCTAATAGTGCTAGGAATTATTTATTAGTAATAATTTGATTAGGTAAATCTATGTGACTTTGACTAGTCTTGGAAAAAACTTGATCCTGTTTACTCTCTTTAGGTTCACCACGTTTACGAATAACCTTGCCTGGTACTCCTACAACTACGGAGTAAGGCTCAACACTCTTGGTTAAAACTGTCCCAGCACCGATGACAGAACCTCTACCTATTCTGCAACCATCAAGGATTCTTACTCCCGCCCCTATCCAAACATCATCTTCTATAATGACACCTTTCTTAATAGACGGTTGAAGGTCGATAGGCGTATCAAGATCATCAAAGGTATAGTTTGAAGTAACAATTACAGTATGGGTAGCGATTCTGACCCAGTTTCCTATAATTAAGTCACCTGCACCATAAAGAAAACAGAAAGGGTTGACACTACAGTCACTACCAATTTTTATCTTACCCTGTGCAGATATGAGCATTGCTGAACTTCGGATAATTGAGCGATCGCCAATATGAATAGCAGAGTCTTCCAAATTACATTGAAGAGTTACATTATTTTCTACAATAACTCGATTTCCAAGAAAAAATTTACTTAAATTATTTTTGATTACGCTTTGGGCTATATAACAGTCTTCCCCAAGATTTCCCAGGTTTTTACGGTAATATTTTTCTCTGACTTTTTTTTTATAGTTATTCCGTAAATTACGAATTAACTTAAATAAGTTATACATCTATTATAATGGTTATAACAACGTAAGGATTCAGCTATCAGCTATCAGCTATCAGCTATCAGCTATCAGCTATCAGCTATCAGCTATCAGCTATTAGCTATTAGCTTTGGGCCAAGGCTCACGCTACGGTAATGGCTCAGGGCTGACGGCTGACCGCACCTCAAGTAGCGTGCGCGTAGCGCATAGGCTGAATGCTTACATAACAACAATAAAACTATTGGGGTAATGCTTTCCATTTTCTAGGTTGATAAAATTGACATTGTGTCATTAATGAATTGCTTTTAACTTTGAAGGATAATGATACGTGATCGTAGATATACTTAGGTGGCCTTTTGAACCAGACTCTACTAGAGTAAGAACCAGGTCTTAATCCAAGATAAGGCATTTCTAACTGAAGTTCAACTAGTCCATTAGAAATTTTTAAGATTGTGTTGTCTAGGTTACTATCCAGGTTTAATAATGGTTCCCCTTCTCCAGAAATTTCTCTAATCATAATACAAAGAATGCCATGAGAAATTTCTGTGTGAGCTTTGCACTTAACACACAAGTATAAAGGTTGACCACTCAGAGGATATTCAATCCTATTTCCTTCTCCATCTCTAAAGTAAACGCCAATAATATCTAAACCAGTGCTTTCTTCTGGTGGTTTTTCTTGAAAAAAAACAGCTCCCTGTGATTCCTGTTTGTTATCTAGGAACAAATCTTCATCATATTTTTGCATTACCACAGACGCCTTACCAACTGCTAGTAATTTTCCTCGTTGAAGATAAATTGCTGAATCACAAATAGATAGAATAGAATTAGGATTGTGAGCTACTAGAACAAACGTTGTACCTTTATCACGTAATTCAGACAGCTTTCTATAGCATTTCATCCTAAACAGAAGATCGCCGACTGCTAGCACCTCATCAATCAGAAGAATATCTGGTTCTGTATGAATTGCACTAGCGAAGCCTAACCTTGCTGCCATTCCAGAACTATAGGTTTGTACCGGCGAATCAATCGCATCCCCAATTTGCGCAAACTCTACAACTTGATCAAACCGCTGATCAATTTCTTCCTTCGACAACCCCAAAATCGACATATTGGCATAAATATTTTCCCGCCCTGTCAAAATCGGATTAAACCCTGCTCCCAAAGCAATCAATGGTGCCAACCGACCTTTAACTTCCACAGAGCCAACATCCGGCTTAATCAAACCACTAATAATCCGCAACAATGTCGATTTACCACTACCATTTGTCCCCACTAAGCCAATAGCTTCTCCTCGTCGCAATTGAATACTGACATCATTCAGTGCCCAAAACTCCTTTTTCCGCAGCTTCTCATCCTTCTCCCTCAATCCTACTAACTCAGTGGCAATATCATGTACCCCATATAATAAAGACCGCTTCAAGTCCCGACAAAACTTTTTAGAAACCCCATTAACCGAGAGAATGACTTCACTATCCTGGGATTTGTCCCCAACGTCTCGCTCAGTGCTACTAATCATAATTAAGAACTGATCCTCTCAACTACAAAAGGGATGGATAGACGATAGACAATCCAAGCTAGGAGCAATCCCACAACAGCAATCCCACTCGTAACCCAAAATCCCAGAGGTTCTGATATCACACCTGTCGTTGCCAACTCTCGTGTTGTCACCAGCAAAGGAGTGACTGGATTCAATTTCACAATAGCGCCAAATACCCCCTCACTAGGAACTGGGTAGACAACTGGAGTCAGAAACAACCAAAATCCAGTTGCCAAAGTAAGACCCATAGAAAAATCTTTATACAAGGCTCCCATCGGGGCTAATAACAAGCCAATAAATGTTCCGAATAAGACAAGATGAATGAAAGCCACTGGTGCTATAATCACGCTCCAACTTACTGGCATCTTGAACCAGATAAACAAGCCCACAATCAGAATCAGCTTGATACTAAAGTTAAAAAATACTTGACCCAGTTTGCTAAGAATAATGGCTTCACGGGGGAAATTAATTTTAGCCAACATCGCCTTTGCCTCGGTCACCGCTTGGACAGGA
Organism: Moorena sp. SIOASIH; assembly: GCF_010671925.1. Lineage (GTDB taxonomy): Bacteria > Cyanobacteriota > Cyanobacteriia > Cyanobacteriales > Coleofasciculaceae > Moorena. The sequence continues at coordinate 378,571 of NZ_JAAHIH010000001.1, read as the reverse complement.
CCATTCAGTGTTTCCACAAAAGTCTGCCACAGGGTCATGCTAAACATGACATAAGCTGGATAGGGCAAGCCCGTGCTACCAACATTAATCACCCCATTACTCTTAGCCAAAGTAAAGCCAATAGCCGTCACAATTGGTGGTATAAAAGCCCAGATAATTCCCAGCAATGACTGGCGGTATTGAGCACTGATATCCCGCACCAGAAGTCGCCAAGCTAGTTCTCGAGAAGCCAGCAAGTCTCGCCGCATCTCTTGAAATAATTGAAGCGGATGCCTCATCTGACTCTCAGGGGTATAAACCACCCTGGGTAATCTCTGATCTGATCTTTGAGTCCGTTTCAAAACTATATCCTCACTAAAATACCTATGGTTACTCTGGTTTAAACTTGTGGAATAACAATCAATTATTTGAGCGATTATAGAATAATTAATTTTAACATATGTTAAAATTAATTATTCTTATAGCTTTCCCATAGCGCCCTGATAGCTAGGTTTTAGCTCTGAGTTATTGCTACTTATTTCAGTGATGTTTGTCAAGATTTTAATTGCCATTAATAAAACGTAAAATTATAGGTTTTATGGCTAAGTGCTCAATGTATTTATTTAACCTTTGAATAAAGTGATAATAAGATTTTTGCTATCATCTAGACTTTATGGTTAGATTTGAAATCTAGAATTATGGTTTATAATAATTATCTGTTCAGTTATTCAAGAGTTATTGGTTAAATCTGGATAGTTTAGCCAATCAATTAAATTCATTGGTTCAGAAAAAAAACTCTACCCCAGTTGACCAAACTATTCTTCAGCCAATTTTTTTTCCAATCACCAGCCTTGATATCATGTCAGGATAATTACCCTTATAGCGCTACGCTTAGCGTCAGAAGTCAGAAGTCAGAAGTCAGAAGTTAGAAGTCAGAAGTAAGCTATGACTAAGTTTCAGAGTTTAGGAATGTCCTAATCTTAATGCGTAGTGCTATAAAAGATTTAGCTAAAGCTTCAAGAATCCCGGTCTATTTATAGCGGGAAAACTCAAGACAACCCATACAGGGCAATCACCAGTGGCGGAATAATCAATGCCATCAACAAACTTAATGGGGCACCCACCCTAGCAAAATCCAAAAACCTGTAACCCCCTGGCCCATAAACCATGGTATTGGTCTGATACCCAATCGGAGTCATAAAACTATTAGATGCGGCAAACATCACCGTAAACATAAACGCCAGAGGATTGAGACTCAAACTCTTAGCTACCTCCACAGCAATCGGCAAAAGTAACACCACCGAAGCATTATTAGACAGCACCTCTGTGATCAGGACAGTAACCACATAGAACAGTGTTAACAACCAATAACCAGGCAGATTACCCCCCAGTGCCACTAGATTTTCGGCTAACCATTCAGTTGTGCCTGACTCCTTCATGGCTATTCCCAAAGGAATTAACCCAGCCAGCAGGAAAATAATATCCCAGCGTACTGTTCCGTACAGTTCCCCAGGCTTGAGACAACCAGTGATCACCATCAAGACTACTCCCAACAAGGCACTCACCATAATCGGTAGCACATTAAAGGCAGCTGCTAAGACTACCACTACACTAATTGCGATCGCAATTACTGCTTTGTCTCGCCGTAGGGTTTCTAAATCTCGCTGTCCAATCACTAACAAATCTCGACTGGTTTGCAATCCCAACAAACTTTGCCTCGGACCTTGTACCAACAGCACATCACCAAAGTGCAAGCAAACTCTTCCAAGTCTTTCTCTGACCAGTTCCTGTCCCCGTCGAATTGCCAAAACCGTACCGTTATAGCGTTGCCGAAACCGCATATCCTTTAAGGTTGAGCCAATTAAATTAGAGTTAGCCAGGATCAACACCTCAGCAATCCCCTCCTCCCCAGAGGTAAGACCGGTTTCCAAGGGTTGTTGTCCAAATTGGACATCAGCTAAGATGTCTATCCCTCGTTCATCTTTGACTCTCAGCAGACACTCCCGACCAGACCTCACAATCAAAATATCCCCTGGTCGCAATACCTTATCTGCCAGCGGTTGGGGAAAACGGCTACCATTGCGAATCAGTTCCAAAACGTCCAAATCAAACTTCCGCTGGATTTCACTGGCACGTAGGGTTTGCCCCACTAGGCTGGAATCTGGTGTAATCACAATTTCACTGACATACTCTTTGAGATTATAGTCCTGAGTGACAATACCATTGCTGGCTACTTTACGGTTGGGCAAAAGTCGGGGTGCCACTAGAGCCAAATATGCCAATCCTATGGTGAATGTAATTAGCCCCAATCGGGTGAATTGAAACAAGCTGAAATCACCATAGCCCAACTGTTTAGACAACCCACTGGCCAAGACATTAGTGGAGGTGCCAATGGTAGTGATCATGCCCCCTAAGATAGTGACAAAGGATAAGGGCATCAAAAGCCTAGAAGGGGAAATACTTTGCTTGCGGCACCAATCTTCTACAATAGGAAGTAGTACAGCCACCACAGCAGTATTGTTAATGAAGCCCGTTATGGGCCCAGCAATTATTCCCATGGTAAATATTTGCTGGGTTGACTCCTTGCCTCCCCACTTCAGCAGTAGGTCATTCACGATTTGAAGCGCCCCAGTTCGGGCAATCCCAGCACTGAGGATAAACATAGCCATCACAGTGATCGTGGCAGGGTTGCCAAAACCGGAGATTCCCTGTTCTGGGGTGACTAGCTTTAGAAGCATAAGTAATACCATCACTGCGATCGCAGTGATATCCACTGGCATCCATTCCCTAATGAAACTGATTAAAGCTAGTACGACAACGCTCAGGGTTAGAAAAATAGTCATAGATAGCGTACGCTCTCACCAAAAAAGACTACCTTAGTTAGGTAGCTCATGGACATCAATCAAAGATTTTTAGAAATTTACCTATCCATGGAATTTATCTCGCCATATATTAGCCAAAATGATTCAATAACGCTATTAGTTAGCGTATCCTTGTCTTGATGCAGTCGCTCATGGGGGAAACCACGGCAGTTGCTCATGGGGGAGACCCCCAAGACCGCACTGCCTCCCCAAGACCGCGCTGCATCGCTTATCAAATCTATAATTTATAGTTATAGCAATGAGCAGAATCCTTAGGAAATCAAATTAATTTAAAGGGAACTTCGTTCCCAGAATGTACTAATCTTTATTCCCTGAATTAATCCGTGGTTATGAACTTAATTATTCCTGATTATCTAGTCAAGTAGATTCCTTAATTAAAACTTTAAATTAAGACACCCTTTATTTAAAAAAATTTAATAATAAACTCTCAATTATTGTTGACTGTTGACGGTTAACGGTTGACCGTTGACCGTTAATCTTACCATCCCGCCAACAAAAAAATCAATTAAATTAAAATTGAATAAACTCCTGCGGGTTGCTCTGAGTATGCCAGGGGAACAGGTAGCTTCTGGAGTAGGGGAGTAGGGGATATTCCATGTCCGTCCCCATTCCCCCATCCCCCCATCTTCTTCAAAGTAAAGCGTGGTAGCTCACGCTTCGAGCAATTTTCCACTTCCCATCAAGCAGAATTCCCAGAGGAATCACCCTTACTACCGTGGTCAATACGCTTGATCGGTTTCGGTCTTGGTCTTTGGGGTTTGGGTGCTGTGGCTGTAGCCACGCCATCCTTTTTACGAGCAGGGCGTGGCTTCGGGTAACTCTTTTTAGCACCAAAACGTTTTTTATTTTTATTAAATGGTTTCCTCTTTGGTCCTTTTTTGTTGAGAAACCCAATATCATTTCCTTCCTGGATCACCAGGGTATTGGCTTGCAGCTGTGCATGTAAATCCCAAAAATGACCAACGACCCTTTCTCCCAGGCAACCCTTAAGCTTTAACTTGAAAAACTTAGGCTTATCTGACTCTTTACGAGGTAATTGCCTAATTTTAACAACGACTTGTTCCTTCTCCCGCGAATGGTAGATCACCTCGCCACGAATGGAAAAATAGCCATCCTTCGGAATCGGTTCCGCCTCAGCTTCTGAGGAGTCATTTGATGTCTCGACTTCTGTTTCGGACTGAGCAACTCCCGAGTCAGTTGTTTCAGCTTCAGCTGTGGGTTCGAGAGTTTCTGGTTCCCAGACGCCAACAATTTGGACATGTAAGTTATCGTCTGCTTGCCTGATGCGGGGATAGACAACCCAGAGGTGGGGCTGATTGAGATCTAAGTGATTCTTGACCAAACTCATGACCCGACCGAGTAACACCGCATCAATCAAGGTTCCATCTGCCGCTACCAGTGTTCCCCTGGTCAACTGTTCTGCGGAAGGCATATATTTGCCATTGACCAGACCAATGGCGCGGTATTGCCTAGGTTCACTGGGGGCAGGAATTGGGTGCTGTCTTGAGACCTTACTTGAGACCTGAGTAGTTATTGTCCCATTAGATTCAGCTAAGGGAGCTGATTTGGTGGTATCTTGAGAGCCACCAGTTGGTGTTTCTGGGGGCTGGTTTTGCACACTGGATACTTCCGGTGGTTGGATTCCAGACGACTCAGCTGAGTCGGGAAGCCCATTCACAGACGAATTCATATAACCTCCTAGCGGCGGAGACACATTCCCATGGGTGGTTTTGACTGACATTGGCAGCATTATTTTTCAACATCCTCCAGCTTTCCGGTGTCCTTTCCAGAAAAAATTATCCTGGACTGTTGCCACCACAAAACTGGAGGGTGAGCGCACTTGGTACTAGTCTACCCACTGTACAGAATGCAGTGAGAGAAAGGTTAGATCCGCAAAGTTTATGGAATCTTTAATCTGAGCGGTTTCTAGCCGATTTAACTGAGCCTTAATGCTAGCGTATTTAATGGATGGGATTGATGGGAGGAGACTTGAAAACCCCCAAATCGTTTCATAATGGGAAGAGAGTAGCAATCTAGTACATGCGTAAAGTTACGCATGCGTAACTTTACGCATGTTTTCAACAAAACTCCTCTGGGATTGTGGTACAATGGGCCTATGCAATAACCAAGCAATAACAGTATTAGGCTTGACATCCAGATAATCTTCTACAAGAGTGGGTAGCCTGCGAAAAGGTAACTGAGTAAAGCCATCAGTTTTAAATCTCCCGAAAATAACGGAGATAAGCAACAAAGTTGTCACCTCAAATTCAATATTAGGTTGGGTTCCAGCCGATTTGAAGCCTGTGGATAGGGTGCTGCCGACAGTCCTAGTTGAAACAGGAAGTAAACAGGCGTCGTTGTGACGTTTTTGTCCGCGATGTTCACGTTTTATAGAACAGTTTAAGAAAGTTTTGTGTCTCAAAAGCGCAGTCTCTGGATCAAAATAGTGCTAGTACTAGCTGTGCTAGCCTTTATCGGTATTTCGATGATTCCTTTGCTAGGGAATATTTTCAAGGATAATCCCGCCTCTGTTGGGGCAACACCTACAGCTACACCAAATATTTCTGCCCAGCAGCAAGCAGAACTAGAAGCTCAAGCCAAGGGTTATGAACTAGTCTTGCAGCGAGAACCAGAAAATTTAACGGCTTTGAGAGGTCTGCTGGAGATACGGCTGCAGCTCAGAGACATCAAAGGCACCATTGAACCCTTAGAAAAGTTAGCCAAACTCAATACAGACCAGACAGATTATGGAGTCTTGCTGGCTCAGGTAAAACAACAAATTGGCGATCGCGAAGGAGCAGCTCAAGCCTATCGGGACATATTAAACGCTAAGCCTGGGGATATGAATGCTCTGCAAGGGTTAGTTAGTTTGCTAACCCAGGAAAACCGCCCAGAAGCAGCCATCGGTTTGCTGCAAGACACCTTAAAAAGTTCCCAGCAAGTCAATGAGATTAAGCCTGGGAGCATTGATGTCATTTCTGTGCAGTTGTTGTTAGGTCAAGTTTACGCGAATCAGAAGCGTTATGACGAAGCCACAGCTATCTATGACCAGGCGATCAAAGGCAACCAAGATGACTGGAGACCAGTGCTAGCTAAAGCCATGATTTTTAAAGAACAGGGTAACACTGAAAAGGCTAAACCCCTGTTTGACCAGGCTGCATCCCTAGCACCAGCCAAGTACAAAGACCAAGTCAAACAGTTAGCAGCGGAAACTCCAGAAACGCCAGAAACTCCAGAAACTCCAGAAAATTAGTCATTGCCCAAAGCATGATTAGTCATAAGTAACCAAAACACAGTGGTAACGCTAGTTACTCATGACTCGACCAGTGAGGCAGTATCGGAGTAACAATCAATACTTCCGCTCTTTCGGTTCAAACAAGGTGATGCTTACCGGTTTATATTGCAGGTCAATACCTGCGGATGAGTAAAACGCTAGGGTGTGTTTGAGAAAATTGGGATCATCCCGTTGGGGATAATCCTCCCGGCTATGGGCACCCCGGCTTTCTCGTCGGTTCAGGGCAGATGTAAGAATGATTTCTCCGACTATCATTAAATTGCGCAGTTCCAAGGCTTCGATAATTTCCGTGTTCCAGCAGTTGCCTTTGTCATCCAAATAAATTTGCTGGTACTGTTGTTTCAATTGTTCCAGTTGGTTTAACCCCTCCTCCATGGAAGCTTGGTTACGGAAAACGCCACAGAATTGGGTCATACAGTCTTGGAAGGCTTGACGCAACTGGTTAAGCCGTAAGGTGCCAGATTTTTCCACAAGGGCTTTGATTTTTGCCTGGGCTGCATTGAGGTAGGATTGCTCGTCAATGTCTGGTAACTTCCGGTCTTGGACGTATTTTGCGATCGCAGCACCAGTTCTTTTGCCATAAACGACACATTCCAACAGGGAATTACTCCCAAGGCGATTTGCCCCATGAACAGAGATACAGGCTGATTCCCCAGCGGCAAAGAAGCCTTCAATTAACCCATCTTTACCACTATGGACTTGCCCATCGGTGTTGACAGGGATTCCCCCCATAGAGTAGTGGGCAGTTGGTCGTACTGGCATTGGTTGATGTACTGCGTCAATACCAACCAATCGATGGGCTTCTTCCCAGCAAAACGGAATCCGACTCATAATCTTGTCTTTGCCCATGTGGCGCAGGTCAAGGTAAACAAAAGGTCCCCCTGCCCTGCCATCAGGGTGAATGCCACGACCAGCTCTGAGTTCTAGGGTAATCGCTCTTGAAGTAATATCCCGGGGTGCCAGTTCCATTTGTTTGGGGGCGTAGTCGCTCATAAAGCGATCGCCTTCTGAGTTAATCAGATAAGCCCCTTCCCCTCGTACCGCCTCAGAAATCAAAACCCCCACCGGATACAAGCCCGTAGGGTGAAACTGTACAAACTCCATATCTTCCAAAGGCACCCCAGCCAGAGCTGACATTCCCAGACCATCCCCAGTGGAGGCAAAGTCATTGGAGGTCGTATTAAATACCCGTCCATAACCCCCAGTAGCAAACATGACCGCTTTTGCCCGTACTACTTCCACCTTCGTGTCTAGGAGCTGGAACATCACCACCCCTTTTGCCTGGCCCTCTTCCAAAATCAGCTGCATAACGTACCACTCATCGTAGAGTTTGACACCGTTATGCCGGAGATTGTTCACCAGTTCATGCAAAATGGCGTGACCCGTCTTATCTGCCGCGTAGCAAGTGCGGCGATAGGAATGCCCTCCAAAAGCCCTCTGAGCAATCCGACCATCCGGTAAGCGGGAAAACAGCACCCCCATGTGTTCCAGCTCAATGACCACCTCTGGAGCCTCTTTGGTGAGGATTTCTACTGCATCCTGGTCTGCCAAGTAGTCAGACCCTTTCACCGTGTCAAAGGCATGGGCTTCCCAGCTATCGGACGCATCAACATTCTTCAGAGTAGCTGCCATACCCCCTTGGGCAGCCACCGAATGGGAACGAATTGGGTGAGTTTTAGCCACAATGGCGACATCCAGCTTAGGCTCAGAGCGTTTAATCTCTAAAGCAGCGCGACATCCAGCTAATCCCCCACCGACAATAATGACATCGTGTTCTAGCATCTCGGTCGTATTATGGAATCCGAATTCCTATTTTATGCTCTAGGTTCTAGCCTCTAGGCATTTACCATCTAGGATTCTGAAAAAGTATGAAGCGCCCCTCCTCAAGCACGGAGGCTCTCAACTCCCCTTCCCCGGGTTGCGGAAAAAGCCGGGGATGGTCCGGATTCTCTTCAACCGGTCGCCCCAATAGGTTTCTGTCTAGGGGCTCTGCCTCCAGCTGTTGATGTGGTTTCCTCCTCTTCCATCTGAGCAATTTCAATATGGTTTAACAATGTAGTCACGAAGGCAAAGAGCAGGAAGGGCAGAGATAGTACCAAAATCAGCCCGACAGTTGCCAGAGCGTAAATTTGGCGGTCAGCACTCCAAAGAGCTAAGGCTGAGGCGAGACTCAGGAAAATTACGATTAACCAAACCATAATTTGTCCATAAATGTCACCAAAGCTTAGGGTGCAGACAATGCGATATCGTTGTAAGTTATCCATGGCATCTCTTGACACATTTCTTTATTTTTCTTAGCATATGCGTCTCATCCAGGTTTGGGGGATTTCTCAATAATTTTTAAGAGGAGCGCAACATCACTTTACATTTAGATTTACATTTAGTCATTAGTCATTAATCCTTAGTCCTATGTATTTTGTGAGGCAAATTAAGCCAGATGGTATTGACTTTTGACCAATAACCAATGACCAAAGAGCGCCCTCGGTAGGATTTGAACCCACGACCCAGGGATTAGAAATCCCTTGCTCTATCCACTGAGCTACGAGGGCATAGCTATATCATACATCAGAAAAAACTGTTTTTGCTTGGCTGGTGATCGGGTACCAGTCTCTGTGTGGCTAATACCTAGTCCTATGAAGGCGCTTTGGGGGTATTCACTACTGTTTCGATAAACCATAAACGATTATTATACCAATTTAAAACGGGACAGTCAAGGTCAAGGCGGAACAGGGAACTTAGGATAAAGGAACAATGGCTCCGGTAACAGAAAGCATTTCCCGTTAAGCGTTGCCCGTTCCCCGTTCCCGATCTCAGGAGAGCCTTGGGCTTAAGTGGATAGCCACCACAATCGATTGCTTGTCTCAATTAGCGGTAAGACTCAAGGCACTTAGCTCGAACCCGAGTTAAGGTAGGTACATAGTCAGTGTCACTGATCAGAACTTAGTCAGACCCTGTCACCAGGATTCTGATCAGGAGATAGTGACTAGTACTCTGTCAAAATTGAATTGAGGGGTAAACTATACTTTTCCGGATTAGGCACGCTTTTACTAGGCATTAGGTATGACTTAACACCGTGCCACCGTGCGACCTTGCCCTAACCCTCAAAACTAAATTGACAGAGTACTAGGGGGTTAGAACACTTCGTCAACAGCACCCCCTGACCCTGTCAGGAGTCATGTGCCAGTATCATGTTTATTTTGAAAAGGCAGGATGTTGAAATCTCTAGTATTCAGCACCCACAGAGGGAGCAGCAAATCCCGATTCTCAATTACCAGGGGCAAACCTTTCGCCTGCTCAGTGTATTTGGTGCCACTCAGGAAGAGGAAGCCATAGCTTTCTGGCGAGACCTCACCGATCATCGGGGAAAAGCTTGTGTATTGTTGGAAGAACCTGAGCGCTACAGCGTTTGGGGAAAAATCCGTCTGGATCAATTAGGCACTGAACCCAGCTCTGAGGGCACTAGGGTATCCTACATTCAAGCCTGTCTTTTGCTACTACAGACGGTGTATATGGATGTGGAAGACTTCTTAGGAGCTAGACAAGCTGGGTTGTTTCAGAAGGATATCGCCAAGATCTTGATAGATTCAAACTTTCCCCAGGTTGAATCGACCCAAGCTGTACAACAATTGCTCAAAATCGACCCCCTTACCAACTCTGATTTTCCTACCTGGGAAGAACATCATCTGATCACCCTGTTGCAAGAACTCTATCGCTTAGGTAAAGACTATTTTGGCAATACCAACTTTGCTGATGGGGTTAGCGATATATTGCAGGATATGCCCCCTCAGGAGCAAACTCAGTTTATCAACTGGCTTAACAACTCTGATCTTGGTAATCTATGGCAATAATCTACAATTGAAAATAAGCTTAAGAATCATAGATATTTTAGCTGCCTAACCATAGTCTTATTGTGCTAGTCAGTGATAAGTGTGAAATTCCTTATGAGCAGCTCTGCAGAACGGTCATCAGGTAATCTATCCCCCCTCAGCAGCCAGACCATCATCTATGGTGGTATTGCTTGGGCGATTATCTCCCTATTATTCTTCTTGCTGTTTGGGATTACATCCCCTGGGCAAGAAAGTCCATTTTGGTACCTGATTAGTACCTACTTTTTAGAATGTATACCCTTCCTAGTAGCAAGTATTCTCTGTTTCAGAAATTGGCGTAGCCCTCAGATTGCCAGTGGACGAAATGTCTGGCTAGGACTCGCTCTGGGGAATCTGTTCTATTTGATGGGTGACTTGATATTCGGTGTGTGGGAGCTGTATTTTCACCTTAACCCTGATGTATCACTAGCAGATGTGTTTTACTTATCCTCCTACGTATGTCTTGGGGTAGGCATGTTTTTAGCAGTTATTCCCAGACGCTTAAACTTAGAACTTTGGCAAGGGTTAACGATTGTAGCGATTGCCATAGTGGGGATGGCCTTAGCTGCTTTGCTGTTACTTGCCCCTTCCCTCGAATCCAGCACTCCTGAATCTGGTGATGTGACAATTGCGTATTCTATTTCTGACTCGACCACACCACTGGGGGTCTTGGAAAATAATGCTATGGTCATCTCGGCAAAGCCATCTGAAATAACCAACTCTGAGGCTAATCAGAGTACTAATCATAATTCTCCAAGGTGGGCTATCGAACTTGACAAGTCACTGAGTGCCTATTCAAACCAATTGACGACCCTCTACATTGCTTTCGATGTAATTCTGCTGATTATTGCCTCATCCCTACTGTTAGCTTTTTGGGGTGGACGTTTTTCCCAATCCTGGCAAATGATTGCCGCTGCAACATTTTGCCTGTACATTGCAGATATGTGGTTTAAGTATGCTGAGACTAGACCGAACTACGAAAGTGGCGGTTTACCAGAAGTCTTTTTTGTATTCAGTGGTGTATTGTTTGCAATAGGGGCTGCCCTGGAATATCAAATATCGAGCCGTTCCCGTCGTGGTTCACGCAGGCGAGCTGAAAAAGTAGCATGAGTCCAAGAAAACTATCTGATGTCGATAAACAGGACATCCTAGAACTATATCGACAGACAGCAGAGACAACCTCAACGCTGGCTGACCGTTATGGAGTTAGTAACTCCACCATTAGCCGTATCCTTAAGAGCAACTTGTTGGAGCCAGAATACGAGGCTCTAATTCAACAAAAGCGCTCTAATCGTACTGCTGATCATGTTTCCTCTTCTACTGTCAAAACGTCTAAGCCTGTGGTAGAATCAGCAGCTCAACCATCACTAGTTGGACTCGAAAATGAACCATTAGCAAATGAACCATTAGCAGAATCTATCAGTGATTTATTGACTTCAACCTCTACTGATGGACGTCGGCGGCGTAAGCGTTCCTCTGTGGCTGCTCAACCACCAGTGGAGGAAGAGGAGCAACATACCCAATTGCAACTTGATATTACCACATCAGGTTCAGATGAAGATAAGTATGTTGATGACCAAGATGAATTCTTACCTGAGGATAAGGGACTAGCAACTAGGAGATTCGCTGAGTTGCTGGACGAAGATTTAGGGGATTTGGATCAAGATGATGATTTAGAGGATTTGGATGACCTAGATGATCTAGATGATCTAGATGACCTAGATGACCTAGATGACCTAGATGAAGATTGGGACGATGACTTGCCAGATGCCGAGATTCACGAATCGATCAGAACCTCTGTGGCTAAAAGCGGTTCTTACATTGAAATTTTGCCCCTCTCGGAAGCTTCTCTTCCTAAAACCTGCTATTTGGTAGTCAGCCGAGCGGCGGAGTTAATTGCTCGCCCTCTGAATGAGTTTAGCGACCTCGGACAAATTCCTGACGAAGAAGTTCAAGAGACAACTTTGCCAGTATTCGAAAACCATAGGGTGGCACGGCGTTTTTCTAACCGTTCTGAGCGAGTCATCAAGGTTCCTGATGCTCAGATGCTTCAGAAGACCTCTTCCTATTTGCAAGCTAAAGGAATTACCCGATTATTAATTGATGGTCAGGTCTATTCTCTTTGATATCAAGTCCCGTTGCTTCTGGGTGAGGGACTTTCGCCCTTAGGGTTTTAGGAAGTCGGGAGTCGGGAGTCGGGAGTCGGGAGTCGGGAGTCGGGAGTCGGAAGTCGGGAGTTGGGAGTCGTAATCCTCCCTACTGCTGGCGGAAGGGTGGGAGGGGGGAAGCAAATGGAATGTACTTCATAAGTATTTGAAACGCTATAAATTATTGATATAACTTACTTGATATCACTTAATTGATATAACTTAAGCGCGTTGAGCGAGGGCAAAGAGTTGGTCAGCTGTGGACTCAATCAGTTCCCGTTTAACCAGTCGGGAACGCCAAGATTCTGGTATCCCTTGAGCTCCTTGACACTCGCCGTCTTGAAAGAACGGCGATTCCTAGATCAACGAGCTGCCTTAAACCACTGTGTCCTAATCTTTGACGCCGCCAAAAAGTAGGCAATATCTAAACCAAAGACCCGTCAAGACCAAGAATTCAGTTTAGTTCACAGTAGACCCAGCGGGCAATTCTCCTTAGGCGTTTGGCTACTTGCAGGAAAGTGCATGTGCATAGTCCGTTTCTTCCCTATTCACCTGGTTCCGGCGTGCCCCGCCGTACCGTTTTCTATCTCAAGTCGTGTTCTGCTAGGTTCACACGTTAACTGCTAATTAACGATTGGGTTTTTAAGGAGGACTTTCCCTACCCTCCGAGCATTACTACTTTCAGGTCATGCAGTGGCGGGTCTCTCTCCCGGTTGCGCCTCGGTTTTTCAGCCTGTACTCATACTACTAGTATACTCTGGCTAGACAATTATCAACCCCGGTTGCAATATTTCTTTCTAGGCGACTAAACTCGCTAGCCACTTTCATCTGGGCTCGCTTTGAGGCGGAGTTTTCAGTGCTTGGATTCCTAATAACCTGTCCTTCTCGGGACCATCGCAAATACTGCTGTAATTGATGTACTGGATCAAACCCCTGTTGCTCAATCAAACTATGGGCTAAACACAGGGCCATGGATGTATCATCAGTCCAGTAGCCTGGCTTCAAACCAAAAGGTCCACCACCCACCATATCTTCAATCGGGGTAAAGGAGCCTGGTGCCTTAAACTCTAAAGTAGTACCGACTGCATCCCCAACAGCCAATCCTAAGAGACTACCACGGTAACGGTGAATTAGCTCCATATTAGCTCCATGGGATAATTCCTCTTCTAATCCATAACGTTTGCTAATCTAGTGTCGTGTTCTTTGCATCTTCGCGGTTAATCAAAATCCTGATCAACCCAACACCTTTACCCGGAGCTTGTTCAACCCATGAAACCGTTACTCAGACTCTGGCCTATAGCCTTGGCAAATAGACTGGTTTCCTTTCAGCAAACCATTAAACATCAGGGTTGGTGGATTTTGCTATTTGTAATCGGGATGATAATTCCTCTATGCCAGCTTTCCCCATCCTACGCCAGTAGCACTTTTAGAGATGTCCCAGAGAATGATTGGGCTCAACCGTGTATCACTAAATTAGCACAACAAAATATTATCAGGGGTTACCCAGATGGTACCTTTAAACCGAATGCTCCGATCACCAGAGCTGAGTTTGCTGCACTGCTTCTGAAGGCTTTCCCTAGTGCTCCTCAAGTCCGCAGTGACCAAAAATTCGTAGATGTACCAACTAATTACTGGGCTAATCAGGCTATTCGTAATGCTGATAAAACGGGCTTTTTGGCTGGCTATCCTGGTAGAGTTTTTCGCCCTAAGCAAAATATCCCTCGTGTCCAAGCGTTAGTATCTTTAGCTAGTGGATTGAAGTATAAACCGGTCAAGCCTTCCCTAGAAACTTTAAAGGCAGCGTTTACTGATGCTACAACAATTCCGAACTATGCCCAAAATGCGATCGCAGCGGCTACGGAAAATCAGATTGTGGTCAATCGCCCTAATGTGAAGCAATTCAAACCTAACCAACAAGCTAGTCGAGCTGAGGTAGCTGCTTTCTTGTGCCAAGCTACCCAAACCACTGGATTGATTCCTAATCAATACATTGCTAAGGTTGAGCCACCAACTCCTGGTTCTACTGAAGCGGAGTTAAGAGGGGTATGGCTGACTAATATTGATAGTGAGGTACTTTTTTCTACTACAGCAGTAACGGATAGCCTAGAAAAACTTAAGGAGCTGAACTTTAACACGGTATATCCTACAGTGTGGAACTGGGGTTATACACTATATCCGTCTCAAGTAGCTAAACGGGTAGTGGGACTGGAAGCACGAATATCGACGGAGTTAGAGAAAGACTTATTTGACCCAGACAAGGGGGTGCAGGGAGGGCGAGATGTTCTCAAGGAGATTGTCGAGGTGGGACATGACAATGGTTTGAGAGTTATTCCCTGGTTTGAATTTGGCTTCAAAGCACCCTCCTATTCTGAGTTAGCCAAACGCCACCCAGATTGGCTGACTCAAACCAAAGATGGGGTCAAGACTCAAACCACTAAAGGGTTAGAGCCAGAGGATGAAAGACTACAAGAGATTGTTTGGCTCAATCCTTTTAAACCAGAGGTACAGCAATTTATTCAAGATTTAGTTATCGAAATTGTCAGCAACTATGATGTTGATGGTATCCAATTCGATGACCACTTTGGCTTGCCAGTGACCTTTGGTTACGATGACTTCACAGTAGAATTGTACAAAAAAGAACACCAAGGTAAATCTCCCCCCACTGACCCAAAGGATCAGGAATGGGTACGCTGGCGAGCAAATAAAATTACGGATTTCCTAACCAAGCTGTTTCGAGCAGTTAAAGACAGTGTTGAAGACAGTAACAATGATGTGATTATTTCCCTATCTCCTAATCCCCAGCGTTTTTCTTACCAATTCTTTTTAGCTGATTGGGCAAGTTGGGAACAACGGGGTTTGGTAGAGGAACTAATTGTCCAGATTTATCGAGATAATTTCAGCACTTTCATTTCGGAATTAGACCAGACAGAAGTCAAAAGAGCACAGAGTCATATTCCGGTAGGGATTGGGATTTTAAGTGGTCTAAGAACTCGCTTAGTTCCGGTATCACAAATTCAGCGGCAAGTGGATGCTGTGCGACTGCGGGGATTTGCTGGTGTGTCGTTTTTCTTTTATGAAACGTTGTTGAATATGAGTGATGAACCAGCTTCTAAGCGTCAGAGCGGTTTTGAGGTCATGTTTCCTGAATTTGTGAAAGCACCAGATATAGAGGATTGGAAGAAATCCAATTGAGGCGTTGCTGAATTGAAGTCTGTTGGTATCAACCTCACGGGGTGACAAGCTAATTGAAAATCTTACAGGTGTTAGGTGTTAGGTGTTAGGTGTTAGGTAAAATTGTCAAGCGGGATGGATTGATTAAAACTATCTATGAACTTGAATTGGTTAAAATTGCTTCAATTTCTGGGAAATACAAATGACTCATTGCGCTCATTTTACCCAATACCTAAAACCTAAAACCTAAAACCTAAAACCTAAAACCCAACACCTATCTAGGTTTAAGCTTTGTTGTTACCCCGTGAGGGTATTAGGTGTTAGGTTTTAGATAACCACTAAACAAAAAAGGTGATCAGGGTGCTCGAAGTTAAGAGTTATCGAGACTTAAAGGTTTGGAATCGGGCAATGGACTTGGTTGTACTATGCTACAAACTTACTTCTAAGTTACCAAAAACTGAGATTTATGGACTGAGCAGCCAAATTCAACGAGCTGCTGTTTCGATTCCAGCTAATATCGCTGAGGGCAAAGGGAGACAGCATTTGGGAGACTATATCCATCTGAGATGCGGCAAGGGGACTCCCGTTATACCCGGCACGGGTTAGCGGGAGGGGAATTGCCGCGCTTCTAGTAAACTACCCGATAGGGTATCCTTATTTTCAAGATTGATATTCATAGCCGTCAGCCTTGTGAATAGTTTTCAAGTATTTGGGATGTACGTCAAATTTTTGAGTTGGTAGTTGAAGGGTAAAGCTAGGTCTAAAGCGAATTGCAATACGTCCGACATATTGACCAGCAAACTTACCTTTGATGACATCAGCTTTAACAATATCACCTGTTTGAAAACCCTGAAAAAACTTAGCTTTTGGAGCGTGAGCTTTCGGAAACCCATATTTGTTAGGACGACAACGCTGCCTAGTTCCGTGTCCTTTAGCTGCAATTAACAGCGGTTTTATTCCCCTGATAAGTAGCCGCTCAGGTGTTGATTTACCAACACAAGAAGCATCAGTCCAATGGTGTTTTTCAATCATTCTGACCTTACGGTTAAATTTGGTCAGTCCCCCAGAACCTACTTCTACAGGTAACCCGGTTTCTTGAAGTCTTCTATACAATTCCCATCGGGTAGTATTAACCGCAGTCGCGTCTTTAAGTGAAGTCTTGGTTTTCCCCTTAATTTTCTTCAAGAGTTCAGGCTTTTTACTTAAAAAATCTTCTACATATTTGTTACCTTTTTTATGATTACAAGGTCTACAAGCTAAGGTTAGATTGCTTACTCTGTTAGAACCTCCTTTTGATTTGGGGACAATGTGTTCTATTTCCAATGGGGTGTTTTCAGCGTTGCAGTAGACACATTTTCTTCCCCATTTGGCAAGCAAGTATTCCTTGACCTCAAAGCCGAATAACTCACCGCGTTGATATTCAACCTCGCTAATTTCAGGGTTTTGCATTTGCTGCAAATCAAACCTGACTAACTCTTGAGAAATAGCGCTAATCGGACAGACTTTTCTAATTCGTTTCACCCAAGTCTCAATATTGTTAATTCGGCTTTCAAGAGATGGGGGTAACCATCCTTGTCTACGAGTTCTGTTCAAAAAACGAGGTTTGCGATATCGAGTCTTACGGTTGCGTCTACCTCTCCTTAATGCCCTGCGAGAGTCTAGAGAATTCTTAATCTGTTGTCCCCTGTGAGATATTTCTAAGGCGCTTGTGACACGTCCTGTTTCTTCTTGAACAATAGCCATCCCGCTTGTTTTACTACCAGGGTCTATCTTTAAACGATGTGAATGAGTGACAGATTTTTCTAAAATCCTGTCTTTTAATACAATTGTAAATGGGTACCGTTTAAATACTTTAGCCCTTCCCATGTTCAATAGCTCTCTTGCTCGTGCCGGGTGGCATGGATCCAGTGGTTTCTTATTTTGATCTAGAACGAAAACTCGCATTACTTTGAACACTCCACAATGTGGGTAAAGTTTGCCTAGACAATGTTATCTAGCTTTGTTCGGTACAGCTCACTGGCTTAACTCGCTACACCTGTTTAAAGCTGTACGACAGTTGCTACAAACTGGCACGCATTTGTAGGTGTCATGAGCTAGATAACGTAGCTCGCTTAGAGCTTAGTCTGGTCAACTATGAGCTTTTTACAAGCTCCCGCTATAGTCTGAAGGACTTAGCGGTGAGTTGTTGACCATCTCTCCATAGCTAATGGATCTCTCAAAGAATTGGAAACACATTTGCTAATTACTGGCAGATTATCTTATCTTAAAAACTCTGAGTTACAGCCCGTTTTAGAGTTAAGCGATGAAATAGGAAGAATGCTCAACAGTCTGATGGAAAAACTAAAGGAGAAGAAGAAAAATTAGGCTATCCGAATAATTAGCGTTTTACCTAAAACCTAAAACCTAACACCTAAAACCTAACACCTAAAACCTAACACCACTTCTCTGCTGCGCTAAGCGCGGACGTATGAGGCTCCGTTAATATCAATGTTGGTTCCAGTTGCCGAGGGGACTTGTCCGGATAAGAGGAAAACCACCATTGCAGCAATTTCCTCTGGCTGGGCGATTCGCTGTAGGGGAATACCGGATACAATCTGAGACAGAGGATAGTTTTGGGTAAATTCCACAGCCATTTCGGTATCAACAAAGCCCGGACAAATAGAATAGGCAAGTATGCCATCAGCAGCAAAGTTTCGAGCAATACTTTTGGTTAAATTACTCAGTGCTGCTTTGGAGGCTGCATAGTGTATATACTCTGGGGTGTCGCCTCGATGAGCTGCACGACTAGAGATGTTAACAATAATTCCTCCTCCCTTGGACTTAAAGTGTTCTATGGCGCGTCGGGTGATGGAACTAACAGCAATCAGGTTAACTTGAAGAGTTTTCAGCCATTTCTCTTCCCAGACTGAGGGATTATCATCCAAGCTGAGTTCGGTCATGATCGCGGCATTATTCACAACACCATCAAGGGCATATCCCAGATTGAGAACTTCCTCTACCAATTGTTGTCCTGCTTGGGGCTGGGATAAGTCTTTTTGAATGACGACACAATTGGTTTTTGCCTTGGATGCCAGTTCTTGGGCTGAACCGATATGGGAATTGCAGTGCAGGATAACTTTTGCTCCTAAGGTGATCAGGCGATCGGCAATCGAGTAACCGATTCCCGTTCCTGCACCTGTTACTAGGAATGTCTTTTCTGAAATTGACAAGTTTTCAAGATTCATTTAATCAGGAATTAACCAGACTCACGTTCACTTAATTGTTATAATGCTTATCATTACAACACTCTGGCGAAGAGACAACTAAAAAATGCAGCACATCCCCTTACCACACAAAGCTTGCAGGCGAATTGTCACCCACTCAGAAATATTTTATAGCGTTTATAGCGGTTTCTAACCTAATGAGGTGCACAGGATTTTTTACCTCTTGCCTCTTGCCTCTTGCCTCTTGCCTCTTGCCTATTCTCTGTTCCCTGTTCCCTGTTCCCTAAAACCAGGAAATCTGTACCTCACCAAATTGAAAACCGCTATATAATAGCTATGATAAACGCTATATCATAAATCGAGCAATAGTCAGCGAATAATTACTTTCGGCTCTCCTAGACTGATTATAGTAAATGAGTAGTTTAAATGGGCTTAAAACCTTAACTAGCAAGGGATTCAGTAAACTAAAAATCAATTTTCATAAAAACTGCATTTTTAAATTAATCAAAGCCTTACTTATTAAGGGTTATAGCGATTATTTTATACTAATTTGTCATAACCACCCTAGGAGAGCCTTACTTTCTTAAGATTTACTTTATCAAAAGTCTCTCAAACCAGCACTAATAAAGACTCGAAATTTTTCAATTTCTTAGCTTCATTATTATTAGCATATCCATAAACCCGAGGAAGTTGCTTAGTGCTTAAAAGTACTTTTCTGACCTCAGAGTTGGATACATTACTTAGGTTCCTGCCAGAAAGAAGGGCAGTAATGGCGGCAATTCCCAATGCCTGACCAACACCAGCATTGAATTCCACAATTCTACCAGCGGAGGAAGCAAACCCTTGAAACCCAGAACCAGGACTGACAACGGCTAAATTAGGGACTGCCTTAATTTGGGCATGCTGGATGCCTATGTTGAAAATTGGCTTACTAAAACTTACACTTTTAAACCCGTTCTGAGACGCTCTGTTACCAAGACCTTCGATACCCCCGCGCACATCAAAATGATAGCCAAAGGTTCCCAAAGCAGACCAATTGGGTGTGCCACCTAAGAGCATTTGGGATCCATAGAGAGGGTCTACTACACCAGTAATATTGCCTGCATGGCGGATATAAAGCTCAGAAGCTGGCTTAACGGCTTTCGCTCCAAAACCCTTGAGCCAAGTTTCAACAAAATTCATCTCTTCGAGAATCTTAGCAGAGGGTTTAGCACCTCCTTGAGCTAATTCCTCTGCTTCACTGCCATTAACCTTACACAGGAGAGCATTCCAGGAAAGCCTACCTCCTGGAAGAATTGCCACATTTCCTTCATCGAGGATGACACCACTTTTTGCTAGAGAGAAAGTCTTACCTCTAAAGGAGTGGTACGCTACGGATAGGGCTGGGGAGCGAATGTCGATGTAATCTTTACCGACCCACATGGTTTTCAGATTACCCCTGGGGTCTCTCATATTCTTCCTGAGTCGTTCAGCAAACTGAGCATCAGACCCAGCAGCCTGCTTTAACCACCGTTGAGCTTCTTGATCAGCAGGATTAGCGAAGCGCTTGAGATAAGCATACTCTACCTGCTTTAGTCTTCTGATACTGAGTCCCTCAGTTTCAAATACTAGGGTGACTGGTAGTTCAGATTCGGGCAAGCCAAAGGTGTTAAATCCTTTTAGTTTCCTAACTCCAGCCGCTTGGGCTAATTCTCCATTGACTGTGGAATCGATAAATTGCTTGGCAAAATAGGTTTCGCCTCTAGCTAACTTGATGCCAGCTAGCTTTGGACCGTCTTTAATGACTGATGCAATCTTGACTTCCCGGATCAGAGCCACACCTGCTTCTTGCATCATTTTCTTGAGGGCGGCATCAGCTTTGCGGGGGTCAAGAGCAATTAAGGTAACACCTGAGCGCTGTAAAAATTCTTTGTAGAGGGTAGGGGGTGAGCCAAAGGTGCCGAGCTTGAGGGATTTACGCAGGTTACGAGGAATCTGGCAGCGATCAAGGTAGGCCAGACCTCCCCTGACCAGATGACCACCAACACCTTCATGTTTACTGCCTTTGGACATTAATAGAATGCGTGGATACTTACCTGTCCGGCGGCGATACTCTTTCCCAGCAGCGATCAGCGCTAAGATACCTGGAACTTCATCACCAAATCCAATGACATCGTAAGAACGTTCTTGATTACTGGCCATGTTTCCCTCACCCCAATTCCTGAACAACTTGATTAACTGATAATTCTAGTGTTCTATAGCTATTGGTCTTTGACAGTACCCTTCGGGGTACTATTTATTTTCACTATTTATTTTTAATTTTGGTTCTTGGTGCTGGAAATAGAGAAGGGTGATTTTTCGGAATTTGCCTACATTCTCGATCAGGGCTACTAGGGGGAGAGTGGGAGGGTGCATCTCATATTTGTAAAAAAGAAGGGGAAGTGTGGGAAGCGTGGGGCGGGGGCGCGGGAATTTTCGCGGGAATTTTTGCCTAATTGCAAAAGCAAGGGATGCGCCGACCTGAGGGGGTTTCCCCCACTCGCGCTTTGGATCAAGACAGTGAGATGCACCCCGGGAATCTTAGCCTGCTCAGTACTTATTTGCTACAACGAGATAGCTACCATAGATTGGCATCAACGGAAAATGCCAACCTAAATACTGGGATACCTTACCTGATCCATAGACTTTAACTCCTGAGAATCCATGCATTTGCAATCTCAATCGCAGAACTTCTGGAAAATGCTGAGTTAAATGGCTGACACCGTATACTGACATTCCAAGGATTTTATTTTTTATGTAATTAGGATTGGGAGTGGTAAGCAACAGCCTTCCGCCAATCTTCAACACTCTTTGGAATTCACATAATGTTTTATCTACATCGGCAGGATACAGGTGTTCAATAAACTCACCAGCAGTAATTACATCAAAAAATCGATCTTCCATAGGTATGTCTGTTGAAAGACCATAGACTTTTTGTGAATAGCAATCAGGCAAAACATCTAATCTTTCTTGTACACAATCAAGACCAAATAATGTCAGGTTCGGGTTCAACTCCTTCAAACGTAATCCACCTCTACCGGTATTGCAACCTACGTCAAGAATATTGACAGCTTCTTTCTGAAAAAAACTGAAGAATTGTTCGTACCTTTTCAAAGTAAAAGAGTCGTGTTCTGAACGATTTTGTTGAACATTCTGAACTTCGTACTTCTTATGCAGATTGAGCATGTTTGCTTCTCCAATTCAACATAGAAATGACTAAACTCCAAGGCGTTACTGAATTACGGGATGAATCAGGGATAGACAGGTATTTGCCTCGGTGGCACCGGCACCTCCGGCTAACTTCAGGTAATCCACTAACAGTCCTATCGAATGCTTCAGCATTTCTACTGACTTCGAGTAACACAAAGTCTTGGGATGTAGCCGAGCCAGATAGTGCCTCAATCGAGTGCAATCACCCTAGACTCGGGTCATATACAACTTGTTCACGATATCTGGTCTCCATCCGGGATGTAGTTGGGATACACCTTGAAACCATCGGTAACATACAACAAACACTGCCACAAACGCTTCGTACGGCCACACCAGTTCAAAGGTGATTGGACTACGGTCTCCGATTCCCTAAGCTAGAATACCAGGTTCGAAGTGGTTGACGACTGTCGGGAGCAGAATTGGTTGCATTCTCTTGATTGCGTAGCCAAGCCCACATTTGGTCTCCGAGGCAAAAATGCCACCACTCTCTAGGATGACACCGGAACCCAGCCGAGTACATTAAATTTTTTAACAGCTGTCGATGGTGGTGATCAGGCAAGTCTTCTGGTTTTTTTAGACCCTACAAAGGGCAAGCAACTCCGAAAAGTTCCCCCACTTCTGGAGTATAGTCTGGGTCATAAGCATCCCGAAGCAGCTATTTTTACTAATCTCTAAGCATAAGTGCCCGTTCAACAATCAGATAGAATTTCCGGCTTGCGCGCAATCCAATATTTACTAACAAAGTGATTTTTAGTTTCAACCTGTTCAAAGCCAGCTTTTTCGAGACGTTCGACTAAGTTATCTATAATGTAATTTCTGTAATAAGGCTCGTGATAAATAGCCATAAAATTCTCCATCGATACCTCAAACTCAGGAGAATCCAATAGTTGCATCGAATCACAGATGGTCAATACCCCCCCTGGTTTAGTGACTCGGAAACATTCTTCAATTACTCGCTGACGAGCTGCTGGTGGTAATTCATGGAATAGAAATACACTGCTTATGCCGTGAAAAAAATTATCTGGGTAAGGTAACTTTTCGGCATTGGCCTGCACGAGTTGAGGCAATTCTTCAGGGTTTTTTGAAAATAGTTGGTTGGCTTTGCGTAGATAAGCGGGGGATAGGTCAACCCCAATTGACACTCCCCGCTAATCGCGAGACGGGGATTCTTCACTCGTTGACTCGACTTGCTGAACCTGACCGGAATCAAGAACAGTAGAGGCCAAATCTCCTAAAGCGTTCGGATCAATGATCCAGGTTCCGGTGTGCCCCACCGTACCCAAGGCTCTATTAAGAATGTTGACTGCGGCGTTGTGGTCGCGATCTAACCTACAACCACATTTACAGATATGAGTTCTGGTTGATAGTGACTTCTTCACTACCTCGCCGCATTCAGAGCAATTCTGGCTTGTATAGGCAGGATTTACTGCAACAGTAACCCTGCCAAATTTAGTTCCAAAATGCTCTAACCATTTCCTGAATTGATACCAACCTGCGTCATTGATAGACTTAGCAAGACAATGATTTTTTACCAGATTCTTGACTCTCAAGTCTTGCCTTACGGCACGCTGCGCGAACGTAGGCGACCAAGTCGTTAGATTGGATTACGCAACGTGCCAGTCTCTTGGCATGTTCTATGCGCTTCGCGCAGGCTTCGCCAACACGCTGCCTACTTATTTTGAGGTGTTGCCTGCCTAATCTATTAATGGCTTTTTTACGGTTGGCCGAGCCTTTTTTCTTTCGAGAAACTCGACGTTGATAAAACTTCAAACGTTTTTCCCCGGCTCTATAGAAACGGGGATTAGGTTCAGTTTTACCTCTGGAGTCGGTGTAGAATTCTTTCAACCCTACATCTAGTCCCACAGTTGCGTCAGCAGGTTTTAATTGTTCTTTTACATCAACAGAGATGCACAACTGAACATAGTAACCATCAGCCCTCTTTACTATGCGAACTCGCTTAACTTGCTTCTTATCGAAACGCCACAAGTCCCATGTACCCTTGAGTTTTAGCTTTCCAATTCCTTTTTTATCGCTAAAAGTGATCGATTTTTTATCAGGAGACAACTTCCATCCTGACTGCTTGTATTCGACCGATCTGCAATGTTTTTGAAATTTAGGGAAACCTTTCTTCCCAGGTACTTTCTTTTTGCAATTTTCAAAGAAACGAGCGATTGATGACCATGCTCGTTCAGCCGCAGCCTGTCGAGCAGTTGAGTTCAGTTCATTAGCAAAAGAAAAATTCTTAGCCAAGGTTTTACAGTACTTATTTAAATCGTACTTATTCAACCCTTTGTTGTCCATCCATAGACGAAGACAACTGTTTCGCACAAATTTAGTAGTCCGAATAGCTTCGTCTATAGATTGATACTGTGTTTTCTTGCCGTATGCTTTGAACTCAAGTATTATCATCAGAATTCGACCTCTTCTGTTATATGATTAGGCTAACACACCTAGCACAAAATTAAAAATATTTTGCCTATATTTTTCTCACGGCGACTAAACTCGCTAGTCACTTTCATCTCCCCTTTAAAGAGACGGAGTTTTCAGTGTTGGGTTTTCTAATAAACAAGTTTGGGATTTGATGGAATAGCAATGCATCGCTTTTTCACCATTATTACCAAATTTGCTTATCCTGTGTAAGTATGATTAACTAAGGTTGAAGTTTTCCACAAGAAGCGTGTAATTCTCAACCCACCCTACTGGCGTGGCAAGCCTTAAATGTTGCATTAGAAACAGATGGGGTAGTGTGGGGGGTGTGGGAGGTGTGGGAGGTGTGGGGCGGGGGCGCGGGAATATGGGGAGCAAAAATCTATTGCACTATTTTAAGCTTGCCACGCCACTACAAAGGACGCTTATGGCGAACAACTTAACAACCTTGGCCTATTGGCCACCGGTACGCCTTCAACCGTTCAACTTTCAACTTAACAACCTTGGCCTATTGGCCACGGGTGCGCGTTCAACCCTTGAAATTAGCCCCCAATTCCCAGCCTTCCTGCCAAAGCGGGATTAATGGGTATCAGAGTTGCGACCATTAAAAATAATGCCAATAACCCCCACAATGCTCGAGTATCATCAAGTTCGGTAATTTCATTGAGGCTAGGACGCTCTAAACCCCGCTGCAAGAACAAAATCAAGATTCCCCAGTACAAAATTATGGGATTGGCTGGATTGATTAAGGCCAGAATCCCCAAAATTACTAGGGTGGCAATGGTAGCAAGTCGAGCAGTTTTGCGTCCGTAGATAGCTTGGACAATTCGCCCACCATCTAGTTGTCCTGCTGGCATTAGGTTCAAGGCTGTTATGGTTAAACCTAGCCAACCGACAATGGTCAGAGGGTGAACATCCACTAAAGGCTCTTGGAGAGCACTACCGAGCACTAACTTTGCCAGCCCTCCGACTAAAATTGACTCTTGGAAGAATTCCGCTGGCACCTGAAAGGCACTGCCTTGATGAGAAAGGACTAATCCCGCCATCAGCATCAGTAGAGAGACTATACCACCTACTGCTGGTCCGGCTATAGAAATATCAAATAATACTTTTCGATTGGGTAATAATGATTCGAAGCGAACCATAGCACCAAATGAGCCGATTTGCAAGCTGGGAAGGAAAAAGGGTAGGCTGAGGCGAACCTCGTGACTTTTGGCTTGCCACCAGTGACCGAGTTCATGGGTAATTAGAACTATCCAAATTCCGATGGTAATCGGTAAGGCTTCCCGAAACCGTTGGGGTTCACTGAATAAATCAAAGTCAAGCAGTAACCCAGATACTTCTAAAGTGGTGAAAAATGTAGCAATGAGCAGGACAAGGGCCAAGATTTTCTGGGGAACTGTAGTGGTTCGTGGGTCATTGGTACTGGGCAAGACAATGACAACTGGTTTCCCTTCTGGACTATCGACTAAAAATAGCCGATAGCGATCGCTTAATTTTTCCTTTAGATTAGCTGACAAACGAGAATGTACAACTTCTGCATCGTTTCCCCGCAGATTGCCTGTAAAAATTGCTCCTTCCTGATATTTTATAGTTTCCGTCGCAAAGAAGGTATCAATCCCAAAAATCTCTTTAATCAGTTGTAGGTCTTCATCAGGAATTGTAGCTACTCCGATCCTGGTAGTATTCGGACCCTCGGATACGGCAGTTAAATTGTTGTAAGTTGCAGTATCTTGCTCCTCAGACTTTTGGGCATCTTTGCTTTGTTGTTGATCCTCGAACAGTTTGGTGGCACGCTCCCGCCAAACCTCATCTTGACCTGCTGCACGTAAGAGCCTGCCCAAGTAGATGTATATGCCGGTGGAAGCGAGTAGCAGAAATAGGATCCCAACGATATTCAGGTAAATTCCGATGCTGACTAAGCCAAAGAATAATAGCCAGGGCAGTGTCAAGACTACTGACTGTAACCAGGCTAAAATTCCCAGCTTGCCGTAAGAACGAGCGCGGTTATAGCCCCAACCTAGAACACCAAGGGCTACGAGTATGATTACCAAAGTGACAGTAGTCTCTGATCCGTTAAACATTTTCTATCGTTGGTTATTAATCATTGGTCTTTGGTCATTAGTCAGTGGTGATTCATCAATATCTATTGATGAATCACCACTGACCACTAATACCTGACCACTAACTAGTTCCTTCCTCCTGAGTAGGGTGGGTTAATAACGCACCTTAGAGATCTAGTTCCTGGCTAAGTCCTGGTCTTTTTACTATATACCTTGAGCGGTCAGCTTTCAGCGGTCAGCTTTCAGCCCTGAGCCTGTAGCCCCTTAGGGTACTTTCCTTATTTGTTTTAGGGAGCTGGGAGTAGGGAGCTAAGGCCGTGGGCCACGCTTTCGCCAAAGCCGACGCTGCGCGAACGGGAACGGACCAAGTAATAAAATTTAGATGTACCTCACCCTTACTAGGAAACGCTATAGCCCTCAATTCATTTTCAATTCAATTTTGATGGAGTACTAGTTTGTTTCCAACTTTGGAGAGCGGCTCTGAGATCACTTTGGTTTTGCTGTAGGAAGCTGGCTCCCTCTACCTGGTCTAATCCTGTCCAGTACATTAGTAGCGCTAGTTTTACCTGCCTTCCACTGCGCTCTAGTAAGTGAGCGCAGTCTTCTCGGCTGAGGTTGGTCAGGTCTTTGAGGATACGCAGGGCTCGGTCATGAAGTTTCTTGTTGGTCACTGCCACATCTACCATGCGATTGCCGTAGACTTTGCCAAGCTTTACCATGGCTCCAGTGGAAAGGATATTCAAGGCCATTTTAGTGACAGTACCGGCTTTGAGGCGAGTAGAGCCAGCTAGGATTTCCGGACCAACTAGCAGCCGAATATCGATATCAGCATCAATACTGACCTGTTCAGGGGGGACACAAGCGATCGCAATCGTGGTTGCGCCCCGCCGTCGTGCCTCTTGGAGTGCGCCATGGACAAAGGGTGTGGTACCACCTGCGGTAATGCCTACCACCACATCTAGGTCATGTACCCGGCGATGGGCGATCGCTTTTGCACCATCTTCCCGTCGGTCTTCCAAATCTTCAGAACTCCGCACCAATGCCCCTGCTCCTCCAGCAATGATCCCTTGGACTAGGTCTGGGGGTGTACAAAAGGTGGGGGGACATTCGGCAGCATCGAGGACTCCCAAGCGTCCACTGGTACCAGCCCCCACGTAGAAGAGGCATCCTCCTTGACGCAATGCCAATGCTGTGCTGTCAATGGCTTGAGCTAGCTGGCTACGAGCTGCTGCGATCGCATCTAGGGTTTTGGTATCTTCTTGATTAAACAGATCCACTAACTCTAGGGATGTCAGCTGGTCAAGGTTCTGACTATTGGGATTAATCTGTTCGGTCAGTAGATGTCCTCGTTGTTCTAAATTTTGCATTATTTAGTCATTGGTAGAAGGGTTGTTCGCGTAGCGTGGCCTTTTGGCCAAGGTTGAACGCGATGGACGAAGTCCCGCTTTGCTGCGAAGCGCGTGGCCGAAATGCCAAGGTTGAAGGTTATTTGGTTGAAGGGTTGTTCGCGTAGCTTGGCCTTTTGGCCAAGGTTGTTCGCCTTTGGCGTTCCCGTAGGGTAGGTTGTTCGGGTAGCGTGGCCGAAATGCCAAGGTTGAACCGTTGAAGGTTGAACCGTTGAAGGTTGTTTGGTTGACGGCTCAAGGTGGACAGTTAAAAAGTCTTCCTCAAATTTTTATAAGTTTACAATAAATTTTCCAACTGACGGCGAATGCGGTCTAGATCTGAGATTTCTGGTTCTTCGGTTTTCTTGACGTCAGGTTGCCAATCAGTCTTTTCTAGATTTGTTTCCGGTGGCATGGCCAACATTCCTTCAGTAACCAACTCCGAGTCATAACCAGCCGATTGGCAAAACTCCTCAATCTCTTCTAGATCGATAGCTTCTACGGTGGGTGTTGGGAAATCCTGGGCTTCGAGCAATAAAGCAAAGCGGGTAGCATCGTCTTCTTTTTCAAACATCAATACCGTTTGCTTATCGCCAATTTGGATAGTGTGAATTCCCTCGTTTTCTGTCCGGGCATTAAATAAAAGGACGTATACTTGCTTAGGTGCCATCATAAATCTTATATAACCTTAAGTAATCGTTATTTTTTCATTGTTTTTATAGGATATCTGATACCATTTTGCTTTAATGCCAGGGAGAGATAGCAGGAGGGCCAAGAGAGGCAAGAGGGGCAATAAAAAATGGTCTATTTGTAGCATTCTTTGAGCTACTTGATTAATAATTCCACTACAATGCCACTGCTAAACCATCTTAGCAGCAACTGAGCTATCACCACGCTCCGCACTTAGCACGCTCCCCACTTAGGACTGATCCACTCTCCGACTCAGTCTCAGGACTTAAAACGCTTCGCAGTCAACACCACCATATCGTGCCATAAAGGTATTGGTTGAATCTTCTTGATTGCGCAGCCAAGCCCACATTTGGTCTCCGAGGCAAAAATGCCACCACTCTCTAGGATGACACCGGAACCCAGCCGAGTACATTAAATTTTTTAACAGCTGTCGATTGTGGTGATAAGGCAAGTCTTGCTGATTGGCGTAATAATCGGGATGGGAGCGTGGTGAGACTTCATCAATCTCAGAGCCCATATCAATGGTTTCACCAGTAGCATCCACCAGGGTAATATCTAAGGCAGCACCTGTACTGTGAGGGGGTGGAGTCATGGGGTTAGAGCTGGGTACTGCCCAAAATTGATAGACTTGTTCCCAAATGGCTTGCTGTTGTTTTTCCGATAGGGTGGTTGGGTTGAGTTGTTGTGCCTGAGCTACTTGGGCAAAGGTATGGTCAACCATGAATTGTTGGACTTCCACCGGTCGATAGCCATCAAAAATCTGGATGCGCCAACCTGGATGCTGCTGTTGGAGTTGGCTTTGAGCCATCATTAGTGCTTCGATCACACTCTGGCGCAGATAATAAGGAGAAGCCTTACCATAAGGTGCCCCCAGTTTTTGGTAGGGGTGAGGGGTACGAGCGGCAAATTGTTCTAAGGGAATGGGGATGAGGGGTTCTCCACACTCTACAATTGGGATTTGCTGATAAGATTTCATAAGTTATAGCAGTTCTCAATTGGTTGAAGTACTTACTAGGAGTGGGTTGCGCGGGAGTAGGGAGTAGGGAGTAGGGAGTAGGGAGTAGGGAAGAAAGAAAGGGTAAAAAATTATGTTTACCTCATTACTCTCATTACTATGAGAACCGGTATAGTTTTTCTTTTGGGAATTTTTTGAGTTATAAAACAAAAGCGTTGATCAGCTCGAAGCATATCTTTTGGCAAAATTAGAAAATCTTTAAAGTCTTTGAACGGTAACATTTTTAACTAATAAAACAATCAAACTAAAAAAACTCTTGCCTCTTGCCTCTTGCCTCTTGCCTCTTGCCTCTTGCCTCTTGCCTCTTGCCTCTTGCCTCTTGCCTCTTGCCTCTTGCCTCTTGCCTCTTGCCTCTTGCATGATCTAACTACTTTTTTACCATACTCAAACCACAAGAGCCACTACTTATTCCCCGTTCCCTGTTCCCTGTTCCCTGTTCTCTGTTTCCTGTTCCCTGTTCCGAAGTTCAACACTTCTAGATTTATCCCTATTACCATTAGGATAAACGTCAGGCACGGGATCATAACCCCCTGGATAGAGAGGATGACACCGTAGAATACGGCGAATTCCTAGCCAACCCCCCCGACAGACACCAAAGCGCTCAATCGCTTGGATAGCATACTGGGAACAGGTTGGTCGAAAGCGACAGACTGGGGGAAATAGGGGCGAAATAAAAGCTCGATAGCCTCGAATTAGCCAAATCAGTAAAAGTTTCATGTAATGGTCACCCCATCTAATACAGTAATAAATAGGTCTTAAAGTATGCTGCCATCAAATCCTTGTTTAATTCTGTACCCTGGATAGAATCAATCCCAACCCTATGGCTGCAAATTGCGCTGATTGCTGTCGGTCTCGGTGCGATTGTGCTGCTGGCGGAAACGCTACATCAGCGCACCGCCAGGGATTCAGAAATTACCCGTAAAATTGTTCACATTGGCACGGGTAACGTGATTTTAGTGGCTTGGTGGCTACAAATACCTGGCTGGGTAGGTATCTTGGCATCAGTTATCGCTGGTGCGATCGCTCTTTTGTCCTATTACATTCCTATTTTGCCTGGTATTAACAGCGTTGGGCGCAAAAGCCTAGGCACTTTCTTCTATGCTGTCAGTATTGGTGTCGTGATTGCCTGGTTTTGGCCCTTACAACAATTCCAGTATGCCGCTATTGGTATTTTAGTGATGGCATGGGGAGATGGACTGGCAGGACTGATTGGTCAGAAATTTGGCCAACATCCCTATCAGGCTTGGGGGATGCAAAAAAGCTGGGAAGGTTCTCTGACCATGGCGGTAACTAGCTATGTAGTCAGTAGCCTGATCCTTTTCGCTGTTCAAGGTAATGTCTGGCAAACCTGGTTGATGTCAATTGCGATCGCATTCTTTGCCACAGTCTTAGAAGCCTTCTCCAAGTTCGGTATTGATAATCTCACAGTTCCTATCGGTAGTGCAGCAGTAGGGTTCTTTTTAAGTCAAATCCTCAGCTTGGGTTAAAGGGTTCTTGGAATAGCTCAGTTTATGAGCTTGTGCTTGAAAGTAGATATTAAAATAAGAATAAATCCAACCTTGATAGTAAGAGATAATTGATTCAATGTTACAGTTTTACAATAATCCCATGTCCAACAATGCCCGACGGGTATGGATTGCTTTATTAGAAAAAAAGATTGATTTTGAGCCTGTTGAAATAAAATTAGATGGAGATCAATTTACGCCAGAATTTATTGAAATCAATCCTTTTCATCACGTTCCAGTCCTAATCGATGATGGATTTAAAGTGATAGAATCCTTAGCCATCTTAGATTATTTAGAAGCTAAATATCCAACTCCTGCTCTCATGCCCACTGACCCCCAAGCTATTGCTACAGTGAGGATGATAGAACTGGTCAACGTCAATGAGCTAGCTCCTGCTATCGTAACCTGTATGCGCCATAAATTGGAGATTGAAGTAGAAGCAAAAAAATTAGAACAAGCTCAAAAACAAGTTGCCACAGTGATGAAATTTTATAACGAAAAATTGGGCGATAAAAACTACTTTGTAGAAGGGCAATTTACCTTAGCCGATATTGTCGCCGGTTTGTCCGTCTATTTTCTCAGCAAGATCGGCGTTTCTTTAGCTGACTATCCCTCAGTCCAAAATTGGCAAACAGCTTTACAGCAACGGGAAAGTTGGCAGCAAGTTCAACCAACACCAGAGCAGTTTGAAATCTTTAAAGCAAAGGTGAAAGCAATTTTGTCACGGTAAACCACTAGAAAATTGGCAACGTCTGAGTTAATGGGAGTCGGGAGTAGGGAGTAGGGAGTAGGGAGTTATCAGAACCGCTACATTACCACATGACCTGGATCACAGTGTTCGCTCCCAGCTTAAATCATCCCGCCAATAGGCAACCCCACATTAGCTTTAGGGACCCACGGCGTGGGTCCCTAAGGGTGTTGTCTATGCCAGCAAGAACCGCTATAATTCAGGGTTCAAAATATAGCTAAAATCGAAGAATTTACCAAGATGCTTCTTTCTGCTCAAAGGGATCACCGCTAAAGGGTTGAACACCAATAGCAGGATAAATGTCATCATTAGGTCCAAAAATCCTAGCTACCGCTTCAGAAAGATATTGAATACTGCTTTCCAATAGTTTGTAAAAACCCATAAAATTGCTCTCCTGAATTAGTTGAGTTAGAGTTGAAAACAGCAGTGGTTATAATTAGCGCGAGCGTTTACCTTTTCTGGTGGTTCACGATTACTGTCCCGCTGTCCTCAAATGGCTGTCCTCAAATCATTGATTCTTAACTGTGACTACAGACTGAAAGATGTTTCTTTCTGCCTGTACTTATATCTTATCGAGGATTATCGATTCAGTGCCAGGATTAGTAATATTTGTTTGGTAATATTTGCAATACTTTGATCAAGCTTAACTAATCACTAAGATTTGTTTGGTAATTTTGAGAGGCTTGTTAACAAATCTGTACCTATTTAAACTTTCTTTACCTTATGTTAAACATTACTCTTCACACAGTACTACCATGAATTATAAAGACCAGGAATTAATACCTACGGCTAAGGATTATAGCTTATTAACTGACCTGTATCAGCTGACCATGACAGCCTGTTATACCGGTGAAGGCTTAGCCCAAAAACCAGCCTCCTTTGAACTATTTGCCCGACGTTTACCTAATGGCTTTGGTTACTTGATTGCTATGGGACTCGCTCAGGTACTCGACTACCTGGAGCAGTTTCGCTTTAGTCCCCAGGCACTGGAGCGATTACAACAAACAGACATTTTTCAGGGAGCACCGGAACAGTTTTGGTCACTCTTAGCAGAAGGAAGCTTCACCGGTGATGTCTGGGCAGTGCCCGAGGGAACAGCAATGTTTGCTAATGAACCGTTTTTGCGGGTGGATGCTCCTCTGTGGCAAGCACAGATAGTAGAAACTTACCTACTCAATACAATTAACTATCAGACCTTAATTGCCACTAAGGCAGCACGGCTAAGAGATGTGGTGGGGGCCGAGGCTACCTTACTAGAGTTTGGCACTCGACGGGCCTTTAGTCCTCAGGCATCCCTGTGGGCAGCACGAGCAGCTATAGCAGCTGGATTGGATGGCACATCTAATGTATTAGCAGCCCTTAAATTAGGATGTCAGCCTCAAGGAACCATGGCTCATGCTTTGGTCATGGCGATCACAGCAGTATCTGGCAGTGAGCAGGATGCCTTTACGGCCTTTTATCGCTATTTTCCCAATGCTCCCTTATTAATAGATACCTATGATACTGTAGCAGCCGCTAAGAGTCTGGCTCAACGAATCGCAGCTGGGGAAATCCAAGTGACTGGAGTACGTTTGGATTCTGGGGATTTAGTGACCTTGTCCCAAAAGGTGCGATCGCATTTACCCAATGTCGCAATTTTTGCCAGTGGGGATTTAGACGAGTATGAAATAGCCAAACTCAAACAGGCTGGTGCTTGTATCGACGGTTATGGACTTGGAACTCGGCTAGTCACTGGAAACCCAGTCAATGGAGTCTACAAATTAGTAGACATTGATGGCATTCCCACCATGAAACAGTCCAGTAGCAAAATCACCTATCCAGGACGCAAGCAAATCTATCGCCAATTTCACCAAGATACAGTTATCAAAGACCGGCTAGGATTGATGGCTGAATCCTGCCAAGATCATGAACAACCTCTGCTGCAACAAGTCATGAAACAAGGTCAACGACTCAAGCCACCAGAATCCTTAGACACCATCCAAAAACGCACAGCTGCCTCTGTTGCCAGTCTTACCACTTCAACCCGACAACTTCATCAGCCAACCCCACTACCTGTAGAAATTTCTGATTGCCTACAACAACTAACCATAGCTACCTCCAAAGGGTAAGCTTACACATTAATCAATAACTTAGATTGAATGCCAACTGCTCTATTCCCTACTCCCTGCTCCCTACTCCCTACTCCCTAAAAAACCAGAAATATGTACTTAATCAAGTCGCAAACCGCTATAACAAATTGCTACAAATACCGCCAGCACAGAAGAGACGTGTAAACTACCAAAATCACTGGAAACGCCACTCTTCCAAACTCCATTAATTTGCTAATCTTGATTTTACCAGACTGAAACCCCTCACTATTCCCAATCACCACCATCAACAACTGTAAGCCATTGAGTACATAAACGATAAAAAAGGCATAGTCGAGAGCCACTACATAGCCAACCCCCTCCGGTAGTCCTTCTATCAAGCTCAAATGGTAAAAGACAATCGCTAGTAGCAAGCCACTTACTGCTTCTACGGACATGTGATCGAAAGGGAGAAACATGAACAGGTATCCCACCACCACAAAAAACAGTAGAGGCAATAGATTCTTGATACTGAAACTGACTAAATCCCGCTTGATTTTAATAACCACATTGAATCGGGAATATTCGATATCTGAATCTGTGTCGATAAATCGTCGATTGCCCAAGGTGGAATCGTTAATCACCGTATCCTGGAAAAAGGTAGCATTCTCAACACTCCAATCGGTAATCTGCTGAAACACTTTAGCTCTCTCCCAATTTTTGAGAACTTCTTCTGTAGTGGTATCTCGCATTCCCACGAAGTCCACTACATAAATTAGCTTGTCCCGGGTTAGGTTGAGATGTCGAAATCTGGCTGATAGAGTCTGATGGTCAAACGGGTAATCGTGAAAATCAAACTTTTCATGAAAATCGCCTTTAACCCGGTAGACTTTATAATTAATCCCATCATTTAAATCTGTATCTATCGGTTCCTTTAAGGTCAATTTTTCTCCTGAATCTAGCCGCTCAATGCCATAATTTGTGAACTCGATTTGGTCTGCTGGAATATCGCCTTGGTACCTAAACCAAATGTAAAAATCCACCAAATAGGAGGACGTTTTTTCATCTATGTGACTAATTTCATTGATATCCATCCCGGTGTAAACGATATGGGTTTTTACCATATAGTTATTACCAACCTTTACAATTTCACCACTGTCGAGCTGTTCCTCCAGATTAGCAACAGCCCGTAAGTCCGGGATTATTTGCAGCTGGCTAAACGCTGAAATAAAATTTCTTCTATCAAAAATACCCACAAAAACTGGTGCTACTGCATTGCCGTAATAGTCAAAATAAATATTTCTGGTTGCCCCCTTGAAAGCCGTTTCCTGGCTATTAATAGTTGCTAAGCTTTCTTTGAGCATCAAACGGTCTTTCGGTAAATCGTCCCAGGTAATATCAGAGCGTTTAATTCCCTCAACAATGGCTTTTGCCGCATCATAATAGCAAGTCGCCACCCATCCCGGCGCTTGTTTGTACTGCTTTTCAAATTCGTTTCTGAACTGTTGACCGCTATCATCAGAAATATCAAAAATAATCGGAGCTATGGCATAAATTCCATTGGTAAAGAAGCCTGGTTCATTCCTCTCCTCTGGGGAGTCTTCAAACCTTTGCCCCAGCGATATTTCCGCTAAAGAGTCACCGCCAAAAATGGGGAAATCCATCCCAGAACTCTTCATTTTGGCAATTAATCCAGCCACTTGATTGCGATTCGCTGTCATCACAATCACTCCTGGGTCTTTCCCGCTATTTTTTAAAGCCAATAAATCTTGATAAATCGTTTCTATGGCTTGGTCTATATCATCCCCTAATACCCACTTACTGACTACTTCTCCCCCTAACTCCCGAAACGTCTCTTCAACAGTCTTCCCTAAGGTCAAGCCATAAGTGCTGGGGCTGGAAACTAGGCTAATCTTTGAAGATCCCAGAATTTTTTGGATATAATTGGCAATAAAAGTACCCTGAGCACTATTCGAAAAAATGGTGCGAAAATACCAACGGTTCGATTCGGTGACCGCATCAGCAGTAGCTGAGCCGGTCACCGCAGGAATCTTATGGTCTTGATAAACTTTGCCAGCAGCCGTAGATACGCCACTACTGTAATGACCAATCACTGCGATCGCATTTGATTGAGCAATCTTCTTCGCAACCTGGCGTGCCACATCCGGATTGCCTTGGTCATCATAAACCTCTAGCTTAAACTTTTTACCCTTAACACCGCCAGCCTTGTTAACTTGGTTAATGTAAAGTTCAGCACCGTCTACCATTGCTCTGCCTGAGCGTTGTGCTGATTCACTAGCATTGCTTAACGGAGCTGCGATCGCAATGGTTATCCTCTCTTGATATCCCTCGAAGGTATCAATTGCTACAACTGTAGCGCAGGCAAGCAGTACGATAGATACTAATACGATGGCTTTTTTTAGCATATATCACCTGATCAGTTGAATGGTCACAGATTACAGGTTACAGGTTACAGGTTACAGGTTTAACGTTACAGGTTGAAAGTTACAGGTTTAAAGTTACAGGTTGAAGGTTGAACGCGATCGCGTGGCCTTTTGGCCAAGGTTACAGGTTGAACGCGATCGCGTGGCCTTTTGGCCAAGGTTACAGGTTACAGGTTTAACGTTATAGTTTACAGGTTTAACGTTATAAAGTTGATATTTTACGTTACATGTTACATGTTACATGTTTAACGTTACAGGTTGCCAGTTATACATCCGGCTTTCAGTTCTTAAGCCTCTAATCTTCAACCATCAAACCATCAAACCTTGGCCAAAAGGCCACGCGATCGCGTTCAACCATCAAACCTTCAAGCTTAAACCATCAAACCATCAACCTTCAAGCCTAAACCATCAAACCATCAACCTTCAAGCTTAAACCATCAAACCATCAACCTTCAAGCCTAAACCATCAAACCTTGGCCAAAAGGCCACGCGATCGCGTTCAACCATCAACCATCAACCTTCAACCTTCAACCTTCAACCTTCAAACCTTGGCCAAAAGGCCACGCGATCGCGTTCAACCTTACCTGGCTTCGTGACTGGGCAATCACCCCCTTGCTGCAATGGCGGCGATTAAGCCTTTCTAAAAACCACGAATTAGAACTGTCAATAACATCATTGAAAACAGGATAAAGGCTTGTTAAAAATGACCAATAACCAATAATTAATAGACTGAAGTCTAGCCAATTCAACGTTTTTCCAATCAATCCTGTCTAAAAACAACAAACATCCCTTAGGTATTTTATACTCAACTATGTGGCAATTTTATCAAAAATTTTGTCATTTTATTCTCTCTATTTATGTATTACTTATTTTTAATATAGAGGTTATCATATTAATGATGTATACAGGATTGTTACCCTATTCCCTATTCCCTATTCCCTATTCCCTATTCCCTATTCCCTATTCCCTATTCCCTATTTTCTGTAATAGGGCAATAGCAATTGCTTTTAGGTAAGATCCTCAGGTTGATGACTGGGACTTCCGTGCTATAAATTGGATAAACTAATAACTCGTAAGCATTCAGAGCTCAGCCCCTCAGCAGTCAGCTTTGGAAGGGTTAACTTCTGTTGCTATCATCTGAATGTGGGCTTTTCCATGTTTAAATACCTGTTTAATTCTTTCATTAAATAAAACAATACACCATTAAACCTTTTAAGCAAAGATTATGAAGCATAAGTAAAAACAGGGATTAATTATGAAATAAATGTGAAATAAATGTGAAATAAATGTGAAATAAAGCTCAAGTTATGATCTGATCTCAAGTTGTGATCAAATGGCGCAAATCGACCTAGGCGTTTCCTTTCCATGGAACACTGTCAAGAAAAACCTTGTGAAACCTTCATGAACTTATGGCTATGAGGCGGTGGATGAACCTTCCTGTAGTGGTATCAATTTAATTGTAGTTAAGAATATAATTTATATTTAATGAGTAAAGTATTCTATTATACTGAAAGGTTGAGCTGATTTGTTAAGTGAACAACATAATTATTATCTTGGCTGAAATCAGCCTGGTCATCTTAGTTTTCGGTCTAGTCAACTGGCTGGTGGGTAGACTATTCAAGCAACTGATCAGAGTTGCTTGGTTCCAAAAGGTGAACAGCAATGCTAGAAACCTCCGCCGGAACCTCCAGGCGCTGATCGTTATCTGTTGTATAGCGCTATGCCTTGTAATTGTTGGTGGCAACGGTTGGCTGATCTATCGCGGGAAAGACCTCAAGGAATACACACTCGGGTTAGTGAGCAATATTCCCAAAGGATTCTGGATAACCCTTGGCACTGGGTTAGGCAAATGCATCTGCCTTCTGATGCTAGTTGCGTTCGCCATGAAACCCTTGCAGCGTTTGCTCAACTATGGCTGCGTTCGGGCAAAGAAACTAGAACAAATCACTGCTAGTGATGAAAGCATTGAGGATTTCTTTAGTTACTTAACCAAAATCCTTAGCAGTGGACTCTGGCTGCTTTCCCTAATCTGGTGTAGCCAGTTTCTAAAAGTGCCAGAATCCATATCTAAGTATCTGTACGTTGTTCTGAACATCTATGTGATTATTGGAATCGGGTTGCTCATTCTGAGATCCATCGTGGTCATTATCGATAGCATAGACAACCTGACTGTTCAATACTCTAGCCCTGATAATATCCTGCGATTCTATAGCAATCTCAGGCATCTGATTCCTTTCTTTAAGCGGTGCCTAGAATATATAATCTATGTTACCATGGCCACCCTGGTGGTTGAGCAGGTAGAGATAATTGCTAACTTAGCCACCTATGGATCGAAAGCTGTCAAAATTATCGGTATCATCTTCCTGAGTCGTGGCTTGATCGTGATCGCCAATTTGTTCCTCGAAGAAGCACTGCTTAGGTACCCGAAGCTGACTGATGTGCAG
The DNA here is from genome assembly GCF_010671925.1 of Moorena sp. SIOASIH. Taxonomy (GTDB): domain Bacteria; phylum Cyanobacteriota; class Cyanobacteriia; order Cyanobacteriales; family Coleofasciculaceae; genus Moorena. The sequence goes on along the minus strand of NZ_JAAHIH010000001.1, from coordinate 340,013 downwards.
CGAAAAAAGCGGTTAACGATTATTCCGGTACTAGAGAGTTTACTGAAGTACTTGATTTACTTCGGTTCGGGTATATTGATCCTCGATACCATAGAAATTGACGCCACCCCAATCCTAGCGGGTGCTGGCATTGTGGGGCTAGCGGTCGGTCTTGGGGCGCAGAATCTCATTAACGATATGGTTAGTGGATTCTTTATTCTCTTTGAAAACTACTACCTGGTAGGTGACTATATCCAAACAGGGGAAGCCGAGGGGATTGTGGAGGCGATTGAACTGAGAACTACCCGTATTCGACACTTCAATGGTCAAATGCATATTATTCGGAACGGGGATATTGGCTCAATTACCAACTACTCCAAGGACTATATCTATGCTGTAGTGGAAGTTGGCATAGAATATGATGCTGACCTCGATCAGGTGTACAGGGTGATCGAAAAGGTGGGACACCAGTTAAAAGAGAAGTATTCGGAGGTACTTGAACCGACCAAAGTGGATGGAATCGAGGACTTTGGGGATTTTGATCTGTCCATACGAACCATTACCAAAGTTAAACCTGGAAAGCACCGCCTGATTAAGCTAGTGCTTCGTAAAATGATCAAGGATGCCTTTGACCAGGAGGGAATTGAATTAAACGCTCAGGATCCGGTGTTTATTTTGAAACAATAGGGCTTAGGCAATGGAGGTGAGATTCCAGCAGTTGAGCAGGCAGTTGAAACTCCCGCAGTTTGAGGGGCATTGCACTTTTAGAGAGATGATTTGTGGTGGGATGGAAGAGATAGAACAGCGGTAAGAGGGATAAGTAAGCTGTCAGGCATCTATATCAAGCATATATCGGTCGTATCTACATCTAATTGATTTATAAATTGAATCGTCAAGGGGAGAGGATTGTAGAGTTTTTCCCCCTTACTCAAAAATAGACAAGTTAAATAGGCGACAGCTTAGTAGGGTGGGTTAATAACACACCCTACTCAAGGGAGTTACTAGGTAAGTCCTGATCAGTTGGAGTTCTGGGTAAATCCTATTTGAGTTGCCCCATTTCTCAGGTTCTGTCCATTGTACCTACTGTCATGCCCCCTAGTTGATTGACAAAAGTCCTTCAACTAGGGGGCTATCACCATTGGTATCAGGACTTAAGCAAATAAGCTATATATAGCTTGTAGCAGTTCAAGCGTTCGCTGAAAGCGGGACGAAGTCCATCGCATCCTGTTTCCTTTGAGTGTACCCTAAGCCGTGGCGCGTTTAAATTTTATAATTCTGAAGCTAAAACCCAACGCTAGGCTTAGATCACTTTTCACGCACTAGATGCTGAAGAGCAAACCTAATCTCAAACCCCTTTGAGCTTTTAACTAACTTTTAACTAACTATGGTCAATATTGCCCTGTTTGGTACCAGTGCAGATCCCCCAACTTGTGCTCATCAAGCCATTCTCCAGTGGCTATCCCATCACTATGACCAAGTGGTGGTTTGGGCCTCAGATAATCCATTCAAGTCTCATCAGACCACCCTCGAACAACGTTCCCACATGCTCAAGTTACTGATTGAGGAGATTGACCCGTATCAAAATCCGATCCGTGTCAGCCCCGACTTGAGTAGCCCAAGAACCTGGGAAACCATAGCACTAGTTAAACAGCGCTGGGGATTACAGGCAAACTTGACTCTGGTGATTGGTACTGATTTAATCCGTCAGATGCCCCGTTGGTATCAAATTGAACAATTGTTAAAACAAGTACAGTTGCTGGTGATACCTCGTTCAGGATATGGAGTAGATCAGGCTAGTTTAGAAAAGTTGAAGCATCTAGGAGCACAATTAGCGATCGCTAATATTACGGTACCATCAGTTTCCTCTACAGCGTATCGTGAGAATGGTGATACAACAGCACTGACTCCTCTGGTTAAGGACTATATCCATCAAGAGCAGTTGTACCAATGACCCAAAGCAGCACCAGACAGGTCAAACTACCAGCTCTAGCCAACGTCCAGGTCGGGGTTGATCATGTGATTTTTTCCGTCAATACCCAACAAAGCCGCCTTTTGGTACTCCAAGAGGAAGCCTTCCTCAGTAAATCGAGTTTACCAGGAACCTTGGTGTGGGACGGAGAATCATTAGACAATGCTGCCGATTGGCCAAGGCCAATCGGCCACGCTACGCGAATGGCCAAGCTACGCGACCGGATTTGGGCAGAGAAAATTCGAGTTAACAACGTGAACCTAGAGCAACTGTACACTTTCGGAGAACTAGGTCGTTATCAACCAAAATTGGTTAGAGTCGAGGTTACCTATAACCACCACTACGCCATGGGTTACCTATCCGTCAGTTACTTTGCCCTAGTGGGACTAGAAGAAGCTAAATTCAACACAGATGATGTCAGTGGTATTACCTGGTATTCCATCGAGCATGTGCCGCAAGTCCCCTTTGAGCATAATCCAATTTTGGACTATGGTCAAAGGCATTTGCGCAACAAATTGGCAGACAATCCTGTCGGCTTTGACGTGTTCCGAGATGTATTTACCCTCAATAATATCTATAATATTTATCAACTGTACACCACAGTTTTTTGGGAAAACGTCTCGGATTATTACAATTTTAGCCCTCGTCTTTTAAAGCTATGCTTCCTGGCGGATACTAGTTGAAAAGTATCTCATGGAGCAGGTCGTCCATGAAGTTTGTACCGCTTTGATGCGGAGGCATATGCTCGTTTAAAGGATAAACCGTTGGTATTTATGTAGCAATGAAAAAACATCTGTAATTGTGGTTCAGAAAATCCTATTCATTGAGGATGACGATTTCAATCGAGAAGTTATCACTGAATACCTTCAGTTGCAAGGGTATGACGTTTGCGCTTTACCCCATGGGTTAACCATTAAACGAGACCTCGCCGACTTTCAACCTGACTTGATTCTGCTGGATCTCAAATTACCAGAAGTTGATGGCTTTACCTTGATCGAAAAACTCAAGAAATCCCAATGGGCAACAATCCCTATAGTTATCCTTTCTGCCTACTCCTTCCCAGCAGACAAAAAGCGAGCTCTCAGACTAGGAGCTCGTCGTTATCTAGTCAAACCAGCGCTTCTCAGAGAAATAGAACAAGCCATAGAGGAAGAAATAACCAATTGATATCCAGTCCGCTTTTTTTGTCATTTGTCTTGAGAGCCACAAAGTTGAGCCACCTGCCAAAGACTGTTGTGGTATACAATACCGATGGTACCGGAGATGATATGAGTTTGAAGTTTTAGGCAGGACTTACGCAAAACTAGGCCACAAGTTCCCTTAAGTAGTAAGTAGGGTTCGTTAATAACGCACCGTACAGATAAGGTTGTTGCGTAAATCCTGTTAAGGAAATCATTGACATTAATTGTCTCATCAGTCATGGAATTAGTTTTTTTGATTCTGCTGTAGGATAAATTCCTCAAGGATTTCGCTCAGGTTCTCTATAGACCGTCCCATCTTAGCAATTTTTGCTTCTGTCTGAGACAGTCCGAGAACTGCATTTTGAAGTTGGTTGGCTAGACTTTGAATCTCTTCTCGATAACGGTTTTCTAGTTCTTCTACGTTCATGATTTATTTCTGATCACTTAATCTACACTATCAAGTATTAGGTTTGCGTTAGGGTTTACGTTCGAGTTTACGTTTATGTTTGCTTTCGGCAAAACCCCTATTAATATGTGTTAATTTAAAATCATCTACCATTCCAAATTAATAATACTTAAATTTGATAATCTAAGACAAATATAGTTGTTAAAAAAAAAGTAATAGTAAGCCAAGCTTGCTCATGATAAATTTTGCAAATCTATCATGAGCAAGCTTGGGAGTTTATTTAATAAGGTAACAAACTCATAAAACTAGTCAACCAATATCCAAAAAATAACTAATCATGTTCCAGTTACTTTTTTTTTCTAGAAAAACCAATTTTTTTCAAGACGATATCAACTGTATATTTTCGCCTTTAATTACTAACCAAACCCAGATTACTAAAGATTGTGTGAAGTAGATGGCATAAACTATAAAAAACAAGCAAAAATGATGAAGATTGCGATCGCTCAACTCAACCCCACCATTGGTGATATTACAGGTAACGCTCAACAGATTCTTGAAGTAGCCAACACTGCTGCGAGTCAGGATGTGCGTCTGTTGCTGACACCAGAATTATCCTTGTGTGGCTATCCACCACGAGATTTGCTGCTCAATCCCAAGTTTCGAGAATCGATGACTACACAAGTGCAACAACTAGCTCAGCAGCTACCATTGTCTCTAGCTGTTTTGGTGGGGACAGTAACACCGAATACCAAAGCAGAGCTTGCTGGTGGCAAACCTTTATATAACAGCATTGCTCTACTAGAGGGGGGAAAAGTACGGCAGATTTTTCACAAGCGACTTTTGCCCACCTATGATGTTTTCGATGAAAACCGCTACTTTGAACCAGGACGGGAGAGTAATTCCTTCACCATTGATGACCAGCCATCAGCAATCACAACTCAGAATCCCCACTCCCCAATTAAAATCGGTGTTACCATTTGCGAAGACTTGTGGAACGATGAAGAGTTTTGGGGCAAACGCAGCTATCAAGTCAATCCCATCACAGACTTAGTTCAACAGGGTGTAGACCTAGTGGTCAACCTGTCCGCCTCACCCTATAGCGCAGGTAAACAGAAAACTCGGGAAGCAATGTTGCGCCATAGCGCTAGCCGTTACCATACACCTATCCTCTACGCCAATCAGCTAGGAGGCAATGATGACCTGATATTTGATGGGTGTAGTGTAGCATTTAATCAGGCTGGTGAGATGGTATGTCGCGCCCGTGCCTTTGAAACAGACTTAGTCATTGTGGAATATGACCGAGAAACAAACGATCTGGTCACCCAACCAGAAACAACTATACAGTCTCCACCATCGGCAGCAATAGCACCAGCCCCAGCCAGCCTAGACGAAGAAATTTGGTCAGCCTTAGTCCTAGGAGTCCGGGATTACACCCGTAAGTGTGGTTTTAAAAAAGTCGTAATTGGTTTGAGTGGTGGGATTGATTCTGCTCTTGTGGCTGCTATTGCCACCGCTGCCTTAGGACCAGAGAATGTCTTGGGGATTCTCATGCCTTCTCCCTACAGTTCTGACCACTCCGTCAAAGATGCTCTCTCATTAGCACAAAACCTAGGTATTAAGACTCACACCCTAGCCATTGGTTCCTTGATGGAGGGGTTTGACCAAACCTTAGCCTCCCTATTTGCCGGGACAGAGTTTGGTGTGGCTGAAGAGAATATTCAATCCCGAATTCGGGGCAGCTTACTGATGGCGATCTCCAATAAATATGGCTATCTCCTGCTATCTACTGGCAACAAGTCAGAGATGGCAGTGGGTTACTGTACCCTCTATGGTGATATGAATGGTGGATTAGCTGTAATTGCCGATGTTCCCAAAACCCGGGTCTACTCCCTATGTCGGTGGCTAAATTCTAAGGCAGAGGAGTCCCAGGTTAATCAGGATTTGCAGGTTAGTACGGTGAAGGTTGAACCTTCAGACTCCTCTTCTAACCTTCAACCTGATCAGCTTCAACCTGCTAACCTAACCGACTCGAACGCCAAAGGCGAACAACCTTTAAGCCAAACAGAAATTATTCCTGCTAACATCCTAATCAAGCCCCCCAGCGCTGAATTAAAACCTGGTCAAGTAGACCAAGATTCCTTGCCATCCTACGATATCCTAGATGATATTCTGGAGCGACTGATCCACCAGCACCAAGCCCCAGAGCAAATTATTGATGCAGGTCATCAGCCAGAAGTGGTTAACAAAATCATCCGACTAGTCGCTCGTGTTGAATTTAAGCGCCGACAAGCCCCGCCAGGCTTAAAGGTTACTGACCGCGCCTTTGGTACTGGCTGGCGGATGCCAATTGCTAGTCGTTGGCTATAGCATTAATCTATTAATGATTAGTCATTAGTCATTGGTCATTAGTCTTTGGTCTTTGGTCTTTGCTAATTAGTCATTGCTAAAGACCAGAAGACTTATTGTTGACGACAATGGACGAATAACTGGAGTGACAGCTCCTACACTGATTCTATAGAATCAGTGTAGGCTTCCCAGCCAATCCAGCTATTGCTTAGGAGGCGCTGGGCTTTATGAACGGACTGCCCTGCCGCTCTGTTTTTGTTTGACTTTTTTTTGAATAATCTTTCACCAACAAGCCAGCATTCTCGGCTTTGCTTGTCACTACATAGACTATAACACATCGTGCCGGTTTTTTGTGAAAGACTTTGTGCAAAATTCATCCCACACTCACCCTTGGCCGTAGGCCACGCTACGCGAACGTTTTGAGATGTGGCGCTTCTTTTGCCGGAAGCTAATAACTAATGACTATCTAGCCAGGGAAGTCTTGTTCAAGAAATCCATACTAATATAGCAGTATCGTCATCCAGTAAGTGGGACGGTAAAAATAAACGTAATAGTTTGGTTGTTGACTGTTCACAGTCTATAGGGTTTTCATTTGAGATGTGAAACTAGGATTGATTTAAAAAGGGTACAGGAATCCCTCCTAACCTTAATAAGGGGGGTAGGTAACAGTAGGAAAGAGAACCGAGGATTTTTTGGTGTTATGAGAAATCAGAATTGGGTTTCATGATTTATTTGGAAATACTATATGACGTTTACTATCAGCAGTGAACAGTCAAGGATCAACAAAAAACCTGGTCAATTGGAGCTAAACGGTAAGCCTTCAGGGATAAGCTGCTCAGTAGTAAGCTAAAGCATCGACGCAAACTTAGGTATTTGGGTCTGGATGCGAGTACATGATGGGAGTACATGATGCGAGTACATAAGTATTCGGGCGAGAATGTTCTTTCTTAAAGGTTGTTTGATTCAAGATTCCTTGTAGCTAAGGGCTGATTAGGAATGGCTGAATTCTGTTCGCGTAGCGTGCGCGAATGCGCATATGCTGAATGCTGACAGCGTATTAATTTGCTGATTAATTTACTGGTGCAGTTGGTTAAAATTCTGGTGAAAGGGTAAGAGAGAGAGGGAAAAATAAAAATTCCCCTCTATCTTGAGTAGTTAAATTTAAATTTTTCGCCATTTTGGAATGAATTTGTTTGATCACAATCGCTATAATTTCACCACTTCCTACTGCTAGATTGTTGAGATTTGTGCTAAACTCTTACCCGATGTATTTGAACCTAGACGCAGCAATTAATAGGGATCCTCTGATTGTATCTCCCGAAACTCTAGTAACAGAGGCAATTGCCCGCATGATCCAGTTGGACTCTAGTTACGTACTCGTCCAGTGCCAACTGTCATTAGTAGGCATTTTTACTGAGCGAGATTTGCTGAAGGTCATAGTCGAAGGGATTGGGCTTTCTGGACTAGCGATCGCTGACGTGATGACCACAGAGTTAATTACACAACCAGCTACTGAAGTCGAGAATGTCGAGAATATAGTCAAGCTACTGTCTCGATTGCGCCAACATCGGATTCGTCATCTACCAGTTGTAGAGGAATGTGGACGACCGACAGGTATCATTACAGAAAATAGTTTGTTGCAAGTGCTAGAACCAGCAACAATGTTGGCTACTAATCAACAGGTGGTAGACCGAGTTAATCAGCCCACTGCTCAACTAGAAGCCACAAATCAGGAACTAGAAGCATTCGCCTATTCAGTATCCCACGAGTTAAGCGCTCCACTACGAAGGATTAAGAATTTTATTAAGGTTCTATCAGAGGACTATCATCACCAGTTGGATCTCAAAGGACAACACTATCTCCAACGTATATCTGCTAACAGTCAGCATATGTGGAAACTCATTGACGATTTGCTAGAGCTTTCGAGAGTTAGCGGTGACCCGATGCACTACCAGCAGGTTGATTTGAGTAAGATGGTTGCTGAAATTAGCTTAGAACTCACACAAACCCAACCTGAACGGAGCGTGGAATGGGTCATTGCTGAAGGAATTCAGGCCTATGGAGATAGTAGGTTGCTCCGGATTGTTTTACAGAATCTACTCCACAACGCCTGGAAATACACATGCCATCATCCCCAAGCCAGGATTGAATTTGGAGTTTGCCCATTGTCCGCACCTCAGATAGAGGGGCAAGAGCAAACCAGTGATCAAGCGATCGCCTATTTTGTCCGGGATGATGGAGCTGGCTTTGATATGGCTGACGCTGACAGATTATTTATCCCTTTTGTACGCTTGCACACCGAAGCCGAGTTTCCTGGCAATGGCATTGGACTCGCTACTGTAAAGCGTATTATTCACCGACATGGTGGCAGAGTCTGGGCTAAAAGTGCAATTGAACAAGGAGCAACGTTTTATTTTACCCTTCCACCCTTCAGAAATTATTCGCTATAATAACACCATTGCTTCGTCTCCTCCACACCTGAAAACTATTGCAATCACTACTGATATAATGATTAGCAATAGTTAAATTACAATTGATGATATCTGTCCAAACATAAAAATGGCAAAATGGCAGCCATGTGTTTCATTTTTATGATAATACAGGCTTTAAGATGGCAAAGGGAATTACGGCGCTTAGGCAATTTAAGCTGTTAGGAATTAAATTTACAGAAATTGCAGCTTGTTTGACCCCATGCTTGGTGCGGGGCATGAAAACAAGTTAGGGGATGCACACCCCTGGTCTACTTTGTTTGTGATTAGGAGGTGATCTAACTAGTGCAATACGGGACAAAGAAAATATTATTATCTGGATTATTGTCTGGGAACATACCCGATGAAACTAATGACCTCCTTGTTTTCTGGTGTGAACAAGCCAACAACCTGTACAACCAGGCTTGGTAGGCAGTAAGACAGACTTATTTTGAAAACTGTCAGTATTACACTTACTTTGATGCTTATGAGATGTACCGAGTTGGTCGAAAAGACAGGAGTATTAAGGTTAGCTATGGTCAACGTTGCAAAGATTTCAAGGATAATCCCCACTACTAAGCACTAGGTGCTCCGCAAGGTCAACAGGTACTCAAGTCGGTAGTTAAAGCCTGCTTTTCTTATAACCAATCAGAATCCCCTGTGCTTGACGGGGAGGATAGTTCAATTGTTTTAGCTAGTTCTAGTCTAAGGATACTTTACGAGAAGCCATTTATCCGTTGGGATTAAACCTAAAATTACCTGATTTCGACATAACCAACTATCCTCTGAGTCAGGAGCTTCGAGTCAGGAGCTTCAAGTCATAATAATTGATTTTCCAGGAATTTTTAAGAGAAATTGGCTTGGGAATCCACTAATCGTTATTGCGCCTCCCGCTAACCTTGCTAAATTCTTATCCTGATTTCTGAATTATGTCTTCTGTATACTCCTCAAAACCAGGCAACTAATGACATTTAAGTGAGGTAAAATAGACCATAAATGTGTAGATTATGAGATGAATAATCTCATAATACAAAAGCTTTCTAATCAACTAGTCAATTATTAATCAATAGATAGGATAAATCTATGAATAAACCACTGCGAGTTTTGATTGTTGAAGACTCACAAGATGATGCTGAGTTGCTGGTGGTTGAACTAAAAAATGGTGGCTACGAAGCAATTTATGAACGAGTGGAAGCACCAGGAGCAATGAACGAAGCCTTAGATAATAAGGGGTGGGATCTTGTGATTGCCGATTACTTCATGCCTAAGTTTAGCGCCATTGGTGCCTTACTCCTCTTACAAAAAAAAGGGTTAGACTTACCGTTTATTATCGTCTCCGGCTCGATTAAGGAAAATATGGCAATCGCTGCTATGAAAGCGGGAGCCCATGACTATTTCCTTAAACACCAGTTAGCACGATTAGTTCCGGCGGTGGAGCGGGAGTTAAGAGAAGCAAAGGTGCGCAAAAATTACCGGAAGGCAATCAAGAGGTTACAAGACCTGACGTTTTATGACGAATTGACCGGTTTGCCTAATCGGACATTGTTTTTATACTACCTGCGCCGGTGTTTTAAGCCAGTACAGCCAACTCACAATCGCAAATGTCTACCGATGGCATACCCGATTCTACCAACTCTTTGCTGGGATGAACCAATTGTTGGAAACACTCAGAAGGATAATGTATTTGCTGTGCTATGTCTGACTCTTAGTCGCTACCTACTTATCCAATACAGTCTAGGTGATCTACTCAGTGAACAACTCCTAGTTGCTACTGCTCAACGCTTACAGAAATGCATCGGTGATCAGGATATAGTGGCACAGATGAGAGAGAATAAATTTGGGATTTTGCTCTCGAATATCCAAGACTTAGATCAGGTGAAAGAGACAGCTGAGCGTATCCATCAGGAGATTTCCATCCCATTTGAACTCAATGGGCGAGTCGTGTCTTCTAATTGCTACATTGGTATTGTCCTGAGTACCATGGGGTATGAGCAACCGAAAGATTTGCTGCGAGCGGCAGATACGGCGATGTATTATGCCAAATTAGAAGGTATTGGCTCCTCAGAAGTTTTTCATCCTAGTATGCAACAGAGAGCTATTGAGCGACTAGAGTTAGAAACCGACTTACAACAGGCAATTGAATACGAAACATTGCATCTTAATTATCAACCCATTGTGTCCCTGACAACGGGTAAAACTATTGGTTTTGAAGCCTTGGCGAGGTGGCAGCACCGCACTCGCATCAAGATTAGTCCTAGTGAGTTTATTCCGGTAGCAGAAGAAACAGGACTAATTATCCCCCTTGGTGAATGGATTTTGCGGGAAGCCTGCAAACAGTTAAGCCTTTGGCAAGAGCAGTTTCCTGATTATTCTTCTTTGAGTATCAGTGTGAATCTGTCTGGTATTCAACTCAACCAACCCCAGCTGATTGACCAGATTGACCAAATCTGCACCACGTTAGAATTGAGTGGGGCGAAGTTGAAGCTGGAAATTACTGAGAGTGTGTTGGTGGATAATGCCTCAGTTGCTACCACTATCTTGAAGAAACTAAAAGACAGGAATATACAGTTGTGTATCGATGATTTTTGCACCGGATACTCATCGTTTTCCTATCTAAATGATTGGCCGATCGATATCATTAAAATTGACCGTTCTTTTATTAGCAAAGGATTTACAAAAGGCAAAAATTTGGATACAGTAGAAGCGATTGTAAATCTAGCTAAAAAGCTAAAAATTCAGGTAATTGCTGAGGGCATAGAAACCCAAGAACAAAAGGAATTTTTGCAAAGTTTAGGATGTGAATATGGACAAGGATTCTTATTTGATGAAGCCCTGACTGCGGAAACGGTGACCAATTTGATGTTAACCAAGCCAGATAGGTTTTGGTAATCGCTATAGTAGGAATTAAGACAAGCAAAAGGTTATCCCCCAATACTCACCGAAGATCGGGGGGCAAGCTTGCATGTAAAAGAGGCCAAACATGAAACCTGACTTGGAAAACAGATCCTACACTGCAAGAGCTGATCATAGACTAGGTGATTCAGTATTGAGCAGGTCTTACGACTTAGGAAAATGGGCGTTGCTCAATCAAGTAATGAATAGGAGTAGAGTGGGCATCCTGCCCGCGCGAAATAAGGAGGAAACTGGCAAGATGCCAGTTCTACGCAAGATGCCAGTTCCACCAAGATGCCCATTCTACAAAACTCTTAAAATCATTCCATTATTCAGCAACGCCGGAAAATGCACTCAAGACAATGGACTGAGCACTCAAAATTCAGCACTGAGTTTGCTTAAACGTTTACTAATTACCACAACGGTGCTGTTGGCTGTTGTCCCTACGACGACTAGTTGCAGTCTACTGGAACGGCAGCCTCGGTCAAACTCTACCTTGGTCTACAAAGGACCAGTTACCCAGGAGGTGAAAGCTGGTTCATTGATACCAGGGACTGATATTCGGTACATCAGTAGGACGGAGGATAAAACTGCTGAAGTGTTGATCAATGGACAGCGGGCATTCAAGCGCAGTGGTGACTCTCTAGACTGGACTGGAAGTCCTCTGAGGGGAGTCGAAATGCGCCTCAACCAGCGGGTATTAGTTTATAGTGATGAACGCCTACAGGCTGGTGGTACTGTTCGTCTAACGGTAGATGGGGTATCTTCTCAACCTGGTTGGGTACCGCAGGTACCGGATCAAACAAACCCCAGTCTAGTGGTTTACAAGGTTCCAGTTTTATACCGAGTCAAGCAGGGAGAAACAATTCCTGGTACCACTTTGAGTTATACCGGCAAAACCGAAAAAGGTGCGCAGTTGGGTGGATTACCGACCGGAGAGTCTCCTTACCGCCAAGGGGGTGACTCGATTAGTTGGCGAGGAGAATTACGCCCTAGAGTTTATCTCGATTTAGTAGTGCGTACTGCCTTCTATAACGAAGACCGTCTGAATGTGACTGGCTTTGCAACAGTTATCCTAGCAATCGGTGGTTGAGGGTTGTTCGCCCTTGGCGTCCCTTTTTGGAGTTTGGATGTTAGAGTTGAGAGTTGAGATGGCTACTTGAATGGCGGGAAAACTCTACATTGATCGATGGACAAATCTAATGCGATCGCAACTGATAATCAGCATGCCCTGAAAAAACTGGCGTCGGCAGTAGAAGCCTCTCAGGGACAGTTCAAGCTGATTTTAGCCCGCTGCAATTATATCAGGGTGCGTTTCCGTTTGGTAGCGCAATTACCAACACTCTGCTCGGTTGACATTAATACCCTAACCCTTAAGCCATCGGACAAAGTGCTCTATGACACCATTCGGTCAATACTGGGAGAACAACGCCCTACTGCTGTGATGGTGTTGGGCTTAGAATCGGTGCAGAATCTAGCACAGATGCTGAGTGTGACTAATCAAGTGCTCGAAGAGTTTCAGAAAAATCTTCCTTTCCCCTTAGTGTTATGGATTACAGATGACGTTCAGCAGCAACTAACCCAGTTTGCTCCAGATTTCGAGAGTTTGGGGACACGGATAGAATTTGCGATGTTCCTTTGGAACCGCTACGCGAACGCAACAGAAACCTTAATTACTGAACTCAAAGAGACTACCGATGCTATCTTTGACTATATTTTAAAATCAAATAGTATAGCATATTTTGTTCCTACTGATATAGGTGTTCTACGTCACCGGGAAATTGATGCTGCTCTGAAGGATTTACAGCATCGGGGTGAAACCCTTGAACCTGCTCTCAAAGCTAGTATAGAATTCCTTCGTGGTCAAGAGGCTTATGCTAACTATCAGTTGGGTAGTGCAGTAACTCACTATGAGCAAAGTTTGGCATTTTGGCAACCAGCGGCAAGGGAGACTGAGAGATGGGGAGATCACGAGATCACGAGATCAGGAGATGGGGAGAGTGGGAACAATGTTTGTTCATCTAATTTAGATAACTTAGAAGATCTAGATAACTTAGATCTAGATAACTTAGAAGATCTAAATAACTTAGAAGATCTAGATAACTTAGACGATCTAAATAACTTAGAAAACGGGAGTGATACTACAGGAAATGAGATTACCGTTTGTGAGCAGCAATTCCTGGAGCGTCAGGGAATCGTCCTGTTTTACATTGGGTTGTGTTATTTCCAGCAGGGGGAAAAGTCTCCGGAACCAGAAAACTGTCTCTATTGGAACGATGCTAGAGGATTATTCCAGCAGTGTCTTGATAGGTTTGAGCAGTTGAATCGTCATGATTTAGTCACTAAGTTTATCAATCAACTAGGTGAGGTCTTGCAACGTCTGGAGGATTGGGATGATTTGTATCACTTGGCTCACAATTCCCTAGGGTTACAGCAACGCCAAATCCTATTAGGGGCGCAAGGTCTGGCACCACTAAAAGCCCAAACTTACGGATTTTTAGCAGAAGTCGCTCTTAACCAATCTCGTTGGCAAGAGGCTAAGCAAAATGCTCAGAAAGCATTAGACACTATAGCGACAGTTTCCTCTGGTGTGGCACAAGAGGGCACAGAGGAAACAGAGGAAACAGAGGGTACAGAGGGCACAAAACCATGTCTTAACTCAGGAGTCGGCATTCAGGAGAATGCACTCCAGACAATGCACTCACTTCAAACTAGTCTGTATCTACTACTGTTAGCTCAATCTGAGCAACGGCTAGGTGAAGCTGAAGCTGCACTCCAACATCTAGAACAGGCAAGGGTTATTGCACCTCAGGATAATCCTCGGTTTTACAGTCGGATTTTGCAGGGATTGCGTTCCCTTTATTTCCAGCAGGGGCAGTATCTCCAAGCTTTCCAACTTAAGCAATATCAACAATCGTTAGCGCAACAGTATGGTTGGGGAGGGTTTATTGGTGCTAGTCGATTACAGCCACGACAAAGGATAAGGTTGGTGGGGTTGCCAACAAATTTGATCGGAGCGCAACGCCTTGCGCCCCTAGAGGAGGAAAATCGAGAAACTATAGCGCTAGAAATTGCGCAATCTGGGCGACAGCAGGATGTCAATGGATTGATTGAACGGATTGGACGGAATGATTACAGGCTAATTGTGATTCATGGGGAATCGGGGGTGGGAAAGAGTTCTCTGGTGAATGGGGGATTAGTACCAGGGTTGAAACAGACTGTGATTGGTACAGAAGATGTGTTGCCTGTAGTGATGGCAGTCTATAGCAATTGGGTAGAAGAATTGGGACGGTTATTGGCAGAGGCATTAAACGGAATAAATTTAGAGACATTGCATGGAACATCTCTACAAAGTCCAGATATTATTATACAGCAATTGCGGCAAAATGAACAGCACAATTTGCGGACAGTACTGATTTTTGACGAGTTTGAAGAATTTTTCTTTGTTTACCTGGATAAAGCTGAGCGACGGCAATTTTTTGAATTCCTAGGAGAGTGTCTTAATAGTCCGTCAGTGAAGGTGATTCTGTCGATGCGGGAGGATTATCTCCATTATTTACTCGAATGCGATGGACGTTCGCGTAGCGTCGGCTCTGCCGAGAGTCCCGCTTTCAGCGAACGCGCAGCATGGTGGGGTAGCGCTAATCCCATGCTGAGTATGGAAATTATTGGCAATGACATATTGAGTAAGCATGTGCGCTATCCTTTAGGGAATTTTTCCCGAGATGATGCCAAGTCCGTGATTGAGCAATTAACTAAACAATCGCATTTTTACCTGGAACCAGCTTTGATTGAAGAATTGGTACAGGATTTAGCTGGGGAGTTCTCGGAAGTACGTCCGATTGAATTGCAGGTAGTAGGAGCGCAATTGCAGGCGGAAAGTATTACTACCCTGGAACACTATTGGGAAGGGGGTTCAAAGCAAGGATTGATGGCGCGGTATTTGACTGGAGTAGTGGAGGATTGTGGACCAGAGAATCAGCAGGTGGTGGAACTGGTGCTATATTTACTGACAGATGAAAAAGGGAATCGTCCACTGAAGACCAAGGCTGAGTTAGCTAATCATTTAGGAACAGAAGCTGATAAATTAGAGTTGGTGTTAAGGATTTTAGTAGAGTCGGGGTTGGTGGTTAAGGTACCGGATATTGTTGCTCACCGCTATCAATTGGTGCATGATTATCTTGTTTCTTATCTACGACAACCAGCACTGAAGTTAGATGAGTTAATTACAAAACTAAAACAAGCTAAGCAGGCTAAGCAGGGATTGGAAAATACTAACCAAAAAGCCACCCATCAGATTAAGATTGGGTCAGCAGTATTGAGCATTACATGGGTGAGGTAAAAGGACACAACAAATTGGCTCTAGCTTCGGTGACACTGATAATTTTCATGAGTCATTTTACTAACGTACAACAAATTGTACCACTTCCAAAAGCAATGCAGTCGCTCATGGGCAGCGACTGCATCAACACAATAGAGCAGGAAAAGGAAAGGAAAAATTGGCTCAAACTCAGACATTCAGGATTTGCAGCTGCTAAAACCTGATCACCGCAAAACCTTATCGGTATTAGCGGCTTTGGGAGGCTGACTACGACGGATATCCCGCCAAATTTGAGTAGCTGCTAAGGCTCCATCAGCAGCAGCAATGACAACCTGATTCAGTCCTACCTTTAAATCACCAATGGCAAAGATACGAGGATGGGAAGTGCGGGCCATTTTATCTGTAACCAGATTGCCTCCCTTCTTCTCCAAATCAAATGTATCTAGATATTGGGCATGGTATTTGGAACCCATGGAAATCAAGCCAGCTTCTAACTCAATTACTCGACCATCGGTTAATTCCACTCCAGTCATCTGATGGTCTTCCCCTAAAAATTGCTCAACAGGGGTTTCTATGATTTGATAACCCTGTTGTTCTATTTTTTGTCGCAATTCATCATTTACCTCGAACAATCCTTGGGTAAATAAAGTAATTTCATAAGTAAACCAACCCAGAGGAAAAACTACTTCCGCATTACCTGCCGTGCTAGCAAATACCCCCACCTTTTTATCAGCCATTTCATATCCATCACAAATCAGACAGACATGGAGGTTATAACCTGCGTAGTCATAGACATTTCGCATATTTTCCAAGGCTGGCAGATAGTCAATAATGCCACTAGCAGCAATCAGGTATTTAGCCCGAAAGGTATAGTATTCACTGTTGTTTCGACCAACTTTTACTCGCACAGCAAAGGTCTCACCCTCATCAATTAATTCTTCGACAAAAGCATCTAGTAAATCGCCACCGATAGACAAATAATGCTCTTTACCTTGTCTGAGAACAGAACGACCAGGGGTATCGGGAGGTAAACCCAGATAATTGTGGAGTTCCTGCATCCAAAAAGAGCGGGCTTTGCCTTTATCGATAATCAAAGTATTGAGTAAGTAACGCTGGAGATAGATTCCAGCAGAGAGACCTCCTGCGCCACCTCCCACAATAATGGTGTCGTAAATTTTGTCAGTGGATTCTTGAAGATTTTGTTTTTTGAGTTTCATGATATTATCTCTGTAGTGATTTGGAATAAAAGCTCTCGTAAGCATTCAGCGGTCAGTGGTCAGCGGTCAGCGGTCAGGGGTCAGTGGTCATTGGTCAGCAGTCAGCAGTCAGCTGATGTAACAGAGATTAAGCCAATGGTTAGCTGTTTTATTCAAAAGCTGAAAGGTAAGCATTCAGGCGTCAGCCGTCAGCCGTCAGCCTTTAGCTGAAAGCTGATAACTTATAGCACCTCAAGTAGCATCTCAAGTAGCGCATTAGCTGATAGCTGATAACTTATAGCTAATAGCTGAAAGCTGAAAGCTGAAAGCTGAAAGCTGAAAGCTGAAAGCTGATAGCTGATAGCTGAATACTTAAACTATCAGCATATAATTTGAGGTTAATTAAGATGTCCTGTTTTAACGTAAATTAAACAGCCTTCTTGACTAAATGGAGTATGAGTACTGCCATGATGATTACGTATCCAAGTTCCTTTTGGATAAGTTCCATGCTCATCTTCAAATACCCCGTCAATTACATAAATTTCTTCTCCACCAAAATGACTATGGTGTTTAAAAACAGTTCCAGGTTCCCATTTCACTAGAGCAACATTCTCTGTACTATGAGTATGTAAGGGCATTACCTGTAATCCTTTAACTAAACCTGGAACCCAAGAGTTGTTACTTGTATCGATTACTACTCGCTCTTGATCCTCAGGAGACATTTGCCATAGTTTCACCAGAATCGTACAACCTGATTCACTCTTAGGAGTATGGCTTGAACCTACGGGATTGCGGACATAAGTACCAGGGGGATAATCTCCTTTTTCATCAGAAAATATGCCCTCTAAAACCAGAAATTCTTCACCACCACCATGAGTATGAGCAGAAAAGGAACTACCAGTTTCATAGCGAACTAGAGACGTTGCTCTGGCTACTTCGTCTCCATCCCTTTCCAACATCCGACGCTGTACACCGGCCATAGGAGAATCAAGCCAAGGTAGCTCTTCGCTATAGACAACGACTCGCTGACTTAAATCTGCATGAATCTGCATGGCAACCTCCTGACATTATGTTTATTGTTGGAATCTCTAATTATTGCCTGAGATTGCTAGTACCATCACCACCAGCATCAACCCCACCATCCACAGGAAGAATCACACCGGTAACCCACTTGGCATTAGCCAGATACAGCACTGCATCAGCAATATCTTTCGGTGTGCCAATCCTGCCAAGAGGCTGCTGCTGATTCAAATCATCCACAGTTTCTTGGTTTACTTCCCCCAGCAATGGTGTCAGAACAATGCCAGGGGCTACAGCATTAATCCGAATCTTGTCTGCTGCTAGCTCCACAGATAAGTTTTTTACCATTGCTGTGATAGCAGCCTTCGCCATAATCGGTGCAGAAGAGGGCAAAGCCTTAACCCCATTAAATGCAAGTATTGTACTGATGTTGACAACCGCGCCACCATCCCCCTGCTCTCTCATCTGTTTGACGGTTTCCTGGGTTAGCGCAAAAGTACCTCTTACATATCCCAGGTACCGTGAGAGGTCGTCAATTGTGTAATCCGTGAAGTTCTTGACGGCAAAGATTCCTGCATTATTAATCAAAACATCAACTCTACCAAACTTGGCAACGGTTTCAGTAACGAGTTTAGGAGCGAATGTAGGATCAGTAATGTCTCCTGCTATAATCTGGATGCGATCAGGCTGATTCAGTTTTTGGGCTGCACTTTCAAGCTTCGAGAGAGTTCTGCCATTGATCATTACATTTGCCCCAGTGTTCAGAAACCCTTCAGCAATTGCATAGCCTATGCCAGTCGCGCCACCAGTAATAATAACAGTTTGAGTCGCCATACTATTTACCTCCAATTTAGTTCAAAGATTCTTACCCGTTGACACTTCATGACAGCTAAGTAGTTGGAGATGAATAAGACTAATTTTTAGGCCACAAGGGTTTTGGCAATGTTGACAAAACTTTAGACAGAGCCAAAAATGTTTGTCCGACTACTTATACTGTCATTATGCCTAATTGTACTTGACTAATGTGCCTGACTACTTAGGGGAATTAGAGCGAGCGAAGTTGCGAATGTAATTAGCAATCAACTCTAGATCTTCCTCAAGGGCACAATGACCGGTATCTAGGATATGGAATTCGAGGTTATTGAGATCCCGCTTGTAGGGATGGGCTCCTTCTTCCGGAAAGATGTAGTCACCTTTGCCCCAAACAATTAGGGTTGGAGGTTGAAACTGACGGAAATAGTCTTGCCATTGTGGGTAGAGAGTCCGGTTAGTACCGTAGCTGTAAAACAGTTCTAATTGAATTTCTTTGTTGCCAGGACGGTCGAGCAAATATTGATCATGGAACCAATTGTCTGGAGCAATGGCTTCTGGATTGCGAACTCCATTAGTGTATTGCCACTTAGTCGATTCGAGGGTTAAAAAATCCGCTAGAACTTGAGCATTTTCGGGAGTTTTGTCCTGCCAGTAAGCCTTGAGTGGTTCCCAAAACTCTCGCAAACCTTCCTCATAGGCATTACCATTCTGCACAATCAGCCCTAGCACTTTATTGGCATTTTTGCTGGCTAGACGGTAACCTACTGGTGCGCCATAGTCCATCAAATAGAGAAAGTATTGTTGTAAATCTAATAGACCTCTCCAAATCTTTAATCGGCGACGGTGAGCGTAATCCATCAAAAATAGAAAAACGCGATCGCTTTCAGACAAGTTACCGACACTGCGGGGCGAGTCTTGGCGTGCCTGGTTTATAGAAACTGTTGCCCAACATAGTTCAGATCCCAAAGAGCGTCTATTAGCAATCTTTGATGTGCTTCAATTATGGTTTGAAGCTCCAGATTTTCGTGGCTGTGCTTTCATTAACGCTACTGTAGAGTTGGCCAAGCCCAAGCACCCAGGTTATCAGGCGGCTTTGGAGCAGCAACAAGCTGTTTATGCCTATATTCTGGATCTGGCTCAGGCTGCAGGCATTACTGATCCTGAATTATTGGCTCGACAGTTTTTACTGCTTGTGCAAGGCTCAATTGTGGTGGCGATGATGGAAGGGAACTCGATAGCAGCAGCACAAGCAAAAACCGTTGCTTCAGCATTATTAGGGAGAAGGGAATAGGGAGTAGGGAGTAGGGAGTAGGGAGTAGGGAAGAGGCAAATGGGATACTAAGCATTGAGTCGTTATGCGATCGCACTTATTTGTGGAGGGTTGAGGGTCAATCAAAAAAACCGTTGCGTCAATGGTGTAGATTAAATCAAGATCAACTTTGACCAAGTCAACTATCGAGTTGTCATAGCAACCAGCACTCCCAGTAACTCATCCACAGGTGTTAGATAGCGGTCATTAAGATCCACGATTGCCTTGCCTTCTTGTGTCAGAGCCAGGAATCGCCACACTTGTCCCGTCGTAACAGTTCCGTATACTGTTCGCTCAGCCATCTCTGGCTCTTTTTGGTTAACCAATAGAGCTGCATACATCGTAGCAAGGCATTGAGGGAGTCCTTCATTTATATTTTCGTTTTTTGCCTCTACCACTACCACCACTGGAGCTTTGATGGTTAACTTATCTGGGTGATCAGTAAGTATGAAATCAAAAAATCCAGTAAGTCCCTGTGCTGGGTCTACATTAAAGTTTTTGCCAGAAAACAGACTAATACGAGGGTTGATGACTGTAATTTCACTTAAAATAGGAGCGATTAGATATTCAGAGCGAGCTTTTTCAGTATTGATAGCAGTTGCTAGTGGCACAAAGCGTTTGAGAGCTTCCTGAAGAAAGTTAGTGGGGGAAATTGGGTCTGCTTGAATCAGGGATGGGACAGGTTCTAGCATATCAATCCCTAGAGAAGCTAGTGTGTCTAGAGATTTAAAATCACTATAAGACATTCACATCTCTCCTAGGTTTGAAAATTGACACTTGTTACTTGTTACTTGTTACTTGTCAAGGGTAAATTTTCAAGTAATACTTAACAATTAACAAGTAATAATAATTCAGCCAAATAATCGATTATTTATGGAGATAATACCGAATTTTTTTGCTGCTCAAGCTCTTATTTATAGCTAATTAACCTGGATTTATACCCTAAAAATTACTAACTCAGAAACCCAAGGTACTAGACTTGGTATCGCTTTTGTACCCCGCGCCAAGCACGGGGGTTTTCAGCTTTCAAGAACTCTTCATAAATATGAAAGAGAAAATGGAAATTAGGACAATACCAATAACGAGATTCTCGACAGGTAGGGTAGATTGAGGGTTTTCAAGAAAATTGACTGTCGGTCTGACCACATTTTCCAGATTTATGGGATTGTTAAACTGGACTTCTTGGAAATAAGAATAACTAGGTTCATAACTAGGCTGTTGGGGATTGATCAACACTAGAGAAACAGCTTGATCCATCGGACTGACTTCGGCTAATTCTTCAAAAACCAAGTTACGGCTACCGTTAGCAGTCCTGGCGATGGCTGGACTGGTTGAGTTATAATAGATATCTGTGGTGAGAGACACTTGACTAATAATTATTACTATTGGTAAGGTTACAGGTAAAGCACCGCCTAGGGATACTCTTGAACCGGGATTGATCGGGAGAAACCCGGTACCACGGGTCAAGGTGCAATCTATTGTTGTCCGAGTGAGAAGTGGTCGTGCAGCAATTGGAGTCAAGCCTCCCACTTATCTATCTGGACTTTCCTGGTATCCTGACCAGGAGTTCCTTAAAAGCCCGAGCAAAGCTCATGCTTAGAATCAAGCCAGCCAAGCTCAACTGCATCAGCCAAACTCAGTCCCATACCTTTCAAGAAACGCGCGGTACGGCGCAACAACACCGCTTGAACCTCGGCTTTATTCATATACCGGGAGATCTCCTTGTCTGTACCCCGAGCAAGGATGTTTTGAGCAGCATTGTGGTCAGCCTGCAACACGACCCCATCAAATCTGGTAAAACTGTCCCCGCTCCTTTTCCCTAATAGGGTTCCAGTCACGGAGTCAATTTGCGACGTGTAACTAGGTTGAACTTCTGTGACAACCGAGCCAGTCCAATCAGCCCATTTCTGCAAAGAGTCCCGCATTACTCCCTTCATCCAACTATTAAGTTTACGGGACACGGCCTTAGACTGGCGTTTATTTCGGATTGGTTGTGTTAAGTCCTCAGCAAATACTTTTAATGACTCTCCATTGAAAAGAGATTTAGACGCAGCTCCTATAATTGCCGTAATTTCTGATTGATTCTTTCTGTAACGGCGGTTTTCTGTCTTTCTGGTTAGGTTGTTTTTTAGTATTCGAGCCGACTTAGCTGGGTCTATTTTTTCTAGCTTTCTATGAAGCGCCCAGAGTTTTCCTCTGTTGCGGTTTTTGGCACATATGCGATCAGACTTTTTGGTTGCTATCTTGCCTAAATCTTTTCCATGGGCCTGCCCATCTGAATCATAGAAAGCTTCAGTATATCCCTTATCTATTCCTACAGCACGGCGATCAGCAGGGATTTCGACGGTTCCATGGTCTACTAGGAAATAAATCTCAAACTTTTGCAGTAGCTGGTTATGTATCAGTCTAATCTGACCCTTTATATGGCGATTAGACCTAACAACTATTTTGTTCCTTTTTCCTCTCCTTAAACCAGCTAACTCCAGTTGATAGGTATTGCGGGAGAGCCTTTTGCATTTATACCCTCCCTGTTGATAAACTATCTGGTTATTAACCCAAGAATGCCCTCTCTGGAATTCCTTTCTTACGAATCTATGCAGAAGGGGATTATCTAAAAAGGCTAAGGTTTTTAGCTGGTTGCAAAGTTCTTTTCTTGTTTTTTGGTTATCTTTCCCGGGAAACCTTTTGTAGATCTTCTTGACGACTGCATCAGTGCAAGCTGCCTGGCTCGCTGTAATGGCTTTGGCAACATCGCTAACTGTCCATTCCATCAACTTGGAAGGCAGTCCCAAAGACTCAGGAGTTCTAAAACTCCTGACTTCTGGGTAGGCTTTTTTCCAATCAAGCTTCCAGTGACTGATGCTGCCTAACTTGTTGTAAGACTCAGACCTGACTGTGCCTAGCTTCTTCATTGTAGACAGCAACTCAACTTCAACCGACTCAGCCATCCCCACTACGGGGACAATCTGAGTCGATATTTTCTTGGTTACTCCTACAGTTTTAGGCATTGTTGGTTAACTGTCTCTTGTACCTTAAGTATACTCTAGCGCTATTCAAATGTCAATGTCTGTTTTGCGGTATTAAATCCCGTTTTATCACGATTTTTGGCTACTTAATTGCAAGGCTATAGGGGTTTCTAGACAAATTTTACCATTTTATAGATAAGATTAATCGATAGTATTTATACATAAGTCAACTGCGAAGACAGGAAGAAAAATAAGCTCAAAGGAAGTTTAGGGGCTAAGACTGTTGGCATTTTGATCTTCTCAGCACGAGACCGATGTACACAGATACCGGATAGACTCAGATTAGTCGATCGGTTAGCCTATCCGGTATCTGTATGTAAAAACCCATGGTGTGCTTTTCTGGTTGATCAAATGCATTCAGAGGGGACTATAAAAGCGTGGTTTTACGCCATAGCTGGATAAAGCATCACCCCTAGAGACACCACACCAGCAATGATCATTAGTCCAGCTGGCATAAACTTGCGAGTTTTAGCGAGCCGGATGGCAAAGACAATCACCAGTGCAGCTGCTACGGCTATCCCTAAGGTTTGTGCCCAGGGTTGTCCTTGAAGCTGCATTATTCCAGCAAATATTAGCAATAAACCGCTAATTAGACCAGAAATGAGAGATATTTTGCTTTTGGCTTTAGCATAGCCCATGATTCCCCCGATCAGGGCTAAGATGCCGTATAAGAGTACTGCTGCAATACTTAGATTCATCGTTAAATTTCTTCTCAAACTGAACTCATTTATACCTCTCGCTCGATACTTCTTTGGTCAGTTCAGCAGAAAACTTAACATTAGGGAGTAGGGAGTAGGGAGTAGGGAGTAGGGAGTAGGGAGTAGGGAGTAGGGAGTAGGGAGTAGGGGTAACTAGTTGAATGTACCTTATAAATATGGGAAACCCTATAACCTTCTTCTGTCAGTTTCCGAGAAGGCAGTCTCCAAAAGCTTTATCAGTCATTTGATACAGCCAAAGGTAGTCCTAAAATCGGCGTTGCTGAATCTTCGAATTAATAGGAGTAGAGTGGGCATCCTGCCCGCCCCAAAAGATCCGGTGCGCTTGACCGATTAAGAATTAAATTCGCCACGGGTCGCACTGTCAGGAACGGGCAAGATGCCCATTCCACAACGGGCAAGATGCCCATTCCACAACGGGCAAGATGCCCATTCCACGGGTCGCTTTGTTTTAGGATTGTGACAGAAGAGGGCTATAGCAATTATCATACTCATCAGGTACACAGGATTTTTGTTCACTCCCCCCCCTCCCTGGCTCCGGGTCTCCAACTCCACAAATCTTACACCTATTCCCTACTCCCTGCTCCCTGCTCCCTAAAACCCAAGGATTTGTACCTCACCCAATTGATAACTGCTATTATCAAAATAAGAAGTAACGCTGTGCCATAGGTAAAACCGTTGCGGGTTCGCATGTTAATAATTCCCCATCAGCTCTGACTTCATAGGTTTCTGGGTTGACCTCAATCTGTGGCAAGGCATCGTTGAGTTTCATGTCGGTCTTGCTCAAGTTTCGGGTGTTGGAAACGGCAACAGCGGATTTTTGTAAGCCAATTTGAGCTGGGATGTCTTGGTCTAAGGCAGCTTGGGAGACAAAGGTAACGGATGTGGCTGCGATCGCACCACCAAAACTACCAAACATCGGACGCATATGAATCGGCTGGGGTGTGGGAATACTAGCATTGGCATCACCCATTTGGGACCATGCGATCGCACCACCTTTAATCACTATCTCTGGCTTGACTCCAAACATGGCTGGACGCCACAGACACAAATCCGCTAGCTTCCCTTCTGCGATGGAACCGACATAATTAGCAATTCCGTGAGCGATCGCAGGATTAATCGTATACTTGGCAACGTAACGCTTGGCTCGGAAATTGTCATTTTCCCCAGTTTCCCCAGTAGTGGTGGATAACATTCCCCGTTGCACTTTCATTTTGTGGGCTGTCTGCCAGGTACGGATAATCACTTCACCCACCCGTCCCATGGCTTGAGAATCAGAGGCAATCATACTAAATGCCCCTAAATCATGAAGGATATCCTCAGCAGCAATAGTTTCCCGACGAATCCGGGACTCAGCGAAGGCCACATCTTCAGGAATCCCCCGGTCTAGGTGATGGCAGACCATGAGCATATCGAGATGTTCTTCTAGGGTATTAAGGGTATAGGGACGAGTAGGATTGGTAGAAGAGGGCAATACATTAGCTTCACTACACACTTTAATAATATCTGGAGCATGACCTCCCCCTGCTCCTTCGGTGTGGTAGGTGTGAATGACTCGGTTTTTGAAGGCAGCAATGGTATTTTCCACAAACCCGGCTTCATTAAGGGTATCGGTATGAATTGCCACCTGGACATCAAACTGATCCGCTACACTTAAACAGGTATCAATAGCGGCTGGAGTAGTGCCCCAGTCTTCGTGCAGCTTCAATCCCATCGCACCCGCTATCACTTGTTCCTGTAATCCCTCGGGTTTGGCACTATTGCCTTTCCCTAAAAACCCTAGATTCACAGGAAATGCATCGGCAGCTTGGAGCATCCGGTGAATATTCCAAGCACCAGGAGTACAGGTTGTGGCGTTAGTGCCAGTGGCTGGACCTGTACCACCCCCGATCATAGTAGTGATACCAGATGCGATCGCAGTTTCAATCTGTTGGGGACAAATAAAGTGAATGTGAGCATCAATCCCCCCAGCGGTGACAATCATGCCTTCCCCAGCAACTGCTTCGGTGCTAGGACCAATAATAATAGTGACATTGTCCTGGATGTAGGGATTTCCGGCTTTGCCAATGTTGACTATTTTGCCATCTTTAATACCAATATCGGCTTTAACAATACCCCACCAATCCAGGATGAGGGCATTAGTGATCACCAAATCCACAGCACCCTCGGCGCGGGAGATGGGGGATTGTCCCATTCCATCTCTAATCACTTTACCACCACCGAATTTAACTTCATCACCATAGGTGGTGTAGTCCTGTTCCACTTCGATCACTAGTTCTGTATCAGCCAAGCGGATGCGATCGCCTACGGTAGGACCATAAGTTTCGGCGTAGGCACGACGATCCATACGATAACTCATCAATAACTCCTTGATTGAGGGTAATGGGTAATGGGTAATGGGTAATGGGTAATTTTATTCCCTCGGCCAAACTCTCGGATTACCTGTGGGTAGCGCTTGCTTTAGAAAAAAAACTGATAATTATATATCAACTTGAGCTATCAAGTTGACCATTAATTTTGCCATTGAAGCCGTAGACCTGACGACTACCGACAAGAGTGACTAATTCCACCTCTCGTTCGTCTCCCGGTTCAAAGCGGATAGCGGTGCCAGCTGGAATATTTAAGCGCATGCCTTTAGTGGCTTCCCGGTCAAATTGGAGAGCTTCGTTGACTTCAAAGAAGTGAAAATGAGACCCTACTTGAATAGGGCGATCGCCTGTATTAGCTACCCGTACTCTGATGGTGGCACGACCAGCATTGAGTTCTATTTCCCCTGTTTGGGGAATGATTTCGCCTGGAATCACTAACTAACTCCTTAAACCCTGACTAGCTTTTTATTATCTCGTGAATTAGTTGATTATCTCGTACATTCGATTTTTTTTGTAGCCTTAACTGACACACTGAAGTATATGGGAAGTGGAGTTTAGTTTTTTTTTAAGGTTCTAGGCTTAGGCATAAGGGGTCTACATTTAATGGCTCTAGGATTCTGACAAGGGTATGAAGCTGCCCTCTCTTAGCACAGAAGCTGTCAACTGCTTTTTTGGTACCTATTACTTATTACCTATTACTTATTGCTTATTACCTATTACTTATTGCTTATTACCTACTACTTATTGCTTATTACCTATTACCATTACCATATTTTTTATCTAGTTTCTCTTTTCTTTACACAGTCTTTAATCAATTAATCCTGACTTTTATAGTCTGTTCTGAATAATCTATATAGGTGTTATTGTCTTTATTAAATCGTTGATGGTTTTATTTCTACAGTTAATGATTCCTTTTTGGTCAACTATGACATCTTACATGGCTTTTAAAGCTATACTAATGGCCAGAAATTTATCATACTTATGGAAAAATTTTGCTTGATCAGCAGCCGGTTATAGCGCTACGCGCAAGGCAAGATGCAAAAGGCAAAAGGCAACAGTTTACTACAACAGGTTGTCAGCTTGTATCAATGTCAAGCACCTTAATGCGTAGTGCTATATTCAGAAATTTATTTTGGCAACTATTTTCGCAATTAATTCTTGCAATCTTAAATTAGTTATGACTATAGTCATGAATACTCTCCCTACTTTTTTAGTTTTCCTGTCTGGTGTTTGATTTAGTTTTAAAGGTTTTTTACCATTGTTTGGTGCTTATGGGACTCCCTTCACTAGTTCAATTATGGAACATTTTCAAGTTCCAACTGAATGAATCTCAACCCAACAACAATACTATTATTCAATCAGCTGAGCCTAAGTTCCAAGAAATCTTTAACGAACGAATCCAGGTTGTTCACAACTGTCGTAATACGACTGATGACTGTATCAATAGCCTGAATAACATCGTAGATCATAAAGGAACTGCACAACTGAGCAGTGAGCAAATCAATGACCTGAGAAACCAACTTATCTATCTCAGAGAAGAACTCTGTCAACTTCTGTGAATCCTCTGATGATTTAAGATGAGTTAAAGAGTTACTTATCAAGCTTTTTGTGGGATTAACGAATTGGGTCATGTACAGTAACCAGTTTAGTCCCATCGGGAAAGGTTGCTTCTACCTGGACTTCATTCACCATTTCGGGGACTCCTTCCATCACATCATCCCGCGTCAGCAGCGTGGTGCCGTAACTCATTAAATCAGCTACTGGACGTCCTTCCCTGGCACCTTCCAAAATTTCCGCAGAAATGTAGGCAACGGCTTCTGGGTAATTTAGCTTCAACCCCTTTTCCTTGCGTCGTTCTGCTAATAAAGCGGCAGTAAAAATTAGTAGTTTATCCTTTTCTTGGGGTGTCAGTTGCATTGTTTGATCCTATGGTTAGTAGCAATTTTGGTATATATAGCAATCCTGGTTAGTAGCAATTTTGGTTAATACAGCAATCCGTGTAGGAATTTTGAGAATTTTTGTTCCCTACTCCCTGCGCCCTGTTCCCTGTTCCCTTTGCGATAGTAATTTTGATATTACAACGGCCAAACTCGTGGCTTAATAATAGGACGCCCGAATAGATTAACGCGCAACAGTTGCCAAACCTCTGTAAACCAGTGTCTCACCTCCTCAGTCGAAGCACCACGATAGCGGCATAATAATCCTGACATCAGCTGAGTTACCCCAGCTTCCCCTACATACTTCCTAGCACTCCAAAGTTCCCTGGCTTGTTCGAGAATCTCTGATGATACCGGTTCCCCTACCAAAACTAATGTTCCTACCACTGGTTGTCCCGCTAAACCATAAGGACTAGAGAAGGTGGCTTCGCTAGCTGGTAACCATTGTCGGTCAATCCACTGTGGATGTCCTTGCTGCCAAACTTCCGTATGCGATCGCCAATTTCCCTCCACAAACCTTTCTCCTCTGGCACTCCGTCCAAATCGGGTAATTTCCCAGCCTAACCAACTGGCTCCCGGCGCTAATTCTACCTGCAAATCCTGCCGGTAAACTGCACCATTGAATACAATCGTTTCCTGGGGCAACCATTCTAAACAAGCACCAGTCTCTACTTGGATCCGGATGATTTGTCTAGTTTCTGGCTTTTTTAAACTAGCGCTATAGTTTTTTTGATTAGCGCTAGATCTGATTTGTCTAGCTTCTGGCTTTTTTAAACTAGCGCTAGATAATTTTTCTTTAGCTTCTGGTTGGTTTAAACTAGCGCTATAGTTGATTAGACTAGCGCTAGAACTGCCCCTACCATAAGCTTTACTAGCAGCAGCAGTGGTGATTAAAGCATGAGTACCCGATTCAAGGTGGATATCTTGAGACAACCTGTCCCCTGCTACCATTCCTCCAGCGGTATGAAGTACCACAGTATGACAAACCCCTAACCCTTCTGGATAAAACGGTCGCTGTACCTTCAAGGGAGCTTTGGCGTAGGTGTGAATAGGTTGAGTTTTTCCATGGGCTAAGGCAAAGCGTAATTCAAGGCTGCCATGCCATCGAGAAAGCAAAAGGCAAAAGGCAAAAGGGGATTGGGATCTATCTTTTTGATCTGATTTCATTAATATACAGTTTCAATGCACAACAGCTGATAATTGAGCCAGTTATAGGGTACCTAAATTAATTGTGATAATTTTTGTTCATCGTTCCCTACTCCCTACTCTGTGTTCCCTGTTCCCTTTTCTATACCAATTACCATTGGCTATTCCACAATTGAGCAACGCCTTGGTGTGTGACTAATTTCCATGAAGCAAACTAATCACAGTACGTTGGTTAACAGGAGAAGTCGGGTCAGTACCAGGTTGGGGTTCAGAGAAACCTAATCCTTCCACAACGAATTGATGGGAGGGATACTTGCTTTTGAGATAGTTCACTACCTCTTGAGCCCTGGCTTGAGAGAGTATCTGGTTAGATTCAGGATTGCCAGTACGGGAGGTATGACCTTGCACCTTCACAACTACACTACTGGGGCTAAATTTCTGAATTGCCTCTGCCAAATCAGTGAGCTTTTGCTGCTGCTGGGGACTTAATTGAAACGAAGCCCTGGCAAACTTGACTTCACCTAAAACTTCTAAGTTAGTTAGCGGCTGGGGGTTTTGTCCCTCAGCCTCTGCAACTTTAGTCCGATTAGGTTCAGATTTTTGTTCTGGTTGCGATTCCTTGGCTTTATCATCTGCCTCAGCCACTTGAGTGGCGGTAGAATCAGGTTTTTGTTCTGGTTGAGCAACGGTTTTTTCCGGTTGTGATCCCTGAGCTTGATCGGCTTCAGTAGAATCAGCTACCTGAGCTTGAGCCACAACTTCCGGCGGATTCTGATCAGTCGGAGGGGTTGTAGCTATACTTTGCTCAGCTGTTGGGGGAAGATAGTTAGCGGTAAACAGTTCTGTGGTATTAATAGGAACATTTTTTGCCTTACCGGAAGCTGCCAAAACTTCCGCAGTTTCCCCTATTTTTTTGGCCAAAGTTCCTGATTTCATCCAATCTTTCGCCTCAGCCGCCGTAAAAAACTGCATCCCCTTACCGGCAGTTTCCCCATCCCTGAGATTCCCTTTTTCTACCTGGTCGTAGTATGTTTCTACAAAATCTTGGATCTCTTTGGGATTGGATTTCAGGATACGCTCAGAGGCCACTACTACATCTAAGTTGGGTTGAGTACCATCTGTTTTCTCTGTTTGGTTCAACAGAGCAACAATTTTGCCGTTAGGCTTGTGAGTCAGGAATTGTTCTAAGCTAGTGCCAATCAGATCAGCTTTTTCCTGAGCCAGAGCTGCTGCAAGAGCTTCCTGGTCTGACTCTTGAGCATAATTAAAACCAATCCCCCGCTTAACCAGAGCGTCTCGGAAGTTAGCACTACCGAGGATTGAATAACCACGGTCGGTATCCCCTAATCCCTGAAGCTTAAGATTTGTTTGAGCATCAGCATTCTCGGTTGCATTCTCTGTTGTAGTAGAAGATGTAGAAGAAGAGTTGACATCTTCTATAGGTGGAGTACTAATACTACGGCTAAATTCCAAGGAGCGAGAGTTAGAGTTAGTTACCCACCAGGCTGCACCGATGAGTAAAGCAAATGCTAATGCTAAGCTCCCTGGGATTATTTTATTGTCGGTAGTTTTCTTTTCATTCATCTTGATGCACCTCTCATACTCTTGCTATGTTGGCTATAATTTACCACCTTTGTTCCCAATTATTTCAGGCTTAATAAAAGTACATGTAGGTGAGGTAATTTTGTACTGGTTTTTAGGGAGTAGGGAGTAGGGAGTAGGGAGTAGGGATCAGGGAGTAGGGAGTAGGGAACAATTAAAAAAATTTAGATGTACGTCAGGCTTACTAGGAAACGCTATAGTAGTCTTTTGTAGTCTTTTTTCGATTTTATCTATGTTGCATTATAGCGGTTATAAGTTGATGCTGATTAGACGAGTAAAGGCCCATGTAAGCCCTTAAAATTAATTTATGTAATTGATTGAGGTAATAATAATTATTATAAATATTCGTAAATAGATTTAAAAAAATGTAAATTTACGACAAAAAACACTAGTTAATGATAGGATAAATTGCCGTAAAAAAGCAATACTTAGTAAGAATTATAATAAAATTTTTACAAGGCTTGAAAAAACCAGTTATGGCGTCAAATTTTTCGTGATTGAGTAGCCTATAAGATGACGGAATAGTTGTGCGATCGCATTAAATCCCATTAATAGCTTGACGGTCACACTCGGATCTCAAAAGCAACCACACTAATGACTAACGACTAATAACCTATACATCTGGTGCATTATGCCACATAATCAAGTCACACTCATCTAGGGGTAGCGTAGAATCCTATAATTTGGAAACCGTGCAATAATCGTGTTGACCGTCACTGGATAATCCTTTCCTATGGTGCAAGTGCCTGAATCTACCGCCGAACTCGCTGCCCTCCTCAACGAACCGATGGATCTAGATTTCCAACTCCCGGATCCAGAGGATGAGGAAATTCAGGAAACTGATTTTGACCAGCTAGTCGATCACGCTTGGCGAGTATGCGATCGCGTTGACCTACAGACCGATATCTGGCGGGGACGGATTCTACGAGTAGTAAGAGACAGGGAGAAAAAAGGGGGTGAAGGAAGGGGAGCTGGATTTTTAAATTGGCTCAAAAGTCGGGAAATCGGTAAGAGTCAGGCTTACTCCCTGATTGAACTGGCTAAAAGTGCCGATACTCTGTTAACCGAGGGTCAGCTTAGTCATGATGCCATTAATAACTTCAGTAAACGGGCATTTGTGGAAACAGCTAAGTCGGCTCCCGAAGTCCAGCAGATGGTCACAGAACGAGCTCAAAAAGGCGATCGCATTACCCGCCGGGAGGTCAAACAGGCATCTGATCAATGGACTGCCATGTCCTCAGAATTACTACCAGAGGAAGTTAAAGAAAAATCTGCTGAAGGGGGTCTCCCATCCAGTTACCTGGCTCCATTGGTCAAAGAGATGGAAAAGCTGCCAGAAAGCCACCTGATTCCATTACAAGAAGCAATTGCTACAAACCCAGATGTGGACACCGTTAAACACGTGACCTCAGATGCCCGTTGCTTAGCCAAGTATTTAGATGCATCTGCCCAAGTCCAAGCTATCAATCACACATCCTTGGATATGGAACTAGCTTTAGATGAAGCGCTACGGCTTGAGTGTTTAAACACTGCTGCTGATTTAGTGAAACAAGCCTTGGCACTAGAAAAGACTGTTGGCAAACTCTATACTACCTGGAAGCGTTTAGGTAGCCTGTCAGACCGATTGTATGTAGATACCGGGGCAAGTACTCCCCACTTGCGATTGCTGCTGACCTGTATGGATCGTCTAGCCGGTGACGTGATTGAAGTTCCTTTGGACGAGAGTGGAGAGCAGCTGATTCGGCTGAAAGTTATGAGCGAAACCTAAGCTATCAGCAATCAGCTGTCAGCCGTCAGCCGTAACTCAGACCTTACGTTCCCGTAGCGCTGCCTTTGGCCTTAGCTTACCTCTTTTATTCAAAATCACATCAAGTAGCGTGGACACAAGTCCTTGGCGGAAGGCTGATAGCTGAAGGCTGATAGCTGAAGGCTGATAGCTGAAGGCTGATAGCTGAAGGCTGATAGCTGAAGGCTGATAGCTGAAGGCTGATAGCTGAATGCTTACCTCCAATTACTAAGGGGAATTGGTAGTTCATTAAGCTATTGGCCAATAATGCCCATCTTAATAGATAATAAACGATTGTTGTAGCCTAGAAAAAGGCTGAATAAATCTATCGATCAGGGGATGGGCGACGATTTGGCTGTGAAAATAAGGCATGCAGGGATGAAAGACAGTTTAGATCAGATGAGCGAGAATATACCAAAATTTTCTACCTTAGTAGACCTGCTACGTTACCGAGCAATACACCAGCCGGATCAGATCATCTATACATTTCTACTGAATGGGGAAACCCCAGACCGCTACCTAACCCATCAACAGTTAGACAACCACGCCCAAGCGATCGCATCCGAGCTTTTACACCGAAACGCAAAAGGGGAGCGAGCTTTGCTACTCTATCCACCAGGTTTAGAGTTTATCACAGCTTTCTTCGGCTGTTTGTATGCGGGAGTGTTAGCCGTTCCAGCTTATCCCCCCCGCTCCAATCAAAATTTGTCCAGGCTAGAGGCAATTGTGGCAGATGCTCAGGCCAAATTTGCCCTCACTACTACCCCTCTATTAGAGAAAATAGAGACTCAGCTAGCTGAAAATCCAGCCAACAACCAACTGAACTGGCTGGCTACTGACAATCTGCCTACGCACCAGGAATCAGATTGGCAGCACCCGGACTCTAAGCGTCGCGTTGCGCGTGACCCGCGCGCCAAGACGCAACCGACCGCGCGCCAAACAAGCAATACCCTGGCTTTTCTACAGTACACCTCTGGCTCAACGGGTAAACCCAAAGGAGTGATGGTTAGCCACGGGAATTTGCTATATAACTCAGCTTTGATCAATCAGTGTTTCCAAGATACACCCGAAAGCAGGGGATTGTCTTGGTTACCCGCTTACCATGATATGGGACTGATTGGTGGCATCCTACAACCCCTTTATGTAGGTCTTCCAATGATCCTGATGGCTCCAGTAGATTTCCTCCGCAAGCCTTACCGCTGGCTAAAAGCAATTTCCAAATATCAGGTGACTACCAGTGGTGCTCCGAATTTTGCCTATGAGCTG
The DNA here is from genome assembly GCF_010671925.1 of Moorena sp. SIOASIH. Taxonomy (GTDB): domain Bacteria; phylum Cyanobacteriota; class Cyanobacteriia; order Cyanobacteriales; family Coleofasciculaceae; genus Moorena. The sequence goes on along the minus strand of NZ_JAAHIH010000001.1, from coordinate 306,265 downwards.
TGTGTGCAGAAAATTACAGCTAAGCAATTAGAAACCCTAGACCTCAGCAGTTGGCAAACGGCCTTTACTGGTGCAGAGCCGGTTCGAGCCTCCACATTAGAGCGATTTGCTCAAAAATTTGCCCCTTGTGGCTTCTGTCGGGAAGCATTTTACCCCTGTTATGGCATGGCAGAAACCACATTATTAGTCACTGGGGGCTTGAAAGACCAACCTCCAGTGGTAAGGGAATTTGAAGGGGAAGCTCTTGAACAAAATCGAGTGGTTCCCCTGCCAGAAAATCGTCTCAATCAGTCTAATGGTCAGTCTAATGGTCAGTCTAATGGTAATGGGCCGACTCGAATCCTGGTTGGGTGTGGCCGGACTTGGTTAAATGAAAAAATTGCGATCGCATGCCCCCAATCCCTTACCCAAGTCGAAGCCGGTGCCGTCGGAGAGATTTGGGTAAAAGGTCCAAGTGTTGCTCAAGGCTATTGGAATCAACCAGAGGTGACGGAAAAAACCTTTAATGCCTATCTAGCTGATACTGGTTTAGGACCATGGCTGCGTACTGGTGATTTAGGATTTATCCAGGATGGCGAGTTGTTTGTAACAGGTCGTCTGAAGGATTTAATTATTATCCGGGGTCGCAACCATTATCCCCAAGATATAGAATTGACGGCGGAAAAGAGTCATCCAGCTCTTCGCCCTGCCTATGGCGCAGCTTTTTCCGTGGAAGTGGAAGAGGCTGAGCAATTGGTGATTGTCCAAGAAGTTTCCAGGAATTACCTGCGGAAACTAGATGTAGATCAAGTGATTGAAGCAATCCGCAGTGCCATCTCCCAAGAGTACCAGCTTCAAGTCTATGCTGTGTTATTGCTCAAGACCAATAGTATTCCCAAGACATCCAGTGGCAAAGTACAGCGCCATGCTTGTCGAGCTGGATTTCTAAACAATACCTTGACAGTTGTAGGGCAATGGAGCTTGGCGCAGCAGCCAACCATTGCCCCAACCAAACCAGAAAAAGAACTGACCACTAATACTATCGGCCTTCAGCAAAGCTCCAAATCAATTCAAAAGTGGATAGTAAATTGGCTAGCGCGAGAAACCAAACTTCCTGCCGGGTCTATTAACATCAGCAAGTCTTTTGCTGATTATGGTCTAGATTCAGTAACAGCAGTTGAACTAGCTGATGATCTCGAAGAATGGTTAGGCGTGCCTCTGTCTCCTACACTGGCTTATGATTATCCCAATATCGAGTCCCTTGCCCAATATCTGGCGACAGTAAGTCAACAAAGCAACTCAAACCAGGGGGACAGCCCAAGAAAAATCGAACCGAGAGTTTCGAGTGCAGGTAGTGAGATGCAACAATTATGGGAGGCACAGTTCCAGAATCTGGATCGGTTCACTTCGAAACCATTTTATCGTTCACCCGTGACGGTTCAATCGATTGCCTCCAGTGGTGATCAAGAGGTAGACCAACTCTTAGCTGAGTTGGAAATGCTTTCAGAAGCACAAATCCAAGAAATTCTGGGAAAACCCATCAAATAGTTCCTAGATCATCGATGTTTCGATCTATGTTGCCAGTGGATGATATTGCTAAGCGGATTGCCAATCTCTCCCCCGAAAAACGCGCCCTTCTTGAGTTGCAGCTGCAAAAGAGGAAAGGGCTAAAAGAACCTATTGCTATTATCGGGATTGGCTGCCGCTTTCCAGGTGCCTCTTCCCCAAAATCCTTCTGGCAACTGCTCAAAAATGGTGTGGATGCTATTACTGAAGTGCCACCAGACCGTTGGGATATCCAGAGATTTTACGATGCTGATCCCACAGCACCAGGCAAAATGTATTGCCGTTATGGTGGTTTCCTGGCGCATGTTGATCAATTTGATCCAGAATTCTTTGGCATTGCTCCTCGGGAAGCTACCTATATCGACCCCCAGCAGCGACTACTGTTGGAAGTAATTTGGGAAGCACTAGAGGATGCAGGCCAAGTGTCTAGCCAAATCAGTGGAAGCCAAACGGGGGTCTTTGTTGGCATTTCCACTAATGATTATGGTCAGCTGCTCCTCCAAAGTCCAGAGGTGGTGGATACCTATACCAATACTGGTGTAGCTTCCACTATGGCAGCTAATCGCATTTCCTACCTACTGAATTTAAAAGGGCCAAGTCTAACGGTTGATACCGCTTGCTCCTCATCCCTAGTGGCAATTCATTTGGCTTGTCAGAGTATATGGAATGGTGAATCAACCGTAGCCATAGCAGGGGGAGTGAATTTGATGCTAACCCCAGTGGTGACGGTTGGGTTAAGTAAGTTAACGGCTTTATCTCCTGATGGTCGCTGTAAGGCATTTGATTCCCGTGCCAATGGCTTTGTCAGGGGCGAGGGCGCTGGGGTGATAGTAGTAAAGCCCCTATCCAAAGCCCTGATCGATAAAGACCCAATTTATGCTGTGATTAGAGGCAGTGCCGTTAACCAAGATGGACGCACTAATGGCCTAACTGCTCCCAATCGAGATGCTCAGGAAGCTGTTCTAGTCTCGGCCTACCAGCAAGCGGGCATTTCACCGTCAGATGTGCAGTATGTAGAAACCCATGGCACCGGAACCCTACTGGGAGACCCGATTGAAGCGATGGCCTTGGGAAATGTCCTAAAACGCGCTCGCAAAGCGGTTCCAAAGGAACATCGCTCTGACAATAACTCTGATAATAACTCTGATAACTACGGTGCGTTATCAACCCATCCTACCAACAAGCCTGTTGCGATTGGCTCGGTCAAATCTAATATTGGTCATCTAGAAGCAGCTGCTGGTATTGCTAGTTTAATCAAAGTTGCCCTATCCCTCAAGCACCAAGAACGTTTACCCAGCCTCCATTTCCAGGAGCCAAATCCCCACATTCCCTTTGATGAACTGCCCCTGCGAGTACAGCAGCAGTGGGAGCCTTGGCCATGGGATGTTATTCCCCCATTTGCTGGTGTCAGTTCTTTCGGTTTTGGAGGAACCAATGCTCATGTGGTGCTACAAGGAGCGCCAGACTTGACAAAAGCTACAAGTAATGATAAAGACCAAAAGGATAAAGACCAAAACTATCATCTATTTACCTTATCTGCCAAAACCGCAACCGCCCTGCAAACCCTAGGAAAGCGATACATAGACTTCATAGCATCTGAGCCATCAAGCACACTGGCAGATATTTGTTTGACCAGCAATAAAGGGCGATCGCATTTTAACTATCGTCTAGCCCTCCTAGTTAAATCCACTGACCAGTTGCAGCAACAACTGACCAAGTTGACAGAAAGCGAAACCATTTCGGAGAAAATAGCACAAAATAGCCCTACTCCCCCCGAAATCGTTTTCCTCTTCACCGGTCAAGGCTCTCAGTATAGTGGTATGGGAAGGCAACTCTACGAAACCCAACCAATCTTCCGGGCTACTCTCGACCAATGCGCCGAAATTCTGCAAACCTATTTAGAACAGCCGTTACTGGATGTCCTGTATCCGGAAATCTTTAGGGACAACAGTGACAACTCAACATTAAATCAAACGGCCTACACCCAACCAGCATTATTTGCTCTAGAATACTCCCTGGCTCAGTTATGGCGGTCTTGGGGAATCGAACCAACCGTGGTTATTGGTCATAGTGTTGGGGAATATGTGGCTGCAACTTTAGCAGGAGTCTTTAGTTTAGAAGATGGGCTAAAGCTGATTGCCCAAAGAGCGCGTTTGATGCAACAGTTGCCAGAAGGTGGTGAGATGGCGGTGGTGTTGACCAATGAGCAGCAGGTAACTGAGGCAATTCAAGGAGTATCCGACAAAGTCTCAATCGCTGCCATTAACGGTCCGGAAAATATTGTGATTTCTGGGGAAAGTGAGGCGGTTCAAACCGTGATAGCCCGACTACGCTCTCAAAAGGTCAAATCACTAAAGTTGCCAGTCTCTCATGCCTTCCATTCTGCCCTCATGCAACCAATGGTGGCAGATTTTGCCCAGGTATTATCGGAAATATCCTTACATCCCCCGCAAATAGAGATAATCTCGAATTTAACTGGAAAATTAGCCACTGCTGCGATCGCTACGACCGATTATTGGTGTGACCATGTCCGTGGGTCCGTTAAATTTTACCAGAGCATGGAAACCCTTTATCAACAGGGTTATCATCTGTGTGTGGAAGTAGGACCGAAGCCTAGCCTATTGGGAATGGGTCGCCAGTGTTTACCCAAAGGAAAGCTGACGGCTATACCAAGTTTGCGTCCAGGAAAACCAGATAGTCAGCAAATGCTGGAAAGTTTGGCAAGCCTATATAAACATGGCGCATCAGTAGACTGGAAAAAATTCCATGAGCATAACCCCGGTCGTCTAGTTTCCCTACCCACTTATCCCTTTGAACGGCAACGGTATTGGCTAGATACCACTTCAGTAAAACAATTATCCCCGATTTCCTATGGTCAACTCTCTACTCCCTCCTATGGGGATTGGTTGTATGAGATAGCATGGCGACCCAAGGATATAAATGTATCTGATGTATCTAGTGATATATCTACATCTAGTACAACTTGGTTGATTTTTGCCGATAAAGGCGGCTTTGGAGAAACATTAGTTCAACAGCTGGAAGCAAAACCCGACCGGATTTTGCTAATTTCCCCTGGCTCAAGCTATGAACAATTAGAAGCAAACCATTACCAAATTAACCCAGCGCAACCGCAACAGTTTCAGCGTCTGTTAGCTCAACAAGTCGCATCCCTAAACGGAACATCTGTGATTATCGTCCATTTGTGGAGTTTAGATACTCCCGCACTGGACCAGTTCCAAACATTTCCCCTAGACGCCACCTTAGAAAACGGTTGTGGTAGTGTATTGCATCTGCTGCAAGGGTTAGTCAAAGCAGAATTAGCTCAACCCCCTCGTCTGTGGTTAGTTACCGAGGGCACACAACCGGTAGGTAAGACGAAAAAATCCCTACGGATTGCCCAGTCTTCCCTATGGGGTTTAGGGGCAGTTATTGCCCAAGAACATCCAGAACTGTGGGGAGGGATAATAGACCTAGAACCAAGCCAAGACTCAGCACTGAGCACTGAGCAGCACTACCAAGAGCAATCATTAATGCTGCTCAACCAGATATTACGGCCAGAGGGAGAAAACCAATTTGCTTTGCGGGATGGACAAACCTATGTGCCTCGCCTGATTCATCAACAGCAACAGTCCCAAAGTGCTAGCTTACCATTGCAGCTAAAACAAGATGGCACCTATTTAATTACTGGTGGTTTGGGGTCACTGGGGTTAAAGGTAGCTGAATGGATGGTAGATAAGGGCGCAAGGTATTTAGTACTGGTAGGACGAAGCCAACCAAATCCTAGGGCGTCAGAAATAATAAAGAAATTAGAAGAACAAGGTGTGATGGTAGTCCTTGAGCAGGTGGATGTATCCGAGGAAGCACAAGTTAGGGACTGTCTCAACAGAATTCAGGTTTCCCTACCCCCCCTCAAAGGAATTATCCATGGTGCAGGGGTCCTAGAGGATGGGGTCCTGCTGCACCAAGATTGGACAAGTTTTGCCAAGGTGATGAAGCCGAAGGTTGAGGGAGCCTGGAATTTACACCAGTTGACTCAGGATATAGCCCTAGACTTATTTGTACTATTTTCTTCCGCCACTTCTATCCTAGGTACCCCTGGTCAAGGAAACTATTCCGCAGCTAACGGATTTTTAGATAGCCTCAGCCATTATCGACAAGGGCAAGGTGCGAGCGCTTTAAGTATTAATTGGGGGCCTTGGGCTGAGATGGGTTTAGCCGCTGGCGTCGGTAAACGGATGGCAATGCTGGGAATCGAGCCGATTCAAGCACCACAAGGATTACAGATACTCGAACAACTTCTGGCACAAGATGTGGCTCAGGTGGGGGTATTACCGGTGGAGTGGTCAACTTTAAAAGAACGACTACCGGTAGAGTTACCGTTATTCCTATCAGAGGTAATCACAGAAACACTACCGCCTCAGGGGGATGGGGAAAATGACAATTCTGGGATTTTTGATCAACTGCTCGCCAGTACAACAACCCAACGGGAAGCGTTATTAAACGATTACCTTAAGCAACAGATTGCTAAAGCATTAGGGATAAGTCGGGAAATCCCAGTAGAGAGCAACCTGATGGATTTGGGTGCTGATTCCCTAATGATTGTAGAAGTACTCAATGCCTGTAAGAAAGACCTGAAGATAACGCTTTATCCTAGGGAGTTTTATGAGCGACCAAGGATTACAGCTCTAGCGGAATACTTGGCTTTGGAGATGGAACGGCTTCATCAGCCCCAGCCAACCCAAACCTCATTGACCACTACTAGTCTTTCAGATATTAAGAATTGGGCTAATGCTTGGGCATGGAACAATAGCGAACGCAAATTTAGCAAACCCACCCAGCGCAATCGGAGCATGGTGTTTTTGCTGTCTAGCCCTCGGTCAGGCTCCACCTTACTGCGGGTGATGCTAGCTGGTCATCGGGATTTATTCTGTCCACCAGAATTACACCTATTGCCCTTTGAAACGATGGCTGAGCGCAATCAATCCCTAGGTTCAACTCACTTAGGAGAAGGGTTAGCGCGAGCTTTCATGGAAATTATGAACCTAGATGCCGAAGCAATTACAACACTGGTGGAGGAGATAACCCAGCAAGACTGGTCAATTCAGAAGGTTTATGGCAGGTTACAGGAACTAACGGATAAACGTACCCTTGTGGATAAATCTCCTACCTATGCTGGCAGTCTGGAAACCCTAAGGCACGCGGAAGATTTATTTGAAGAAGCGAAGTATATTCATCTAGTACGTCATCCCTATGCCGTAATTGATTCTTTTGTCAAGAATCGGATGGATAAAATCTTTGGTATTGATGAAGTAGACCCTTATTGGCTAGCAGAGGAAGTTTGGACAACCTGTAACCGTAATATCCTAGACTTCTGCGAGGAAATTGCACCATCCAATCATCATTTAGTGTATTACGAGGAACTAGTCAAGCAACCTGCTAAGGTGATGGCAAGGTTGTGTGAGTTTCTGGGTATTGCTTTTGATGAGGCGGTTTTAGAGCCCTATCAAGGGCAGCGGATGACCGATGGAGTTCATCCCCAATCCCTACCAGTGGATGACCCCAATTTCCGCAACCATAACCAAATTGATTCGGCTTTGGGAGAAGTTTGGCAGCAAATCCAGTTGCCCCAGCCTTTAGGAAAATTTGCCCAAGAGGTAGCGACACGGTTGGATTATCAATTGCCGTTACTGGTTGAAGCTTCAGCCCAACCAGCTAATGTTGAACTTGAAGCGATGCAGGAGTCTTATCTAGACGTGCGCGGTTTACAGCTTTGTCTGTGTAGTTGGGGTCCAGTGGATGGAGATTTAATTTTATGTATCCATGGTGTTTTAGAACATGGAGCGGCTTGGGAAGAAATTGCTGGTCCCTTGGCAAGGATGGGATATCGAGTCGTTGCACCCGACCAGCGAGGCCATGGACGTTCCCAGCATGTAGGTATGGGAGGGTCTTATCAATTAATCGATTACTTGGGGGATTTGGATGCGATCGCTTTTGGCACGGCAGAGCCCAACGCAAAAGCACTGACAGACCAGCCATTTATTCTAGTCGGTCATTCCATGGGGGCTGTAGTTGCTGCCACCTTTGCCAGTGTCAGACCCGAAAAGGTCAAATCTTTACTATTGCTGGAGCCAGTGCTACCAGGAGAACAGAAGGACGATCAAACAGCTCAAAATATAGCAACCCACTTAGATTATCTAGCATCCCCACCCCAACACCAAGTCTTTACGGATATCCAAGCTGCTGCTAATCGTCTGCGCCGCTTAACCCCCAACCTCTCTGAAGAATTAGCTTTAAAACATGCTGAGCGACTTACCGAACCTTTTGATGGTGGTGTACGTTGGCGCTGGGATCCAAGACTGCAAGTTCGTACCGGAATTGGTTTAAGTGGAACAGCTTTTAATCGAGATAAATACACACAGTTACTGAGTCAAATTCAAGCTCCCACTACCTTAGTTTATGGCAATAATAGTAACTTTAACCGAGCCGAAGACCTAGCCTTACAACAAGCTGCAATACCTCATGCTCAAACAGTAACACTATCAGGAGGACATAACCTCCATGTTGATGCACCAGATGCTATAGTTGCAATTATCGCCAACAACCGATTAAACCTGAAAAATTAAAAAGTGAAAAGGTAACAAGTAACAGGTAAAAGGTAACAGGTAAACTTAACAATACCAATTACCAAATATAGCGTTTATCATAGCTATGAGGTACAGATTATTTGTGCCCTCTTGCCTATTGCCTATTGCCTATTGCCTCTTGCCTCTTGCCTCTTGCCTCTTGCCTCTTGCCTACTCCCTGCTCCCTGCTCCCTGCTCCCTGCTCCTTAGCCTATACAAACAAATGAATAATATAGAGCTTTTCTGGGAAATCCCCTTATCCATACTCTCCTTCATCTTTTCCCGCATCCTAAGATTTGTGATGCAAACCATCGGGGGATACTTTACCTCCAAAAAAAATACTAAAAATATCCAGTGGCAACTCGTATCAGCCGAGTTTTTAAAAAAGCCCATCAAATTAATTTGGGCAATGAGTCGAGCTCGTTGGAATCTTCACGCTATTATTTCTCTAGTTGGACCGATTCAGGTCAAAGAGGTAATTAGCTTTGATGCCAGTGCAGCTAAACAATCAGCCCAATCTTGGACATTAGTAGTTTACAGTCTACCAGATTTTGAAACTATCACTAATATCAGCTCCCTCACCGTATCCGGAGAAAACCAATGGGAATCCGTGAGCTTGAAACCAGGTAAATACTTATTAGGTTTGCGGTATTATCACTGGTCAGAAACAATAGAACAACCTACTGTTAAAGCAGATGGTGTTAAAGTCGTAGATGCCAAGCAAATTAACGCCCCTACTGATATCAACAGCTTTTACCGTGACCTAATTAAACGAAAAAATTGGCTTCATGTCTGGTTAAATTATTATGTTTTCAACCTGTTGCGCTTTAAGCAATGGTTACCCCAATCATTTGTAAAAAAAGTATTCTTACCTGTACCGAATCCAGAAACAAAATTTTACTATGGTGCCTTGAAAAAAGGAGAATCTATTCAATTTAAACTAGCACCATCCCTGTTAACAACCCATGATATTTACTACAGCTTGTACAGCCGTGAATGCTTTGCTCTAGATTGGTACAAAATTACTGAAGGGGAACATAGAACATCTGCTAGTGATCAGAAGTCTATTTATATTGTTCGGATTCATCCGAAATTTGAGCGCAATGCTTTATTTGAAAATAGTTGGGTGAAGATAGCCGTTGTTTGAAGTAATCGCTTGAAGTAGTACTGAATCTTGTAATCCCAATAATTCCAATAATTCCAATAATCCCAAATTCTGGTGAAAAACCCCCTTTAGAATCTAGTATAATCTAGTCCTTGAGGTAGGGACTTTTTTGATTTAGACACGGTTTATATCACCGCGACCTAAGGGTAGTTTTGGCTAAAGGGGGATTAGTGAATCAAAGAGGATTAAATAGGATTTATGATCACCACTCCTCTTGTTTCGTTCTGCTGTGAAAAGTCAAGACTGAAAAGTTCATACCAACTACCAGTCAAGACCAATTACCACCCGTTCTGGCGAAGAGTTAAGCTGTTGCCATCAAAATCCTTAAAGAATGCTAATAGAACTCCTCCACCAACATCATGAATCGGTGAAACCTCAATCCCTTGAGACATTAGGACATCACTAGCAACAAATATATCTTCCACAACTAGTGTGAGTGCTGCTTCTCCTGTTCCTGTAGGTTGGCCTTCGTAGACGCCAATTAGGGTGCCAGGCACCCTGGGGTAAAAGAACTGTGTCCAACGGTCTGTATCCTCGGAATGATCCCATTCCATGCCCAAAATTCCATGGTAAAAGTCGATGGCTCGGCCCAGATCGGCGACATTTACTTTAGATATATAGCCCGTTACGACATCACCCATAGGGGATTGAGCAACTGCGGTGCTTGTCCATCCAGAAATTAACAGAACAAAAACACTGATCAGTACTATGACTGTTGCTGTTTTTAGCTTTTGCAATAATTTTTGCATCATCTTCATTTTTAGGTTATCCTTATCTAACCTTTTTTGGTGTGGTCTACTCCTAGGACATCTAAATTTTAGTCTAGATTTCCTAGAGCAATCTTCAGAGGCTAAGCCTTGTTATAACTAGACCTCTAAAGCTCATCTAACAATCAGGAAATTTAAATGTCCGTTAGCTTCAGTTTTATTAACTTGAGCCAACCAAAAATTATTATACACAGACTTATAGAAAGAAGACATAACCTTAACCAAATAAGTAACAAATCTTCACTATTTTTTATGGTTATAGTTCTAAATCCTAGACGGAGTAAAGGATTCAGTATTTTTAAATAAGCGACGCATCAATACAAGGACTTGACAATTTTTGCGAAACTTAGTAAACAAAGGGTACTTTACATTAATAATTATTTAAGTTTTAGTTAAACTTCCAGTTACTATCTTGGGCTCCAAGCAATTAGTCTCTCTAGGAATTAAAAGATTCAGTAATGTTCGTTAAAATACTTGACAAATCAGGAGGATATGTTATTTTAGCAGTTGTTTAATAGTTATAGCAGTCGAAGTAAAGGTTAAGACATATTTCTGTTCCCTGTTCCAGTCCCTGCTCCCTAAAAGCCCAGAATTTGTACCTCATCGAATTGCAAACCGCTGTACTATGTCATCAACTATACTTCCCTTGCTATAAAGTGCAGCGCTATAAGATTTAGGATATTACTCTGAAACTATCTCGATTGGCAACACTACTGTAAATGTCGTCTTTCCAGGCACCGACTCCACCTCAATCTGACCCTGATGTTTATCCACAATCTTTTTGACAATATCTAGCCCCAAACCACTCCCTTCTCCAGGGGGTTTAGTCGTAAAAAAAGGCTGAAATATTTTTGGTATAACCTCCGGGGGAATTCCTTTACCACTATCAGTGAAACTTACTTTTATCTGATCATCCTGGTGTTTGACATCAATGGTTAAAGTTCCCTTACTATCCATAGCTTGAATGCCATTGTGAATCAAGTTCGTCCAGACTTGATTAAGTTGGTCGGGATAGCAAAGAATAGCAGGTAAGGAATCCTCATAATTTCTGATTACTTCTACACCGTATTTTAGTTGGTTATAATATAGAGTTAAAATAGTTTCAATCCCTTCAATAATATTTGCCTCTATCTTGTTACCACTAGAATCATCATGGGCATAAGTTTTCAGGGCAAACACCACTTTAGCAGCTCGTTCAGCAGCGGTAACAATGTTACGGGTACTGGTTTGGAGATTAGCAAATTGATAGGCAGTTTGTAAAATTTTTTCTCCCTCTGGGTCTTTCAGTAGAGGCAACAAGGTGTCTAGGTCGTCCCAAACCCCAATTCCCACTAAAATATTGGCGAGTTTTGCTGCTTTTTCAATCGAGTGAGATGTCATCTGGCCGGTCAAGGCTTTTCTGATTTGACGTTGTTCCCGAGTAGATAAAGGAGTCGTTTGTTGGCTGGAGCGTTCTAGTAAGGTAAAGAAATCCGACTGACGTTCCTTGGAAAGTGTTTGAAAAAAGGAAGGTAACTGCTTGAGGTGGTGAGCTAAAAAGTTGGCAAGATTCCTAACTGAGGAGTTAATAGCACCTAAAGGAGTGTTAATTTCATGAGCAACTCCAGCCACTAATTGTCCAAGAGCAGCCATTTTTTCAGATTGGATCAACTCGTCTTGAGTAGCTTGCAGCTGTTGCAGGGTTTCGTTGAGTTCTGCTTCCACTTCCATGCGCTGTTTAATTTCTTTTTTCAGACGTTGATTCTGCTCCTCCAATGTCTTGGTTTGGTCCTCAAGGGTTTTGGTCAAAGAACGCAGTTGTAAATGTACCTTGACTCTTGCTAACACCTCCTGTGACTGAATCGGCTTAGTCAGATAATCGACTCCCCCAACCTCAAATCCTTTCACCTTATCCTCTATACCGGATAAAGCCGTCATAAAAATTACAGGAATATCTTTGGTTTCGTAATCTGCTTTCAAACGGCGGCAGGTTTCAAAGCCATCCATCCCTGGCATCAACACATCCAGCAAAATGATATCTGGATGGGCGTATTTAGCTCGCTTCAAGCCACTCTCACCATTGCGGGCTACCAAAATCGTCAAACCAGCATCTTCCAAATAATCAACAGCTACTCCTAAATTGGTAGGATTATCATCAATCACCAAAATAGTGAAGTTGGTTAAGTCAAGATCAGGGATATTCGTCGTGCTGACACTCATTGCTCTTGTTCCCAGTGCAGATAGTTTTCCACTAAAGCCACAATCTCATCTTCCTAAAACCCTCGCGCTAAATCTTTGAGTTGATTGGTAATAAGGAATATAGTCATCCAGTTCATCCAGATAGATAGCTGTGTCACGAATTTTCCTCATCAAAAATCAAGCGCGAGTTTGCAAACCCCGCCTATGGGCGACTAGGGAAGAGAAACGAGAGACCAGGGCGGAAAAACGAGCCGGGGTATTTATTCCCCCTAAGTTACTTATGATCTGGATATTCAATGGTATTACTTCCCAATCTTCCCCATCCTCTGGTTCAGATCTCTATTTTCCCCAGTAATTCACCAATCTGGCAAAGTTTCAGGTCAATAGCGATGACAGTATGTTTAGATTTGGGGATTGAGCCAAGGCCGCGCGAGATCAGCCCTACGCCTAGTAATAATGCCTAGTAATAATATCGTTGCGGTTTATCCTAATGATGGGAAGATGGGCAGAGGGTCAATTGAGGCAAATGATTGAGGCAAATGTAAGTTGTCAAAAATTTTAATGCTACCAGATGATATAAGAGAAGCGTGGGATTCCAATCTCTTTAGGTGCGCGCCTCCTAGGCCGCGAGCAATCCATCGCGGCCTAGGGTCGCACCTTTTGATGGGTTTGCTAATCTGGAGTTATGCCCTGTAATCTGACCCAGAAACCCACTGACCATTGACTAATGACCAGTAACTATGTCACCAGCAAAAAACAGAACGTTTAGTCTCGACTTTGAAAAGCCACTGGTTGAACTGGAAAAACGAATTAAGCAAATTCGGGAACTTGCAGAAGAAAACAATGTCGATGTTTCTGACCAAATCCGCCAACTGGAGACAAGAGCAATTCAACTGCGTCAGGAAATTTTCAATAGTTTATCACCAGGGCAACGGCTACAGCTAGCCCGTCACCCTAGGCGTCCAAGTACCCTCGATTATATTCAGGCAATCACTGATGAGTGGTTTGAGTTGCATGGCGATCGCGGTGGTTATGATGACCCAGCCTTAGTGGGGGGGATTGGCTCTTTGGCGGGTCGTGCTGTGGTAATATTAGGACATCAAAAAGGTCGGGATACTAAAGATAATGTAGCTCGCAACTTCGGCATGGCTGCGCCTGGGGGCTACCGTAAAGCGATGCGGCTGATGGAACACGCTAATCGCTTTGATATGCCAATTTTGACCTTTATTGATACCCCTGGTGCTTGGGCTGGTGTGAAGGCGGAAGAACTCGGACAAGGAGAAGCGATCGCTTATAACCTCCGAGAAATGTTCCGCCTGGATGTCCCGATTATGTGTACAGTCATTGGTGAAGGAGGTTCTGGTGGTGCTTTGGGAATTGGTGTTGGTGATCGGGTTTTGATGTTTGAAAACGCTGTCTACACCGTAGCTAGCCCAGAAGCTTGTGCCGCCATCCTTTGGAAAGATGCTAGCCAAGGACAGCAGGCAGCAGCAGCGTTAAAGATTACCGCTTGGGACCTCAAAGAATTAGGGATTATTGACAAAGTTTTATCGGAACCCATAGGGGGAGCTCATGGGGATCCCTTGGCAGCCGCCTCTATCCTCAAAGAGGCTCTATTGGAAAACCTGGCAGAACTAACTCAATTAACCGCTCAACAGCGCCGGGATTTGCGCTATCAGAAGTTCCGAAATATGGGTATTTTTGTAGAAAGTTAGTCTTGAAGGGGTGAATAGGTAAACCGGTTAGAGGTATATCTCCCACCTTCGCGGCGGCGTTGCTCAACTAAAAACTGATTTCAAGGGTCGTGATTTGAAGTATAGTTAGATTTGTTACCAATTAGGGCTACCAACCCAAGGGATAAAACTTTATATATAGCAAGGGGGTCATCCTCTGGGGGATTGAGCTAATAATGCTCGCCATTTTCTCCGATGTTTACCTTGGTAGCCCAATTACCAATTACCCTATCCCGATTTTTCTATCCTCAAAGTTTATTATTGACAGCCGACTTGGTAGTTGAATAGTCTGCGAATGATGATACAATTAACAAATGTTCACAATATTCTAAGGTAGTTAGTCAGTTTGCTAAACAATTTCGGATACACCGAAAACCTAGCTGTGCCTTTGGAGATTAACTGCCCTAAGGGAGTGTCTAAAATCTCGGTGCCTAACCAACTCACTAAACCTAAGCTTAATTCGACGGCGTCCACCAATGGTTACCTGGTAGCTGACCTAGCAGATTTAAAGCTAGCAGATTTAAACCAAATACCTGCGTTATGTGGGCATTTGCTTCGGAGCAATCCTGAGTTTACGAGAGACCCTAGATAAGCATTTGTAACAAAATCTTGTAAAATTTGATGACATCGACTGTTGAGCGACGCGCCATAATTACTGGGGCGAGTAGTGGTATTGGCAAGGAAACAGCTTTAGCCTTTGCTAAGGCAGGAATCGATGTAGCTTTAGTCAGCCGTTCCCGGAACAACTTAGAGATGGTTGCTGCTGCTGCTAGGGCAGCTGGGGTGCAAGCTAAGGCTTATCCATTTGATTTAGCTGAGCTGGAGCAGGTTAGGTCTTGGATAGAAGAAATCACAGCAGATTTTGCTCCGATTACTATTCTCGTCAATAATGCGGGAATGGCTTACACTAGATATCTCAGTCAGACACCGCTATCAGATTGGCAGCGCTTAATTGACCTTAATCTGACCAGTGTGTTTCAGTGCATCCAGGGGGTTCTGCCTGGGATGCGTGCCCAGCACCGAGGCACGATCATTAACGTGGCATCAATTGCTGCTAAGCAACCCTTGCCTGAATGGGGGGCTTACAGCGTTAGTAAGGCAGGTATGATTGCCCTGTCCAAGACTCTAGCAGCAGAGGAAAGTAGGAATGGTATCCGGGTAGTAAGCATTTGTCCAGGTGCAGTCAATACCCCTTTATGGGATGCAGATACAGTTCAGGTGCAATTAAATCCCTCAGGGATGTTGACCCCAGAAATTGTTGCCCAGTCAATTTTGCACACCGTCGAGCTCCCACAACAGGCTGTGATCGAGTCGTTGACTCTGATGCCCAGTGCCGGAATTCTTTAGGGTATAGGTAAAAATAATAGCACACTTTTGGTTCACTGAAAGGTTATTGCTGTGTCAATTTAACCTGTCCCTATGGTCTGGCAATATCAAGTTCATTTTTGTTTACAATCTAATCAGATTAATCATGACTATTGCTTCTTCCAATGGTTTCAACCGTGTTGAATCTGTTTCAACTGCTAAAAGTATCAATGGTAATGAGAAACATCAGCTAGAGACCCGTCCTGACCGCAATACCCAGAATGGTCACCAGCCCAATTTACAACCTCCTTTGGAAGAACTGAACCAGGAGATGATCAACGCTGTCACCACTATCCTATTGGGTGTTGGTGAAGACCCGCAACGAGAGGGACTGCTCAAAACCCCTAAGCGGGTAGTCGAGGCAATGCGATTCTTGACTGGTGGTTACAACCAGTCTTTAGAGGCAATAGTCAACGGGGCAATTTTTGACGAAGGTCACAATGAAATGGTACTCGTGCGGGATATCAATTTCTTTAGCCTCTGTGAACACCACATGTTGCCATTTATGGGTAAGGCTCACGTCGCCTATATCCCTAACGAAAAAGTGGTAGGACTGAGTAAAATAGCCCGTGTGGTCGAGATGTATGCACGGCGACTGCAAGTCCAGGAACGTCTGACTCGCCAGATTGCCGAAGCCATTCAAGCTGTCCTAGATCCAAAGGGTGTGGCTGTGGTGATGGAAGCTACCCATATGTGCATGGTGATGCGGGGTGTGCAAAAACCAGGGTCTTGGACCGCCACCAGTGCGATGGTCGGTATTTTTCAAGAGGATCAAAAAACTCGTGAGGAATTTCTCAACCTAATTCGCCATCAGCCTAATTTCTTTTAGGGGTTTGACTTGAACGGTTAACTAATCCTACGAAAAAAGTCATTAGTCATTAGTGATTAGAACTCTGGGAAAATTAACGTTTAGCTCAGACATGACAAGGAGTAGAGCCATGATTTTCACCAGAGTTCTATTAGTCCAATGTGAACAACACACATTAGTAACGGTAGTTACTGATGACAAATGGTAAGCTATCAGCTATCAGCGTGTCGCGTATCAGCGAAAGGCCTGTCGCCACGCTACCGGAACAGTTTATGCCCATAGGGCACGCTACACCGAACAGCTTTTGAATAAAATAAGCTGACGGCTGATAGCTGAACGCGCACGCGTGAGCCTTTGGCTCACGGCTGAAGGCTTAAGAGAGATGAGTAATGACTAATGACTCACTTTAGCCACTAGTTAACAACATCCTCCCGAATAGTCTCCACATCAAACATAATGGAAAATTTTGCCTCAGGCATCATCTGCTTTAAAACCCGTAGATGTTCTTCAGCATTGCCGCGCCGTCGGAATCGGCCAACGGTGATATTGCTGAGCTTGGGTTGCAGAAGGACAATGATCCAGGGATTTATCTTTTCTCTATAATTCAACATAGGTTTTCCTGATAGGCTTTCCTTGAGACACTTGAATTTGGTGTCAAATTAGCTTCCACGGCCATCAGCGACCCATCTTTACAGGTTGGGAAGCTCCTGAGATGGGGTAACCCATGTGCGGAAGCTTACTTGGGCAAACAGCCCCTCATGATCAGCGGGCAGGATTGATGACCGGAATTATTAGTACATATGTACTAATAAATGCGTGGGATTGAACGCAGCGTGACAGTTCTGCTTATTTTTTGTCTAATTCTTCTCACTTTTTGTCTAATCAGTTATAATAGACGAGCAAGTAATGGTGAATTAAAGTCTATTAAAGTTGATGACCAAAGCCGAAAATGCACCGGTTAACGACAGTAGACATCAAACCTCCTGTGGATAAAGCAATCAAAATCAGAAATTTGACGGTGGGGCATACCGTCAGAAGTAAAGCTTGCCTTATACCCGAACACGGAAGCGTTTCTGTAAGGAAATAGCGATGGCTGGGGTTGGCGAGAAGCCTACACCTACTCGATAGAGAGGTTTGGGAAATGTCACCGTGATTAGTTGCGGGTTAGATTCCCCTGATCAGGTAAGTCTGCTGGTGTTGAAGCGGCTTACTTTCGATTGCGCGATGATTTGCCTCTAGCTTGGCATAGCTTCGGGAATATTAGCTGTTTGGTGCAAACATTTTACAGAAAATTTATCTACGGTATGGTTAGTGGTCAGCTATTTTACTGAACTAGCTAATAACCCTATGTCAGGTCGCCAAACTGCTTGCTGCTGAATGGCATTCAAGAAAAGGGCAGAAAACAAAGTTAACTGCCCTATTTTAATTAGGGCTTACGCAATTTAGCCATCGACACACGACATGTAGGTTTTAGAGGGTAACTATAACACTACATGTAGAGTTCATCCGCAAGCCCTATTTAAGCAAACCGTTCAAGTTTTCTTGAACAATAACAATTTATTATGAAAAGCCAAGAAGATCAACCTCTAACCCTGGTAAAACTCAGGGAACATGTCAATCTGACTCAAATGAAATTAGCCATTGCGGTTGGTGTCAGCATTACGACGATTAGTGACTGGGAAAATGGCAAAGCCGAACCACGCTTAAAGCACGTCAGGCTCCTGATTGAAATACTGGGTTGTTCTTTCGAGGAACTTTGTGAAGCCTTTGACCAAGCAAAACAACGTCGTTAGTAAAGCGACGGGTGCGCGGTCAAAGGGAGCCAGTGTGTTCAAAGGCAGCCAGTGCGGTCTTGGGGGTCCCCCCAAGACCGCGCTGCATCGCTACTCCCTACTCCCTACTCCCTACTCTCATTAACCCAGGACTTTCTACCTCACCCAATTGAGAACTGCTATTATATATAAACCTATATATATACATAGGCTACATAGGCGTGAAAATGAACCATTAACCCAATTGAGATCTCAGCTGAAAGTTAATTTCCTCAAAGGTCTAATGATTCAACGCTTAGGAGCATTATCAAAAGCACGAGCGATCGCATTCCAGGCTAACTTGGGCTTGAAATCTGCATCGAGAGGTAGAGGTCGCACTGGGGCACCATCTGACCGGGGATGGAAGCTACTTAAGTATGTGTAGCGATCGCTAAATCCCCAGGTCACTACTGCAATCACGGCTGGCTCATCAAGTACCACAGACAGATAATCTTCATAAGCTTGAGCCACCATGCGATCGCGTACAGTCACATCCAAAGGTAACTTGTCATCTCTGACATCTAGTTCAGTAATCAAGATTTTAAAACCCATACTCGCCACATCCCGGAGAAATTTCCGCAGGCTTTGGGGGTTAATCCGTTTATTCCCTCGCAAGTGAGCCTGGATTCCCAGGGCATGACAGGGGGTTCCCTGAGACTTCAACCCCTCTAGTAGCTTCAAGACAGCCCTACGCTTGGCTTGCTCATCACTCGAATCATAACTCAGTCCATACTCGTTGTAGAGTAACATTGCCTTGGGGTCAGCAACAGCTGCAATGCGAAAGGCTAGGTCAATGTATTTTGGACCTAAAAATTTTAACCATGGCGTTTTGCGTAAACCATCTGCCCGTCCTTGGAAGGTAGCGATCGCTTCATTCACCACATCCCACGAGTGCATTTGTCCAGCATAACGCCCAGCCACTGTCTTTATATGTCTAACCAAGAACTGTTGAGCATTTTGGCGGTTTACTGTCTCCTCAAACCAAGGGGGTAACGAGATGTGCCAAATTAGGGTATGTCCCCGAAACAGCAATCGATGAGTCTTGGCAAAGTCTGCCATCCAATCCCCAGCCGTAAAGTCAAACTGATGGGGGTGAGGGCACAGGGGAGGGGAAGAAGGAGTAGAAACAAACCATTTTAGTCCCCATCCGGGAACCAGCATGGCACACTCTTGAGCAAAACGGGTACCTAAGGCTGGGTTTGAGGATAGGTCTGGGAATCGACTCTCGGCTCCATAAATTAATCCTTTTGCTGCTGCACGCTCTTTTAAAGAAGCTCCTTGAGCTACTGCAAAGTCTCGCTTCGGGTCATCAATAGCTTGAATTGAGTTACTTTGTCTGATAGATTTACACCTGGTCAGAGAGCCGACACTGGCTAAGCTACCTAAACCCAGTAATAATTCACGTCGTCCAATCATTAACTTGTTTTGACTCCTAGAAACCATCACCTAATATGCTTAGCTTTAATTATTTCAGCCATTTATCCCTGAGGGGGTGACAAAATAGCAGAAAAAGCTTATTTGGGAAAAAATGCCGGTATTTCTGGTAAAAAAATATCGCTTTAGTTATCTCAATAAGACCAATAAAAATGATCAGTTTACCGTAAGCATATGCGCTACTTGAGGTGCTACTTGAGGTGTCAAAGGCCACGCTACGGGAATAGCCACGCTACTTGAGGTGCTTTCAGCTTATGCTTACGGTTTTAAACCGATTTTTTTTACCCCAAAAAACTCATTTATGTAGTGAGGTAGTCCACGAATTTTGCAGGCATCAATAAATTGATGATTCTGGTTCAGCTATTGCAATTTATTCCTTCTATTCCTGGAGTAGCTGGCAATTTCATTGTAGGCATTAATCGTTTGATTGGCTAGTTCTTGCCAATCAAAAGCGTCTAGGGGAGCTTGTTCTGGACGGGGAGTGTTTAATGCCCAATCTAAAGCTTTTTCAATGTCATAATCAGTAATTTCTCCTGTATAGGTATAGACCCATTCTTCACCAACTTGCTCTTGAACTTCAGGGAGAGCGCCAATTTTAGGAACTAATATGGGTCGGTTAAAAGAGAGTGCTAAGAAAGCACTACCAGAGTTTAAAATCTCGCGGTAGGGCAAAATAACTAAGTCAGCAGCACTGAAGTACCATTGCATATGGTCTTGGGGTATGAAATCTAGGTTGATTCGCAATCGTTTATCTAAGGCAAATTCCCTTTCAATTTCTGCTGCTAATTCAGGAAATTCTGGACTCCCCACAATGTAGAGTATGGCTTCTGGGTCAAAAAACTGTCGGAAAACTCGCATCAATTGAGGAGCATTTTTGTAAGGTCTAATTCTGCCAAATAAAAGCAATACTTTCGCCGAATTTGGAATTCCTAGATAATGGCGAGCTTCTTGAGAACTGACTTGATTAGGATACTGCCCTCGATAGTGACCATGGGGTACTACAAAACCAGGAATATTCTTTAACTCAGGGAAGCGCTTTTGGGCAGCTTTCATCCCAGTTTTGCTAAGGTTAATGTAACCATCCAACTGCCTTGTAAAGACTTTCCAGAACCAAGTCTCTAGTTGCGGGTAAAGCTGTTCATGAGAGGCTAAATTGTGTACTGTCCAGACAATTTTTGTCCCCCGCCAGCGAGCCAAAATCATCAAGAATAATAGAGCTAACGTTTTTGCGATCGCTTTGAAGAAGTTAGGTTCATTTAAGTTTCGTTCTGGCCAGTGCCGATGCCAGATAGAATAATGATTTATCAGCAATTTTTGAGGAGAAAACTCATGGACATCAACCCCCAAAGTAGCTAGGTAGCTGTAAACTAGCCAGGTATAAGGGTTTTTGTCACGATCTTTAAAGGCTGGTTGGGCAAGAATTTTCATATTGCACCTACTCCATTGAGCTTTGGTTAACTTTAGAGCTGCCGTTACTTGCATGCTACTACCTAAACCTTGAAATCCATTACCAGTCAAGGTGTCTGCCGCAAACTACTTAATAGCTTTAAAAAAACGTAAACGATCTCAGGTTTATAGTGACCAGAATTGATCAGACTGATAAAACGGTATATCGAAGAGTTTAACATAATTACGCACAACCTCAACTTCAGATTGGTTCATCGTTTGTTTCCATTTATTGATTTGTTGGTTGCTTATACGTACCTTGGAATAACGACCGGGTATGTTGTTAGTTTAACTTTGGAGTACATGCTGTTATACCCGCCTATTCCATGGCAATTCAAACTGCTCAAATAGCTCTTTGAACTTACCAATAGGGTCTAAGCATAAGTCCTCATAAAAGACCAATAACCATTCATAATTTCGAGCTGACGGGGTGACAAACAGCCTTAAAAGACGGGGTGTGGGGTGTGGGGTGATGGGTGTAGGGGAAGATCAGGAGCTGGCTACGTTGCGACGGGACGGTTAAATCAGGTTTCGGAGCGATTGTTATCGCTGGGCTCACTCCAAATTCCCTGTCTTGATGCAATAGCGAGTGGGGGAAACCACGGCAGTCGCTCATGGGGGGAACCCCCAAGACCGCGCTGCCTCCCCAAGACCGCGCTGCATCGCTTCTATTTTCCCCACCCCCCACACCCCACACCCCATACCCTGTCTAGTTTAATGCCTTGTTGTCACCCCCTCAGGATTTCGAGACAATGCATCGGCGACAACACGATGTCTTGCTGCCCAGATAGCTGCAAAGATTTCTATTGGCGTTTTTGCTTGCTCTATCACTGAGCGGTAGGGTTCGTATTGGATCTTGAAATAAGCTAGATTGATGTAATAGAGTATCTCGGGAAAGGTCAGCAGGAGTTTCTTTGTTAATTTCTGATAATACGGTGGGGCAAGGATGTCGAACAATTACCAATAGTTTTGGATTGTAGCGCTTGAAAACCCACTCGATGGACATCAGAGATGCTACATCTTTCACGATGATTTGATAATATGGCAGTGCTCTAGCCCAGAAACCTCGGTACCAACCTCCTCCAAAAGGTAGATCTTTGAAGACATTATCAAAAGCATTTTCAAGCAAGTCATCTCGCTCACCAGGTCGTGTATATCGGAACCATGTATCCATGTTACCTTTTCCAGTAATATCTGGATTACATGGCTCGTAGTAGTATATAGCACGATTTGCGGTGGACAATGTTTTCCCGACCCAACTTGTACCGCTGCGACCATGACCTAAAATCAAAATTGGGCGTTTGCCAACTTGCCAGTGATTCAAAAACCACGAAGTAAGATAGTAGCTGGTATTAGTAATTAAACGTTGTTTATTCATTTATAGTTTACTGAATTTACAGTTAGTTACTAGTTTGATCATCACTCCAGAAATCAATGAATGATTTAGTAGTGTTTTTTTTAACACTATAAACATCGAAATAATGATCAAGCTAACTAAAGTGCTAACTAAAATTTAATCCCTACTAAACCCTCAAATAGTATAATAGACTAAAAACTATCAATCAAGATTTAGCTAGATCAAGATTTAGCTTGAGCTAACTGGTTAGACTTTGAAAGTGAAACAATATAATCTAGTTCCGAAATAACGCCTTCTATTGCTTTATAACCAAACAAGTCCTCAAGTACACCTGGATTAACATTATCTCTGAAAGGATGGGACAAAAATCGGATAATTGCTTCTGCAAAGGATGACTTATCCACAGCAATTTTAAAGTAGTGATGAACCTCTTTTGGTAGACCTGCTATTCCCTGTGGTGTGGAAACAATCGGTCTACCAGAAACCAGCATTTCTAGGGACTTTATACTAACGCCACTCCCAGCGGAAACTGGATTAATGAGAACCCGCCCCGACTTGTATACTTCTGCAGAAGACACTGGATTTATTTTCAGATTAACTTCTGGAGTTTCCTGACATAGCTGCCTAACGTGCTGGACAGGATTTGAACCCGCTATTAAAACAGTAAATGTCGGTAACGCCAAACGTATTATAGGCATAACTTTGGTAATAAACCAGATTATTCCCGCTACATTGTTGTCCGAAAAGAGGTTACCCAAAAAAACGATATCATAGACAGGATTGGTGCTTAGTTTATCTCTGGATCTTGCTTCCCTATTCTCTTCAGGAAACTCAATCAGAGGCGGTAAGTAGCGACCATTGGTTAATCCTTGACTTTTCCAAAAATTTAGGTCATCTAGGGATATATCGTAAAATAAAGTACTCTTTTTTAGTAAATTTATTTCATAATTTGCCAAGTTAGACAGTGATAAATATCGTTTGAGCTTGTTGAACCCTTTGGCAGACGCAAGTTTTCGCTTATAGTACAAATGCTCGATATTGTGAGAGCGAATAACCAGTAGCCGATTCAAGTGTTGACTTAACTGATTTGCTACTTCTCCACCGTGAATACCATCCAGGAAGATGACATCAGGATTAAACGCAGTAACATCAGAGAGTAATAGCCTGAATTCTTTACCTCTAACAATTCTAGATGTAACTTCCAAAGGATACTTGAGTAAGTCAATTATCCGCCGCATAGAAGAGCCGAGTGTCCTTGGAAACCTTATCAAAAAAACTTGCTTGACATACTTCCTAATTTCCAGCACTTCCTCTGGTTTTGGAGTATGGCTACACCAGCAGATAACTTGTAGCTCAGTCCCTAAATTAGAGAAAGCTTTTATCCTTCGCCACATGTCTAATCGCGCCCCATGGATGGGCGGATAGGGAAGATCATGGCATACTAATGTAATCTTCATAAATACGGCTACTCCTACCCGCCATAGTAGGGCGGTCTAGTTGATCACTGGCTATCCTTGATTCCTTACGAGCTTTGTCAAAAGCACGAGCAATAGCATTTTAACCAGACTTTAGTTAAAAGTCCGAGGTAGGAATTAAAAGCAAGCCAACGTGCTGATTGGCTTTGCCAGAGACTTATTGCTAGCTCTAGTTGATTCTAAGAGAATATCCGTAAAAATTATGTAAAGCTTTATTAAAGAAAGTGAAATTTCATCCTAAGTAACAGCAAATTTTTTGTAAAAATCAGCCAAGCTCATGGGTAATGGTGATCCGATTACCGATTACCGATGAGCAATTACCTATGAACAATTAGCTATGAGCAATTACCCAAGAATGTTATGTTGCATCCCTCTTAGAGAAAGGGGATAAAGATTAATGTTCCGATTCTTGAAGGCGCTTGCTTCTGGTCACCTCTTGCCGATATAAGACAAACACTAATAACCATAAGCTGAGCATCCTCAAGGAATCTGAGGTTAAACTTGACCAGGCAGCTCCCTTCCATGAATACAGAGGAATTAACCAAAGGTTTAACGAAAAGTTCAACAGAGCTGCCGTTACTTGTATGCTACTACGCAACCCTTGAAATCCAGCACCAGTCAGGGTGTCCGCCGCAAAAAACTGCATGGCTTTGAAAAACGGTATCGGTGCTAACCAACGTAAGGCATTAACTACCTCCCCATAGTCTTCACCTATGATGTAGGGTACCATTGGAGCCGAGATAAACAACCCGATACCAGCAGCTATTCCGTACATACCAGCAATTGGTGATAGACGCTTGGCCAGATTGAGGCTTCCCTGGATGCCAGCGGCTCCCTTCTGAAAAAACTTGGCATAGGAAGCCGCTAACAGAGATTGTACAGGGACAAATGCCACATCAATTAAACGGTATGCAGCAGCATATATACCTGTAGCTTGTAATGTAGAAAGACGCGCTAGCATGGTTTTATCTACATTGTTGTTAACCGTTTCAGCACAAAGGTTGACAGAAAAGTAGAATCCCTGAAGCATCTCCGGCTTAATCTTTGATATTGCCAATTTAGGAGTTCCTAACATCCGATGTACCATCAGAAATCCAACCCCAGCTGCTATTGCTGTACTAGCCAGATATAAAGCTCCCCAAACTAAAATATCTGATGTCTGAAAGAAGCTGACAAAACAAAGTGTTGCTACTAAGTTTTTTAGACTGAGTAAAAAATGAATTTGGGCAGTATGCTTAAGCTGACTGACCGCGATAAATGCCTGACCAGCGGTGCCTAAAATTTTCAAAAAGAGTAAGTCAGACAAAAATACCAAAAATATGAGTAGGGGCGACGTTTCTTTAGGTAAAATAGCTGGAGCTATAAGCATAACTAAGGCAATTAGCACCAAACTAGAGGTAAAAACCATCAACAGCGCATTGCCCCAGTATTCCTTGAATAAGGCTCGGTTTCTAGAAACATTTTTAATTAAAACATCTCCACTCCCCCAGGTGGCGAAAGGGGATATAATCGCCGCTAAAGCCGTCAAACTAGCAAACAGACCATACTGTTGAGCACCGAGGGTACGAGCAATCATCACGAAGTAGGCCGCTTGGACAATCATCTTCAGAAATTTAGCCAATAGCATCCACAACGTGTTACGTACTAGGGATTTCTGAAATATGCCAATGAGCCTGGATTTGAGGGATTGAAAATTCATATATCAAGTAGTTTGGATCATACCTTTTTGCTGCTAGAATTGCCTGCCAAATTGAGATCGAAAATTATCTCTGATTACCCAGACTAAGAATAAAATCAGCGACTTGGTATGAATTATACCAAGTTGCCATCAAAGATATTACTCTAAAAGTTAGCATCATAATACCTCTGAAGGCAACTTATGTATTATCTGACAGGACTTACGCACAGACTCCATGGGTAGGGTGGGCAAGGTTTTGCCCACCCTACAGGTAGATTTAAATTGAGGTATTTGCGTAAGTCCTATCTGATTTATCGCTGCTTAGATGGCTAATTTTTCATTATCCTCACCCTTAGGCTGACTAGCTGCTTAATCCCACTAATTCTTTGCTATACCATGCCGATATCTCCCGCCCCAATAATTTGAATAGTTTTTGATTGTCATTGGCATAGATGGTGTAGAGTTTTTGAATCGCTGATGGACTGGGGCGAAGCTTTTGGTGTTGTAAGGGTAAGCGCTGATCAACACGATTGATCAAGCCACGCATAAATGGGAAACGGGTTCCCAGATAACGAGCAATTGGTGAACTAGTGCTTTGATGGACTTTCTTAGACTTTTTACTAAAATCAAAGGAAGAATCTATGTCAAGGAATTCACAAACCTTTTTCATAGAATCCTCTGAGTTTTGAACAATGTCTTCTTCAAAGACTAGAATTAGCATTTGCTTAGGATCGAAGTATTCATAGTAGGCTTGCAGTTGGCGATAATATCGTCCCATATCGATGATGCCATAGCGCTCAACAAGGGGTTGTTTATCACCAATTAATAGCTGATCAAGGTCATGATTGAGAGATATATCTCCAGTTTTGATAAAGTGATTTATAGCAGCAATGGCTCGTTCAACTGGATTTCTCAGGACTATAATAAGTTTGGCTTCAGGCAATGTCTCGTAGATCAGCCGATGGGAATAGGAAATTTCTTCGAGAGGGTCATAGTAGACTTTACCCTGGGCATCAGGCAATGGCTCGATCCATAAGTAATTAGGAGTTTTTTCTCCAATTGCTTTTTCCCCATTAACATCAGCAAAGTGTTGTTTATACCATTCAATACCTTGGTTGAGATTATAGGTCTTATTAAAGTAATGAATTTCATTTCCAGGTATAAATACCTCAGGATGTTCCTTGAGATTATGGGCTAACCAGGTAGTTCCAGCCTTTTGAGCTCCAATGATTAAAAAGTTCGGTAAAGTCACTAAAAACTCTCTCGTAATCTAGCACTGCTATTTCGCAGTTAATTTTACCTAGATAAAAATCTATAAAACAATTGACTATATTGCTGATTATCCTAAGTAATTTAGCTGATTATCATTACGCAAATCTAGGGATTAATACGGATTATTTTCCCTAACTAGAGAATAATTTGAGTAAGAAATCATGACCTTATTATATAAGACTATTAACTAGTATACTTTTGGGTAATTATTACTACCCATATCATACCAATTATTTAAGATATATTAACCAGGAGTTAATCCGTAACTTGTTGATAAGTCAAGATGCGTATAACTCTGCGGATTATTTTTGCTAGCCAGAGAATAATTTTAGGACGAGATGCTGAACTAAGGGGCCAATAAATTACTGGTTTTACAAGACTATAGGGCATTAGTCCTACCCACAGGAACCAATGACTCCAGAGTAGCTTCTTTTTCCAATTAAATTTAGAATATTTCCAGATTGAGCAATATCCTTTGTAAGCTAAGACTAAAGGAGAATCAGAAGCAAAAGCATGATGGTAAGGATCTAGTCGTAAAGAAGCGATACGGTGAATCAAATGATTGGGGTCACGAAAGTTCAAATCCGGGCATACGTGATAGCCTAACTCAGTCGCCTTGCGTACTAAATAGTTATACTTGATAAAATCATGGTTGATAGACCGACGAAAGCGTTCAATGGGAATGGTTCCCTTAGAAAAAGCCCACAAATTATTCCCATGTTGTCGGTATGCCCCAAGGGGTTTTTCAATCGATACCACTTGCCCATAAAATGGGTTCAGGGTGACTAGATAACCGTCAGCAGCTATGGTAAAATCAGATTCGGGTATAGGCAAAATTTGAGCTAGTGCTGACCGTGCAAAACTATTGCCACTGGTTACAGTACTGCTGTACTTTCCCTTCTCCAACAAAATTGGCCAAACGGTGCCACTATCAAATTTTATGTCTGGAGCTGGATGGATACCAATAAATTCACTAAGGGCATTGACCAACTCTAAACGATATTGCACCTGGACTACCCCTGGTTTCCAAACGGCGACCACTTCGGACACCGCATTAGGGAATAAGTAATCATCAGCATCTAAAAAAATTACAATCTCACCACGGCTGACATAAAAACCGGCATTAAGCGCCGATGCTTGCCCACCATTTTTCTTGAAGATAGGAATAATTTGCTCACCGTAGCTAGTGATAATCTCCTGAGAGTTGTCGGTGGACTCATCATCCACTACAATGACTTCTGTATTTGGATAAGTCTGACTCAGGCTACTGTCAATTGCTTCAGGTAGAAAGTGACCGTAATTGTAGTTGTTGATGACAATGCTGACTAATAACTGACAGTTTTCGTTCATGTCAATATGTTTGGTTGTCGCTCTAATGGGATAAGCACCGAAAGAGCTACAGATGTGTATAGCACCCAAAAGATATTGTTTTGTATCATCACTGATGTCTCAGTGATATTGGCTAACACGGTATAGGTTAAGAACAATAATGGCCAGAGATTCTCTGATGTTTTACTTACACGAAGCCAAGCAATAGCTCTTAGTAAACTAAAACTAAATCCAATTAGGTAGATTGATACTCCCAAGATTCCTAAAGCTAGCCATAGGTCGAGCAAGCCGTTGTGGGCGTTGGGAGCTGGCCACAATACTGCACGCCAGACATAGGCAGATTCACCATTAAAGCCATTCCAGAATGAACCATAGCCATAACCGAGCCACGGCTGTTTCTCAATCATGTCCAACACGAAGGGCCATAGCTCTGTACGACCGGTCAAGGTAGCATCCTTACCGATTGCACCTAGCAAAGCGTCTGCATTATCTAACAACCAGATTAAGACGCTGCCTCCGAATGTTGTCATGGCAAATATAGTCGGAATCAGTAGGTCATATCGCCACCGTAACATCCGGTATAGATATAGAGAGAGTAACATAATTATAAGACTAACCAGTGCAGTTTTTGAAGTTGTAAATAGTAAAAGAATTACGGAAAAGCCAAACCCACCCCAGAACAGTAAATTATTTTTTTTGCCCCGAATAGCCAGGAGCAAAAATACAACTGCACTGGGCACCATGACTTTGCCAAGAACATTTTTATGGACGTATATTCCTCGCCAAGTTCCAGCATGAACTCCCCCCATAATCCCGTATTTCGGCAGAGCCACAATAAACATAAAACTGAGCAATATTGCTACTCCGAATGCCCAAGCCAGCATTTCTAGCTGTTCTTTCATGGTGTAGCGGCTGGCGAGGTAAACACCAAACAAAGTTGTGCCAATTAGGGCAACAGCACGGTTGATGGTCGTTGTTGGTTCAGAAGACCATAAAACAGATACTACTGCTATCCCCACCAACAGACTGAGCCACCTATCTTTACTGAGGACATAAAGTACCTTTTTCCACCTTAGTGCTAGGAGGAAAAAGGTAACAAGATAAATTAATACGAACAGCAATCTACTGAGGGAGGAATCAAATTCTTGTATGACATCCCCCTCACTTCTGCCTCCTGATAAAATTACAGTGAGTACTCCTCCTGAATAGAGCACCAAGGAAACAGTAGTGAAAATTGGTTCAAAAAATGTCAAAAGTTTTCTCATTAACCCTAGTTTATATCGAAAACTTGTAGGTATACTATTGTAGTCATAAGGTTATATGCAAAAAATTACTATTTCAGAACTTATATCATATTTTGAGCCTTCTTTTTGGTATAGTTAAAGTGGCTATATAACTGTAGGAAGCTTGCTGGTGAAGGAATAGACAAGGTGCGGCGCAATTATGGCATTTCAACACCATGATATTGCTTGAATTCACAGGTTTTGGGTAAACCCTGACCTAAGAGTACTAATACTCCTAAACATACTCCTGAACTTGATATTAAGCAGTGCTCCTGTTCTACAAAAGCTTACTTTAGGGATAAATTGTGTTAGTGAACAGATAACCTGTAGACAAAACCTGATCTAAATCTGCAATTGTCTGATTTAAATTGGTCAATCCTATAGTGTAAGCATTCAGCTATCAGCCGTCAGGCGTCAGCTCTGTGGCACAGGCTTCGTGGGACAGGCTTCTAGCCTGTGACTTTCGTGACTATTAAACCAATGCTTACTTGTTGTCTTGATGCAAAGCGCGAGTGGGGGAAACCACGGCAGTCGCTCATCGGGGAAACCCTCAAGACCGCACTGCCTCCCCAAGACCGCTTAGGTGCGCTTATTAAAAAGCTGAGAGCTCAGAGATGATAGCTGATACGCGACACGCTGATAGCTGAATGCTTACCCTATAGTTGCGAACTAAGGCAATGGATGACATTGTTTCAAGTTAGTAGCATCTGGCCAGGTAAGAGTTCATCCACACCCTTAAACCTGCTGAATCTAAGAGGCTCAGGAATTACCCAGATAGGGAAATTAAACCCTATCCCTAGGGTTGATTTATATGTCAGGCTGAGATGGATAAAGTCGGACTAAGTAGAGATTTGCCATCAAAGTAGTCGGGAATCGGTGCTCCCATCAAGGTCAAGATGGTTGGGGCTATATCTACAGGATGAGCTTCTGGCAAACTAGAACCTGGGGTAATTCCTGGTCCGCTTGCCATCAAAAAGCCTCTGGCTCGGTGACCACCAGGACGATTATAGGTAATTGGACCAATGCGTCCCACATCAGGACTATCCACTACATCTGTGGGACACTCGTGCCATACCACTACTAGGTCAGCATCTGGCAGTTTGGGGTTATCATCTGTGGCTACGTTATGGGTGCGCACTACTTGTTTAACTAATGGTTCTCCTGTCCTGCCATCGGTAAGGCGATAAAGGAAGTCTGTTAGGTTATCGCACAGAGCATCATACTCGGAAGGCTCAACAATACCATCTCGTTCCCGTCCTTTGAGGTTGATGCGAATATGTCCATCAGCAAAAGCGGGTAAAGCAAAGGCTTTCATCTTGGGCCACAGGGGAGTATATAGAGTAGCTGGCATCCAACCCAATTGCACTCTGTGCTTCATGAGGGGATAAGGAGAGAGTAAACCGTGCTGGCCAGATTGTAAAAAGGCTTTATGGGTCCAGGTGTTGAACAACTGCTTAATGGGATTGGGTTCATAAATCTGTCGCCATACTTCCCCTGGCCAAGAGTTGCGGATTGGACGAGTAACTGGTGGTGGGGGAGTGACTCCGATTTTGCTGGGAGTAATGGCATATTTGCCAGGGAAGTTATACCGATAGAGCAATTCTGGCAGGAACATCATGCTCATCAAATCGGTAACATTGGCAGCCATGCCATGAACTGCAAAACACAAGATATAGGCATCTTTAGGGGCAGCAGCGATAATTTTTGCGATCGCATCATCCACCGCTTCAAAGATTTTCAGCATGGGGTCTCCAGCCTTACCATTCTTTTTGCTCTGGTAAGGGTAGAGCTGGTGATCTGGTTGGCTGCGGTCCCACAGGTCATGACCAGCACTGTGAGTTTCACCAAAAGCGGTCACGAACAAGTCCCACGGTTCACGCTGAAGTAAATCCCGACAAATCTCTGAGCGGGTGGAGATACTTGTTTTTAGAGCTTCCTGAATCCATTTAAAATAAACTGGATCCCACCAGCGACCATTATCTTTATGGAGCACTGGGTTTTTGCCGTATTGGGCAATAATATTGGGCAATAATTCCGGCGGTTGGGAATGGCTTGGCACAAAGGGATAATGTCCCCCCCAACCCAAAATTTGTAAGCCATTAATTTGATCTGACAGTGCTGATACTGGTACATCAAAGGCAGCAACCCGGTAGTCATTCCCTAAGGCATAAAAGGGATTATATTCTTTATAATCGTATCCACTATAAATTTTGTCGCAGACTACTTTATAATTTTCTGGATAAAATTTTATGGTATCCCAAAAACCGGTTTTATCTGGTAAACAACCGGTAGAAAACATCACCCACAAGGGTTCAGTGGATGAAAATTCAACTGTTTTATTGTTGTAGTTAACGGTATTGTTCAGGCGACCATAGATTCCTTGTTGCCGTATTTTGTTGAGGGTCTTCAGATGTCCTTGAGACATCCACTTCTCCAACAATAGTGGGTCAGCTGCATCCAGTCCAATAGCAATTACAGGGGTTTTCATGGTTGTATTTTATATTTTATATAGGGAGCATCCCATTTTGGAAAATATATCTTTTGATATGGGCATTAACATCGCGTTCATACAGCTTAATGTGGTATATTTATTCCAAATTGGGATGCTCCCGATTTTATATATAAGTAAAGCTAATCCATAAGAGCATTTCTGGTTGAATAATCATCATCTTAATCTTATCTTATGGAGCGGGTATTTGGTAATTAGTAATTGGTAATTAGTAATTTATCATTACCTAGTTGACGATTACCGATTAGTAATTCCCCATTCCCATCCAGGGATTATTTGGGTTGGAAAGTGATTAACCGGATTTGATATAATGTTTCAATTATCACTAATAATTTCAGTAGTTCTTTACTAAGGGCGTTAAGTAATAAAAAAATAGGTAACTAATCAAACAATAGGGTTTTATTCTATTTATACCCTGGAATATTCCAGGGTATTAACTCCTTAATTTATCCTGTTTGCTTCTAGGGAATAGCGAGTAGTCATAAGTCATAGTTTTAAATCATCTCCGGGAAACATTCGAGGTTTTTTTAGTCTGAGCTTGACGCTGTGCCAATCTTCTGACTGAGCCATAATGGAAGTATTCCTGTGACTGGTAAAAGTAACCAATAGATTCATCTTTTTGAATGACACCATTAGCCACCAAACCCAAAACCGTCTGACCGGAACTATCTAACATTTGTTTAGCCACATTAGCATTAGCAAAATCCAGCACACCTGGTCGAGCCACCAACAACATGCCATCAGTCATTGGACTTAAGCAAAGGGCATCAGCAGTCAGAAGTAAGGGTGGGGCATCAATAATCACAAAGTCATATTGGGTTGAAAATTCCTGAATCAGGGAAGCCATTTGCTTTGAATCCAGGAGTGCCAAAGGATTAGGAGGCATTACCCCAGCGGTGAGAATATCAAGATTTTCCATGGCTTTACAGATAGCAAGCTCTATAGGCACTTCACCAATCAGTACCTGGCTCAAACCAGCCACATTCATTACTTGCCAAATATAATGCTGACTGGGGTGACGCATATCGGAATCAATCAGCAAGACCCGACGCCCCAGTTGAGCCATAGCAGCGGCCAAGTTTGCTGATACCGTAGATTTGCCTTCCTTGGAAACGGAGCTAGTGACTACAATAACTTTAAGTGGGTGATCAGACCTGAGAAATTTCAGATTCGCTTGAATCATCCGGTAGACTTCACTGACCATGGAATGAGGCTGCTCTGTTACGGGCAATTCCCCTCCGAAGAATAGGTCATCCCGACGACGGGAGAGCTTCTTGTGCTTGAAAACTGGAATCACCCCTAGCACAGGATATCTTAATAACTGCTTGACTTCTTTGAGAGTTTTGATAGAGCGGTCTCTCATTTCCAAGAGCAAGACAGCAGTCGTGGCTAGTGTGACCCCCAACATCACCCCTAGAGCCAACACCTTTAATTTCTTATCACCTAGGGGCTTTTTAGGGACTATTGCTGGCTCAATGATGCGAGCATTAGCGGTATCTTGGTTTTCTGCGACCTTTAATTCATTGAGATTTTTCAACAGGGTTTCATAGGTGAAGCGGGCAGCTTGGAGTCGTTGTTCAAGCTGCTGCTGAGTTTGCTCCAACCGAGGAAGAACATTTACCCGTTGTTCATAGGCAATTCTAGCCTTAGCAAGAGTTGCTAATCCTTCTGCTAAACTTCGACGTTTGACTTCTGATTCAATAAAATCGCTAATCAGTTTTTGTTTGAGCTCGTCAACTTCTAAAAGCCCTTCAGTAATTTGTATCTGAGTACCAGCCAAACTCTGAGAGCCTAGTATTTGATCAATCTGCTGTTGTAAATGACCTCTGAGGGAGCGTTGCTGCTTGGTCAGCCGAACCATGACCGGGTGATTTTTACCGTAACGATTTCTCCCAACGGCTAATTGCCGCTCAACCTCTTGCAGTTCTTGGAGTACGCCCTGTACTGAAGTAGACTGACTCAGGGCACTGATAGCAATTGCCTGCTGGGGATTAAGACCCACCTGGTTTCTCAAGCCAGCAGCTTGGGCATTGGCTTCTTCAAGTTGAGCTTGAACTGTAGTAATTTGGCTGTCTAAGTCAGCCATCACCGCTACCAAAGACCGGGCTTCTTCTGTGAGGGATACAACCTGATTGCGTTCCTTAAATTGGCGTAGAGCAGCTTCTGCTTGCCTAACATTGGCTTCACTTTGAGGAAGTTGGTTAGTAATAAACTCACGGGCTTTTGCGGCTTCCGACTTTTTGGATAGGATCTGATTCTCTATATAAAGCCTCATTAATTGATTGATCACCGCCGCCCCTTTTTCGGAGTTCTTACCCTTGTAGGAAAGCCTAACCACATCGGTGCCACCCACAATTTTGACAGTGAGCTTCTTTTTCAGGGCTTCCGGTTCCAAAGGTAGACCTTCGTTATCAGTGAGGTTGAGTTGATCAATGATCTGTTGCAGAAGCGGGTGGGAGTAAATCACCTCAACTTCAGTACTCAGAGGGTTCTGGGCATCCACCAGAGGCCGTAACTGTTCAATTTCCTCCCCCAACCCAGTCAAGAAAGCGGTTCGGTCTATCTTAAACAGTAGTTTTCCTTCAGCTTCATAGGAAGGCTTGAGAAACAAGGTAGACCAGGCTGCTGAGATAACTGTAAATAGGAAAATAGCAACTGCTGGCAGCCAACGACGTTTCAATAGTAGTAAGTATTGGCTAAGATCGAGATCTATAGAACTTCTAGACTCCATAAATTCTTAAGGGACTCCCCCTAGGTAGATTGCACAATAAAATAATTTTTGGTATTGGTGCGGATTAGCTACCAAACCAGCCATCCGTCAGATGCAACCTATATATGGAAATAACCAATTATATGGAAAGAATAATAAAAGTAAATCATATCAAAAGTCACTCGACATTAAAGAGTTGGTAAAGATATGCAAATTTTCCGTGGTTCTTGTGAACATAAGAAAGTTAAGGGGCTGACCGGGTGTAGGGCAAACGGGGTTAGGGGGTAGGGTTTTGGGACCGATTGTTGTGTCAGTAAGACCAGCAATCCCTGGAGCTGTTTACTATTCTATCTTCCGACTTAACCCAAACCCGGTCAGCCGTCAGCCATCAGCCGTCAGCCATCAGCCGTCAGCTTATTTTATTCAAAGGTGCGCTTGACCCATCTAATTATTAAATTCGCCACGGGTCGCACCTAAAAACACCGATTGCGCTACTTGAGGTGCTGCGCGAACAGTAGCGATGCAGTGGCCTCACGGGGGTTTCCCCCACCTCATAAGGGTAGGTTTTTTACAAAGACCTCGGGTGTGGGGTGTGGGGTGTGGGGTGTGGGGTGTGGGGAATAAGAAAGCGATGCAGCGCGGTCTTGGGGGTTTCCCCCATGAGCGACTGCATCAAGACAATGTACCATTATTGTCGTTAAAAATCATCATTTATTCGTTGTTTTCCTTTTACTCTCCTGAGGTTAAGTCCCATGTTTGACCCTAATGTAAAAAACCTACCCCTGTGAGGTTTCCCCCACTCGCGCTTTGGATCAAGACAGCGTGCGCTATGGGCATAAACTGTTCGGTGTAGCGTGGCCACAGGCCTTTGGCTGTTCGGTGTAGCGTGCCCATGAGCTGATACTTGAGGTGCTGATAGCTGAATGCTTACGGTCACCCTACCCCCGCTGGCTCCATTTCTGGCTAAACTTTTACCAAATTGAACCATTCTGTTGGCCAGTGAGTCTAAATAACATAGGAAAACAAAGCGGTGAGGAAGAACCCACAGTTGTCAGTCAGATCAGCCCAGGCTTCCAAAGAAGATTCTGCTGCTGCAAAAACAACCAGCACAGACACAGAGTTGGTATTGCAGTGCCAACAGGGGAACCAGCAGAGTTTTCGCCAACTATACCGACGCTATCAGCAGCGCGTCAGGTCAACTATCTATCAGCTATGTGGTGCTTATGCTCTTGATGATTTAGTACAAGAGGTGTTCCTACGAGTTTGGAAAGGCTTACCAAAACTACGGCAACCTTCACAGTTCTCCACCTGGCTTTACCGCATCTGCTGGAATGTGGCATCGGATCAGCGGGGCAAGTTGCAACGGCAACGTGCCTTCAACCTTCAACTTCCAGAGGACACAGCTGATCTACCCCTAAAAAATGCCAAATCCTCCTACACTCCTGATCTGATGCAGTTGCACTATCAGGACATTATTCAACAAGGAATGCAGCAACTGAGCTTGAACCATCGTGCTGTGCTAGTGCTACATGATATAGAGGATTTGCCACAAAAGGAAGTTGCTAAAATTTTGGGCATAGCTCTCGGAACGGTTAAGTCTCGTCTTTTCCACGCTCGAACTTCCCTACGGAAATATATCATCCAACAACAAGGAGAGATGCCATGACTCAGTTTCAACCTGATGACCAACAATGGCAAGCATTTCTGCGCCAACATCGACCTACTCCTCCACCAGCAGCATTTGACTTGGAGGAACGAGTTATCAATGCGATCGCTAAATCCCCACCGCCTAGTCGTAAACCAGAGCTTTGGTTACTTCCATCAGCCATCGCTGTTGGTTTACTGATGGCTTGGAGTGGTTACCGTACCCATAACTTAACCACTCTAGAAGCTTTTTTAGAGAAAAATTGGCATGGAGTTGTGGGAGAGACATCGGTGAGCAATGTCATTCATAGTCCACCAGCTGATTGGATGATCTTAGCCAATACTGGACAATAAACGCGCATAGTAGGAACCATCACCTCAGGATCACCTATAGAGGATAAGGTTTGACGTGTGAATAGGTTGGCTCTAGCCAACTGCTGTGGCAAGGGAAAAGTGGGTTTTTAACCTTCAATCTACCCTACGGGAAGGCTAAGGGCGAACGACCTGCAACCTGGAACCTGCAACCTGGAACCTGCAACCTGCAACCTGCAACCTTCAACCTGCAACCTTCAACCTTCAACCTTCAACCTTGGCCAAAAGGCCACGCTACGCGAACAACCTTCAATATTTCTTCCAAACTGTAAATTAAAGACATTTATAGGTAACTTCCATGTTGTTACGTCCAGGTTATGTTTTGTCAATTCTCTTGGTTACCCTGACTGGCTGCACTGCTGTAGCTAATACCAAGCCTATAACCTCTCAATTGATTCCCAGCCCTGAGGGTCAACAACACCCAAAATCGAGTAAGCATAGGTTAATGAGGCAACTCAAGCTCAACCAGGTGCAAAGGCAGCAG
The DNA here is from genome assembly GCF_010671925.1 of Moorena sp. SIOASIH. Classification (GTDB taxonomy): domain Bacteria; phylum Cyanobacteriota; class Cyanobacteriia; order Cyanobacteriales; family Coleofasciculaceae; genus Moorena. Next base: position 269,277 of record NZ_JAAHIH010000001.1, on the reverse strand, counting down.
CTAAAAACCATTAAGCTGGAGTATGAAGATTCTATTATAGATCTTCGCCAGGAACTGAGTCAAGCGAAGCAGAAATTAGGTGATTTGATGGTGGGTACAGCTGACAGAGAAACTATCCACACTCAATATCAACAGGTTCAACTATTGAACCAGCAGCTAGGAGAGTTACACCTTGAGAGTATGTTGCAGATGCGAGAGGTGATGACTCCTGAACAACGCATCCAGTTTGCTCAATTCATGAGACAGCGCCGCCACAACCAATATCCCCTGAGGGAGAACCACAAAGGACAAGGATTTTGAGATTTATTTATCTACACGGTTTCGCATCTAGCCCTGAGTCAGCCAAGGCGGTGTATCTACAGCAAGCTTTTGCTGGCCTAAATGTCTCTCTAGTAATTCCTGACCTTAATCAAGATGACTTTAACCATTTAACAATAAGTCGCCAGCTTAGTCAAGTGGGAGCATTACTGCCCTTAGATGGAACACCAGTCACTTTAATTGGTTCTAGTTTGGGTGCTTTTACCGCTGCATGTATAGCACAAAAACATCCACAAATCAAGAGACTGGTTCTACTAGCACCAGCATTTGGATTCCTTGGCCATTGGTTGCCGAAATTAGGAGCAGAACAGCTCAATCAGTGGCGCTCCGAGGGATATCTAGAGATTTACCATTACCGAGAAAAGAGATCGCTGCCCTTACACTACCAGTTTGTAGAAGATGCCCGTGATTATGAGGCTTTGGAGCTAGGGCGACAAGTACCTACTCTGATTCTACATGGGTGCGATGATGACGTGATTCCCATCATGGCGAGTCGTGATTATGCTAGTAAGCGCCCTTGGGTGCAATTGGTTGAATTGGAGAGCGAACACGGTTTGCGGGATGTAATGGGGTTGATTTGGGCAGCAGTTCGGGAATTTTGTGATATTTAGGGTTGAAGGTTAGTCGGTTGCTCGCCTTTGGCGTCCCTTGTCGGGTAGGTTAGTCGGTTCAGGGGTGAGCTACTCCAACCCAACACCAACTCCAAACCAACCCAAAATCAACCAACCAATTCCCCCTAACCCTAATAACACAGGAGTCAACCAATTCCCCCACTGCACATACAACGTCTGAGTCTGTCGTGGATAAATCGTATCTGCGTGCAACTCATAGGTATTAATCCCCGAGAGCCATACTGTTTTGCCATGGGGGTCTACAATACCGGAATAGCCCGTATTGGTTGCTCTAACTGTCCACCTATCTGTTTCAATGGAGCGCATCACATCTTGAGCATGGTGCTGGGCAGGCATAGTATTACTGTAATGGGCATTATTGGATGCAGTGATAATAAACTGCCCACCAGCGGCAGCTTGATAGCGGAAGTGCTCGGGAAAAGCTGACTCATAACAAATTCCTACCACTGCTTGACCAAAGGGGGTTTCTAATAATTGGTCAGGTTTACCTGGGGCTAAGTGAGCATCAAGAGGGGATAATCGGTCAATTAAACGTCCTAAGAATTCTTCAAAAGGAATATATTCTCCCAATGGCACTAATTTGACCTTATCGTAACGGCTGAAGGTCTCACCAGTACCGGTGACAGTAAACAAACTATTGGTAAAGCTACGCCCTATTTGCCCATAGCCTCCCACCCAAACTAAAACCCCTTTATCTAAAATTGCTGAGTAGAAAGAACTAACAGTGCGAACCTGTTCTTGCCAAAGAAAAGGTAAGGCAGTTTCAGGAGTTAGCACTGCGTCTACCTTTTGATCTGCCAATGTCTGGTAGCCAGTAGTGTAACCTTTTATAGCACGTTGCCAGCCAGCGGAATAAAGTTTGATTTCATTGGGGATGTTTCCTTGAATAATACCGACTTTAATAGCAGAATCTTTTGATTGCTCAATTGGTTGGTTATACAGTAACCATCCGAGCAAATGTAAGCTAATTAATAACCCGATTGCCATACCCAAAAGGGTTGAAGGTTGCAGGTTTTTAGGGGTTGAAGGTTGAAGGTTTTTAGGGGTTGAAGGTTGAAGGTTTTTAGGGGTTGAAGGTTGAAGGTTTTGAGGGGTTGAAGGTTGAAGGTTTGTAGGGGTTGAAGGTTGAAGGTTTTGAGGGGTTGAAGGTTCAAGGTTTTGAGGGGTTGAAGGTTCAAGGTTGTTGTGATTACTTTCAACCTTCAACCTGCCAACCTTCAACCTGTCAACCTTCAACCTGCCAACCTTCAACCTGCCAACCTTCAACCTGCTAACTTTCAACCAGCCAACCTTCAACCTGCCAACCTTCAACCTGCTAACTTTCAACCAGCCAACCTTCAACCTGTCAACCTTCAACCTGTCAACTTTCAACCTGTCAACCTTCAACCTGCTAACTTTCAACCTGCTAACTTTCAACTGATTAAGGGTTAATCCGCTTTCAGCAATTAAACCATTGACGGCGACAATAGCTGCTGTAACTGTTATCGGACCGGATAATTGACCGAGGTGCAAAATTATCAGGTTATGGGGACTTTGGGTATAGGATAAGCCAGACCAGTACAGGGGACTCATACTCCAGAGGGTTTCTATGCCACACCACAAGCCTGTACCGATTAGAACTCGTAAGCAGGAGGTTAAAAGAAAATAGTTTTGAGTGGGGTTAGGGAGATTTATATCAGGATTTATATCAGGATTTATATCACGTTGTTGTGTAGCTTTGGTGGATGGGAATTTACAGCGGTTTTCAGATGAATTGACCTCATTACCTTTAGCTGCAAGCCCCCTAAATCCCCCAATTCTGGGGGACTTTAACTCAAGAACCCCCCAAAGTTGGGGGGCTAGGGGGGCGAAACTTGCTGTAATTGATTGAGTTATAGAGATTCCTATTGCCCAGACAGCTACTAGGAGTGCTCCCCAGAGGGTAATGACTATCCAACAGAATAATGCGATCGCAATACTAGCTAGCCATGGTACGCCCATCCAGTCCATCGGGTGAATACCAGTAATCCAAGATAGAGCTAAGCCATGATAACCGATACCCCAGATCAGACCAGATAAAGCATTGCCACGAATACTCTGACCCCTGACTACTATGAACCATAGAGGCACTAGGGCAATCCAAGCTAGGGGCCAAGCTTCCGTTGGTGATGGTGTCAGTCCCATCAGGATGCCACCGATTAACGCTAATAGAGGATTTATCAATTTTGTGAGGTACAAATTTCTGGGTTTTAGGGAGTAGGTAGTAGGGAGTAGGTAGTAGGGTTAAGAGTTTGTTTAGTAGTGATTACGGGCGCTGGTATGGATGGGAGTCTTTAAAAATACTGTGTACCTCATGATTATGAAAATTGCTATATATTAAACAAGTCTCAAGTTGGCGCACCACCTGCTACACGATACAAGGTTGTGTAGTAATGCACTAGACCACTACCCACTGCTATAGCGTAGATCAGAGTTACTAAAACAGCCACCCGACGTTGCCAACGCCAAACTTGCATCAAGCCTGCTGCTAGAAGAATTAAGAAATAGGGGGATACAATTAGCAGATAGCGAGGTTTCCATATGGAACTGGAAACATAGGATATCAATAAGATAGATCCGGCAGGTAATAATGCCCACACTTTCATCCACCAGAGTTTTGTTGAGGGGTGCCTACTCAATAGAGCTATAGCAAGCAAGCCGATTGCCATGGCCGTATATGCCATGTAATAGAGCAAAGGTAAAATATTTGAGGTTAACACATGGTCTACAAGCCACTCGATCATAGACTGCTGATTGAGCTGTTTCATCAGCTCGTTGGCACTGATGCCTGACCCTAGTAAGTGTCTCAATGGCCAGAAAGCTGTCAAGTGGGTGACTTCAGAGACAATTAAGATAATGTTGGGTTTTGGGTACTGTGTCACCCAACCTTTGAGGAATTTAGTGGAAGACTCATTAACTGCTGATAGCAAAGGAAGCCAACAACTCCCAATCAGCAGCAGCCTGATCCCAAAGGCAAATAATCGGCGCTTTTGATTACGGAACTGCCATCCAATTAATACCAGATCTGGCAGAAACAAGGTCACAGTAACCGGAGTAGTCACAAGGGCTAGAAACCTGGCCACAGCCCACCAGTTGATGGCAGCAAACCTGGGATTTTCAAGGGCATGAGCTAGAGCTAAGGTACCCCCCAAACTTAAGAAGGGGATCAGGGTGTACATCCTTACCTCTTGGGCATGGTTGATAAACAGAGGTGAGAGGGTTAGTAAGAGGGCGGCAATCAATCCAACTGGCTTTCCAGCTAAGCGACGACCCAACAGGTAGATTAGGAAGACACTGCCTAGTCCAAAAATCACAGATAGCCCACGCAACCAAACGGTGCTAGCGCTAAACTGCATCCAAATGTAGAGAATCATGAAATAAAAGGGACGTGTCAGATTCTTCGGAGGCAGTGATATCCCACTCTGGGTTTTGTTAATGCTAAACAGCTCATCGTACCATAAGCTTTCTGTGCCGAGTTGATAGAGGTACAACCCAGTAGCGACTAGTAAAATTAAGCCGATCGGCATCCACTTCTCGAGCCAATTTGCTCTTATTCCAAGTGCTGGTGTATTCAGTTTCATGGTGATGCACAGTTAAGTAAAATTAGTTAACTAAAATTAGGGATTGCAATCGCAATCCTAGTACTCTGTCAATTTAGTTTTGAAAATTAGGATAAGGTGTTAGGTGTTAGGTTTTCGTATTTAATCCCTAGGGCTATCAGCTCTAATGCTTAATAGTAATTAAATGTAATAGTAGAGGATTTTCCAGTTTCTAAGACCAAAACCCAAAATCTTTATCAGATATTTAAATAAATATCTAATCTTTATCAAATATTTATTTTTACAGAGTGATCAACGGCGTAATTGTTCTCTTGCCTGCTGACGCAGATTCCTTGCATTGGGGTGATTCGGCTGGATTTGAAGTGCCTTTTCCATGGCATTGATTGCTTGATCCAATTGACCAACGTCCCATTTGGCTGCCCCTAGATTACTCCAAGCATCAGCAGAATTAGGATTCAGTTGAAGTGCCCGCTCATAAGCTTTTATGGCCTCACTGTAGCGCTTGAGTTTATGGAGGGCTACTCCTCGGTTAATCCAGGCGTCAGCAAAATCGGGCTTGATGGCGATCGCTTTCTCGTATAGAGTTAGCGCTAGAGTTATGGCTGTTGGGGTGTTTTGGGATTCGAGAGCTGCACCTTTACTCCATAAAGCTTCTGGGTAGTCAGGTTTAAGGGCAAGGGCTTGATCGCAGGCAGCCATTGCTTGTTGAGTACGCCCCAAGGAATTCAAGCTATAGCAACTACCCCAATGAGCTTCAGCTAAATTTGAGTCCCTTGCGATCGCTTTTTCGTAAGTCATCAGTGCTTGCTGGTACTTTCCTGCTTGCCGCAAGCTATCCCCTTGGCTGTTTAATTCTGTTGCAGTTGGTTGTGTTTGGGTAGAGGATGTCGATTTCGCAGCTGATTCGGTATCGGATCCGGGAGTAGTTTTTTGGACTGAGCTGGTAGTAGTGCTTTCAGCAGTGTTGCTAACTACCGCTGGGGTTGCAGGTTTTGACTCAGAGGTGGTAGTCGAGGTTTCGGCAACGGTATCAGTAATGTTGTCAGTTTGAGTGACAAGTTTCGGAACTAGAAAAGTCTTAGTACCGATCACAGAAATACCGATACCCATCCCTGCTAAGACAGTAATCATTAACCAAGGCTTCATTAACCATCTTCGGATGATCTCTGATCTGACCTGGGTTGGTACTGATGTTGATGTTGCTGAAACAGGAACAGTCTCTTCCGGAACTGTTGTAGCAGACATAGCTATTGTTGGTGCAGCAGTTAGCCTCTGAACTGCTGCCAACGCTTCTACTGCGGTCGGGTAGCGGTCACGGAAATCATAGCGCACCATACAGTCTAGGATATCCGCTAATTCTGAGTTAACTTGGGTGTTAACTTGGATGCGATCGCGCCAGTTAATTTCCCCTGTTTCGGAGTTTTCTTTCAGGAACTTGGGATGAATTCCGGTTAATGCCTGGATACCTACCATACCCACCGCATAGATATCGCTGCTAAAACGGGGATTGCCACCGAACTGTTCTTTGGGGGTGTAGCCATGACTGCCAATAGCAATGGTCTTGGTTTGCCCCGTTTCGGGATCGATAATCTGGGTGCTAGCTTGCTTAACTGCCCCAAAGTCAATCATGACAATTCTACCATCCTTGCGGCGGCGGATTAGGTTTGGGGGTTTGATATCACGATGGATCACACGTTGCTCATGGACAAATACTAGGACTTGTAGAATATCTTGCAACAGAGCAATCACTCGATTTGATTCCCAAGGCTGACGGATTTCTTGGTTGAGGGGTTCTCCATCAATAAATTCTTGGGCCAGATAAAACTCCTGATTTTCCTCAAAATGCGCCAGCAACTGGGGGATCTGATCGTGGTTACCCAGCTGGTAGAGGACTTGTGCTTCTCGCTCAAATAGGCGTTTGGAAATTTCCAAACACTCAGGATCCGTCACCTGGGGTTTGAGCTGTTTGATCACACATTGGGGAGTTCCTGGCAAGTGCAAGTCCTGTGCCAGAAACGTTTGACCAAAGCCACCTGCTCCCAGCTTGCTGATGATTTTGTAGCGACCGCCTAAGGGGTTTGCGGAATTTATCGGTTGATTGTTCATGTGTTTAGCTTTGATTCTACTCGCTATCCCAGAAGTCGCTACAGGTTTACACAGTTCAATAAGCCGGAGTTTAATTTTAATTTTAAGCAATCAGCTATCAGCAATCAGCTATCAGCTAATGCGCTACGCGGAAAGTCCCAGCGTCGTTCGCACAGCGTGGCCAAAGGCCAAAGCCTGTGCCACCTTGAGGTGCTTTTGAATAAAATAAGCTGACGGCTGACCGCTGACGGCTGAATGCTTACCTTTAATTTAATTATCAATATTAACCGTATACACCCAGTCTTTGTATTTCGGTTCCCGATTTTCGGTAATTGCTGCTAGCATCTCCTTGAGCTTGTCCGTTATTGGTCTGTTTGGAGATAAGTGATAGTTTTCAATTCGTTTAACTGGGGTGATCTTTGCCGCTGTTCCACTTAGAAATACTTCATCGGCAATAAATAGTTCTGATTTATCCACTGGTCGTTGTATAGTTGGCAAGCCCAAGTCCTTAGCAAGGGTCAGAATACTATCCCGAGTAATTCCTTCTAGGATATCCTGATCGAATCCAGGGGTAATCAGCTGCCCATTTCTGACTAGAAAGATATTCATCCCAGAAGCTTCCGAGACTTTGCCATCAGAATTCATCATAATGGCTTCATCAAAGCGAGACTCTACTGCTTCGCTTTTCGCCAAGGAAGACGTAATATAAGCTCCACTAATTTTACCTCTCAAGGGTAAACTTTGGTCTTGTTGTCGATACCATGAACTAATCCGACAGCTAACTCCCTCAGGAGATAAATAATCTCCTAATTCTAATCCATAAACAAAAAAGTCTTTGTCAATATTATGGAGTCGCGGGGAAATTCCTAAATCTGACGTGTATACAAAAGGACGGATATAAAACGATGTAGTTGGTTTATTTTGTTTGATAAACTCAACGATAATAGTCTCGATTTTATCAGGAGGTAAATTGTAGTGTAATAACCGAGCACTATTACTTAGGCGTTGGCAATGGCGGTCTAACCGAAACAGTAAACATTGCTGTGGTTTTTTTGGGTCAGGGATACAGCGTAATCCGCCAAAAGCTCCCGTGCCGTAGTGCAAGGCATGGGTAGCAATGGAAATTTTGGCGTCAGCGAAAGGGACAAACTTGTTCTGAAAGTAAGCAATGGGCAAAAAATCAGGCATAGTTAAAATCAGTGCTTTAAGATTAATTTACCTCAGTTTAACGAGTGGCTGACAGCATGGTCTCCATGGCATTTAGCCTTGTTGTCACTCCGTCAGGGGGAACTGGCTCCTACCCACGACCTACCCAAAACCCTACACCGGACACCCTATCAGCCGTCAGCTTTGTGGCACAGGCTTAATGTTTGTGGCACAGGCTTCGACCCTGTGACCTAACTTAGATTAAACGTTCGCCTAGGGTGGCCATTCCCGTAGCGTGGCCACAGGCCTTGGCCAAAGCTTACCTCTTTTATTCAAAAACTGACGGCATTAGGCTGATAGCTGAATGCTTACCTATTTTTTACCCTTCTTGTCATACCCTGAGCATCGGTGGGTATGTGGGTATATTTGACAAACAACGCTTAATGTGCTAAGCAAAAATCAGCACTAACAACTGACTCACTCAGCACTGATCCACGATGTTCTAGTTAGCAGGATTGAAATCTTGGCTGAACCTATTTATGTTCAATTGACCTGGGAAGACCCAGAAACCGGCGAGTTAAAGAAACCTGTTCTGAGACCGCCCATTGCTGTTGGTCGAGAAAATGACCATTTGCCAGCACACTTAGCAGGTCAATCTGTGTCTCATCTGGTACTTCTTGACAAGGAGATTTCCCGGTATCACGCCCTGATCACAGTGGCTAATACCCAACTCTATGTTACTGACCGCAGCGCCAACGGCACGTTTATTAATGGACGAAAGATTCGCTCTGGTATTCAACCTTTTTCAAGCAAGGATACCTTGCGGATTGGTCCGTACAAGATTACAGCGGCTTTGAAACGGGAAAATGACCTGAACGCCACTGCACAGAACTTTGACCAGACTAGTCTATTAGGTGAGAAAAGTGTCACTAACTCTCTGCCCAAGAATAAACCTGTGGTTTGGTTGATTGGCTTAGTGGTACTGTTAATAATGGGAGTCGGCACTTGGTTCGTGGTCAGCGGTCTGCTAGAGGGGTTAAAACCGGGAATGCAAGATCAGAAAAACGATTCCTCTAGACATCTAGAACGGGTAGTCTAGAACAGCTAGTTAGCTCAATCTTAACCATGAGATTCAATGTTATGGAAAATGGCACCTAAATAGAACGTAACCTATGGAATCTCTTGTCAATGTTCGATTTTCCATTAACCCTTTCCCAAGGGCTAGGGTTCAGCGTCTCTTGGGATTGGTGTTGCTAGGTGTACTTACCCTACTGCTGACCCTATTACCAGCCTCCACCTTAGCACAGGAATTCTTGGCAAATGGTAAAGAGAAAGCTCCTGTGGTGGTGGATGGTATTGAGTTGTTTCAAGTGGGCAATGCTGGCAACTTTAGCGCTACTGAGCGAGCCGAGCTGATCAATCAGCGCTTAGCAAGAGAGGTGAAATCCCTACAAAAACCTGAATATGTGGACATTGAATATGTCGGGCAAAACGAGGGGATTCTTCGTACCAAGTTTACCGAGCGCATTATAGTCACGATTACCAAGGCAGATCAAATTCCTGATACTGATCCTCTTGAGCAAGCCGAGAAATGGGAGAAGCTGATTGAAAAGGCAATCCGGCAGGGCAAACAACAGCGCATGCCAGATTATAGTCGTCAGGCAGTAAGGTTTACAGCGGTAGTGCTGGTGTTGTTAATCCTGTTGTACTTCCTGTTACGCTTGTTCAGGCAATTTGCCTTGCGGAAACTGACCTCCTGGCTAGGGAATCCGGCTTCTCGTTTTTTCCCTTGGCACGACCCAGCCAAATTATTTCTCGGGGCAGCCCTGTTAGGCTTACAGCTTATCCTGTGGACTACAGTTATCTTAACTATTAGTGACCTATTTCCCCAAGTTCGCAGTTGGCGTTATGAACTGTTAAACTTCCTCAAGTCTCCTGTAATTGGTCCGGGAGAAAGCAAGTATTCTGCAATCCAAGTGCTGCTGTTGGTGGTATTAACCGTTGTGCTATGGTTTGGGGTTAGTGCCATCACCAGGCTATTCAGGCATTACATCTTGGGGAAAACTGGCGCTGATTCAGGGGTGCAAGATGTGATTGCTATCCTGACCCAGTATGTCCTGACGTTTTTGGGCATGATTATCATACTCCAAAGTTCTGGGTTGGATTTGAGTTCCCTAACCATTTTTGCTAGTGTCTTAGGGGTGGGGATTGGCTTCGGTGTGCAAAATATTGCTAACAACTTTATCAGTGGCTTAATTATCACCCTAGAGCGACCGATTCAGCAGGGGGATTTTATTAAGGTCAACGATTTGGTGGGAACTGTGCAGCACGTTGGTTCCCGCAGTACAGAAATTTGCACCTTGGATAAAGTGACAATAATTGTGCCCAATGCCCGCTTTTTAGAAACTGAGGTAATTAACTGGAGTCACGGTAACCCGATTTCCCGACTAAAAATTCCAGTAGGAGTGGCTTATGGATCGGATGTGGAGCAGGTCAAGAAGGCACTGTTGGCAGCTGCCAAGAGTCACCCGGAAGTGTTACTGAGGCCCTATCCCCAAGTTTGGTTTCAGGAATTTGGTGAGAGTGCCCTCAAATTTGAGCTGTTGGTCTGGACTGGAGACCCCAAGCGGCAGCCTAAAATCAAGAGTGACCTCAACTACCGGATTGAGAAAAGTCTCCGTCGCTATGATATCCATATACCATTTCCTCAACGGGACCTCCATGTGCGATCGCCTCAGTTAGAGAAATTGCTCATGGCTTGGCTAGGGGACCGTCAGCCAAAACCGCCAGAAAACCAACTCTATATTCCCAATGGGTATCAGTCTCAGCAGCTACCCCAGGATTCCTTAGTTTCAGGTTTCCTAGAGCCGATCGATGACCTAGATCAAGACTCTTACCCTACTGCTCCTTTCCAAGAGGATATGGTAACACTAGACATTGAAACCTTGGTCGAGGAAATGCGTCAACCAGGAGGGTTGGATATTAAAGACCGTCGCTATCGTCTCAATAGCTATGGATGCTGTTTTGTGGGGTCAGAAGCAGTAGATTGGTTGGTGAAACGGTGTAATTCTACTCGGGAAGATGCAGTGGCTATTGGACAGATACTGATTAATCGAGGTATTATTCATCATGTCGCAGATGATCATCCTTTCCGGGATGATTATTTGTTTTACCGTTTTTATTTAGATGAAAATTAAGTTAAGCTATCAGCTATCAGTTATCAGTTATCAGCTTTCAGCTTTCAGCTTTCAGCTTTCAGCTTTCAGCTATTAGCTTTCAGCTTTCAGCTTTCAGCTTTCAGCTATTAGCTATTAGCTTTCAGCTTTCAGCTTTCAGCTTTCAGCTTTCAGCTATTAGCTTTTAACTTACAGGCAAAGGCCAACGGCTGACCACTGACCACTGACGGCTGACCACTGACCGCTGACCGCTGACCGCTGACCGCTGACCGCTGACCGCTGACCGCTGACCGCTGAATACTTAAATTAATTTTAATAACAGAATAAAGAATCCTTAGTTTCAACACCAGTTATAGTATTCTTACCAGAAGCTTTTTTGCATAGCTTCCGGTCTTGGTTATAATCCAAAATTGCAAACGTGAAGTCAGCGCCAGTAATATCTGCACCCTTAAATTTAGATTTGGACATAAATGCATCTTCAAACACTGCATCGGTTAAGTCTGCTTTCTTGAAGGTAGATCGATTAATGAATGCATAGGTAAAATCGGCTCCATGTAGGTTAGCATTCGTGAAATTAACTTTGGTAATATCCGCACCTATAAACTTAGCGTTGCTCAAGTTAGCTGACTGTAAATTGACATTGCTAAAAACCTTGTAACTAAAGTTTTTACCGGAGAAATCCTTACCGCTTAGATCCTTGTTTTGAAAGTTAGCTTTAATGGTGGCAGCGCTTTGGGCTTGGGCTGGCAGAGGCAAGACTAATATAGTTAGTGCTAGTAGAAAGGCTGCCAGGGTGCATCTCATATTTGTAAAAAAGAAGGGAAGTGTGGGGAGTGTGGGGAGGGTGGGGAGTGTGGGGAGGGTGGGGAGTGTGGGAATTTTATTAGAATTTTTGCCTAATTGCAAAAGTGAGATGCACCAGGCTGCCAGGTGTAGAAAGTACTTGCAGTACTTCATGAATCGCTCTAATCCTCCTTTTGATTAAAAGTTGCTGACAAGGGTAACTATATCAATTTTTGTAGGAGTTTTGAAGAGGGGACTATAGGGCAATTGTCAGCAAGGTTTGAGGGACATGCTTATGGTTTTAAGGCAAGAGGCAAGAGGCAAGAGGCAATAGGCAATAGGCAATAGGCAAGAGGCAATAGGCAGGAGGCAATAGGCAATAGGCAAGAGTTTTGTTCTCTGTTCTCTGTTCCCTGTTCCCTGTTCCCTGTTCCCTGTTCCCTGTTCCCCTTGCTATAGACAGACATGAGTCATCTTGGTATAGGTTTATCCCAGATTTCGTGCTTCAAAAAGTAGTATATAAGTTACGAAACCTGTAAGGGAAGCGATTGACCTTGGCCTTTAGGCCACGCTACGCGAATGGTCACGCTACGCGATGCTCGGTACGAGCCGCTACGCGAACGCATTCTGGGGCACTTTGCGATCGCGAAAAAAAACTTTACTGAGTATAAATACTTGTTTATGCTCCTCTGACCCATTGCATTCCCATGTGGGTGCTATAGCAAAGGAAGTATTGTTTAAGACATCGTCTTTTGATTGAAAGGGAGCAGGGAGCAGGTAATAGGCAAGCTAGCAATAGGCAAGAGGGAAAAAATCCTGTGTACCTCATTAGGCTAGAAACCGCTATAGTCTTTTTTTGTTTTTGTAATTTACTGTTCAAAATCATTAATTTTTTTCATGTATTTTTTTGATAATTCTTCAGATAAGAGAAGTCTTTGTTCTTTTTTAATGCGGAAATATTCATTATAATTTTCCTGACTTTCTTTCTGTTCAAGTAAATAATCATAAGGACCTTTGCCAGACAAAAGTTTAACTAATATAGGTGAGATTTCAATAGTGACGAATAAGGCAGTTATTAGCCAATTAATATTACGAATATTCGGATCGTCTTTAGATAGTTCTTCTAAAGCAACAAGACGGGCTAAGAAGCCATCTGATTCTTTGTCAATTTGTTCTTGATTCAGTTGTTCTAAGTTACTCTCTGGTGACTGCAAAATCAGGTTACGTTCTTGCCTAAGCTTATCGATTTTTTCCTCTTTATCCTTAACTTTATTATCTAATTCAATAAATTTTTGTTTGATTTCATCTGCATAATTTCGTTTGTCTTGATAAACAATTCCTTTTCCAAATTGGCCTGTTCCCTGTGTACCTTCTGCTTCTGCATTAGCCACATTTTCGGCGTCCTTCCATTCATTTTTATACTTGTCCTTTTCTTTATTTAATTCTTTAATTTCTTGCTCCAATTCTTTTATTGGTTCGTTAATTTTTTCTTCTCTTATCTCATTTTTATTTTGTTTTATTTTCTGGTTAATTTCTTTTTCAAAAAGCCTCAATTCAAGGGGCTTAGCAACCACAAAGCTCAATAATAAGGCTATTAATAATCGCAGACTAGTTGCTGCAATAAATGGCAAGTTTGAATTTGAATCGGATTTTCTTCTCTTAGAGCTTAAAATTAAAAAACGATCTAAGTTAAAAACTATAAAACTCCAAAAAGTTCCTCCTACACAAGAAGCTGCTACAGAACCGAATACTGTAAAAATAGCATAACCACCGGAAAAAATAGCCGTTGTTGATGTTAGCAAAACCGTGGTCCCAATTGCTGTATATTTATATCGTTCTGTCAAACATTCTTTTTGTGCCAAAATATCATGATCTGCACCAGCAGACCATAGCAAGAATTTTTCTAGTGAATTTAAATTATCTTTAATTGTTGGAGCCTGTATTAGGTGTTGAAGTTCAGCTGGTAAGCCAATTTCGTTGATAAAAGTACCAACCGCTTCAACACCATAAGCATTAAGAGCACTTTTGATATGTTCTGTAGCTCGTTCCTGGATTTGATCCCGTTGTTGTAAGAAGTCTAAGACATTATATTCTTGAGCAGAATTACGGAAGTAATTATCAACCATCGGTTCTAATACCCTATTCACAAGGTTTTTAATGGAGCTATATTTAACCGCACCATTAGACAAGCAGCTAAGAACTCCTCCTTGTTCCTCAACTTGCTTATAACTATTAGCATTTGGTGAACCCACACGAGATATCATTTTAGGGGAATTTTTGGGAGAAATATTAATAACCTGTGTGACTTCAAGATTCAAAATAAAGCCATCTTTTGAGCGAAGCTTTAAGGTTTCCAAATTATAATCGTAGTTGGTTGCTGGTTTATTTTTATCTGTCCTCCAGTCCAAAGTTATTTCATGGACAGGAACTATTACTATACTTTTCACTCTTGTATTGATAGGATGTGTTCCAGCTTCTATTGGTATGTTCTGAATCCCTTTATACCCGATATTAAACTGAGAACCATAAGTAGTTTGCTCTTGATTTGCTTGGCTATTCTTACCAACATTTGAAATTAAAACTCCAACTGTTCCAGATTTAATATTAGTTAAAGGAACTTGTTCAACTTCCACAAACCAAGGATTTAAACTCCAAAAACCTTCTTCGATAAATTCTTCTTGTAAACCTCGATAGCCACCTTTATCAATAAACTCCTGTGGCTCCTGAAACTTATTATGTCCCTCAATAACTGGTCCCGCAATGTCCCCTCCTGGTAAGGGCTTACCATCAAAAGTGGTAACAATACCAATTTTACCTGATTCAACTCTGTAAACTTTTAATTGTTCTGGATTCAGTCCATATTGCTTGGCATTGTCAGTAGTAACTACTGTAAATAGTTCAGTGTTTATTCTATAGTAACCTTCAGTAATAATTGCTCGCTGTTTACCTTGTTGACCACCGTTTTTGACAAAGGCTTCAGCATTCTGAAAATTATCGCAATCTACAGCTTTAGCTAGTATTTGTCCTGGTGGTAATTCAGCACCATCTTGAGCAATAACTAGCCCTATCTCCCCTGAGCGAATATTAATTACTGGGACATTGTGAACTTTAAACAACTCTGTATTAATGTAGTGAATTCCAGGAGGAATAATTGCTAATTGGTTCCCTTGTTGACCGCCGTTTTTGATAAATGCTTCAGCGTCCTGAAAAGTGCCACATTCAACAACTTTACCAAAGTTCTGACCAAGTGGAAGTGGCTCACCATCCCTTGCTTCCACTAACCCTACTTCATTAACTCCAATTTTGATAAGTTCAACTCTCTTAATTTTGAAAAGTTCTGTATTAATTGCGTATTTGCCAGTAGTAAGAATCTTTAACTGTTGGCTCCTATATCCTCCATTATTAATAAATGCTTGAGCATCCTCAAAATTTTTGCATTCAACAGCATCACCAAAGGTTTTTCCAATCGGAAGTGGCTTGCCATCTTTCGCTTCTACTAAGCCAATTTCATAGTCATTAATATGAGTAATTGGCCTTATTTCAACAGAAAAAAGTTGAGTATTAATCCGATAAATACCATTTCTTAAAATACCTAACTGCCTACCCCGTTGACCACCATTGTTGATAAAAGCACGACCATCTTGAAAGTCATCACATTCTTCGACAACTTTACCAAACATTTTACCTGTGGGAAGAGAAGCACCATCGTTGGCTGTTACTAATCCAATTTCATCTTTATCAATCTGTATAGCCTTTTGTTTGAAAACTTTATAGGTCAACCTAGAGCGGAAATGTCGTCCAGGACCAAGAGTATCAACCTGCCAACCCATTTCTCCATTAAGAGCAATTTGACGATTAGATGGTAAAGGACTACCAAACTTTTTATAGACAATTCCAACCTCATCTTGAGAGATTACATAAACGCCAGGTACCCGATCAATTGCCATAACAACAACCTCAGTTAACTAGTTAACTAATTAGTAAGCATTCAGCTATCAGCTATCAGCTATCAGCTTTTGAACAAGCGATGCAGCTTCGGAACAGGGGAGGCAGTGCGACCAAAGGGGGTTCCCCCCATGAGCAACTGCCGTGGTTTCCACGGGGCAAACAGCGGTGCTCGCACGTGACCCACACAGACCTAAAACCACTCGCGCTTGGGATCAAGACAACAAGTAAGCAAAAGTTTAATCTGAGTTATGTCACAGCGTCGAAGCCTGTGCCACAAACATTAAGCCTATGCCACAAAGCTGACGGCTGACTGCTGACTGCTGAATGCTTACACTAATTATTTAAAATAATACTCTTTCGCTACCTTAATCCTTATTATTTTAACGTGAGTTCGACGAACTGGACAAAGGCGAAAGAGGGAGCATGTCACTTATGCAGCAACATTAGTACTAAATCTAGGGAATGGGGAATGGGGAATGGGGAATGGGGAATGGGGAATGGGGAATGGGTGATGGGTAATAGGTAATAGGGGGAGCAGGTCACAATGGGAGCATGTCACTTATGCAGCAACATTAGTACTAAATTTGGGGAATAGGTAATAGGTAATAGGTAATAGGTAATAGGGGGAGCTAGTCCTGGATGAATATTTGTACATTATCTAGAGCCCCCTCATGGGTAATTGCTTCCGCTAATGGGACATAGTACTAATGTTTCAGCAACTAAGACAAGCTCCCGGTCACAATAGCCGAATATTTTTACTTTTTCTATAGCCCCCTCATGGGTAATTGCTTGCTCTAATGGTAAATAGTTGATCTGTTCTGCAACTAATACCTGCTCCTTTACAGCATTTTTGTGGTTTTGTCAAGTAGTTCATTTGTTCGGCAAATTTCACCTGCTCCCGATGCATGCGATGACAAGAGCGATGCTTCAAAAAGTAGTATATAAGTTACGGAATTCTGTTGGGAAGCGTACGCATTCTGGGGCACTTCCGGTACGGGAAAAAACAGACTTGAGCAGTTATAGCACTAGGCATTAAGGTGTTTGACATTCATACAAGCAGCAAAAGGTGCGACCCGTGGCGCATTTAATTCTTAATGGGTCAAGCGCCCTAAATCGTTGTGTACGATTCCTTTGGAAAGGATAGAAATTAAATAGTTAAAAACTCAGGGAGTTTGTCAAGTACCCTTGAGAACGCATCGAAATTTTTCTCAAATGGAAAGGATATAAATTAAATAGATCACAACTCAGGGATGTTGTCAAGTACTTTGAGATGGTTTTACCCTGAACAAAATTAAATGTAACGTTTTGTTAAAAAATCATCTTGATCAAAAATTATTTGATACCTTAAATAAGGTTGCATTTACAAAAGCCTATTTGAAAAGGTGCTCAGGTAAAGTTGAGAGGCAGAAATAGAGCCGAACAACAAAAAATAAAAAAAAGCTTGTGTTTCAGTGCTCAGGTAAAGTTGAGAGGCACAAGTAAAGCCAAAAAACAGGGAAATTAGCCAACAATCCTAGGATAAATGTCAGCGATCGCCAGTGGCAATTGCTGTTGACACTCATACCCAGAGCCAAGCCCGTACGACGCCATCCCAGGGTTTTGGTTTCGGAAGTAATGAATGCCATTTTCTAGGTAAAATCAACAGGCAGTGGTTGGAGGATGCTAGCCGATGGCATCCTTTCAAACATGATTTTTTTGGTGCTAAAGTCATTGTTAATACTGTATTTTTGAGGTTTGCTCATCAGGGTAAGCTTTAAGCTATCAGCTTAAAGCTTATAGGCACGCTACACCGAACAGCTTTTGAATAAAGCAAGAGGTAAGCATTAGTTTAATAGTCACAGTCACAGCGTCGAAGCCTGTGCCACAAAGCTGACAGCTGAACGCGCACGCGTGGCCATTCGCGTAGCGTGGCCTTTGGCCTTGGCCAACGGCTTAATGCTTACTGCTTGCTGCTCAGGAGCTAGGGCAGATCACATCAGTTCGCTGATTGGAAATAGTTACTAACCATTACTTTGGTCATCAATAATTCGGTCATGAAGGTGTTATGGAAAATAGCAAAATAACCACAAACCAACTGTCTTTACCCAAAGGCGGAGGAGCGATTCAGGGCATTGGAGAAACGTTTCAGGCTAACGAGTTTACAGGCACGGCTGGCCTATCTATTCCGATTCCGACAACTCCTTGCCGGGGTTTTGAACCGCAGTTGAGTGTTCAGTATAGTTCCGGTTCAGGAAATGGGACTTTTGGTTTGGGGTTTGCTCTAGCTATTCCTAATATTTCCCGCAAAACCTCGAAAGGACTGCCCAAATACGATGGCACTGATACCTTCATTCTCTCCAATGCTGATGACTTGGTACCAGTAGGTAACCGAACTCAAGACAATTACGAGATTACTAGCTACCAGCCTCGCACTGAAGGGTTATTTGCCAAAATTGAACAGTGGTGCGATCGCAGTACAGGAGCATCCTATTGGCAGGTAATAAGTAAGGATAACATCACCAGTAGATATGGTAAAACGGCTCAAGCCAGAATCTCTGACCCGGACAACGAAAATCACGTCTTTGCATGGTTGCTAGAAGAGAGCTTTGATGCTAAAGGAAATTGTATTGTCTATAAATATAAACCAGAAAATACCGAGGGTTTTACCCAAGAGATTTACGAAGTAAACCGGACGCAAACAGCTAATAAATATCTAGAAAAGATTCAGTATGGTAACTACCAACCGCTGCAACCACAACCAGGAGATAACCTGAGTAGTGTTGAGTGGCATTTTGAAGTAGTCTTTGACTATGGTGAGTACCAGATCGACCCAAGCAATAAGACTAAACCCTATACTTATTCAATTGGAGAATGGAAAAGTCGCAAAGACCCATTTTCCACCTATCATGCCGGGTTTGAAATTCGTACCCATCGCCTGTGCCGTAACGTTTTAATGTTCCACAACTTTACGGAATTGCACAGCGAACCGGTACTAGTCCACGCCACGCACTTCGATTATCAAGAAAGTTCTAATCTTACTTTATTAAAGGCTGTCGAGTCGATCGGGTATCGTTATGAAAACGTTAAGTATCAAACTAAGAGTTTACCACCTCTGGAATTTCAATATACTCAATTTAATCTGGAAGGACAGGAATTTGAACCATTCCTAGAAGAGGACAGTCGGTTTTTGCCCGGTTTGATATCCTATGAGTATCAAATCCTGGATTTATACGGGGAAGGCATTCCGGGAGTTTTGTACAACGATGGCACCACAACGCTGTACTGGGAACCCGCAGCGAACGGTGAGGAAACTCAAGGGGTAAAATATAACCCTCCCCAACAACCTCTATCTTTGCCGATCGCTTATGGAAAAACAACCAACCAACAGTTAATCGATCTAACGGGAAACGGTCGATTAGATTTAGTGGTCAGTAGTCCCAATGTTTCGGGATACTACGAAGTAAAAAGCGATCGCACTTGGCAGAGTTTTCAAACCTTTCCCGCCTTTGCCAACGAATTTCTCGAACCTGACAGTCAATTAACCGATATTACTGGGGATGGGTTGTTGGACGTGTTACGCCTCGAAGGCGATCGCATAAAAGTTTATCCAGGGAAAGGGAAAGCAGGTTTTGGCCCAGCCATCATACAGCAGCCGGAAAATGACTTGCCTTTGGAGAGGAAAGGCGATCGCACCGAAGCCTTGCGGTTTGCCGATATCTTTGGCACCGGTAGGCAGCATTTAGTCAGAATCAAGAGTGGTTTGGTAGAATGCTGGCCTTCCTTGGGCTACGGCAAGTTTGGCAAAAAAGTGACCTTGGGCAATGCACCAAGCTTTGGCATAGACTTCGATATCTCCCGGTTGTTTTTAGTAGATATCGATGGTTCCGGGACAGCGGATATTTTATATGTAAAAAGCGATCGCGTCGAGATTTGGTTCAACCAAAGCGGTAACTCCTTCAGCGAAACCCCTCTGACCATCTATCTGCCCAGCAATTGGAATAACTTAGACCAGATTAGCTTTGCAGATGTTTACGGGAACGGGACAACTTGTTTAATCTTCAGCGAAGAAACCCCCAGACCCCGTCATTGGTGTTACGACTTTTGCCAAAGAACAAAACCCCACTTGTTGAACCAAACAGACAATAATCTCGGAGCCACCACTCGCATTACCTACGGCACTTCCACCAAATATTATCTAGAAGACAAGCAAAACGGTCAACCGTGGATAACCAACCTGCCATTTCCCGTACAGGTCATTGAAAAAGTAGAAAGCTGGGATGCCATCTCCCAGACCAAGTTAGTCAGTTCCTACAGCTATCACCACGGTTACTACGACGGGGTAGAACGGGAATTCTTTGGGTTTGGTATGATAGAACGTCTAGATGCTGAAACCTTATCCAGGGATGCCCAACCCTACGATGTCCCGCCCGTATTGAGCAAGACTTGGTATCATACCGGAGCCTGGTTTGGACCCACCCCTAGCCCCTCCCAGGAGGGGAAAGAAGAGTCCCTCTCGAAGCAATACGAACCGGAATATTTCCAGGGAGATCCGGCAGCACATCAATTTCCCGATAGCGTTTTCGATGCTAATGGCCAAGAACCCGACAGCGAAACCTGGCGAGAAGCCCATCGAGCCTTAAAAGGGATGGTCTTGCGTGAGGAACTCTACGGAAATGACGACTCCGACCAACAAGCTAATCCCTACAGCGTCACCCAGAGCAACTACAGAGTCAAACTCATCCAACCCAAAGGGGAAAACAAATATGGTATCTACTTTGTCCATCCCCAAGAAAGTCTGACTTATGATTACGAAAGGAACCCAGCGGATCCCCGTATCGGTCACGAGTTTGTCCTGGAAGTAGACGAGTATGGCAACGTTATGGGTGCTTGTGCCGTAGCCTACGGAAGGCGGCCTGGGGAAAATAGACTGCCCGAACAACTCAACTTAAAAATAACTTACTCGGCAGACAGTTTTATTAATCAAACCCAGGAATTTTATCTGCTGGGGGTTCCTCAAGACAATCGCAGTTATGAAATCAAGAATCTTTCACTACCTAGCGGTCAGCAATACTTCGCGTTTGCAGATGTCAAAGACCATCTAGACGAGGTTTCCGAAACCCCCGAAACCCCCCTACTGAGCTGGCAGCGCCACTACTATTGGAATCCCGAAAGGGAAGAGTTTTTCCCCCTCGGTCAAGTCGGTCCCCAAGCCTTGCCCTATCGCAGGGAAATAGCGGAATTTTCTCCAGAACAAGTAGAAGCAGCATTTGATGGGGCTTTGACTGAAGATGAATTGGAACCGTTGCTGAAGAATCAAGGAAAATATACCAAAGATGCCAATTACTGGTGGAACCAGGGATTGACTCAAGCTTATCTGGGCAAAGATCGCTTTTACTTACCAGATCAGACAACGGATCCCTTTGGTAATCAAACCCAAGTGGAATACGATTCTCATCATTTGTTGCTTAAGAAAGTAACAGATGCAATTGGAAATCAAACAACAGTAGAAGCGATTGATTATCAAACCCTGCAACCCCAGAAAATTCGCGACTTGAATGACAATTGTTCTGAAGTCAAATTCGATGCTTTGGGGATGGTGGTTTTAACCTCCCACTACGGAACGGAAAATCGGGCTGACGTGGGTTTTGCCAAAAATTTGCCCGAAGTTACTATACCCGATACCTTCGATATGGAGGTGGCTATAGACAATCCGCAAACTTACCTGAAAGGTGCTGCCAGCTACTTCTATTACGATTTGTTTGCTTGGAAAAATAGCGGCATCCCCGTTTATGCTGTTAACTTGGTGGCAGAAAATTACCTAGATGCACGAGTCCAGACGCAGATCGCCTACAGCGACGGGTTGGGACGGGAAGTGCAAAGCAAGATGAAAGTCGAAGCGGGGGAGGCATTTGTAGTTAATCCCAGTAGCATCGGAACGGAGATAACGAGCGATCGCTGGTTGGCTTCCAACCGCAAGGTTTACAACAATAAAGGCAATCCCGTTAAAGAATACGAGCCTTATTACATCAAAGGCTATGACTATGTCGATAACGAAGAACTCAATCAGTTCGGTGTTTCTCCCACCCTATTCTACGACCCGCTGCAACGGTTAATTCGGGTGGATACGCCCAAGGGATTTTTCACCAAAGTCGAGTTTACCCCTTGGCAGGAATGGCACTATGACGAGAACGATACCGTAGTGGACTCCCCTTACTATCAGGAAAACATAGAGAACCCCAGCTTGGATGAAGCGGAACGACAAGCCTTGCAAAAGGCAGAAGTCTTCTACGATACTCCCTTAGAAGTAGTCCTGGATAATTTGGGCAGAACAGTTCGAGAGATTGAAAGCAATAAGACGACTTCAGGTGGGCAAGTGAGGATGCTGACAACCTATTACGAATTGGATATTACAGGTAATCAATTATCCAGCGCCGATCCTCGCTTGTCAGTTTCCAGCATCAAGAATTTCCAAATGACCTACAGCATGACTGACTCAGTTTTAAAAACGATTGGCGTTGACGGGGGAACTAGCTGGCAATTGAATAACGTTCTTGGCAATCCCATTTACAGCCAAAATTCTCGTAACTTTGAGTTTAGTACCCAATACGACGAGTTGCAGCGTCCTGTAGAAGTGCATGTCCAGGGTGGGGATGGTGCGACTCAGCTTGACCAAGTGGTAGAACACCTGGTGTATGGGGAAAGTGTTGAGAATGCTGAAAATCTCAATCTACGGGGTCAAGTTTACCAGCACTACGACCAAGCCGGGTTGTTGCAAGTTGATGGGTACAATATCCTGGGTGCGCCTCTTACAACTAAACGGCAATTGAGGGAGGAGTACAAAAAAGAAGCGAACTGGGACAGTACGGAAGCTTTGTCAAGGACCACCTACGAGACGCAATATGAATACGATGCCCTGGGTCGTGTTACGGAACAAACCGATGCAGACGATAATGCTTATCAACCAATATACCATGAATCGGGTCGGTTGAATCAAATTCAGGTACAGCACCAGGGAGGGGCAACTTCGACTTATGTGGACAGTATCGATTACAATCCCAAGGGACAGCGCACCCAAATTAGCTATGGCAATGGGGTAAGGACGGAGTATGAATACGAAACTACTACTTTCCGTCTGACGCGCATTCTGACTAAAAGGGGAAGCGATCGCAAAATCCTGCAAGATTTGCATTACACCTACGATCCGGTGGGGAATATCACGCAAATTAAAGATAATGCTTGGGAAACGGTTTTCAACCAGAACCAGCAAGTCGATCCAAAATCGACCTATACCTACGATGCCTTATACCGTTTAATTGAGGCTACCGGCAGGGAACACCCAGCCCTCACCGCAGAGGACGAACGGTGGGGCAACCCTGAGAACGATTGGTTTGTTACTCTCCCCAATCTTAACAACGGACAGGCGGTGCAAAACTACACCCGTCACTATGACTATGACGATGGGGGTAATTTGTACGGCATCCGGCATCATGGGGCGACTTCGAGGACGCGGGAGCTGGTGGTTTCCAATGGTTCTAACCGCGCTGTGGAGCAGGATACATCGGGAAGCATAGAGCCGGAGGATGTAGATGGTTATTTTGATGCTAATGGCAATCAGACCCAGTTAGAAGGGTTGAGGGGGATTACTTGGAACTATCGGGATAATATTGCTAGCGTCACGATTATTGACCGGGGAGGTGCTTTGAATGATGGGGAATATTACGTTTACGATAGTGGGGGAAATCGCATCCGCAAGGTAACGGAACGCTTGGGTAATGGGGGGACAGTTACTCAGATTGACGAGACGATTTATCTGGGGATGCTGGAAATACGGCAAACCAGGCAAAACGGTACGGTGACTGAGGAACGCCGTTCTCTGCGGGTGATGGATGACGAACGCTGTGTTGCTATCCGCCTGCGCTGGAGTCAGGTTTCGCCACCTGCAAGAACTAGCAATCCTCAAATTCGCTATCAATTGGAGAACCATCTGGGGTCTGCGGTCATGGAGGTAGATAATGCTTTTAGGTGTATGATTTTAATATTTATGCAGAAGATAGAGAAAATGAGGGAGAAAAACAACCCATAGGTAAAGGCATTTGTTGAATGACAGATGCCAGAATACGTAAAAAACCTCGTCGAAAACAACTTAAAGACAGAGGTTGTTGAGAGTGGGTCGAAAATTGCAACGGATCGGCGTCGAGGCCATCGTCGTCAGTTTCAACCGATAAACTACTAGCAGATAAACTAGTGTCAGTTAATCCTCCGACGCCAACCAACCAAATAGTCGCCACAGCAATAGCGTTACCATTGTCTTTCGGCACGTTTGGGGTCAGTCATTTTGGTGTGATGCCAACCAAAACCACCACGCTTAATGTCTTTGAACAAGCATTCAATCCAGCTACGCATACTATACCAGTAGATTTGAGCCTGTTGTGGACTCAAATCCGTTAACATTAACCAAGGGTCAGCATAACCGTGATCCCAGCGAGCTAAGAGAGTGCAATCGACACAGTTGCTTCGGAAACATCTGACTCGACCACTCCAATGCTGACCAACCTCAGTGATTAGCCCAGACAGAGGTAATTTCGATGGGGGTTGGTCACCCAAAACCTGGGATGGTTGGTAATATCCTTGAGCATTAATCCGCATCAAAGGATGCCAGCCATTAGCCACAATCCCTTGATAAAACCATTTAGCATACAACCCTCGGTCTGTGGTGACTATCACAAACCAATCATCCGGGATCCCCTGTTTGACCTGATTTAACAGCTGATGCCAGTAAGGTTGCCAACTCCCTTTTTCGGTTGCACCCACAATTTTCCAAGCTACAGGTATTCCACAGCCACGGTAGACCACACTAATTACCAAGACTGTAAAACGCTTACCCAATGTGGATGCATCTGCAGCCAGCACCAGGCTTTTTTGATCGGATGACCACCAACTTAATATCCACAACAATAAGAAGGCAAAGCTTTCACTGACTTCTATTTCTTGTCGCTTTCTGCCATATTTGTGACTTTTTTCCTTGTACCATTGCCTTAACTGCTCTCTGACATTGTTTTCTGATCGATGTTGGATTTCTGCTAAAAATACGGCTACTGTTGATAATCCACAACTTTGAGTGATGGCAATACCAAAAAAGCGACCCATTGCTAATCCCACTGCCTGAGATTTGCTCAGATGAGGCATCTTCCTCATCACTACTCTGAACCATTCTTGATACCCTTTCGGAATCTGTGTGATCATCGATGACAGTCCAATGGTGTACTAAGGTTTTTAGTTCTTTTTTCCTCTTTTGTTAAAATCATACACCTGAAAGGGTAGATAATGGGGGGCAAATTATCAGTTACGAAGAGTATTTCCCCTACGGCGGGACGTCTTTCGTGGCGGGACGGAGTTTAGCCGAGGTGAAGTTGAAGCAGTATCGCTATTCCGGTAAGGAACGAGATGCGAGTACGGGTCTTTATTATTACGGTGCCCGGTATTATGCCCCTTGGTTGGGTCGGTGGATGAGTTGCGATCCGGCAGGGACTGTTGATGGGTTGAATTTGTATGTGTTTGTGGGGGGGAATCCAGTGATACTTAGGGATACAGGAGGGCTAGTTATCACACCTGTTATCGGTGTTGCTTACAGGCGTGACGCACAGGGTGCTGGTCACCAGCGAGATTTAGAACTCGTCCAACAAGCGAATCCTAATGCTAGAGTTGTAACCATTGCTTCTGATGCATTCTTCAATAATCATGGCAATCAAACCCACCTTGGTCCAAATGGGCGCGTAGCAAATATAAAAGGGGTTGACAGTATATTTATACCAGGTGGTCCCCACGCTCACCCCGCTCAAAAAGGTGACAGGAATCAACCTAGACCAAATGCAGTTCAATATGCTAATGCAAGGCATCAATTTGAATCAGGTTTAATCCAGCAAGCTTTAGCTAGCAATATTCCTATTCTTGCAGTTTGTGGTGGTTCATGGCGTTTAGCCGCAGAATTGGGAGCTCAGATTCAGCAGCTGCCAAATCAAGTAATGGGAAGGCACAATTTACCTATGAATAGCGTAAATAAATACGCTCATAATGTTAATATCCGAAGGGGTTCACAACTCGAACAAGTCGCTAATGGAAACCAATTTAGCTATCGTGCTCGTGACTTTGCTCTAAATAATGGAAGCCTGACAATAGCTGCCAATAGCGTGCATTGGGCGCAGGCTACCTTTCCTGGAAATGTAGCCAGAACAGCAGTGGAACCGAACGTTACAGGTCCGAATATCCCTAATGCCCAGCGAGTCACTGAAGGTTTTGAAAGTCATCAACATCACTATGCGATAGGGGTTCAGTGGCATCCAGAATACGCTCAAAACAACTTGGATGCACAACAGGATCAACTGCGGAATCATTCTCATTATCATTTAAATATAATGGGCTCTATCGGTCAAGCTGGAATTGAGGGACGCGCAGCACGAATGATACAAAGATCGTATAGAACATATCGCAATCGGATGCGCGAACAAAAGCAAGGAAACAAAGCAGGCGGAGTAAATTAGATTTCGCAAATTAGTACGATCGCCTCCCTCGTAAGCTGCCAAGCACGACAGTGTAACGCACCGCCATCCAACCCAACTTAAACCCAAAAAAAAAACTCAAAAATGTCAGACTTAACCACCAATCAAAAACGATCGCCTTCTCAAATCCTGCTGCGATCGCCACCCCGAATTTTACGTAGAAACTTTCAACGTTTTCCATAAAAATGCTGGTAAGCTATCAGCTATCAGCTATCAGCTATCAGCTAATGGGCTACGGGCACGCTACTTGATGTGCTTATGGGGTATTAGGACGCTACGGAACTTTTGAATCAAACAAGTAAGCAAAAGTTTAATCTGAGTTATAGAAAGCTGTTCCCGTAGCGTGAGCTTTTAGATCACGGCTGACCGCTGACGGCTGAATACTTACAAATGCTGTTCCGGCATTAAAGTGGCATGGCCAGGTTTTGATAACCCTAAACTAGGGGCTATCTTCTGGTTATTGCTTCAAATATATGACGTTATTTTTGGCATGAGTATACATAAATAGAAGCAACAAAAATAATTAAAAATTCGCCTTGACAAATAAATAATGTGATAGTTTAACAAGGAGCTAAAAAAAAGAGTTCAAAAAATCCGGAAAATCTGGAAAACAGACAAATGGATAAAAATCCTTGGTCAACTGCTAAAATCCATCTAGTAATTACTAGCCATGACTAATTAAAAATTAGTTATACCATCGATATCATAAGAACAGAGCAAAACGCTCTGGATGGTGGTATTTAGGATTGTGACAGCGACTACTCCAAGAGCCAAATGAAACAATCATAACTTCGGTCATCAATTGGGTCATCAAGAGTGTTATGGAAAATAGCAAAATCACCACAACCCAACTGTCTTTACCCAAAGGCGGTGGAGCGATTCAGGGAATTGGAGAAACCTTTCAGGCTAACGAGTTTACGGGCACGGCTGCCCTATCGATTCCGATTCCGACAACTCCTTGCCGGGGTTTTGAACCGCAGTTGAGTGTGGAGTATAGTTCCGGTTCCGGAAATGGTACTTTTGGTTTAGGGTTTGCTCTGTCGGTTCCTAATATTTCCCGCAAAACCTCGAAAGGACTGCCCAAATACGATGGCACTGATACCTTTATTCTCTCCAATGCTGATGATTTGGTACCGGTAGGTAATCGAACTAAAGGAAGTTTCGATATTACTCGTTACTGCCCTCGCACTGAAGGGTTATTCGCCAAAATTGAACATTGGTGCGATCCCACGACGGGTTCATCCTTTTGGCAGGTCATCAGTAAGGATAATATCACTAGTAGATATGGTAAAACGGCTCAAGCCAGAATCTCTGACCCGGACAACGAAAATCACGTCTTTGCATGGTTGCTAGAAGAGAGCTTTGATGCTAAAGGAAATTGTATTGTCTATAAATATAAACCAGAAAATACCGAGGGTTTTACCCAAGAGATTTACGAAGTAAACCGGACGCAAACAGCTAATAAATATCTAGAAAAGATTCAGTATGGTAACTACCAACCGCTGCAACCACAACCAGGAGATAACCTGAGTAGTGTTGAGTGGCATTTTGAAGTAGTCTTTGACTATGGTGAGTACCAGATCGACCCAAGCAATAAGACTAAACCCTATACTTATTCAATTGGAGAATGGAAAAGTCGCAAAGACCCATTTTCCACCTATCATGCCGGGTTTGAAATTCGTACCCATCGCCTGTGCCGTAACGTTTTAATGTTCCACAACTTTACGGAATTGCACAGCGAACCGGTACTAGTCCACGCCACGCACTTCGATTATCAAGAAAGTTCTAATCTTACTTTATTAAAGGCTGTCGAGTCGATCGGGTATCGTTATGAAAACGTTAAGTATCAAACTAAGAGTTTACCACCTCTGGAATTTCAATATACTCAATTTAATCTGGAAGGACAGGAATTTGAACCATTCCTAGAAGAGGACAGTCGGTTTTTGCCCGGTTTGATATCCTATGAGTATCAAATCCTGGATTTATACGGGGAAGGCATTCCGGGAGTTTTGTACAACGACGGCACCTCGACCCGATATTGGGAACCGGCAGCTAATGGTGAGGGAAGTAAAGCAGTAAGATATAACCCTCCCCAAACTCCTCAATCCTTGCCGATCGCTTATGGGAAAACCAATAACCAACAGTTAATCGATTTAACGGGTAACGGTCAATTAGACTTAGTGGTCAGTAGTCCCAATGTTTCGGGATACTACGAAGTAAAAAGCGATCGCACTTGGCAGAGTTTCCAAACCTTTCCCGCCTTTCCCAACGAATATCTAGACCCGGACAGTCAATTGACGGATATTACTGGGGATGGGTTGTTAGACTTGTTGCGCTTAGAAGGCGATCGCGTCAAGGTTTATCCGGGAAAGGGGAAAGCAGGTTTTGATGTACATATTATACAGCAGCCGGAACCTGATTTGCCTTTAGAGAAGAAAGGCGATCACACGGAAGCCTTGCGGTTTGCAGATATTTTTGGTACCGGGAGGCAGCATTTAGTCAGAATCAGCAATGGTGCGGTAGAATGCTGGCCTTCCTTGGGCTACGGTAAGTTTGGCAAAAAAGTCACCTTGGGCAATGCACCAAGCTTTGGCATAGACTTCGATATATCCCGGTTGTTTTTAGCGGATATTGATGGTTCCGGGACAGCAGATATATTGTATGTGAAAAGCGATCGCATCGACATCTACTACAATCAAGGTGGCAATCGTTTCAGCAAACCCTTTTCCCTGCTGCTGCCCCAGCCCTATGACAATTTGGTTCAGTTGCAATTCGCGGATGTATTGGGTAATGGCACCACCTGTCTGGTTCTGAGCAGCCGTAATCCGGATCTGAGCTTGCGCCATCAATACTACGATTTTTGCGCGGGTCAAAAACCGCACCTCTTAATTAGCTATGCCAACAATCTGGGCACAACTACCCGGTTTCACTACCAAGCCTCAACCCAGTTTTATCTTGATGACAAAAAAGCCGGAAAGCCTTGGAAAACGCGGTTGCACTTCCCGGTGCATTTGTTAGCAAAAACCGAAACCATTGACCAGATTTCCGGAGCTAAATTTGTTTCCCGTTATGCCTATCATGAGGGCTATTTTGATCCAGTAGAGCGGGAATTTCGCGGTTTTGGCCTGGTGGAGCGGTGGGACAGTGAAACCTATGACCATTTTAATCTTGGGGATCTGCATGGAGAGATGCCGTTTGTGCAAAGTGCCCCGGAACTCCATGTACCGCCAGTTTATGTCAAGACTTGGTATCATGTCGGTGCTTCCCGCCCAGGGGAAGCGCTCTCCCGTTACTATGGGGAAGATTATTATGGTGGGGATTCTGAGGCCCATGACCTGCCAGATAGCAGCCTAGAAAACCCTGGCCTGGAACCGGAAACCGATGCCCTGCGGGAAGCGTCGCGGGCTTTGCATGGTCAGGTTTTGCGACAGGAAGTGTATGCCTTAGATGGGGATCAAAATCCTGATCTTGCCCCTCACCCCTATACTGTTACAGAGAACAATTATCGGGTTCGGATAATTCAGCCGCGATCGCATCATAAGTACCCAGTCTGCTTGGTGAGCCCCCGGGAAAGCCTCAGCTATGACTACGAGCGTAACCCCGTCGATCCACGGATCAGCCATGCATTTACTCTGGAGGTGGATGCCTATGGTTACCCGACAAAAACCTGTCAGATTTTTTATCCCCGGCGATCGACTGCTGGGTCAGCGTTGTCTGAGCAGGTAACATTGAGAGCGATCGCCTCCACCACTCAATTCATCCACACCGTTGACGATTTCTATTTATTGGGCATTCCTGCTGAAGAAAAAGCCTTGGAAATCGGCGGTTTAACTGTTGGAGCATCCTCTTATTTTAGCTTTGAGCAAGTGTTGGCCCAGGTTAATCAAGCCTTAGCCAACGAGATTCCCTTTGGACAGAGCCTTGGTGGTGCAACGCTCCAAGCCCGTTTACTTTCCTGGAATCGTTATTACTACTGGAATCAAGATAAAACCGATTTCCTAAAACCGCGCGGAACTTCTGCCCTAGCCCTCAGTCACCATGTAGAAACCGCTGAATTTACAGCAGCCCAGATTACAGAAGTTTTGGGTGGGAAAACACAAACCCTCAATACTCTGTTGGCAGATGGAGGATACCAACAGGCCGAGGGCTATTGGTGGAATCCTGGCTCAATTCAATTTTATTTGGATGGGGAGAGTTATTATTTACTCCACCAGGTAGAAGATGCCTTCGGTGTAGCCACAACTCTGCAATACGATCGTTACTTACTCTTGCCGCAAACTGTGACGGATGCCTTGGGCAATGTCACCCAGACAGAAATTGATTATCAGGTGCTTGCCCCTTGGAAAGTAACAGATACCAACGATAATGTATCGGAAGTCCTCTTTGATCCTTTAGGCTTGGTGATTGCCACCACAATCTATGGCACAGAAAATGGTACAGTGCAAGGGGATTCGCCCCTGAAGGATTATCAACTTGTCGCGGATGCCAGTTTTGATGCTATTCTGGCTCAACCGGATGCCTACCTCCAGTCAG
Organism: Moorena sp. SIOASIH; assembly: GCF_010671925.1. GTDB lineage: Bacteria > Cyanobacteriota > Cyanobacteriia > Cyanobacteriales > Coleofasciculaceae > Moorena. Next base: position 238,543 of record NZ_JAAHIH010000001.1, on the reverse strand, counting down.
CAACCACCTATTTCTTTTACGACGTAGATGCCCGGCAAGAAGATTCCCAGCCTCCCCGCTCCATCCAGCTTATGCGGGAAACTCACGTTGCTGATTTGGAAGACGGAGACACCACCAGCATTCGGATTCAAGTGGCCTATTCCGACGGGCTGGGTCGTGCCCTGCAAACCAAATTCCAATCCAGTCCAGAGCCCGCTTTTACTCTGGTGGACAAAGAGCTCACTGAGGTTGATGCTCCTGAACGCTGGCTTGTATCTGGGCGAAGAGTCTACAACAACAAGGGGTTGCCCATCAAGCAATACGAGCCATTTTACAGCACTACGGCAGATTATGAACCAGAAGCAGTTGTGACGGAACATGGGGTAACTTCGGTTATACACTACGATCCCCTCGCCCGTCCTATTCGTGTGGATACGCCTAAAGGCTTCTTCTCCAAGGTAGAGTTTACCCCTTGGCACTCACTGCACTATGATGCTAATGATACGCTTAAAGCGTCCCCCTATTATCTTGAGAATAATAACAACGGGTTGCCAGATGATGAGCAAGATGCCCTGACCAAAACCGAAGTCCATGACCAGACTCCCACAGAGTTGGTGCTGGATAATCAGGGTCGTACTTTTTTGACGCGGGAGATGCTCACTGCTGATGCTGGTCGAGGGGAGAAACTGGAAACCTACGTTGCCTTGGATATTTCTGGCAACCAACTTGCTAGCGCTGACCCCCGTTTATATCCCCAGGGACTGGATAATTTTAGACAGACCTACACCATGGCTGGGGAAGTGATATATGCCTGGAGTGCCGATGCAGGGGAGCGGTGGAATCTGTCTAATGTGTTGGGGCAACCGATTCATCACTGGAATCAGCGAGGCTTTCATTTTACCACAACCTATGATCAGTTGCAACGTCCTGTAGAGGTGCGGGTACAGGGAGATGATGGTGCTGGACTCAGCTTGGATCAAGTAGTTGAGCGCCTGGACTATGGCGAAACTGAGGCGAATCCTACAATCAAGAATCTACGGGGTCAGGTGGTGCGCCACTACGATTCGGCAGGGGTGGTGCATTTCGATTTGTATGACATTAAAGGGGCTTTGCGTCGGGTGCGACGGGAAATTCGTAGGGAGTACAAGGCTGAAGTAGACTGGCAGACTCTAGACTCGGTAGAGCTCGAATCCAAAGATTTTAGCTCAGAGACCACCTACAATGCCCTAGGACAGACCATCACCACAACTCATCCAGACCAGAGCAGAGAAACTTTAGTCTATCATCCAGAAGGCTGGCTGCAGCAACTCTATGTCACCCTGAGTGATGGTAGTCAAGAGCAGCCTCTGATTACTGACTTAGCTTATAATGCCCGAGGGCAACGCACCCAAATTAACTATGGCAACAGTGTTGTCACTACCTATCAATATGAGCCAGAAACCTTCCGGTTGACCCATCTGGAAACGGTTGCCCCTGATGGCAGCACTTGGCTGCAAAGGATTGACTATGCCTATGATCCGGTGGGCAATATCACCCGTTTACGGGATCAGAGCCATCAACAGATATTGAGTAACCAGTCTGATGTCGAGGCTTTGAGTGATTATACTTACGACCCCCTCTATCGGCTGACTGTGGCAACGGGTCGGCAACATCCAGAGTTGACGGGAGAAGAATACAAAGATCCGACAGCCTTTAAACAAAGTCGCTTTCTGAGGTTGGATAACAGCCCTGTGCTGGAGCCATATACCCAGAAATATACCTATGATATTGGGGGTAACTTGACTCAGATCCAACATGATACGACGGGTAGTCATTCCTGGACCCGTGAGATGCAAACAGCAGCTACATCGAACCGGGCAGTGCTGAAGACCCTGGCGACTGCTCCAGACCAGGTGGATGATTTTTATGATGGCCACGGCAATTTGTTGCGATCTCAACAGTTGCAGCAGTTGCGGTGGAACTGTCAAGATCATCTGGCTGCGGTGGAGGTTGGGGCAGACAGAGCCATAACCAACTCAGAATATTATCTCTATGATGGAGCGGGGCAGCGGGTGCGTAAGGTGACGGAAACCCCAGATGGTGAAGTGAGGGACACCCTTTACCTGGGAGCGCTGGAGTTGCAACAGAATGCACAGGGGCAGGTGGTGGCAAGGAATCTGCGTTTTCGGAGTGATGGTCATGCAGCTATAACCCTGTGCTATCAAGACGCCAAGAACACAACGTTGCGCTATCAACTGAGTAACCACCTCGGCTCAGTGGCATTAGAGCTAGATCACCAAGGAGAAACTCTCAGTTATGAGGAGTATCTGCCCTATGGGGGCACAGCTTTAATTGCTGGGAGCAATGAGGGGGAAGTTGAGGCCAAAACCTACCGCTACTCTACTAAAGAACGGGATGATACCTCAAGTCTCTATTACTATGGTGCTCGGTATTATGCTCCTTGGTTTGGACGCTGGCTTAATCCCGATCCATCTGGTGCAGCAGGTGGGCTAAATATATATTCCATGGTACAGAATAATCCGATTACATTGATAGACCCAGATGGTCGAACAGGGGTAAATAACCAACTGCTTTTAAGCAGCACAAGAATAGCAGATATAGCCATGTTAGGTGCTCATGATGCGGGTACCTATAACATCAGAAATATGGAGTCTATTAGCAGATGTCAGCACCTTAGTCTAACGGAACAAGCAGAAGTAGGGGTGCAATATTTTGACCTGAGAGTCCGAACCAATCGAGCCGGAGAGTGGAAATTTTATCATGGGGAAGAAAAGTTGCAAGGGCTTATTAAAGGATTCAATGCTCCCGGTTCTGCCATAGAACCACTTGCAGATCTGTTCACTTACGCAAAAAATCATCCAGAGAGGCTTTTTTTGTTTAAGTTCCATTTTGATCAAGGCAAGGATAGTCCAGTAGATATCAGTTTTTTTCTGGCAGATACAGTTAAACAACTGAAAAACAATTTAATTTCAGGGGCACAAACTAAGAGATTAGGAGAAGTGACAATTGGGGAATCTGTTCACGCTGGAAAAAACATCGGGATTTTAGGACACCATGCGAGTTTCAGCATTAGAAACACCCCTAGTGCAAAAGACTATATCTTTGAATATGGAAAAAATACCTATGGTGGCTGGGGAAAGACACCGAAACCTAAACAGCTTGTTAAGCATTTAATCAAAGGAATCAACAAAGAAAACCCAGAAGGAAGAATCCTAGTCTCCCAGACTAACTTGCCAGCCTTGATCCCACCATCTCTCAAAGTGCTTGGTACGCCTAAAGCCTGGCTGGGTCTAAAATCTCTGGCTTCTACTTCTCATCAACAGGTTGCTGAGGGGTTGGAAGAAGCTAGTATGAATTCTCGGCGTAATCCTGGCGTAATATCAATGGATTTTGTGGGAACTAAATATGCATCAACTGATCGCTATAAGAAGCTGCGAAACAAAAGTAATGCTCCTTTGTACTTATACAACAAAAAGAACCACTAATGACAAACATTCCCTCGTAGGGTGTGTTACAATATCGTTAACGCACCGCAATCCAACCAAACTTAAACCTCAAAAAAATAAGCCAAAAATGTCAAATTTAACTGCAATTAAAAAAAAACAATGAAATCCTCAAACCATTCTGCGATCGCAACCCCGAATTCGACCTAAAAACTTTCAACTTTTTCGATAACAATGCTGTGACGGCATTAAATTGGGAAGGCTTGGAGCAGGATCGGATTAGCGATCGCCTAAAACCCATCTAAGACTATTGGACTAGACCTTAGGCATAAAAACTGAAAGCTAGTACAAAGCCGAAAAACGTAATCTGTAATTAAAAATAAACACTGCTAATAATTTAAAGGAGCAAGCAAGATGTCAACAACAGAAACTCTAGAAAAGTTTTATCAAAACAATCCTAATCTCGATCTTCTGGATCTAAACCTGAACAATACTCAAACGTTACAAGATCTAAACTGGCCAGCCGATTATGATGACGCCCAAAAGTCTGCTTCTGTAAAAGAATTGAAAAAGGCTCGGCGGTTGCTTTCTTTACATCCAGATGTAGGTCAAACGCTACCAAAAAAATTACCAGTCTCAGAAAGAGCTGCTGCAACTGCCTCAGTTTTCGAAGCACCTGTCGATGCTGCCCCAGTTCCCGAAGCACCTGTCGATGCTGCCCCAGTTCCCGAAGCACCTGTCGCTGAGGCAACTCCCTCAGTTACCGAAGCAACTGTCGATGCGGCAACTCCCTCAGTTCCCGAAGCAACTGCGACAGTTGCTTCAGTTACCGAACAACCTCTAGCTGAACCCAAGCAACTCATTGGGCAGTTTGACGATCGATTGGACTCGGCTCATCGCGTTGCCAGTTTTTCGGAACACCACTTCGTACAAGAATTCGGCGACAAATTTAGCAATGAAGAAACAGCTCGTCTGGTTCATCGTAATGCAGCTAGCAAGGTCGCACGCATCAGTCATCTCCTAGCAACAGCTAGAGATTTAACTGCTCCTCATACTCGATTATTACGGACAAGCAATATTTCAGAAGATATCTCCCAGCATTTTGCAGGACTACCTGGTTATCAAGATATATTCGGTAGCTTGAACTACTGTGAGTGCAAGCATTGCAAATCAATCTTTGGTCCGGCAGCGTATTTTGTCGATTTGATGAGGATTATAGACAAATACGTTACTAAACCCAATCAACAGACAATTCCAGAAAAAATGCAGTTGTCGGATCGCCGACCAGATCTGGAAAAAATCCTGCTTACTTGCGAAAATACGAACCATGAAATGCCCTATCTTCAGATTGTGAATGAACGTCTGGAAGCTCTTGTCAAAAAATCTTTGGGAGAACCCGAAGATATCTACAAAGTTTTGGCACAGCGATATTATCCTTTTGCATTACCACTTCAGTTGCCCTTAGAACGAATGCGTATCTATCTACAGCAATTGAAAGTCGAGCTAGCTAATATCTACACTGCATTGCCAACAGATGAGTCTTTTGTTGCAGCAGAGTCTCTGGGACTGTCCCGAGAAGAATGGCAGCTATTAACTGCTACAGATACCCCTGATGAAGCGACCCTGAAAAAATATTATGGCGTTTCAGCTCTGAATACGTTGAGCAATGTCGAAATCTTTCGTCAGCAGACTGGTCTCAAGTTCGTGGAGCTGCGCGATCTGTTATATCAAAATCTCTCGGAAGCCGAAATAAAAGCTGGATTAAATGGGCAGTTTTTTATCAATCATGGACTTTCTAAACTGCTTCAAATCAAAGAAGACGAAGCCCAGACCATTGAGAATTTGGAGAACCCTGCTCTGGATCGAATCAACCGTTTCTTGCGTTTAGCAGCAAAGCTGGATTGGACTTTTGAGGAACTGGACTGGGTACTTCACTGCGTTAACCAGGGTACGCCTGCCATAAACGAGCCAACCTTGAAAGCGATCGCCAAGACTAAGGCACTTCAAGCAAAACTCAATACTTCGGTTGCCACAGTCACTGCACTGCTGTTCGATCTCAAGACCTACGGACAAGGAGAAGAAGACCCTCAATCTGAAGCACCTTTCGATCTGGTGTTTAACGCTTCTGGGATAAATACCTATCATCCTAAAGATGAAGGGTCTACACACTACCGCTTAAATCCAACATACACTGATGATATCCAACAATGGACGATCGGTGCCAATGACGACAATAATCGCAAACTAACTGTTTGGGTAGCAGCAGGAGTCGGTCTGCGCCAGGATGAATTGGTTGCCTTAGCGAAGGCGCTTTTTGATTCAAGTCATCCAATCCCTTTAACAGTGAGCAATCTCTCTGCCCTCTACCGCCATGCTAAATTGGCATCGCTAGTTAGCAATAAGCGCGGTGAGCAACCACCAATTGCTCAATACTTGCAGTTACTACAGCAGACGCAGAAAAAACAACTCGTTCTGAGTACAGAAGACATCAAAACCATTGCCGAAACTGCCGATCGCTTACAGCGTTCTGGTTTAAATGTCTTTGAAGTCGAATACATTATCAACGGCGGTAAACCCAGTCCATCCGTTAATCCTCTTTATCGGCAGCAGGATGTAGATCGATGGCTGCAAACCTTACCAAAATTGGTTACTAGCAATGCTAAGGAGCAAACCGATCGGGACAAAGAAAAAAGCGAAAAACTGATCGAACAAATCGCTACATTATTTAACAGTCGAACTCCTGAGATAGAGGCAGTCTTGTCCCTTCTCAATAAGAACCCGATAGATATTATTCCAATTTTCCTAGATAAATCTCAAAAGGACGAGGCAAAGACTATCCTGGAAAATTTATCCCGATGGTTGGTTGTAGTCCGCAAGCTCCGTCTAACTGTAGGCGAACTTGGCAGTATTAAATCCCATCCTGCTGCCTACGGAATTACAAACCTCGAACAGTTAACCCTTGGGAATGTTCTCGATATATTCCGATTTAAGCAATTGGTTGTAGAATTTGAGGATACTACAGGTAGTCTGATTGCCTATTTAGACGACATCGAGAATAATCGGACAGGTACAGCAGCCGAGAAATTATCTGAAATTAGTGGTTGGGACAAAGCTCAGAGCGAAACCTTACTGGGTGTTTTGACGAATAGTAACCAGATAGAACGGCTCTATCAGCTCCAATCAGTATTTGAGTTGGTGGCGAAAACTGGTACGGACGTTGCCTTCCTACAATACTTGCAAGGTTTAGCGGGCAAGCTTGCAGACACTCATTGGGATGATTACCAAACCGCAGCAGACAATCTGTTGGCAGCTGTTCGGGCGCGTTATGCTACTGATAACTGGGAGAAATTTTACGCACAGATTGACGGAAAGGAGCAGGAGCTAAAACGCACTGCCTTAATTGGCACCGCTTTGGTAGAACTGGCTAAAAACCCAGAGACTAAGTGGGTCAAAAATACGCGGAATTTGTACGAGTACCTGCTGATTGATGTGGAGATGAGTGGCTGCGCCAGCATTTCTTATATCAAAGAAGCACTCAATGCCACTCAGCTCTATTTAAATCGCTGTCGGCAGCAATTAGAACCAGGTATTGAGAATTTTGAGATACCGGATATTTGGTGGGAATGGTTGATAAACTATCGTGTTTGGGAAGCTAACCGGAAAATTTTCCTGTACCCAGAGAACTATATCGATCCGGCTTATCGGCAATCTAAAACCACCTTGTTTAAGGATCTGGAGAGCCAGCTTAAGCAAGGAAATATTACGAAAGAAATGGTAGGGGAGGCTGATAAAACATACCTCGAAAGTTTCGCGGAATTAGCCAAGCTAAAATACGTTGATGCCTATTATTGCAATATCAGCGATGAGACGCGAGATGATGCTCCTACCTTATTCCTATTCGCTCGCACCGAGACTGAGCCTTATACCTACTACTATCTTATTCAAGAGAAGGAAGGCATCTGGTCGGAATGGCATCAAATTGATATCCCAATTGAAGCCGAGCAGATTACTCCGATTTATGCCTTTAGCAAGCTGTTTGTCTTTTGGGTCGAACTGAAGAAGTATGACGAGAAAAATTCAAATGAGAAGACTGTCATTCAGAAAGCAACCATAAAGTATACTTTTTCCAATTTTAGTGGGGGATGGGTTCAACCCCAAACTTTAGTCCAAGATATGGTTATTTCTGTTGATGAGAGCCAATACCGCTCCAGCCAGAAGACTCTGTTTCCCGACGACTTTTTTGATACGAATAAGGTATGGTTGCAGAAGGTTTATGCCCTGAAGATTGAGAAGAATCGTTATTTTGTCTTAGGGTCTGGTGCTAATAAATTTGAGAAAATCGTCCTGCTTTACGGTCCTATGATTGACACTGATGCTAACTATGGTGAAATCAGCGATGACGCTCCTACGGCAACAGATACCACCGTTAAGCAGTTTGAGGACCAGCTTTACAAGACAGTTCAACACTTGAAGTGGACTCAAGAAAATAATTACAGGGGTTATCTGCCAGTTTTTAACGCCATCGCGATCGACGATGCCTTGGAAGTCAGTTTCCTCGTCAATCCAGATGAATTTCTCTTCCTCAAGCAAGAATCGCCGAAAAGCAGTACCTTTTTCCGACCGGAGATCGATAAATCATCAGGTCGGCTGAATCTAATTTCGACAGATAGCATCATCCATGATAACTACACTGCTGACGGAATCAGCAAACCAGCCGGGGTCAGACTTCCAATTCAGCTCAAGGAGGATTCATTTGTTTCTCCAGATAAAGATGTTGATCTTGACGCAACTGGTTCGCAGATGATTTACAATCAATTAAAGGATACGTATGGAGATATAAATCCTGATGGGACGGTACCTTCAGACATGGACTTTACCTTGCTAGCCAAGGATGTGAATGATCTCCTGAAGGAACAGCCCAAGCTGGAGGGTAAGGTTAAACACGTTCTGCGAGTTATGTATCAAGCTTATGGCACACCCTGGCTTTCCTCTGCCATGAGGAGTCAAAATTATAAACTATTTACGGTAAAAGGCCATCCTGCAGCTTTTGTCTTTAATGGCGATAAAGAGTCATTCTTGCTGCTCGACGATCAGAAAAAAGTCCCTTCTATCAGTCGCGCCCTCTTTAATTCAGATAGGATTTTCAACTCCCATTCATTCGTGTCTAAACCGCTGGATATCGAAGTAACAGCCTCTGAAACAATCTATCGGGAACTGATGAATTACGATGATTTAAATGAAGACGGACGTTTGGCAACATTTACCACTCTGGACAGTCTTCGCAAGGACCTCAATGAGATTCTCCAGGATCAACCCCACAAACGAGAATGGGTTCCAGGAGTCCTCAACATTCTCATGCACCAGCCGATATTTAAGGAGGATTCTTTCATCAATAAAGCGACGGATGTCGATATCGAAAAAACAGCCTCTGAGACTATTTACAAGGAGTTGCAAAACGCTGGCTATCTTGATGAGAATGGTCGTCTGGAGGCGGAGATTGATTTCTACGAACTCACCCAAGAGCTAAGGAATATCCTAACAGATCAACCTCACAAGGAGAATAAGGTTCGGCATGTGGTTGATACTTTGTATCAAAGTGCCTTTCCGTCATCCCTTGGTTTCTTTGAGAGTAAGGATCGAGGATATGCCATTTGCGAATTCAAATTCAAAGCTACCCGTTTGACCACTGCAGCGGTACATCGGTTAAGCTCGACCCTTTTAACTGGGGGTATTGATAAACTGCTGAACTTAAGTTCTCAACAAATTCCGGTGGAAGCAGAATTACCTTTCGATCGCTTCCAATTTTCAGACCTCCGCGTGGTTGCTCCCGAAGCAATCGATGGCGGACAAGTGGATTTCGCTGGTGCTTATGGGCTTTACTATTGGGAACTCTTTTTCCATACCCCTCTCTACGTCGCGAACCAGTTGAATGGCAATCAGCAGTTTCGCGATGCTGAAAAGTGGTTTCAATATATCTTCAATCCCACACTTCCAGAGGAGCCAATGCAAGAGGATTCTTTCGTGACCCCAACCATTGGAACCCGTGATTCCCGACGGATTTATGAGATCCTGAAGAATCAGAAAATCATTACTGAGGACGGACTGGTGAGTTCGACCTTCACTAAAGATAAAGATTTAAAACGATTCTTGGGCAATATCTTAAATGAAGCCCAGATCCAATCAATCAAAAACATTCTGCTTAATAAGCAGCTCAGTAGTCAAGTAGCCCGCTTCTGGCAATTTCAGCCTTTCCGCAACCATACCCTAGAATCGCTTCGCGGCCAGCTCCAGAACCCCGATCAAATTGCTGCCTACAACAAAAATCCTTTCGATCCCCACGCCATTGCCCGACTTCGTATCGGTGCCTACGAAAAAGCCGTGGTGATGCAATATATTGACAACTTGCTCGATTGGGGAGACTCTCTCTTCGCCCAATACAGTTGGGAATCAATCACCACGGCCACGATGCTTTACATCTACGCCTACAACTTGCTGGGAGAAAGACCGGAAAACTTAGGCAAGTGCAGCACCGATGCCCCAGCTAGTTTTGAAAGTATTCGCAAGAAATACGAAGATGAGATTTCTCAATTCTTAATCTCCCTCGAAGATGAGGACTCCCCAGCCAACAGTCTCGCTTTGGTCTCCAGTCCAATCAATGAAGTTGATGCCTACTTTGGAATTCCAGAAAATGAAAAGTTCCTTGCTTATTGGGATCGCGTAGAAGATCGGTTATTCAAAATTCGTCACTGCCTGAATATTAAAGGAGTAAAACAACCGCTTCCTCTGTTCCAACCACCTATCGATCCGGCTCAGTTAGTTAAGGCAGCAGCTGCCGGAAGCGATGTCTTGGATTTCATTACCAGAGGTCAGCCAGAAATTCCTCATTACCGTTTCAGCTTTACAATGGAGCGGGCTAAAAACTTCACTGCTACGGTTTCTCAACTCGGAAACGCCTTGCTAGCAGCGCTAGAGAAAAAGGATACTGAAAGCTTGGCGCGGTTACGAGCGACTCAGGAAAAAAATATCCTGAACATCACAACCGCGATCAAAGAAAAGCAGATCGAGGAAATCCAACAGACGATAGCTTCCCTGCAAGAAAGCAAAAGCAATGCCCAGAACCGGCAGGAACACTATCAAAAACTCTACGACGAAAACATGAACGAACGGGAAATCACGGATCTGGCAATGCGGGGGGCTGCAGTCATTTCCCAAGATGTCGCAATCGCAATTCATGGCTTGGCTATAGCTGGTTATCTCACTCCCAACACCTTTGGGCTTGCCAATGGTGGCATGGACTTTGGTATGGCGATCAACTGTGGCGCTGCCATAGCGGATGGTATTGCTGGAACACTCAATCAAGGAGCAGGGATGATTAGCACCAGATCTCAATACGAGCGTCGGCGGGAAGAATGGGAACTGCAACGGGATAGTGCGGCATACGAAATCGAACAAGTCGAAAAAAGCATTCTCGCCAATGAAGTCCGGGTGGCTATTCTACAGCGAGAACTGGAAATCCATCAGAAGACTATCCAACAAGCTGATGAATATGAGGACTTCCTGAAAAGCAAATTCAGTAACGAAGACCTGTACCAGTGGATGGTTGGGCGCCTCTCAACGCTCTACTTCCAGACCTATAAAATGGCTCTGAGTATGGCTATGGCTGCCCAGATTACCTACCAAAATGAACTTAATCGCAGCGATGTATTTCTCGATTTTAACTACTGGGAAGACCGTAACAAAGGTCTTTTGGCTGGGGAAGGTTTAATGCTAGCCTTACAGCAAATGGAGAAAGCTTATATTGAAAACAGCGGTCGTTCTCTGGAAATCGAAAAAACCATCTCGCTTCTCCATCTCGATCCCCAAAAGTTTATGGAATTCAAATGGGGCGTTAATAGTGCCAAACAAGGGGAACTCTCCTTTGAACTCAGCGAGAAACTTTTTGACTTCGATTTCCCCGGTCATTACTGCCGGAAGATTAAGTCCATTTCCATTTCTGTCCCAGCCGTTGTGGGTCCTTATCAAAATATCAACGCGACCCTCGTACAAAATAGCAACACGGTCGTTCTCAAACCCGATTTCAAAGCAGTCCAACATGTATTAGATCCTCGAAATCACCAAAATGTTCCAGACGGTTCATTGAGGGAAAACTGGTTGAGAAACCAACAAATCGCGTTATCGCGGGGCATTGATGATGCTGGTCTGTTCGTCTTGGACTTCCGGGATGAAATGTATTTACCTTTTGAAGGCACTGGAGCAGTTTCTAAGTGGACTCTTTCTCTGCCACCGGAAACAAATCGGATCGACTTCAGCAGCATCTCTGATATCATTATCAAAGTGCAATATACTGCTCAAGACGGCGGAAGTAAGTTTGCTAACGAGGTCAAGGGATTGCTGTCTTCGGAAAGTCCGCCCTATCCCTATACTCTGGCTAAACAATTTGACCTCAAGCAGGCTTTTCCAGCAGCATGGCATCAGTTCATAAGTACCCCACCGCAGAGCGGCGTTCAGGAAATTAGCTTCCCCGTTACGGATAAAAGGCTTCTCCCTAACCTTAAGGACGTAACTTTAACTGAAGCGGCAGTGGTGTTGCAAACCTCAGAAAGTATCAAAGTTTCGGATAAGAAGCCGACTACCCATTTTGTGGCTCTGCAACTTAAGGGCCATTCGGAGGAGCAAGTTCCCATTAAGAATAACTTTGGTCGGATCGTCCTCTCTTTGTCGGGAGAAACCTGCAAGCTGACCTTCAAAATAACTAATACACCGACAGAGTTACTTGATAGCGGTCAGTTAAACCCCCATTCTCTGCTGGATTTGACGGTTATTCTTTTCTATCAATCGAATGTGTTTGAGAAGCTCAGTTCTTAGAACTGTCCCCTGATTCGACATCAATAAAATAACAGGAGAACGATGACGGCTACTGTCAAAGTAGAACCAGAAGTAGATTTGCTGGCAAATCACAGCCAATCGAGAGCGCCTCCGCTCCGATTGCGAGCCAGATATTGGCACAACCGAAAAATCCAATCTAGAACGGGTTGGTAAAGCAGGTCAAGCTCTACGGGAGCAAAAGCTTGCTTTTCAATCGAAGGTCTTTGATAAGTCCAATCTTAGAGATTGTTACCTTCTAAGACACTTACTTAAGGGGTAATATGTATCATTATCATTTCCCCAAATTAGCAACTTTATCCAAGAGAATTTAAGGAGAATACTTAAGGCTATGACAACATGTATAGAGGCTGTTAAAGGTGCCTATGGTCAGAATGCAAAAGAAATCTTGCAGGTAGACTGGAAAAATATCCCCGAGGATGATTTAGAGAGCGATAGTTTTAAGTCAAATGCTCCCTTTCCGCTTGTCTGCCCACAACAACACTGTCAAGATCACGCCGACATATCACCTATAGCTCACAGTCGATGCAGGTGTATAGACGCGAACAAGAAGCCTATCCCAAATTGCAATCCTAAGAATTATCTTCAACCTTACCCTTCAGTTATCTGTGTGAATGTGGATAACCCCTCTGAATCTAAGCCTTACAGAGGAAGGAAATGCATAAAGCAAGGAGACAGTTGGTATCCACTTTCCTGCTCTTGCTGCTGCTCTTGCTTTGCTTTCAACACCAAGATCGCTGTTCCCAGCGGAGGCTTTAAATTCATTCAAGATTTCAGCGTCGGCAATAAAGTATTGACAGCCGATCTAGAATCTCAAGACAATGGCATCAAGCTCAAATGGTTAACGGCCAAAGTCTCCTTTAGCCAAGGGACAGGCCCGGATAGCCATCAGTCAGCCATGGTCTATATCCATCATGGTAATGATCGGTCAATTATTGTCACCCCCGACCATTTGTTTCTCCTGCCGTCAGGTAAACTTAAACGGGCAGAGTATTTGGTTCCCGGAAAAGACCAACTGGTATCGGATCAAGGCGAACCCGTGCCCATTCATGAAGTTAGCATTGGGGAATATGAAGGGGGCGTACACCACATTGCTACTAACAAGGAATTCACAGGGGATATTAGCGGTCATCTACTTCTGAGCGAAGGGGTTGTATCAGGGGACTTTAATCTACAGATTCACGCAGATCAACTCAAGGAAAAGGACTTGATTGTCAATCACGACGACCTGCCCAAAATCGGAACTTCGGCATACGAAAAGGCAAACACTGAATTGGCAACGGGTCACTACGCTTTCTTTAAATCCCAGGCGACTCCTGCGGTTCTCCCTGTGGAATCTGAGGCGACTCAATCACAGGCAATTCCTGTTACGGCTACCGAACCCCAGAAAACAGTCACGTCTCTTCAAAAGCGGAAGTTCTATGTTCACGGGACACGGGTTGCTAGCATTCCTGAAACAACTGCCAAGTTTATCAGTTCTCCGCAAGCGCTCGATGTCAGTGACAACGCAGACCGCTACAGTTTCAGTGAAGTCCCAACCGTGAATTCCATGGTGAAATACATCTTGAGACTCTATGGTGTATTTTATCAGGATATTGTGTTTTACCACGACATAGGACGATTAGAACCAAATGCTTACGCTTTCACCCAATACGGTCGGAAAATCGTTGTTGTTTCTGGGGGTCTCACCCGCATCAAGGGGTTGCTCCAAGAGGGCCTATCAGTCATCGTGTCTCACCTAGTCACCAGACTCCATAAAATAGAACCTCATGACTACAACGGATATACCTCTGTGGGAATGGCGGATTATTACATGTTATCTACTTTAGGAGAGCTTTACTATGGTGCTACAGCTAATCAAGTATTTGCAAAGGGTCTCAAGCAGATTGAGAAAACCATATTTCACAACATCACTCCACGAAACAGTCGGTATGAAAGCGACCCCTATAGTCCCTCAATTGAGACTCGTCTTGATGCAATGGATGCAGCGTATGCTGCGGATTTCCCACCTCCTGGAATCGGCGGTCCTACCCTAGGGGGATTGCAGTTGACTGATGCCACTGCCTCTCCACCCCAACTGCAACCCAGTTCTTTCATTACCTACGACATTGACATCCAAATGGCCCAGGAGGTTGTTCGGCAGCTCCAAGAGCATCAAATCCTAGATACCCAAGGGGTTCTTCATGCCAGCTTTAACCTCGACCGGGATCTGTCTTTCCTGTTCGCCGGTCAACCCGAAAACCAGCGGAAACTACTGCTCGAACAAGTCCGCTACGTCCTGCTCCATGCTGGTGCTAGCATCCTGGTCTCTTTCAATATCGATGTTGACCCGCAAACAGCTATGGATGAGGACGATTACGAACTCGAACCAGCAGCCAAAGTTTTCACGGCTCAAGTCAGCCAGGATGACCCATCAGTGGTAGTGTTGAGCGCACAAATCGAACGAAATGTGGAATATACCCTAACTGTTGCCCAGCATGTGAAGGCAGCAAATGGCTCCACCCTCGATCTAGAAACCAATACGACCAAATTCAGGTTGGTCTAGTTAACGTCTGAACGGAACATCGTGGGTTTCTAAATTTTCCGCGATGTTCCCAATCCAATTCAAATTAACCAGTTTATTCTAAACTCCAGTCATCAATCAAGAGATACAAACAATGACAACTATTTCCAAAGCAGACCAACAAGTAGAGCAAAAATGCTGGGAATTTGCCCAAGTCCTAGGATTAAGTGAACCTGTATCCCCTAGGGTGTTGCAAGCAGCGACGGAGGATGAAACCTACGCTCATAATTTACTTGTTTCTCGTCAACAACCGACTTTCCTTAACTATTTACTGGCAAACCCGCCTCAAATCAAACTCTCAGAACCAGTCCCAGAAGAGAAATCAAATATAGAACTGGTTGGTAAAGCGGGTCAAGCTCTTCTTAGATGGGCAAAGACTGGCTTTTCGGTAGTAGATGATGAAGTCCTAGAAAGAAGAGAAAATGCCTGTTTAGCTTGCCCCAATCTCCTTGCTCCCGAAAAGTTAGTTCAAAAGCTGATTCCTTCTGGAAAAGTTTCTCAGAAAGTTGGTCAGAGAACAGGCGATAAAGTTTGCCAACTCTGCGGCTGCAACGTGGGTAAGAAAATTCGACTTACTACTGAATCTTGTCCCGATAAACATCCGACAGCAGCAGGTATGACTCGATGGGGAAAACCTAGTGCCGCTGCGCGGAATGAAGAATTAAGAATGAAGAATTAAGAATGCTTATGCGGCAACCTCGTTGTGTTCTGCGTCAGCAGATGGTGAACACTTGATTAAATTGGATTGTATACAGCTTAACACAACTGCCGTTAAGCAATAGGGACTATACCAGTGCGTGCGATCGCTGATCTTGCCAGTTACGCCCTCAATAAACACCCTCAGCCCGCCTACGGTTGGGCGTAGCATTTGGATTGATCTACACCGGGACTACCTGCTTAAGTTATCGCCTAAATGCTACGCCCCTACAGCCTGTTGGGAATAAGTGGTTAAGGTTGAAGTTGGGGAGAATAGTTTATATGTGCACACCTTACCCATTATTAATAATATTACCAAAAAGTAATTGAGATTGCAAGCAACAAGTGGGATCTACTTGGCTTTTGCTTGCTGGCGCGATCGCCTATACTGTTTTTTCACTTTCTCTACTGACCCGTTGCCCAATTTGCCCAACTTTCCCATAGCGATCGCTGACTAATCCTTCCAATTCGTGCTCTATATCTTCTAACCAGCCCAATTTACTTGACCATTTGCCATTAGGTAATTGTTTGGCTGCATGGATAGGAATGCCGCGATCGTCAACATATAGGGCAATTTTCTCATAACCCGACTCTGTTAACTCGCTCTGGCATGGTGTATAACCCAATGTTCGATAGGCTTGAACATAGGCTGATAATGTTTCTTCTTTCGGTACGCCTTCAACCCAATAAAACTCATCTTATGGGGTAGGTTGCCACCATCTTTCGCGATCGCCAGCCACCCAAGCAAAACAGTTATATTCTTGGGATTTTGGACTGGTGACAGTATATTGAGTCCGCGCTAAATTAGGAAAACGTAATTCTAAGTGTATAGCTTCTCCCATGGAAAACTCAAGCAATATAACCCTTTTGTCTTCCCCAATTTAACCATGCTTGAGCCATTTGTTTGATTTTTCCCCGTTCTTCTGGCAGAACTGGGTTTTCTTGGGTAATCTGACGTAAAGCAGGCAGCCAATAGAGTGGGTTTTGCTGCAAATCTTCCAATAAAAAAGGAATTACCCCTTCTCCCATCTTGATGATTTCTTGATAAGCAGGATGTTTTGACATTTCGACAGTCGAGGATAACGCCTCTACTTCTTGACGACCTTGGGAAGCAAGAGCGGTAAATTTTTGGCGTATTTCTTCGGGATTTTCTTCAGTCGTTTTTCTAGAGGCTGTATCTAAGGTTGGTTTTTTCATAGTTGCTTTGTGAGTTGCTTGGTGAATTGGCGATACTGACTAGGAGTAGAGGCAAAGTCCAAAGGAGCAAAGTTGAAGCAGTTCTCTGTTCCCTAAAGTGTTTCATTCTATATTAACATCTCAAATGTATAGCAATTCTACGACTTGTGAGGTACAAATTTTTGGTTTTTAGGGAGCAGGGAGCAGGGAGCAGGGAGCAGGGAGCAGGGAGCAGGGAGCAGAGAAGAGGAATCCACCCCTAGGGCGTGTTTTCAAAGTTTTCCGCAAGATTATGATCCCCCCCAGCCCCCCTTAAAAAAGGGGGGAGCCATACTCAAAGTCCCCCTTTTTTAAGGGGGATTTAGGGGGATCTCCAAGTTTGAAGACACGCCCTAACCCCTCCCAGGAGGGGAAGGGAAGAGGGAAGAGGGAAAAAATAATGTGTACCTCATAGCTACTAGAAACGCTATATAACGGTTTTAAATTAGTGCGTTACGGTAGCATGATCTTTCGGGCAAAGCCCGACGCTGCGCGAACGCTCAATCGCATATCTCGTAGGGTGCGTTAACGACAGTGTAACGCACCGAAATCAAATCCAACTGACGGAATTGAACCCCTTTTTTTTTACAATTTCCATTCCATTACCGTACGATTTATTTCAATTGCCCCTCAAAAAAAAATTATAAAAACCCTTGACACTTTTTATTATAATCGTTATGATTATAATATACACTTCAAAACCAATTTTGAACTATGCCTGACAACTTTCGCCCGAATCAAGAAAATAATCCTGAGGATATCACTCCTAGTAATACTCCTCAGGAACCTTTCCAAAAAAAATACCCCGTTCAGCATATTCTGAAGGGGTCCCGCCGGGCAATAAGCAACACCATGTATACCCTTTCTGCACTGCGTTATGCCCAAATTACGGACTGGAGCCCCCTTCAGCCCACTGGAATTCCTGGCGAATTCATCACGACTATGACGAAGTACATAATTCTAGATTAGACTAACTTAGTAGGGGGGGTTCCCCCCCTAGCCCAAAAATCAAATCTGTTCCCCTAGGGTGACCTTTGGTCAATCGGATCGGATTATTTCTGGGTTGGTGTACAAAGTTGAGGCATAGTAAAATTTCCTAGCCGTGGAAGGTATTTCTGCGGCTATTTTTTTTTGGGAGTTGAAGGTTAGGATGTTGAAGGTTGAAGCTTGGGATGTTGAAGGTTAAAAGGTTAGAAGGTTGAAGGTTGAAGGTTAGAAGGTTGAAGGTTGAAGGTTAGAAGGTTGAAGGTTAGAAGGTTGAAGGTTGGGATGTTGAAGGTTGGGATGTTGAAGGTTGGGATGTTGAAGGTTGGGATGTTGAAGGTTGGGATGTTGAAGGTTAGAAAGTTGTTCGCCTTTGGCGTCCCTTGAAGGGTAGGTTATTAGGTTTTTCGCGTAGCGTGGCCTATTGGCCAAGGTTATTAGGCGTTGGATATTGTTGTGGAATGGGCATGTTGGTGGAACGGGCATGTTGGTGGAATGGGCATGTTGGTGGAACGGGCATCTTGGTGGAATGGGCATGTTGGTGGAATGGGCATGTTGGTGGAATGGGCATGTTGGTGGAACGGGCATGTTGGTGGAATGGGCATGTTGGTGGAATGGGCATGTTGGTGGAATGGGCATGTTGGTGGAACCGGCATCTTGGTGGAACCGGCATGTTGGTGGAACCGGCATCTTGCCGGTTTCATTTCTGAAGGCTGAATGCTTAGGCGATTCCTAAATATGATCAGACGAATATATTCCTTCTCTACCGAATTGACAACTGCTATAATAACAAAAATAGGAAATCGACAAAATGGAAAAGCTGACAGTTACTGCTGCCCAAAACGATTTAATTAACCTAGTTGAATCAGTCACAGAAGAAAACAAAGTTTATGAGATAGAGATTTCTAATGGTTCTGCTGTTTTAATTTCTAGAAAAAACTATGAAAGCTTACAAGAAACCTTAGAATTACTTTCAATCCCTGGAATGAGGGAAAGCCTACAAAGATCCCTTGAACAAATAACCAATAAGGAAACCTACTCCCTAGATGAAGTCTTGGGAGACATTGATTGATGGTTGTAAGCTATCAGCTATCAGCTTTCAGCTTTCAGCTTTCAGCTATCATGCTTACGCCCCTCGATATTGATCCTGGCCATCCTAAAAAACTAAACAATAGTAAAAATTTTGATTTAGCCCTAGCAACCACGTTCCAATCCTAAAGGTATAGGTTGACTTAATCAAATAATAAGGTTAAAATTAAATGTAGTTTAAATCTACTTTAAAATTGTACTTGTACCTCCTATTTACCTTGTTTTAAACTTGTTTAAATAATTGCAAATTGCCATGGAAATCCAAGACTACTTCGACTTCCTAGCCTCTGACGACATTCGCATCAAAGGTAGCCGCATTGGTATCGAAAGCGTCCTCTACGAATATATCTATCGCGCCAGAACCCCTGAAGAAATTACCCAACAATTTGAGACAATTACCCTGGAACAAGTCCATGCCACTATTCTCTACTATCTACACAACAAAGAAGAGGTCAGCGCTTACTTAGGTGACTGGCTAGAGTTTTGCCGTCAACAACGAGAAGAACAAAAACAAAATCCTTCTCCTGCACGGCAAAGGTTCCGGCAATTGAAAGCAGAAGCCCCTCTGGAGCGAGAGTCATCCGAATCGACGAGCGCTGTATGACAATCCAATATTTACTGGACGAGCATATCGCCTCCCTTTACCGAACCCAACTGATGCGCCAAGCACCAGAACTTATTGTCAGAAGAATCGGCGATCCAGGCGCTCCTCCTAAAGGAACTCTCGATCCAGAGATTTTAATCTGGTGTGAAATTCATAATTTTATTTTAGTAACAAACAATCGGAAATCTATGCCTAAACATTTAGCAGGCCATCTCGCAGAGAGCCGCCACGTACCCGGGATTTTTGTAATCGATCCATCCAATAATATTGGAGAAACCCTTGCAGAGCTAATCATTATTGCTGGAGCTTCCTTTCCCAAGGAATATCAAGACCGAATTGAATACTTACCGTTGAGCGAATAAAAAAACAACAGTGTAACGCACCGAAATTAAAGCAAAAACTCAAAAAAATGATTCAGGACACGATTAGTATAAATCCTTACAGCGTTTTTCATAACTATAAGGTATACAGGATTTTTTCCCTGTTCCCTCTTCCCTCTCTTCCCCTCCTGGGAGGGGTTAGGGGTGGGTTCCTGTTCCCTGTTCCCTGTTCCCTGTTCCCTAAAACCCAAAAATTTGTACCTCACCCAATTGCAAACCGCTGTATGATGCTCTAGCTAACCATCACACGGCGATTATACTCCTCAACCAACTGAGCCTCATGTTCACCATGAAAAAATGACAGGAGAGCAAACCGTTGTCCTTTAATAACATCTGTAACCTCGTGAAGCAGGGAACAGGAAAAAATTAAAGCACTGCCTGTTTGCGGCTGATATAAATTTAATCCGTATTCTGGAAATCTTAAATAGCCCCCTTCATAGTCTTCCACATTCAAGTTAATAGTCATAGCAAAGCGACGGTAGGCAGTTCCTTCCGTAGCATCATCCCGATGGGGTCGAAAATATCCGCCAGTATTAGCATCATAGCAACCAATCCGAAAACTCTCAAATCGAGTAATTTCAAAATGAAAAGCTTTCTTGATTGCAGGGCGAACCTGTTGACGGATGAAATATCTTAAACGTTGATGGGTTTCTCCTTCTTGAAGAAAATGGTCTCTGCGTCTTTTATAATCATCGTCTTCAATGGGAGTCAATTCTCCCTTATGCTCAATCATTGAATAAGACTCTTGATTGCCTTCAGTTTCCCAAACATTAATTAGGGTTTGGCAAAACTCTCTATCTAAGACATTAGGAATAAATAAAACTGGCGCTTGATTAGTAATTTTACTGGGAGCTTCTGGAGATTTATTCATTATAGGTTAATTAATTAAATAATAAAGGGAGTAGGGAGTAGGGAGTAGGGAGTAGGGAGTAGGGAGTAGGGAGTAGGGAGTAGGGAGTAGGGAGTAGGGAGTAGGGAGTAGGGAGTAGGGAGTAGGGAGTAGGGAGCAGGGAGCAGGGAGCAGGGAACAGGGAACAGGGAACAAAAATTCTCACAATTCCTAAACGGATTGCTATAAAACTATGTATTTAATTACCAGTAGGGTGCGTTATTTCAGGCACCTACTCGGCTGTTTCCTATGGGAGAATATCAGTTTTGTTAATCCCTGATTCAGATCCCCCTAAATCCCCCTTAATAAGGGGGACTTTTGAATCTAATTCCCCCCTTTTTTAAGGGGGGTTAGGGGGGATCTATATACATAATTACAAAGGTGACATCCTCCCGTTTCCTATTACCTATTACCTATTGCCTAAAATCTAAAATGTATAGCACTACGCATTAAGTTTAGGACATTGATACAAGTTGAAAAGCTGTTGTAGTCAACTTTTGCCTTTTGCCTTTTGCCTTTTGCCTTGGGCGTAGCGCTATACTTCACCAGCCCTGCTTATAAACGATGACCTGGATGAAAACCCGGTTTTGGAGGACTGTAGAGGTCTTCGAGAAATGGCGGTGGAGGTGGTGGTCCTTCCCGCAGAATACAGTCGTGGGGTGGCGGTGGTCCTTCGGGCAAGATGATATCGATCAAGTCATCGATTGGAGGAGGTCCTTCTCGTATAATTCGCCAGTCTGATAGGTCATGGAGAAATTTCTTTCCCCCCTTGATGTCTTTAGTTTTTTCGTGAGCTAAATTGCTCACATACTCTAACGATTGATCATCACTGGGAGAATCCAGTTCGTAGATTTTAACCATGTTGCAATGTAACGTTAAGTGGACAAATCTGACAGCGTTTTTAAATTTGGTGAGGTACACAATTTTTTGATTTTAGGGAACAGGGAACAGGGAATAGGGAATAGGGAATAGGGAATAGGGAATAGGGAATAGGGAATAGGGAATAGGGAATAGGGAATAGGGAAAAAATCCTGTGTACTTAATAAGTATGGAAAACGCTAAATTTTAAAATTTAATTGCCAAATTGACTACTCGGAAGACGTGAAAACAGACAATATTTCATAGTGTCGGGAGTCGGGAATCGGGAGTCGGGAATCGGGAGTCGGTACTTCACCTATTTGATAAATACTATAAAAATACTATAAAGCTATTTTCTGTGTTCCCTGTTCCCTGTTCCCTGTTCCCTGTTCCCTTTATTGACTGCTTCTTTCTCAATTTTGTCTAAAGCAATTTTAGCTTTCAAAAGAACTCTCCAATAGGCTAAATTACTAGTCCATGCTGTTCGAGGTAACAAGGTTGGAAGAGATTCTTCGGGAGTCTGAGAATTATCAAGGGATGGTTCTAACGAGTTATTTTTATCCTGCATAGTGGTATATAATTTTTAGTTTAGATGTAAACAATTGATAAAAACAGGGAACAGGGAGTAGGGAGTAGGGAGTAGGGAGTAGGAAGTAGGGAGTAGGGATAAAAATTATCACAATTCATTGATAATTACTAAAAAAAATGATTGTTTCATGACTAAAAATGATTGTTATTATTGCTGATACTAAGTTGTTTTTTCTGGTGCAAGAGCTCAGTGAAATTGAGACGTTCTCGACAACTGCGGCCAAGTCTATAGGGTTTCCTAGTAAGGGTGAAGTACATTTAAATTTTTTTCCCGACTCCCGACTCCCGACTCCCGACTCCCGACTCCCGACTCCCGACTCCCGATTCCCTATTCCCGACTCCCGATTCCCTACTCCCGACTCCCGATTCCCTACTCCCTACTCCCTACTCCCTACTCCCTACTCCCTACTCCCTACTCCCTGCTCCCTACTCCCTACTGCCTGCTCCCTGCTCCCTAAAAAATCCCCTGACCACTGAATGCGATCAGCACTAAAGTGGAGGGGATCATGGTTTGGCCAAGGAGTGTTAATGGGCTCTTCAATAATTTCAAATTCACCATTATCAAAGGGAAGTCCTTGGGCTTTTACCTTAGGCACAACTCGCTCTCGAATTCCTTGAGATGCTTGGGTTAAGGCCCGATGGTGACAGTAAGGATTATTCCCTCTGCGGTCAAAGAACACATGAGCGGTCCAAGAGCAACCACCGCGACATAGTTCAGCAAATTCGCAAGTCTTGCAGAAGCCCCACAGATGGGATGTCCCTTTCGGAGTATCGGCTCCTAGGTTAAACCGCAATTCTTCAGTTTCTTCAATAATTGTTCTGAGAGAGTGGTCTCGGATATTACCTCCGGTGTAGGCTGAAGTCGGTAAAGACGGGCAACCTTTGATAGCACCATCGGCTTCAATGCCCAAGGTAGAGAGTCCAGCTTGGCATCCCTGCCAAAATGTCCAGGGATTGGTATCTCCTCGCCCTCGCAGTAGTCGCTCGTAGGGACCGTAATAGCCTATATTATTTCCGGCCTGTACTTTCACCCCTTCCCTATAAGCCCGCTCAACCACACGGGCAATCATGGGATATAAATCCAGCAGTTCATAGGGTTGGAGCAGAATGTCATAATTGTCAGCAGCATTTCCCATGGGTACAGTTAACTGAATCTGCCAGGCAAAGATTCCTGCATCCCGAAGCAGCTGGTAAATCTGGGGAAATTCTGGTGCAGTGAGGCGATTGATTTGGGTATTGCAGCCGAAAGGAATACCGGCTTCTTTGAGATGGCTCATGGTCTTAAATGCCCATTGCCAAGAACCCTTTCTCCCCCGTAGGCGGTCGTGGGTTGGTTCTAAGCCATCCACAGAAACAGAAACTACCCGAATTCCAGCCTCTTTCATCCGGCGGGCTGTCTCTAAACTAATCCCAAAGCCACCAGTGGTCATACCACAAACCATGCCTGCGTCGGTAATCGCTTTGGCAATCTCTAGCCAGTCCGGACGTAAAAAGGCTTCACCACCAATTAAGGTGACTTCTGTAATCCCGACTTCCGCCATCTGTCTGACCAGATCCAGAGCTTCTGCTGTAGACAGTTCTTTTTCCCGTGTATGACCAGCACGAGAACCACAGTGCTGACAAGCTAGGTTGCATTTAAGAGTAATTTCCCAAACCGCATAACTAATTCGACGATAAGTCATAACTAAGCGCGTTGTATCTCGGTTGTAAACACACGAATTGCAGGAAAAGGCAAAAGGCAAGAGGCAAGAGGCAAGAGGGGTAAGAGTGTGGGAAGTTTGGGGAGATGGGGAGATGGGGAGATGGGGAGATGGGGAGATGGGGAGATGGGAAACATTTTTATAGCGTTTATGATACTGACGAGGTACAGTAAATTTTCGTCTTACCCCGACTCCCGACTCCCGACTCCCGACTCCCGACTCCCGACTCCCGATTCCCGACTCCCGATTCCCGACTCCCGACTCCTTAGACTATGAAATATTGTCTGTGTTCACGTCTTTTGAAATATAAGCAATTTGATCAGGAGGTATGGAAACGCCATACAATGCGATCGCTTGAGGAGGTTCCGGTGTAATCCCGATCACTCCTCCATAGAGGGGCTGAACTTCAATCGGTGGCTTTTTTATAGGTGGATAAATGGGATGTTTACGTTGCCATGGCCAACCACAGTAGCCTCTAAACACACCACCAACAAGTACTTCTAGGTCTTCTTCACTGAGATTCTTGAAATTATCGTCTAAATCTCTAAGCTTATTCTCATCAAGAATTTTAGCTGTGGTAGTTTCCAAGTCTTCTGGTGTGAAATCATAGCCAGCATCTCGCACCATGGTTTGGTAGTCTTCTGGACTTGCAGCATCTTCAAGCTGGCTACGGAAATTTTTATCAGCAGCTAAGCGCTTAAAGAAAAGGATTACAGTTTCTAAAAACATAAACTTTCTCCAACCATCAATACTATAAAGTCAGCTATCAGCTATCAGCTATCAGCTATCAGCTATCAGCTATCAGCTATCAGCTTTTGAATAAAACAAGTAAGCATTGGTTTAATAGTCACGAAAGTCACAGGCTAGAAGCCTGTGCCACGAAGCCTGTTCCACGAAGCCTGTTCCACAAAACTGACGGCTGACAGCTGTTCGCGCAGCGTGCGCGTAGCGCATATGCTTACACTATAAATTGAAACCCAATAGCACAAATTTGTCTCGCCAATCTGGCTAAAGTTACAAATCTAAATATTTTTTGATGGTTGACGGTTGAGAGTTTATCTTATACCCAATCAAGTAATTATAGTGGTTCTCAAATAGCTGAAATCCACGGAATTTTTTGCCTGTTCCCGATTCCCGATTCCCGATTCCCGATTCCCGATTCCCGATTCCCGATTCCCGACTCCCGACTCCCGATTCCCCACTCCCTTTTCTAACTGATTAACCGGACTTGATCTGACTTGGCTAGCTATAGCTTGGTTCATGTAGGGTGGGCAGTGCACCAGACAGATAATGAAGCTTGCAAAGCGCTTTGGTAGACACTGCCCACCCTACGATTAATGACTTGATCTGACTTGGCATCTTTTTTTTAAAACCTGGGAACTTTCACTTCACCTGTGCGTCTGGGGATGGTGTTTGGCAGGCTGTCAACTCTGATAACCAAGGAGTTGAGCTATCTAAAAAGAGTTATCTAAATCAGGAGAGTTGTGTTCTATGTCTAGTGCGTCTACTTGGAATTCCACAAGCACTGCCATGTTGCTGTTGGGAATAGTAACTGGTGTGACTGCGCCGATGGTAATTGCGGTTCCAAACCAAACTAGCTTTATTGATATTCAAGGTCATTGGGCAAAACCATTCATTGAAGGGTTGGCAGCAGAAAACCTGGTAAATGGATATGCCAATGGCACCTTTAAACCTGATCAAGCTGTTACTTACGCTCAGTTCTCTGCGATGGTGAGCCAAGCTTTCAGCGAAAATAATTTAGCCTTGCCCAAAACATTTGATCGTGAAGTGGCTGAGTATTGGGCAAGTCGTAACCTAACTGAGGAGGATAAATCCAACAGCCAACTACGTCCATCTTCGCCACTGTCTCGGGGACAAGTATTGGTGTCATTGACCAATGGTTTGGGTTTATACTCTAGCAGTTCAGTCAAGAACACCCTCTCTTCCTATGAAGACCTATCCCGAATCCCTGACTATGCCAAAGTTAGCGTTGCCGCTGCTACCGAAAAGGCTATGGTGGTCAACTACCCGAATGTGACCTATCTCGATTTTGGTCAACCTGCTACCCGTGCTGAAGTGGCAGCCTTTATTCATCAAGCTTTAGTGAATCAAGAGGTATTAGCTCCCCTGTCTAGTCAACATCCAGCCTCTCAATATATTGCTCAGCTGACGGTAGAGACTAAACCTGTGGGTGACGACAGCCTGATGGAATCAACTGAGACAACTGAAAAAACTGAGGGGACTGAGTCCACTGAGTCAATGACTAGTAAGGATGAACTTCCAGAAACTAAGGAATATCAAGTTTCCAAAGGCACAGTGATTGATGTAGCCTACACAGTATCAGACAAGGTGGCTGTGGAGCGTGGTGAAACCATTGATATGACGCTGTTAGTGGCTAAGGACATCAAAAATGATCAAGGAATAATCTTAATTCCAAAAGATAGCGAGATTGAGGGTCAATTAGTACCTCGGTATAGTGGTTCTGAGTTTCTTGGTACTCAGTTTGTGGCTCAAAAACTTAAAATTGGTGAATTATCCTATAACACCATCAATGCCACCTCGAAACTGGTTACTGATGCTAAGCCTGATGATACGGAGACACAAACATTAGAAGGTGCTGCGGTTAATATTTTGACTGGTGTTTTAACTGGTGGTAATTCTAATCAACAACCGGAGCAGCAAAATCCTCTGATCATTAATCCGGAAAATGACTTACCACTAACACTGGGTTCTGATTTATATCTGCAAGTAGCTACTAAAACGCCAGAAATGCCAGAAACCCCAGAAGCCCCAGAAGCTATGGACACTGAAGAAATCCCAGAAGCTATGGACACTGAAGAAATTCCAGCAACACCAGAAGCTCCAGCAGTTCTAGAAGCACCAAAACTTGAGCTTCCGCAAGTGCCACCCTTAAAAGTTCCAACTCGGTAACCAACCGACAAGGGTGCCTAGTTAAGGATTCAGAAGAGACATGCGATGGGCGAAGCCCCGCTTTCAGCGAACGCATGTCTCTTCCATTGTATTGACGCAAACGCTTAACAGTTAGATAGACTATCAATACTGAGGGGAAGCATCTCTCCGTTGATCGTCAGTCCTAATAACATGGGCTCTTGGGGTTCTATATACTTGCCAGTTAGTACACAACGCTCTTTGCGCTCAGCGATCGCTTGAATGGTGGCTCTGATATCAGACTTACAAAATTGAGGTCGATAATCACCAGACTTGTGCTGGACATAGTTCCAGAGAATATCTCGAATCAGAGCTTGATAGCCCTGACTGCCAGAAAGTTCTTTGAGTTTCTCTTTCAACTGTCGATCCAGACGGATGCTGGTAACTTCCATATCAGTGGTTGAGTTTTGACGGGTGAGTGTAGGCATTAATTTTTTCCTCCAAATATCTGGACATTCCCGTAATACAAGTGTAGTATTTAAAAAGCGGCTTGAAAATCGTTTTTCACAAATTTCGCCTTCAAACATTTCATCTTCTATGAGTCATCATTTAACCTCCTCCACCAAGTGCTCAGATATCAACTGCTTCGGCGGTTCGGGATTCGGGGCAATATGGGTGGAGCTTTTGTTTAGGGGCAAATATGACTCGATCGCACAGGGAACAGTCGAGTATAGAAGGCATTATTCAAAACCAGTCAATTGTCGGCCAGAGATAAATCTGAAACTAAATAGACACAGCGGGAGGTGTAGGCGAACGCTAGCAGTACTGACATAGCAATCAGCCTAGCCTAAAAAATCTTAAACGCCCCCGCTCCTGACAAACAGAAGCGGGGGTTTGGTTTATCAGGAGTCAAAGCGTGACAAGCATAACTGAGGTGTTGAGGCAATCGGTAGTGGTTTTTTCCAAAAACTACTTACCCATTAATCGAGTCAATATCAAACGAGCGATTGCTCTGTTGGTTACCGGGAAAGCTGAACCAATCGATTTCTTTGGTGGTAAGGGCTACAAAGTCCGTTCCCCTAGTGTGGTGATCTTGGTACCAACCCATATCCGCTTGATAGTTACCGAAACCGAACCAACTTGGCGAGTTCCTCCAGTAAATCGGCGGGAGGTCTTAAGACGGGACAAGCATCGGTGCCAATACTGTGGCAGCACCAAAAAGCTAACCCTCGACCATGTCATTCCTCGGTCAAAAGGCGGGAAACACAGTTGGGACAACGTCGTTACGGCATGTGAGGGTTGTAACAGCATTAAAGGCAACCGTACTCCCCACCAAGCGGGAATGAAATTACCCAGACAGCCCAAAGCACCCATGCATCCAGCTGTTGCTTTTGCGGAACAGTTTTGGCGTCAACAGCAAATCAATCGGTTAGAGGAGGAGGTTACAGGTAATGCTGAAACTGATTTATACCGAAAATAGCTTTTATCTAGAGCGTTTGGCTCAATCCCTAGAAGAATGGGTAACGACACGAACCCTTGTCTCGCTCCGTGCGGGTGCAAGTTTCTATATCGAACCCAGCACTGCGTCATTTTTGCTACCAGCTGACTTGCCCCACCTCAGGCAATTAGAGGTGTTTGTGCGGCAAGACCAAACAGATGCGATCGCATTATCGATTTGTGATGCGGAATATGTTGAAGTAAGCCTACAAGGCACCTGGCTAACGTCAGATCCAGAGGATGAAGAGGGAATTTTTGTAACAGCAATGAACTATGCTGTTGAGTTTTTTCTCGATCAGCTGTGGCAAGAGGCTAACCATCGGGCTTCTGTTCCGAAGGATTGATAAGGGGCGCACTTCGGTGTGCCTCTTTTTATAGCAATTTTCAATTAGGTGAAGTACTCCTCCTTGGTTTTAGGGAGTAGGGAGTAGGGAGTAGGGAGTAGGGAAAGAGAGGGAAGTGTGGGAGGTGTGGGGAGATGGGGAGATGGGGAGTCAGATCAGCGACTGGCGTTCCACGAGACTTACAAGGTTCCGACGCAGGTGACCCACAAAGAACCCAAACCACTCGCGCTTTGCATCAAGACAAAAAGATACTCTTAAGCCTCGAAAACTACTTCATCGCTCCCCCCTCTCCCCCATCTCCCCACACTTCCCCCTCTCCCCACACTTCCCCCTCTCCCCACACTCTTCCCTCTATTCCCTATTCAACATGAGTATGTCCATAGGCACCGATTTCTGGTTGAAACGGTACCACTTCCTGGTGTACATCTACCCCCAACTGCTCTAACATCCCTTGCAAAACCGGGTCAGGAGATAATCTTAAATAGCTAGCCGTTACTTCTAAAGGGACATGGCGATTACCCAAATGATAAGCAGCTCGCAGCAAATTCACCGGTTTTTGGGAGGTTACCGTGAGTACCGGTTCTGGTTTAGCAGCAATTCGGATCATTACCTTTGTATCTTCAGCTTCCAGTAAATCCCCATCCTGCAAGACACTGCCCCTAGGCAAGCGCAAATACAAATTTTCACCATCCGCTGTTTCAAAGCGGTGGCGAGTTCGGGTACGCTCCTCGGCTGTCAAGGAGAGGGTAAAGCCGACTTTAGTATTCTGATTAGCTCTGAGGCGTTTCGTAAAGGTGAGCATGGGCAATTGACCATTGCTGAATTCAGACTAAAATACCAATTAAAGTAGGGTGGACAAAGGTAAGCATTCAGCTATCAGTTATCAGTTATCAGTTATCAGTTATCAGCATTCAGCATTCAGCATTCAGCATTCAGTTATCAGTTATCAGCTTTTTAATAAGAAATAAAACAGGTAAGCATTGGTTTAATCTCAGTGAAGTCACAGGCTGGAAGCCTGTGCCACAAAGCTGAGGGCTGACGGCTGACGGCTGACCGCTTTTGCCCACCCTACAAGCTTGACATATTTTTAATTTTGTTGTATGCGAACTAGTTCATTGTGGATTCGCCGTTGTAACTTCTGATCGGATTGGGCGCTAACGGTAATTGAATTAAATCGAGATATGGTCAAGTCATGACTTTCAGCAATGGTTTTCGAGCGCTTACAGTAGTTTACAGCCAGATCTCGGATATTTCGACGTAGAGCTGCTATGGTTTTTACTTGGGTGCAGTTAATCTCAGGAACTATCTTGTCCTTGTCTTTGGTTAATTCCTGAATATCCTCGTAGACACCTTGACGATATTGATCGATCGCCAGAACAGCTTTGGCGTAATTCTTCAATTCCTGACTCTTTACTGCAGATGAGGCTACTGTGGGGATAGCTGCGGTGGTGTCAGGGTCTGGACTGGAAGAACATCCAACCAAAACCACTATCATTCCGGCAAGCCATCCCAAGGGATAGATAAATTTGGTCATTAGCGGTTTTCTCGGAGATAAGCGACCTGCACTGGCTAGCCTGTTCGCGCAGCGTCGGCTTTGCCGAAAGCTTGATTAGCCTATTTTTTACTATTGCTAGTGGCTAGCTATGGTTCCTTTGATGCTAACTATACCATTTATCAAATCGGTCAGGTACACAAGTTGTGGATTTTAGGGAATCGGGAATGGGGAATCGGAAATGGGGAATCGGGAATCGGGAATCGGGAATCGGGAACTTCGGATCAGGGAATAGCGATGCATGGAATCTTCGGTCACTGTTAGCAACAATTGTTAATTTAAATCCACTACAACCCTTATTTTGTAAAGCTTTAAAATTTCAAAAATTTAGTTTTTAGGCTAAATACTATCTCAAGTTCAAGACAAATTAACATAATGAGTACGGAAGACCCCTTTTTTGGAACTATAGCGTTTTCCATACTTATGAGGTACACAGGATTGTTTCCCACTTCCGACTTCCCTCTTCTGACATCATGTCAGGATAATTACCCTTAATCAAAATCTCCCCCATCTCCCCATCTCCCCATCTCCCCATCTCCCTATCTCCCCACACCCCACACCCCACACCCCACACCCCACACCCCACGCTTTTCCTAAAAACATATAATTATGGTTGAAGTTATGGTTGACGTTATGGTTCAAACAAATAAGTTGCTGATTCTTCGAGCTATGTATAGCTAAAAGCTACCGTCAAATTTTGCTTGTTGAATACGCACTAATTCACTTTGAATCTGTTCCCGTAAAGTTTGATTATCTTGCATCTCAATAGTAATTTCGTTGAATCGTTTATTTCCTCCTTCGGGAAAATACTTAGAGACAATTACCTCTGACTGTTGGCAGTAATCTTTAGCAATCTCTTGGGCGGTGGAGGGGAGCTTATTGATGCTCTCGGAGTCATCGCACAAAATTTCTGGTGGCTCTCCTAGGATTGTAGTAATTTTTTCATAGGCAGATGCGCGAAGAGGCTCTATTTCTAATAGAACTTCAGCATATTGAGTGACGTCATTAGAACTAATGTCAGAGGTGACATCTTGAGCATAGGCTGAAGTGCTAATCACAAGGGTATAAGAGTCTTCAGAAAGCTCAGGGATAAATCCAGATAGCAAACTAATAGCAGTAAGTCCTCCGACAAGTAGAGATTGGGAGAAAAGTTGGGTCAAGCTAAGTTTTAGAGAGTTAGGAGTGATCATCATGATAGATTAGGAGAAAAACAAACAATAACCAAAAGCACTAAGGGCTAGTTTAATGTGAATTAATTTATGGGGGATAAGTTCCTCAGAAGGCAAGATATTCTGGGGATTGGGAAGTGCAGACAGGATAAATATGAACCATGAGTATAAAAAGAATTTAACCTTCAATCTTAAAGCTAGCCTGGGTGAAGCCACTGACTGGTCTAAACTCTTCAACTGTTAAAGATTTCACAAAGTTGTATCACCTTAGTTTGTAATGTTGAAAGGGGGTCTGCTCCGGTTTTGAGGTTGAGGTCTAACTCCAGCAAGACCCCCAGAGTGGAGATAAGTTGCTTGGGGGAAAGGAACTCCACGTCTTGTTTGAGGAAGTAAACTCGTTTGGGGTTATTGATATTGGCGGTGCTAGCGATCGCATTTGGATCTGTCTGCCCCTCACTCACCAGCAACTTCACCCACAACCAGGTACGAAACTGGGTAATTAAGGTAGCGACAATCTTTAAAGGAGGTTCATTCTGGTTGATCAAGGCAGCCAACAACTCCAAGGCTTTTGCCCCATCCCCTTGCCGAATCGCCTCTGCCAGTTGCAAGGTATTTTGAGTATTAGCCACTACCAGGGTGGCAACGGTACTTTCTTGTAAGGGTTGGCTGTCATACAGCGCGTAGAGTCGTAATTTTTCCAGTTCGTTGAATAACTGTCGGGTGTCATTGCTAACGGATTCGGCTAAGAGTTCAGCAGCACTATTGGTTAGTTTGACTCCAAATTCAACGGAGTACGACTTGACCCGATGCACTAGCTGCTGGGTCTTCCAGGGGGGAATCAGAGCAAACTCTCGAATCTGGGCGTATTGTTGCAGTAATTTCGTGGACTTGAGTCGTGGATCTGGTCGATGGGGGGTAGTTAGTAACAAAACGGAGTGTTTAGGAATGACTGGTATAGTACGCTCTAATTCTGCCAGTAAATTGTCCGAACATTGCTGGCACAGCGTTGTATCGACTAACCACACTAGACGTCCACCCATGCCAAACGGAGGAGTCATTACTTGATTCAAGGCTTGAATTACAGCATCTGGTTGGTCTGGGGAAATTTTGTCATAGTTAAAACTAGCCCAGTTGGGGTCAACTAAGGATTGACGGAGCTTCTCCAGGGCTTGGGCCATGGCAAAGTCATCCTTTCCCCAATAGAGGTAAATTCCCATATCAGAACACGTAAGGGGGCAAAATTGGACGATACATATCAAAGTTATCTAAATCGGGTCACACGGC
This sequence comes from Moorena sp. SIOASIH, assembly GCF_010671925.1. Classification (GTDB taxonomy): domain Bacteria; phylum Cyanobacteriota; class Cyanobacteriia; order Cyanobacteriales; family Coleofasciculaceae; genus Moorena. The sequence goes on along the minus strand of NZ_JAAHIH010000001.1, from coordinate 205,937 downwards.
TGACCCTAACCGCAACCTATCAATCGCAGTTACTCAATATCCAAGAGTCACCCAAGTTTAAACGTCTCCCTAATGGCAGCAGAGAAGCTGCCCCTTTTCCTGGTTACACTGTAATCACACCACCGTGGGAGGAAGAGACAAATAATTCAGCATTCTATACTAACATGCAGCAGCTCCAAAAAGAGCTTCTTATGCAACTAGACCCGGGTTTAATGGTACCGATACCCCCGGATAGTTTTCATTTAACCCTGGCTGACTTGATTTGGGAAAATGCCTACCGAGATGCCACGGCTGAAAATCCACAGTTTGAAACTCAACTGCTTAAGTCGATACAGGCAAGTTTCGACAAGTCTGTCAGTATCAGCCAGGAAACGTCTTTAGCAAATGGTGGTAATCCCATTGGCTGGCAGCTATTGGGCTTAATGGTGATGCCCAGGGCGATTGGTGTATGTCTAGCGCCCAAGGATGAACAGGCATACAATCGCATTTCCCAGCTACGTCGGTGTATTTATCAAAATTCTGATTTAATTGCTCTAGGTATTGAACAGCAATACCATTTTACGGCTCACATCACTCTAGGATATTTCGGAGATATCCCCCAGGAGTTGGATAGCGATCGCATTAGCAACATCCTATCCGAGCTAGGTGGCCAAGCCTTAGAATTAGAAGGTAGTGTACTATCGATTCGGCAGGCTCAATTAAGGAAGTTTGACGATATGATGCGCTTCTACCGGAAACCGGAATGGCCAGTTTTGGAGTTTTGAATGCTTAAAGTGCTGAGTGTTTGAGTTGGAGCAGAATATGGCTTGGGGATTGAGATGAAAGTATCGATGCATCCGATTATGGAGCAAAGTTTTTCCATTATTGACCAACAGATTGGGGAGCATCAGTTTAATCGAGCTGAGTATGCTATTGTGCGCAGGGTAATCCATAGTACAGCTGATTTTGAATTTGCCCAACTGCTTCGGTTTAGTGAAAATGCGATCGCATCTGGTATCTCTGCACTGCGGCAGGGAATACCAATTGTTACAGATGTAGGAATGGTCAAACAGGGGATAGCTAGTATGGTGGCAAAAACCTTTGGTAATCCCCTGATCGCAGCAGTAGACCAGGCACCAGTGGCTCTGCCGGGAAAGACGCGCACGGAAACTGGTTTACTCCGATGTTTCGAGCAGTTTCCGGGGGCTATTTTTGTAATTGGTAATGCCCCTACGGCATTGTTGGCTTTATGTGAGCAGTTGTCCCACTCTCAGGTCAAACCAGCTTTGGTCATTGGCGCAACCGTTGGGTTTGTGTCAGTGCTGGAGTCGAAAGCTGCTTTGGCCAAGATATCCATCCCTCAGATTCGGGTTGAGGGAGCTAAAGGAGGGTCTCCAGTGGCTGCAGCTATTTTGAATGGATTGATGGTATTGGCTTGGGAAAGTGAGTAATAAAACATCCCAAAGGTCACCCATCCATGTAGTGGGCATTGGTTTAGACGGAGTAGCTAGCTTAACTGATCAAGTCAAGCAGCTGGTGGAACGAGCGACGCTATTGGTTGGAAGTCAGCGCCATTTGGGGTATTTTCCCAACCACCAAGGGTCACAAGTGGTATTGGGGAATTTTACTGACGCTATTGAATTAATTTGTAACCAGCTCGATGGTGCTGATCACGATACCCTAATCGTAGTGTTGGTGAGTGGTGATCCATTGTTTTTTGGCTTAGGACGATTGCTCCTAAGCCAACTTCCTCCCTCAACCCTGAGGTTTCATCCCCATGTCAGTGCGATTCAGCTGGCCTTCAGTCGGATTAAGGTGCCTTGGCAAGATGCAAGGGTAATCAGTGCTCATGGCCGTTCTATGGAACAACTAATCCCAGCCTTGAAGCAGGGGGTTGAGAAGATTGCAGTGCTAACGGATGGCACCAATACACCTGAAGCGATCGCAAAATTATTGCTAGCGCTAGATTTACCCAGTGGCTACCAGTTTTGGGTATGTGAAAATTTGGGAGGTATGGATGAACGGGTGCAATGTCTTGGTGTAGAAGCAGTGTTGAACCAGACCTTTGCGCCCCTGAATGTGGTGGTATTACTACGTCACGCTGATTCCCTTGACCAATCCCTGGATCCAGACTCCTTACCGATACTGGGATTATCAGATCAGACATTTACTAGTTTTAGCGATCGCCCTGGTTTAATTACCAAGCGAGAAATCAGGCTGCTGTTACTAGGAGAGTTAGCTCTCAAACCAGGGCAAACGGTTTGGGATATTGGTGCAGGAACAGGTTCGGTTTCCATTGAAATTGCTCGTTTATCGAAAACATCTCAGGTGTTTGCTATTGAAAAAACAGCAATGGGGAGTGCTTTGATTCAGCAAAATTGTCAACGTTTAGGCGTTACTAATGTTACCTCAATTCATGGTTCAGCACCAGATGTTTTGAAAGATTTACCAACACCAAATCGGATTTTTATTGGCGGTAGTGGTGGTAATTTACACTCAATTTTGGATTACTGTGATACTCGCTTAGAGCTCGATGGTATTTTAGTGTTAGCGTTAGCAACTGTAGAGCATATTAATACAGCCTATAGTTGGTTTGAGTCTAAACGTTTCCCCCCCTCCGAGCGCGGGATTAGAGCAAATTCCTTCCCCCCCTTATTAAGGGGGGTTAGGGGGGATTCTTTCCCCCCCTTATTAAGGGGGGTTAGGGGGGATCACTGGAATTATCAATGGTTACAGGTACAGTTATCGAAGTCGGTACCTGTGGGCAAACTAACTCGGTTTAATCCTCTCAATCCGATAACTATTTTGACAGCTTGGAAGTGCTGAGTTTGAGAGTTAATAAATTCCTTTTTCTTGCGCCTTGGTTTCAAAATATTCTATTACATCAATCCTCACAGGCAAAGTTACTGGTTGCATGAAGCCACCCCCACCTAGCTTTGCTTGAGGTGGGGGTGTCCTATGCTATCGTTTGAGGTTACCCATAGATCACATAAGACTGCCCGACTTCTAGGCAACCGAGTAGAACTTTTGCTACTACGGTTCTCACTGTCATTTCTGCGAGTGAGTTCTTGAATAGCTCTAGCTGCAATGTTGTAACTAGCGCTTAAATCAGCGTTGTATCGTTTACCGTTACTGAACCTAGCTAGAGCGTAATTTTTCCGATCACGCCAAACTGTTCCACTACCGTCATAAGCGTTACTAGATGTTCCTCGGGCAACTACATCATGAATCTTACCGCCAGATTCTATCCATTTCATTTCGGTTAATTCTCGAATTATAGACTTTAACCAACCGTGGAAACGCTGTTTAAGATTAGATTTCTTCTTCCCACCTTTGGGCTTCCAGTTTTTTAGATATTCAAAAGCGATAACCGAAACATTATACTCAATGCTGATCTCAACAATCCCCTTAGAGACTATCTGCGCTATTTGACGGTTAATGTGGCGACATTTCCGATAAGTATTCCGGCAAAAACCTTTGTGTAACCTTCCGCCTTTACCCATCGTTTTCGAGGCTTTTATTGAGACTGATTTCAGCTTCTTATCACGACGGTCTATGTCTCTTCCTGGGTGAATAAATTCACGATAAATTACAGTGCCATCGGACTCAACGACTGAAATAACAGCAGTTTTATTAATTCCTAGATCTACTCCTACTACACGATTAACTTCTTTTTTATGATCAGGTTTACAATGAAACGGAACCGATAACCACGCTTTCCCATTGCGTTGAATCAGCGACGGTGACAGCTGTTTGTTAGCTGGAATAGTATGTCGATTCCGAGTTGAAACGATCCCAACCGTTGTCCATACCCAATTTTTCCCGTTTAATACTTTGATTTGAATTTCTTCGAGGGAATCTAACCGATAACATTGACCTTGATAAAGCGCTGGATAACAGTTAGCTCCCATCGTCAGTAATGGTGGCTTAGCATCCCGTCTCTTCCGTGACTGTCCACATTGCCAGTCTCTATATCTCGTTACAAAGCTGCTAACTTGCCCCAAGGAAAAAGCGATAGCAGCACGACGATAATAAGACGGCAATTTATAAAATACTCGATTAAATATTTTATACTTAGGGTTAGGGTTTTTCTTGGTTTGGTGCATTAGCCGTTCTACGGCTGTAACGGCTTCTTTTGTATCTAAAGAACCGATTGTATCCCAATGGGTAAATAGGATTGAAGTCAAAAACTTACAGGCACGTTGATAAACAGAGATTGTCTCAGCAAACATTAATTGCTGAGGGGCACTTGGCTTAAGACTCCACTGATCGGTGCGAATAATTTTCTGTGACTTCTTTGCTATCATTCTTAGAGTATAGAACATCGACTATTGTGGTTTCAAGCCGTCTGGTGGTATGCCTGCCCATAGGGTGGGCTCTATTGAGATAGCTATAGTGTTGGTCACGAAGTCTCGTTATCCGGTGAGATCTGGTGATAAGCGAGTTAGACATAATCGATATAATCAATGGCATATGTCAAAAACACCGCTGCATACTTAAAGAAGCGAAAGCTGACTTAGTTAAAAATGACCACATCCAATTACTGTTACTGATAGATTTGGCACCAGATGTATCAATAAGCACAACAATCAGGGAGATGACGATTAATGATAAGTTGTTCCTTGACCCCCACTTGAACGAAGTGGGGGAATGCGTCACAAATTTTGTTCAATTTCTTGGCATAAGGATTGGGGCGGCTTTTCATGTTGGCAAGGTCATATTCTGGTTTCATTGTTTTATACTCTATAGTATTGACTTTCATTTTTAGTGGCTTTGCGAGCTGAAATGATTCTGATTACTGATTCCTGCTCTCGGTAACAATGAACGATCAGTAAAAATCGGTCTTCTATCTCAGAATGATCTTCGTCCCAAAACTGGATTGCCGCTAGTAGCAATAGGCAATCAAACCACACAAAAGATTAAAGGGTTGGCACTTTCGGGTGGATCTCATTTTTATTTTTTGACGCAACAATGGTGCGTTACGGGGCGGACTGTCCCAACTCTGGCTACCGAGAAAATGAGGGCTCCCCTAACGCACCCTACGGAACTACTTATCCAAAACTGATGTCCAGACCTGTAGATTCGCTAACCAAGAATTTAGCTGTCCACGATTACAACCTGCAGCTTCCCCTTCTGCCTCTAAACTAATGGAATGATTTCCTGAGGAAACAGGGCCGAGATCGATTTGACCTGAGGTCAAGGGAAGGCTACTGAATTTGCCAGATGCGCCCTTCCACCCAAGGGTACCTGTAGAACGAACAGGCTCACCGTCAAGGTAGAAATGGATTTTAATTGGGCTGCAATGAGTAGGGGGGACGACATACTTAACTTTTAAGACACCGCGCGTTGTTACATCTATTGCGAGGCGGTTACTGCATACTTGGCCACTGCCATTACAACTTACTTTTTCTGGGCCAAAATTTTGAGAATCGATTCTCTCCGGAGGAAACAAATTATGCCAATTCGCGATCACAGCTGCCCCCAGTGCACCAACCAGGGTAATTACAGCGACAATTATCTGTATCCTATGACTTTTATCTTGACCACTCATCCCACGTTACCAAAGGTTATGATCATCGACGTTCGATGACTTTTTCGTTTTTTAGTTTTACCTAATTTATAATTATATATTATAAGGAGTAAATATTAAATCGGTGGAAATTTTTCCGAGTCTGTTACCAGTTTATGTAGGGTGGGCAGTGTTTATCAAGCTGGGCTTTGCACCTTGATAAACACTCCCCACCCTAAGATTAATAACAATGATGCAAGATTCCAGCTTTAATTAACTGAAATCTTGCTAGCTCAACTGAATTTTGCCCCCCTAGCCCCCCAACTTTGGGGGGAACAAGAGTCAATTCTCAAAAAGCTGACCAATCAAGCAGTAAAATATCTAGCGATGGGGTGGTAAGTGACAATTGCTGTGGTAGATTGCTCTGGATACAACTGCTCACTCTCATCCATGTATAACTTAATGCGATCGCATTCCAACAAATCCAACTGCTTGTACTGATCCTGGAGATTTGGACAAGCGGGATAGCCAAAACTATACCGTGAACCCTGATAGCGCTGAGCCAACACATCCCGAATAGTATCGGGTTCTTGATCTGCGAACCCTAACTCCCGACGAATCCGAGCATGAGTCCACTCCGCCAAGGCTTCAGCCATTTGTACCGCCAATCCGTGGTAATACAAATAATCCGTATATTGATCACCATCAAATAATTCCTTAGCGTACTCTGTGGCAATATCCCCTACAGTTACCGCCTGCATTGGGAAAACATCGAATTGACCAGCTTCTGCCAACTCCTTCGGTAAAAAGAAATCCGCAATACACAAACGCTTACCAGACCGTTGCCGAGGAAACTCAAATCGTGCCACCTCTTGCAATTCCTTCGAGTCTTTAGCGCCTTCGGGATTCATCCCTTGGGCATCATAAATTATCAAGGAATTCCCCTCAGCTAAACAGGGAAAATATCCATAGACTACCTGGGGATGTAACAAGTTCTCAGCAAGAGTTTTTTCCTTCCATTTCGCCAGAATTGGGTCAACCTTTTCCTTCAAAAACTGATTATACTCCTCCCTCGACTGGTCCTTTGGCTTCCGAAACTGCCATTGTCCAGCAATCAACGCCTGCAAATCGAGATACCACAAGACTTCCTCGAAGGAAATATCTTCTGGCTGGAGTATCTTGGTTCCCCAGAATGGCGGTGTTGGACGCTCAATATCCAAGGTTACCCCTTCCGAACGATTAGTATCTAGGGGAGTTGAAGGGGGAGTTGCTGGTTGAGAGTTGTCTTGTGAACCATTCTCCTGCAACTTGTCAACTTTCAATTCGGAAGACTCTTCAACTGCTAAACCATTCTCTAGCTCATCGATAAACCCTTTGATATCATCCCAGTTACCAGCTGATTTTGCTGGCATTAACTTATCCATGAAATGAAGGTCAGAAAAGGCATCTTTACCATAAACCACCTGACCATTGTAGGTATTCTGGCAGTCCTTATGGACAAACTTTGGTGTTAGGGCGGCACCCCCTAGAATAACTGGTACCGTAATTCCCCGCTCATTAAAGGTTGCCAAATTATCCTTCATAAAAGCGGTAGACTTCACCAGTAGTCCACTCATGGCAATACAGTCCGCATTGTGCTTTTCATAAGCATCAATAATATTGTCCACTGGCTGTTTAATCCCCAAGTTAATCACTTCGTAGCCATTGTTGGACAAGATGATATCTACTAAATTCTTGCCAATATCGTGAACATCTCCTTTCACCGTAGCAATTACAAAGGTACCTTTAGCATTCTTACCTGCTTCGGATTTTTCCATATATGGCTCTAAATAGGCCACTGCTGCCTTCATGGTCTGAGCGGATTGTAATACAAACGGCAGCTGCATTTGCCCAGAACCAAATAGTTCCCCTACCACTTTCATACCGTCCAGCAAAAAGGTATTGATAATTTCCAGGGGAGGATATTTTTCTCGGGCTTTCTCCAGTTGTTCTTCTAAACCAATCCGTTCCCCATCAATAATATGACGCTTGAGCCGCTCTTCTACCGATAGGTTTTCATCCTGGGAGCGATCGCGTTTTGTAGTTTTCCCTTCAAACAGGGTAGTCAGCTCGGCCAAGGGGTCATAGGTACACACATCCCCATCAAACTCCCGCTGATCATAAATCAGTTTTCGACAAACCTCTTGATGCTCTGGCTCAATCTTGGCTAAGGGTAAAATCTTACTAGCACTAACAATGGCTGCATCCATCCCCACTTGCATTGCTTCGTGCAAGAACATGGAATTAAGCACAATTCGTGCTGCTGGGTTTAGTCCAAAGGAAATATTAGAAACCCCTAGGATAACATGACACCCAGGCAATTCTTCCCGAATCCGACGAATGGATTCGATTGTCCCTTTGCCGTTTTCCCGGTCTTCCTCAATTCCTGTGGAAATTGGTAACGCTAGAGTATCAAAGAAGAGTTCATGAGCTGGGATCCCATATGCGATCGCATCGTTATAAGCACGTTTAGCAATTTCAAACTTTTTATCCGCTGTCCGGGCCATACCATCTTCATCGATAGTACCAATTACCACTCCCGCGCCATAGATTTTAGCTAACTCCAGTACCTTATAGAACCTAGGTTCCCCATCTTCGTAGTTAGTGGAGTTCAGGATAGACTTACCCCCAACTACCTTTAAGCCAGCCTCCATCTTTTCCCATTCCGTGGAGTCCAGCATCAGGGGTAAGGTGGAATTTGTGACTAAACGGGAGGCCAATTCGTTCATATCCCGAACTCCATCCCGTCCCACATAGTCCACGTTAACATCTAGGACGTTAGCCCCTTCCCTAATTTGGGATTTAGCCAAAGATACCAATCCATCCCAATCTTCTGCGTTGAGCATGGTGCGGCACTTTTTAGAACCACTAGCATTGAGCCGTTCACCAACAATTAGGAAAGAATTATCTTGCTCATAAGGCTGGGAGCTGTAAATCGATGCTGCTGACGGTTCATGCTTAGGATGTCGCTCCTTCGGGGTCAGGGTTTTGGAAAGCTCCGCTAACTGTTCAATATGAGCTGGCCTAGTACCGCAACAGCCACCAATAACTTGTACTCCCAAATCCTCTACAAAATGCATCAGTGCCATCCGCAGTTCCATGGGAGTAAGCCTGTAGTGAGCATGCCCTCCGACATTTTCCGGTAATCCAGCATTAGGGATACAAGAAACCACAAATGGGGAACATTCAGACAAGTATTTGATATGTTCCTTCATTTGCTCTGGCCCAGTGGCACAGTTAAGACCAAGGATATCAATCTCGTAAGGCTCTAAAATCGTTAGCGCCGCATTAATTTCTGACCCCACCAGCATAGTACCCATCACTTCCATAGTGATCGACACCATCAGCGGGAGTCTTGCCCCTTTTTGTTCAAATACCTCTTCTATGGCATTCAGGGCTGCCTTAATTTGCAGCACATCCTGACAAGTTTCCACAATCAGCAAATCAGCACCGCCATCATACAACCCTAAGGCTTGTTCCACATAGGCGTTCTTCAAGGTATCAAAATCAATATGTCCCAGGGTAGGGAGTTTAGTACCAGGACCCATCGACCCTGCCACAAACCTAGGTTTTTCTGGAGTGGAGTATTCCGCTGCCATCCGTTTCGCTAGTTCTGCAGCAGCTTTATTGAGGTAATAGGCTTGGTCAGCTAGATCATATTCTGCCAGTACAATCGAGGTACCCCCAAAGGTATCCGTTTCAATCACATCTGCTCCCACCTCCAGGAAGCCCCGATGTACCTTTTCCACTGCTTCTGGTTTAGTATGGACTAGGTACTCATTACATCCCTCGTACTCAGGTCCACCAAAGTCTTCAGCAGTGAGGTTTTGGGTTTGGAGAGACGTTCCAGTTGCTCCATCAAATACGATAACCGGGCGCTTTGGGCTATGGAGGTGATTGAGAAAAGGGCTATTCATAGATTCGATTCAGTTGCTATTTGTTGACCGTTGACAGTGTACGGTTGAGAGTTTAGGTAATTTAGTTGATTTATGTCGGCTCTTATAATTACTTTATCAAAAATCACACAAATTGCTTTATTTAATTTTTGGTATAATTTAAAGTTTAGGTCAAATTAGGTTTTTTAGAAAAAAACTAATTGTTTTTTTTACAGTTGTTTATGTAGGTTTTAATTAACTTCAGTTAAAGGGTAAAACAAACAGTAATTTACAAATTACATTATAAAATAATTAGTATAAATTCAATAGTGTGCAACGTTAATTTACTAGTTTTGTAAATCCATTAAAGCCGATTTATAGCGTTGATCATACTTATAGTTAACAGATGCAGCGCTAACGACTCAGTTTACGTCGGCAAGGATCTCTTGGAAAAGCCCAAGGGATGGTCGGTCCCTAAAGTGCAGCACAAGTTAGGCAGTGCAGGGATTAAAAACTGGGCTATACTTTGGGTAGCAAATTGTCTCCATTCGAGAAACTGCTGAAAGACAATCTCCTATAAAAAATGCTATAATATAGAGTAAATATGTGATGGTAAAGACCATGCAAGTTAAAGACTTGACTATTGAAGAGTTTAAGGTTGTCATCCAAGAAACAGTCACTGAAACTATAGAAGCACTGTTGAGCGATCCTGATAAAAATAAACAACTAAGACCTGAGGTTGTGCAGGAGTTGATTGATTCGGTGCACCGCACTCAAATTGGAGAGCCTGGTATTCCTGCAGAGGAAGTAGCTAAGAAACTTGGCTTGAATTGGTAATGACTAGTCCTTGGAACCTTCTAAGAAACAAAACTTCTGCTGAGCATATATACTCCTTCCAAGAACTAACTAGTTTCTTTCATCCTGAAGTTGCTTTTGCCCAGTGGGTTGCTATAGCAATCTGTGTCGTAATTGTGAGAATTTTTGATGCCATATTCCCTACTCCCTACTCCCTACTCCCTACTCCCTACTCCCTACTCCCTACTCCCTGATTAACCCATTCACCCTAGACCCTCAATTTCAGCCAATGTGGCAATACAACTAGAGATAAATCGTCTGTAATAACTATAGAAGGCTTGATTCCCAATGGGAAAAACACAAGGAGAAATTAACATGGCAGTTATCAACGGTGATCAGGGGAATAATACTCTCGTTGGTACTCGGTTTGACGATGAGATTAATGGTTTTGATGGCAGAGACTTACTGATCGGTAACAGGGGTGATGATACCCTAAATGGAGGGGATGATTCGGACGTACTCTTGGGCGGACTAGGTCACGATTCCCTCAACGGTGGCGGAGATGATGATTTCCTGTTTGGGCACCAGGGCGATGATACTCTTGATGGCGATACTGGCAATGACAAACTGTTTGGGGGGAGTGGCAACGATAACTTAATGGGTAGCTTTGGCAAAGATACCCTCAACGGTGGCAGTGGCAATGATACCTTAGTTGGTGTGGATATCTTTGACGAACAACCTGGTCAGTTGGAGAGGGATACCCTGACTGGTGGTTCAGGCAGAGATACCTTCGTTCTCGGAGATACTCAGACAGTTTATTATGATGATAGTCAAGTTCGATTCATCATTCAGCCCCCTCCCACAGAACCCCCTCCAAGCTACGCTTTAATTACTGACTTTGAACCTGGTAAAGATGTTATCCAGCTCAAAGGAGCCATAGAGTATACCTTAGAAGATGTTGAGCTTCTTAATGGCGTTTCCGGTCTAGGAATCTTCTTTGATGCTGACGGTTTTGATGGTAACGGTTCTGAGCAACTGATTGGTATTATCCAAAGCCAAGAATCCTTAGATGGCCTGCAAATTAATATTGGTCGGGCAATCACGACTATTTCTTGATTCCCCTCCGGAAGAGAGTGTGGGGAGATGGGGAGATGGGGAGATGGGGAGATGGGGTATCGAAGGATGGGATCGCCTCAAGTAAGAAATGCGATCGCGTAGCGTGACCTTAGGTCAATCCCGTAGCGTGACCTTAGGTCAATCGCATTCATCCCATCCTTAGATCCCCTCAACTGTTCCCTGTTCCCTTCTTTACATCTCAACTAAAAATACTATCGCTATTTCAGCTTTCTGTCTTTTGTTGTCGTCAAAGATAGAAAGCTTATTTTTATGATTACCAAGAATAACTCCAATTAACTAAGCTATCAGCATTAGGCTGATGCTGATAGCTTATAGTTTACATTATAAACCAAATATAGCAATTCTCTATGCCATGAGGTACAAAGGGATCCCCCTAAATCCCCCTTATCAAGGGGGACTTTGAACTCATAAATTTTATAAACGCTATAACCCAAAAGCTGATGATAACAATGCCAGAAAATAATCAGCTTTTTTTTGATACTATTCCCTCTTAGTTATTACTACATTACCCACACTTATTACACTCTAATATTGGCCATATTTCGTAATAAAAAAAAATTCCCAAACCCCTTGACAATAAAATAATTTATTTATAAATTAATAATATAACCACTTTAGAGGAAAGATTCTGATCACTGAAAACATTTCCCCCACCCCGGACAACCAAGGTCGCAAACCTAAGAAATCCAAGCTCTTGTTGATCGGTACTCCTAAACAGGTTCGCGATACAATTAATGCTCTGTATTCCCTTAAGTATGCATATCCCTACGAGTGGAGCACTCCCGAGCCCACCGAAAAGCCTGGTGAGGTGATGACCACTTTGGTGCGATATTTTTACCTAGACTAGGATAGGAATTTGCCAGGGCTTTTACGCCCTGGCCACCATGAAGATTGAAAGTTGTTTTATGAAGCGGGATAAAGTAGTATGGAATAGCATAAATCGGAGGTTAGAATGTGGTTGCTTTCCAGCAATTGCTGACTAACTCTGGTGGAATGTTTTTAGCTTCCGGCAAAAGAAGCCCCACAACGAACATGCGCAGCATGAGTGTTTAAAGTTACCGTAAGGATAGTGGAGCCTTTATGGTTAGTCGGTTATGCGTAAAAGGGTTAAAACTTTTTGATTAAGGCTCCACTATCCTAAGGTTTCGTCTCCAGGGATGAATTTTGCACAGAGTCTTTCACAAAAGACCAATCGATGTGTTATACTCGGAATACTGACTTTCAAAGCCGTTCGCGTAGCGTGGCCAAAGGCCATAAATGCTGGAAAGTTGGTCAAACATTATTAAACAAAAGACCAAAAAAACAGAGCGGCAGCGATGCAGCGCGGTCTTGGGGGTTTCCCCCATGAGCGACTGCATCAAGAGAGGGCAGTCCGTTCTTAAAGCCCAGCGCCTCCTAAGCAATAGCTGGATTGGCTGGGAAGCCCACACTGACTCTTTGAGTTCAGTGTGGGAGCTGTCACTCATCAGAATTGATTTCATTGAGTTGACCTAAAGTGTACTCATTTTTGTTTACACTTTAGAATTCGGTCAAGACTTGGGTTTAACCAGAACTTGACTGAATTTTTTTTGTTGTTAATTTGAGCTATCAGCAGTCAGCGGTCAGCGGTCAGCTTTCTAGAAAGCGCTATAGTTAAAGAAATTATCAATTCGGTGAACTACTGACTAGGAGCAGAGAGTAGGGAGTAGGGGTAAGGAAAAATGGACGAACAAAGATTACAAGCATACGTCAACTTGATCGACCAACTGTTAACTTGTTCCAGCAGTGAGCTAGTCCAAATTATTGAGAGCAACCGCGAGTTAGTAGATGCAGAGTTATTGCAGGTCATGGCACAAGTAGCAGAAAAACTAGCAGCAAATGGCGAGCAAGACAGGGCTGACTTTTTACTCAGTCTCAGGAGTGAGCTTTTAAAAATTCTGGGAATCTCAGAAAATCCTACTTCAGCTAATGCTTCATCCCAAGACTATCTGAAATTATTTAAACAGATATTGCAAGCAACTGGTAACAGCAATGGTGACCCCAAAGTCGTGTACCAACTTTTGGAAGCAAACCTAGACAAACTCGATGATAACTTTATCGATATCCTGCAAAGGTGGACAAGTGTTAAATTCTCAGAAGCGAAACCAGAAACAGCAGAATACATCGCTAAAGTTATTGGAGAATTCAGCAACCTGATCAAGGATTTTCCTCTGGGTAATAAAGCCAATAACATCGAAATCGCCATAGCTGGTTGCGAAGTGGTGCTAACAGTTTTTACCAGTGAAAGTAATCCGGAAAGTTGGGCAGCGATTCACTACAACTTGGGCAATTCCTACTGTGAGAGAATCCGCCACGACAGGGCATTGAATCTCGAAAAAGCCATTGCCCAATACCAACGAGCTTTGTCCGTTTACACCAAATCAGACTTCCCCATCCAGTGGGGAATAACTCAAACTAACCTGGGTGCTGCCTACCGTGACAGAATCCGTGGCGACAGAGCATTGAATCTGGAAAAAGCAATTGAAGCATACCAACTAGCTTTGTCAGTTTGGACCCAAGAAGACTTCCCCGACGAGTGGGCAACGACTCAAAACAACCTGGGCAATGCCTACCGTGACAGAATCCACGACAATAGGGCATTGAATCTGGAAAAAGCAATTGAAGCATACCAACTAGCTTTGTCAGTTTGGACCCAAGAAGACTTTCCCATCGATTGGGCAATGACTCAAAACAACCTGGGGGAAGCCTACAGAAACAGAATCCGCGATAACATAGCTGAGAATCTAGAACAAGCCATTGCCGCGTACCAACTAGCCTTGTCGGTTCGCACCAAAAAAGACTTCCCCCAAGATTGGGCAGAGACTCAAAACAACCTGGGCAATGCCTACAGTGACAGAATCCGTGGTGACAGGGCTGATAATTTCGAAAAAGCAATTGTTGCATACCAACGAGCTTTGTCAGTTTACACCAAAGAAGACTTCCCCTACGAGTGGGCAACAACTCAAAACAACCTGGGCACAGCCTACAGTGACGGAATCCACGACAATAGGGCATTGAATCTAGAACTTGCTATTGAAGCATACCAATTAGCTTTGTCAGTTCGCACCAAATCAGACTTTCCTTACGAGTGGGCACAGACTCAAAACAACCTGGGGGAAGCCTACAGAAACAGAATCCGCGACAACAGGGCATTGAATCTAGAACCTGAGGGGGTGACATGCAAGCTGAAATCCTTACTGGGTAATACGTTCAGCCGATATGTTACAAAAAGATACATGGTGTTTTGGACTGACCTTGGACGTAGTTATCAGGGTTTGAGCTTCCAGAACATCAAAGTAGGGTCAATTTGTGAGTTTATCTTGGCTAAGATAACCGGCCTCAAAGCCTTATATAATAAGCTTTTCAGGGCTCATGTTACCCCCTCAGATCTAGAACTTGCTATTGAAGCATACCAACTAGCCTTGTCAGTTTATACCAAAAAAGACTTCCCCATTGATTGGGCATCAACTCAAACCAACCTGGGTGCTGCCTACCGTGGAAGAATCCGTGGCGACAGGGCATTGAATCTAGAACTTGCTATTGAAGCATACCAACTAGCATTGTCAGTTCGCACCAAATCAGACTTACCCCAAGATTGGGCAACGACTCAAAACAACCTGGGCAATGCCTACCTTTACAGAATCCGTGGCGACAGGGCATTGAATCTAGAACTTGCTATTGAAGCATTCCAACAAGCCTTGTCAGTTCGCACCAAAGAAGACTTACCCCAAGATTGGGCATCAACTCAAACCAACTTGGGCAATGCCTACCTTGACAGAATTCATGACGACAGGCCATTGAATCTGGAAAAAGCCATTGAAGCATACCACTTAGCCTTGTCAGTTTACACCAAACAAAACTTCCCAATCCAATGGGCAATCACTCAAAACAACCTGGGTGTTGCCTACCGTGAAAGAATCCGTGGCGACAGGGCATTGAATCTCGAAAAAGCGATTGAAGCATTCGAACTAGCTTTGTCCATTCGCACCAAACAAAACTTCCGCATCGATTGGGCTACCACTCAAAACAACCTGGGCAATGCCTACCTTTCCAGAATCCGCGATGACAAGGCATTGAATGTCGAAAAAGCGATTGTTGCATTCAAACTAGCCTTATCAGTTTACACCAAACAAGACTTCCGCATCAATTGGGCAGGGATTCAAAGCAACCTGGGCAATACCTACTGTGACAGAATCAGTGGCAAGAGGGCTAAGAATCTGAAAAAAGCGATTGCTGCATACCAACTAGGCTTGTCAGTTTACACCAAACAAGACTTCCCTATTGAGTGGGCAATGACTCAAAACAACCTGGGCCTTGCCTACAGTAAAAGAATCAGTGGCAACAGGACATTGAATCTGGAAAAAGCGATTGCTGCATACCAACTAGCATTAGAAGTTTACACCCTGGAAGCCGATCCGATTAACTGTCTCCGAACTTCCCGCAACTTAGGCAACCTCCACTTCACCCAAGGTAACTGGCAACCAGCCATCGATGCCTACGAACAAGGAATCACAGCAGTCGAAATCAGTCGCAGTTCGGCAAGCACCGATCAAAGTCGCCAAGAGATTATGTCAATGGCAATTGACGTTTATCACAAACTAGTGCAAGCCTATATCAATATAGAACAGAACGATAAAGCCATCGAAACAGTCGAACGCAGCAAAGCCCGGGACCTAGTGCAACTGCTCACCAACCGCGACCTTTATCCTAAAGGTAATGTGCCCCAAGGGATAATCACCGAGTTAGATCAACTGCGTCGAAACATTCCATCCTTGGAAAAACAGTTACAAGTAGTTTTTGAGAAACTATCAGGAAATAGGGATGACAAACAACAACAGCAACGACAATCTTTAGAGGAGTCACGGAAACAACTACAGCAAGAATTACAGCAGTCGCGACAGCAGCTAGATCAGGTACTAAAGCAAATCAATGATAACTATGACCCCAATTTCAGTCTAACTCAAACCGTGGAAACTATTCCGTTTAAGGATATTCAGAGCCTGATTGATCCAGGCACCGCTATGATTGAGTGGTATGTTACCAGGGATAACATTCTTACCTTTATTGTCACCAGTCACAGTCAGCAGCCCATAGTTGTATCATCCTCTGCTGAAAAGCTGAAAACCTTGGAAGAGTGGGATAAAGACTATAGCAATGCCTACCGCGACAACAAAGACCCATGGATAAAAACTCTATCCTCTCGCCTGGAGAAACTGGCTACAATATTAGATATTGATAACATTATTTCTGAGATTGATCGAGTATTTGAGAAACAAGGGGGTAAATGCGATCGCTTAATTCTAGTGCCCCATCGTTTCCTGCATTTGTTTCCCCTCCACGCTCTACCGTTATCAAAAGGTAATTTACTTATCGACCGCTTTGAAAGAGGCGTAAGTTATGCCCCTAGTAGCCAGTTACTGAAACTAACAAAACAACAACATCGCCCCGACTTCAATAACTTATTTGCTATCCAAAACCCAACTAGACCTGAAGCAAAACCTTTGCCTGGCTCAAAACTAGAAGTTGATAAAATCCGACAATACTTTGACCCAAACCACAGTATAGTTCTTGCTGAAGCAGAGGCAACAGAAGCCAAACTAAATCAAAATATCAAGCAACTCCGCTCTGCTCACTGTGTCCACTTTTCTTGTCATGGCAAGTTCGAGCCTAAATCTCCCTTAGAATCAGCCCTACTTCTAGCAGATGCAGACCTAACCTTGTACAAAATTTTTAAACTTGATCTCAATCAATGTCGTATTGTCGGCTTTTCTGCCTGTGAAACTGGGATGACCCTTTCAAGTAACGAAGACGAAGATACTGGCTTACCTAGTGGTTTAGATGAATATATTGGTTTGCCTAGCGGTTTTCTCTATGCAGGTAGCCCTAGCGTTGTCAGCACCCTCTGGACAGTGGATCCTCTAGCCACTGCTTTGTTAGTGATCAAATTCTACAAAAACCTCAAACGACTGCCAACATTAGAAGATGGAGAAGTTTCAACTGCCTTAGTTAACGCCCAATTCTGGTTACGAACACTGAACAGTAAAACCTTGGTAAGAATCCAAGAAAGCCAACAATTTCAAGGTTTGATGGCTGAAATATTTGAAAACAATAAGCGCAATCGTCGCAAATTCAATGACTTACTATATGCTGCCATTAACCGCCAACCCTATCCTTTTGCTAACCCCTATTATTGGGCCGCTTCGGTCGCCACAGGTACTTAGGGGTTAGGATCGTAAGAATTGCAAAATTTTTCCATGCCTTCTTCCTGGATATAGATAGCAAATGGAGTAGCAACTATTCCGGCTACTACCGGTGGACACCCTAGTAATCCCGCCAAGAAATCAGCTATTACTGGTATAAGTGCAGGCAAGTGTTTTTCTCTCAAATTTTGATATTTCGGCTGACAGATATAACCATGACATTTCCGAAGTATCTCAGTAAACCAACGCAAGTCAGCATTATCTTCTACCCCTTCAATCCCATTCCGAGTGGCTAGGGATTCAGCAGCATCAGCTAAATCACCATCCCACTCTTCGATTACGTCAAGAGCTTCTAGCGCTTCTGGATTATTGGCCAGTTCGGAATGTAAGTTTGAAATCTCTTCTGATGTAAGTGTAGTCATCAAGTTAGTAGAGTAAACTTGCCGAATTTGACAACAACTTTCAGTTTACAACAATTGTTATCGAAAATAGCGCTTTATATGCCGTTGCTTAATAATGGAATGATTTTAAGCGCACCTGTGGAATGGGGATCTTGGTGGAACTGGCATCAAGCCAGTTTCATGCTTATTTTCCTGGGGGCAGGATGCCCACTCTATAATGGAATGATTTTAAGGGAACCTGTGGAATGGAGAGCTTGGTGGAACTGGCATCAAGCCAGTTTCAATCTATTTTGGTGCGGGCAGGATGCCCACTCTATAATGGAATGATTTTCAGCGCACCTGTGGAATGGAGAGCTTGGTGGAACTGGCATCAAGCCAGTTTCATGCTTATTTTCCTGCGGGCAGGATGCCCACTCTACTCCTATTCATTCAGAGACTGACGCAACGGCCTTTATATTATATTGATAACAATCCGCGTCGAAGTTTTGATAATTTTTCTTCCCTACTCCCTACTCCCTACTCCCTATTCCCTTTACTATATAAGGTACCTTAAATTTTGTTAAACCTACTCGACACTGCCTGCTTCCTTGAAACTCTCTCAGGGCATCCGTGAAATAAATTGTACCAACAGGGGGGCGCTAAACAACAAAGCGATATCAATAACGGTGATAGTAGCGAAGCGAATCTGTTGACTACTCATAATTACCTATTTCCTCATTTATCAAGGTACATTAAATTTTGTTAACCCTGGTCTCAAGCTCCCTTGAAACACCTTCAGGGCATCCGTGAAATGAATTGTACCAACAGGGGGGCGCTAAACAACAGAGCGATATCAATAACAGTGATAGTAGCGAAGCGAATTTGTTGACTACTCATAATTACTTATTTCCTCATTTATCAAGGTATCTTAAATTTTGTTAAACCTACTCGACACTGCCTGCTTCCTTGAAACACCTTCAGGGCATCCGTGAAATAAATTGTACCAACAGGGGGGCGCTAAACAACAGAGCGATATCAATAACGGTGATAGTAGCAAAGCGAATCTGTTGATTACTCATAATTACCTATTTCCTCCAGCAGTTATCTAAACCTTCTTTAAAGTTGATGTGAATATACTACAGTCCAGAATAATTTCACTGCACCGACTTAGCTCACCCACCTTAGTGATTTTCCAGAGCAATTGGTGTGATCTGGATCACAATAGCAAAGGGAATCGGGAGTCGGGAGTCGGGAGTCGGGAGTCGGGAGTCGGGAGTCGGGAATATGGCATCAAAAATTCTCCCATTTGTATTTGAGTTGTGAACAGAATCCCTGAGGCAAGAGGCAAGAGGCAAGAGGCAAGAGGCAAGATCTAATCAACTATATAGAGATTTTTGGAAATCGAAACAACTGTAATCGCTGTTTACAATTCATTTAGAAACCCGATACCAATCCAGGGATTTTCCTTAATGCATATAAAATTTAATTTGTCAAGCAACTTTACTGAACTTTTATTCTAGGGGCAATGTCCTAGAAGCCTGTGGTAGATTTAACTCAAAGACTGCGGAAGCTTGCCGATCGAAAAGGTTGGCATAGATGAGGATTCCGTTCCCCAGATTCTCGTCACTCAAGGGTGTATCTGATTTTTATTCAACCGCTGGTAATCCAACTAGCTTGCTCCGGATTAGGTAGCGCTAGCCTTGTATCAATAGCTAAACATCCCATGCGGCAATTTAATTTTTAATCAGAGTTAAAACGTTCTGCTGATGACACCCTTTTTTCGCAAGGCTTTTGCCCATCTACCCAAAAAAAATCCTAGGTCACAGCCATCAGATGGTCACTCTAGCGCTAATCAAGCCTCTACTTCGAGGAGGTTCGATGCTAAAGCAAATCATCCTCGGCCTTCGTTCCCAAGATATTCTCTAGTCCTACTATTATTCCTCAGCTGTAGTATTTCCATTGGGTTAACTACAAGCTTAGTCTATGCCCAAAGTGATGGCAGTAGCACCGATACTAACAAAACCCTACGGGAGAGTACCATCGAGGAACTCAAGGAAAAATCTCAACCCACCTTTGCTCTACCTTCCCCACCAACTAAAGCTCCTGAAATCGATGCTCCTGCTGCTGGTCAGTACATCCTAGAATTCAATCGCAGCCCAGTAGTAGGGTCTCGTCTTAGTTTAAGAGGCATCTATGACGAGGCACGGCTAGGGTTTACTCGTCCCCGAGATTGGCAACTTAAATCTGTCAAAGCTTTGATTCGCTTTCGCCATTCTCCAGCGCTCTATGCCACTCGCTCTAATCTTACCGTTCTAATTAATGGTGTTAGCGTTGGCAGTATTCCTCTCAACCGCCAGAAAGGGGAAATTGGGAATGTGCTCTTTAATATTCCTATAGACCAACTCCGTAACTACAACCAAATCACGATTGCGGCGCTACAGAATAACTCTCCTACCTGTACTCAAGACCCCTATGACCCTTCCCTATGGACAGAAATTCTACCCGATTCTAAAATAGTCTTTGATTTTGAACCCCAACCGGTTTCTCTAGACTTCAATCGCTATCCTTACCCGATCTTTGATGACCTGAGTCTAGAACCAAATCAAATTACTTATCTGTTGCCCAAGAAGATTGATGATAATTGGTTAACCAGCACTGCTCGTTTCCAAGCTTCCTTAGGTAGGCTAGCGGATTATCGTCGCCTGAATACGTCCTTGGTGAAATCTGTTAAAGAGGCCAGTGGAACGGGGATTAATCGCTTTTCTGGTAATCGATTGGTAATCATCGGTACACCAGAACAACAGCCAGAACTAAAATCCCTGAAACTACCCCTTCCTGTAGGAAATAATCAGATTCTCGATGCTAAGGACAAAGCCTTACCCCCCGATGTCGGGGTCTTAATGTTAACTACCACTCCTGGCAATGAAGCCGCAGTATTGGTAGCAACCGGTAATGGGCCAGAAGGAGTGGCGAAAGCAGTACAGTTTTTAGTGCAATCGAAAGACCGTCAAATTGGTACCAGTCAAGCCATCTTAGTCGAAAAGCTGGAGGAAGTGCCAACCCCTGCATCCCGTGATTGGCCAGACTATTTACCTCTAGAACCCACATTCAAGCTTAGTGACCTCAAAACTCCCTACAATCAGCCGATTGAGGATATAACCGTACGGGGTTCTGATTCCCCACCCATTAATATTGACTTCCGGGCATTGCCCGATGATCAGTTTGAGGGGGATAACTATATGAACCTAATTTATAGCTACGGCCCCCAAATTAATCCCAAAACCTCAGTAGTGGAAGTCAAGCTAGATGGCATTGCCCTAATCGGTAAAAAGCTAACGTCCATCAATGGTGGAACTAGAGAATCCCTGAGGGTTCCCCTGCCCATTGACAAAATTACCCCCTATTCTATAATCCAGGTGGATTTTCGTCTTGATGCTCGGGAACGCCGCTCCTGTAGCAAAGTAACTGACCAACAGCTTTGGGGTACGTTGCACAATGATACAAATTTTGAACTCCAGCGCACCAGTGTTGCCAAAGTGCCAGATTTGGGGTTGCTGAAAACTGGTTATCCCTTTGCTGCTCCTCAGGATTTATCCAATACCGTTATTGTGCTACCAAAAGACCCCTCAACCAGTGTACTGATGACATTACTAAAGTTCACTAACAGACTGGGACGGTTAAGCAAAGCGGAATCAGTCCAGTTATCAGTTTACACTAAAGACTCTTTACCCACTGAGGAACGCAGTGACCATCATCTGGTAGGAATTGGCACTCAAGATAAATTTCCTGTTCCCGAAATTTTCTCCTCTGGTGGCTTTAAATTAAAAGATTTCTTGACACGGCAGCGCAATGATAGTCAGATTCAAACCTGGTCTGATCATGATGGCGTGATCAAAGAAATTATTTCGCCATGGAATAAAGAACGGGTGCTTCTTGCTCTAATTGCTCAAACCGACAAAGGCTTAAAGCAAGTCCAAGACTTATTAAACCAAGACCCACTCTTCTCTCAAATCAAGGGAGACACGCTACTGATTAGTGCCAACTCGGACAATCCCGATATTTATGAACAAAATTATTATAATCTAGAGTTTTTCCAGCAAAAGCGAAAGCGTCAAATGGAAAAACCTGAGTTGACTAAGCAAATTTTTAAATTCATAATAAGAAGTTGGTTAATGTTAGCTCCAGCTATTATAGCTGCTACCCTGATTAGTTACGGGGTTATTCAGTTTTATCTAAACAAAACTGCTAGAGATAGAAATTAATGACCATTTTTTTAAATTCAAAATGCCAAATTAAAAATTCCATTATTTATAATTTATTGGGAATTATTTCAACAAAACCAAAACCCATATTGTTGAATGCAAAATGCCAAATTAAAAATGAATAGCTTTCTAACTTGGAATTGTTTCCACAGGTGCGACCCGTGATGGCGAGCAATCCCTTGACCGTAGGTCACGCGGGGCGCGTTCGCCATCACGGAAAGCGCACCTAAGAATACAATACCCTAAATTAAGTTATGGAGTATTTTAAAATTTTGAATTGATAATTTTTAATTGGAGCGAAGCGATTGACTATTCCATTTTTAAAGATTAGGTCAAAACCAAGTCGCAGAGGCTTGGTGACGTCACCCCAACAGCGACAGCGACTAACAGTCTGGCTAGTGGAAGACTTACCCCATATATTTGACCAGATTTTACAGTGGCTAAGTCGCGGTCAATTGCTGTTGCTGATGGTATGCCTACTATTGCTATTCATTCCTCTAATTACTGCTCGCCCACCGATTTGGCAACAAGGGTTGCTTGGCTTCATTTTGTTCCTGGTGGGACGGGTGATTATTCAGATGGAGGAAGATAAACCCAAGCGTAAAACGAGTGAATATCTCCACTTATTATTGATTTTACTTAGCGCTTTCACTACCCTACGCTATTTTTATTACCGCACTCGATATACCCTTAATTTTGAAGGGTGGCTGAATATCGTTTTTTGCTTGCTGTTGTATGGAGCAGAATTTTATGCGATCGCTACCTTATTTTTAGCTTACTTTCAAACCTTAAAAATCAAACAACGTAAAGCGGTTAATTTAGAAAATAAACCCCAAGATGAGTGGTTTTCGGTTGATATTTACATTCCTACCTATAACGAAGATATCGAAATTGTCCGCAAAACAACCTTAGCGGCTGTAGCCATTGACTATCCGGCTGATAAAAAATCGGTTTATGTCCTTGATGATGGCAGAAAGTATCCAGAGCGTAGGGAAAAGTTGCGCCAAATGTGTGAGGATCTAGGCTCCGAACTCCTGACTCGGGATAACAATGATCATGCTAAAGCTGGTAATATCAATACGGCTTTTCACAACACCAAAGGGGATTTAGTCCTGATTCTGGATTGTGACCACATTCCCGCTAAAAGCTTATTGAAGGAAACTGTTGGCTTCTTTTTTAACCCTAAGGTTTCCTTTGTCCAAACACCCCACTGGTTTTATAACCCAGACCCCTTTGAGCGTAATCTGCTCACAGAAGGCAGAATACCTGTGGGTAATGAACTGTTTTATAAGGTGCTGCAAAAGGGCAATGATTTCTGGAATGCGGCGTTCTTTTGTGGGTCTGCGGCGGTGATTCGGAAAACCCACGTCATGGAAATCGGAGGTATTGCCACCGAAACAGTTACCGAAGACTGCCATACTGCCTTTCGTCTGCACTCAAAGGGTTACGAGTCGGTCTACTACGACAAGATTATGGTGGCAGGTTTAGCGCCAGAAAAATTTTCGGCCTATATCGGTCAACAGGTACGTTGGGCTAGGGGAATGGCTCAGATTCTGCGCCTGGAAAATCCCTTGTTCAACCGGAAGGTGAATTTGAGCCTGGCGCAACGGTTGTGCTACATGAGTGCCACATCCCACTTTTTCTTCGGCTTCCCCCGATTGATGTATGCGATCGCACCCACTCTATTCTTATTATTTGGCATCAATTCGGTTAAGGGTCTGGGTTTTGAAACCTTGTGCTATGCTCTGCCTCACGTTATTTTATCGATGCAGACCAACCACATTCCCTACAAGCACGTCCGTTTCTCCTTCTGGAACGAGATTTTTGAATTTGCCCTGTCATTCCAGGCAGGAATTGTTACCATCTTAGCTCTGATTAATCCTAAGTTAGGGTCTTTCAATGTTACCGATAAAGGGATGAATGTTACCAAGCGCAGCTTTGATTTTGATTCGGTCAAGTACTTGGTGTTAGTTGCTGCACTGGCTGCTGCTGCCTTGTTTACTGTACCCCTGTGGCTATGGTTAAGACCGGAGGATAGCCAAGCGGTGATTGTTAATGTTTTTTGGTCTATCTTTAACTTAATCCTGCTGATGGCTGCTTGTCTAGTTGCTTTCGAGCAACCCCAACTCCGTCGAGCCCACCGGATGCCAAGGAAGTTAACAGCTGTGATTCATACTCCACACCAGAGTTGGAGAGGTGAAACCGTTAATATTAGTGAAAGTGGCGTCCAAATTCTGCTGAATAAGAGACCGAACATACCAGATGAAATCAGAGTGGAACTCGAAGGAGACTACGGACACAAGTGCTTGGTCCGAGGGCGGGTGATGCGAGAAGTTGCCATGGGGGAGCAGGTGAGGCTATTTGTTGATTTTATTAATCTCACCCGTACTCAGCAAGATGATCTGGTGTTAGTTATTTATTCTGATGTCAATGAGTGGTATTCCCAGAGACGATCTGAGACAGACCATCCTCTCCAATCCCTTAAGTTTATTGCTACGAGTATCAGACGAGTCTTCCGTGAATTCCGACCAGCTAAAGAGACCAAGGTACGTCAAAAGGTTCAAACGGCGGTGCAATTATATTGGGATTACTGGAAAAACTATTCCGTTAGCGCGACAATCACGGAAATTGGAACTCATGATTTACGCTTGGAATTAGATGGCAGCCAGATTAGCAATCTCGATACAATGCAGCACAATAAACCCCTGATCAGTTTACTGGTAACTCAGGAATCTAATCACTTACAAGATGTGAGTTTTTTGGCTGTTGTGGAAACTATAGAGCAGTTAGTTGATACCGGATCTGTTGATTCGATTGCGATCGAGTTAAGTTTCCCAGAATCAATAAAACAGCAGCAACGGCTCAAAATTCGACAGCTTCTGGATAGCTTGGATTGATAGCAAAGGGAATAGGGAATAGGGAGTAGGGACGATTCTTCTATCCTACCCATCTCTTCTCCTTTGTCAACCTCCTCACCTGAATGCTTACCTTTCAGCTTCGATAGGACTTAGGCAAATTGCCTTACAGCGCTTTTCAGATTAATAAACCACATTGAGGGAGCCAGACCAATTAAAAATCAATAATCAATTGTGGTTCACTCAATAGAAAAGCGCTGTATGCAACCTTAAATATAGGAGTGATTCCCATGCTACTGAACGTCTCATTCTTATTTAAAATAACTATAAATAGCACTTGAGCGATCCCGTTGTCAGTATTACTTCAAGTTACTCAAGGCAGACTGTGGTCGCTAGACATTGCGTTCTGACCAAAATCAATTAAGATTGAGCGCAATATTGGCAACAGAATTGGGCGAGAATCCGTTAAACACTTCTTTTTGGCACCAGCTAACTGTTGAGGCAATCTCTGGCTGACTTTTATGATTTTGAGAAAATAGCAATACGTTTTTTGCGCATTTCTGCTTCTTCCACAGACAATTGTTCAAGCTCCCGAACAACACTCTCTTCTATTCCTAATAGTGCTGCCATTTGATGAATCTTTTGTTGCTCACCTGGATGATATTCTCCATCAGAACTACATGCTTGAATCGCCACATATATGGTAATCAGTCGCCCTTTCCGACTAGCAACGTTAGAACTTCCTGCCAGAACTTTCTGCAAATCATCATCTCCGGCATAACTTGTGGCGAGTTCATAGGATTTTATATCCTGATAAGCTGCTGAACGTCCGGCGAACCAAGCTCTTTCTTCTGGCGATATTGTCCCGTCTCCCTTTGCACAAATCAGAACAGCCTTCGTAAATGTTTCATAATCTTCTTCCGGTGGGAGTTCTTGGATCCCATACAATTCATCCATAATCCACAACGTACCATCCTCTATACTAGGCATAATTTCAACTCCTCTTTAATTAGATGGGGATCGGAGGGTTTGGGGTGAGCGGTAAAACTTCTGACTACACGAACAAATTTTCAGCTTTTTTCTTCTACCAAAATGGATCTGAGGATCCATTTTCCTCGACAAACCCAGGACTTCAAATAAGTTACAGAAGCATCTGGTGTTTGTCAATGAGTATTTTCGCTTAATATGAACTGACGAGATGATGTTAGGCTCTGTTGCTGGGCAGGGCTGTTTCATTGTCGAGTCAAATGGAGATAGAGTCAGACTAAGTACAAATAGACAACAAATAAGTCAGATTATCCCCTAAACTGTCTATAAATTCGGTTATTGAATCATAGCCATTAGCCCGGATTAGGGTTAATACCCAGGCTGGGGGGGGTGACATCCAACCTGAAATCCTTACTAGATAATAATTTAAGCCAATCAGTTACAAAAAGATACATGCGGTTTTGGGCGCGACCTTGGACGTAGTTATAAGGGTTTGAGCTTGCCATTAAGCGATGCAGCGCGGTCATGGGGGTTCCCCCCATGACCGCGCTGCCGTGGTTTCCCCCACTCGCTATTGCATCAAGACAATGAAAGGAGGGTCAATTTGGGACTGTATCTTACCTGAGCTCACCTAAAAACCTTATATAGTAAGCTTTTTAGGGCTCATGTCACCCCCTCAGGATGATTACAATAAACAATAAGTACACAAAGACTAGATAATCAACGATGACAATGGCATTACCTAACAGATCCAAAAATTGCTGGCTTTTGCAGGTATTTAAGTGGCTTTCAGATCCAGTCGGTTATATGGAAACCACAGCTAAAGAATATGGCGATATTTTTATATCGCCAGTTGTGGTAAATCTTGGGGAAGTGGTATTTTTCAGTAACCCCCAAGGTTTACAAACAATTTTAAGCAATCCTCAAAAGTTCCCTGCCTCTGGGAATTTAAATAAAACTCTTGAACCTTTATTAGGTAGTAATTCTGTCATCATGTTGGATGGTGAAGAACATAAAACACGGCGAAAGTTACTGTTACCTCCGTTTCACGGAGAAAGAATGCACACTTATGGTCAGCTCATTTGCGATATCACTAAAAATGTGACGAGTCAGTGGACGGTTAATCAACCATTCACAATTCGGGACACCGTACAAAAAATTGCCATGCGGGTAATTTTTTCTACGGTGTTTGGTTTGCATGATCGGCCACATTATCGCCAATTACAAGAATTGTTATCTGCCAGACTCAAGGCCACGAGTTCTCCCTTGAGTGCCAGCTTAATTTTTTTCCCATTTCTAGCAAAAGATTATGGGGATTGGAGTCCAGGGGCAAAAATTAAGCGTCAACAAAAACAAATTGATGAATTGCTTTACGCAGAAATTCGCGATCGCCGTGCTGAAGGAGAGAGCGATCGCACCGATATTCTCAGTTTATTATTATCAGCTCGTGACGAAAATGGTGAGGGGATGAGTGAGGAAGAATTACGAGATGAGTTGATCACTTTGCTAGTGGGAGCTTACGAAAACACTGCTACTGGTCTGGCTTGGGCTTTTTATTGGACTCATCGCTTACCAGAAGTTAAAGAGAAACTCTTAGCAGAAATCGATTCTCTGGGAGAGAATCCCGACCCGATGAGTTTGTTTCAACTTCCCTATCTGACTGCGGTTTGGCAAGAAACATTACGCATTTATCCAGTGGGAGTGTTGACATTGCCTCGTTTGGTACAAGAATCTGTAGAAGTGGGGGGAAAACATTTAGAAGCTGGCACAATTATCTTTCCCTGTGTTCATTTGCTGCATCAGCGTGAAGAGTTATACCCAGAACCTAAAAAGTTTAAGCCAGAACGCTTCCTGGAGCGTCAATTTTCTCCTTATGAATATATACCGTTTGGGGCGGGTGCTCGTCGCTGTATTGGTGCTGCATTGGCTGAGTTTGAAATGAAATTAGTGTTGGCCACCATTCTCAAGCAGTATGAACTAGAATTAGCCGATAGTCGTCCGGTTAAACCTCAGCGTCGCGGTTTGGCTCTTGAGCCTGCGGGTGGGGTGAAAATGATCCTGAAGGGTGATCGCATTTCTGAAGAAAAACCTCTAGCGGGACTTAAACCAAAAATCAGAGCTAAATAGGGTTTAATCCTTTTAAACCATAGACTTCACGTCAATGTATGAGCGATGAAAGAAACACGATACGGCAGCTATGCCCCCATGCTTTGATAAATGGTTTGACACTCCCCGTCCTAGAATAACGGGGATTCTTGGATCTACGACTCGTCTTGCGTTGGCCTGGCCGGAGCCAGGAAAAGTAGAGGACAAATCTCCCCGAGCGTTTAGATCATGGATCTAGGTTTCGGTGTGCCCCACCGTACCTTTTTTATATGGATAGACAGATATTTTTTTTATCTAATTTTTTTTCATAGACTTTGTAGTCGTTAGACTAAATTACGCAATATGTATCTCATACATATTTTTCACGTTATCTACTTATAGTTAGATAATATCGTGTCTATTGGAAAGTTTATTACCTATAGCTTTATTATAGCATATCTAAGGAAAAGCCGTCCTAGAAGGACGGGGCGCGATTACCAAAACTTTTTGGTAAAAGGTTTGATGATCTGTTTAACCACAAAGCCCAAAAAAGGGAGTTTAGGAATTATATTGGGAGATTATTGGGGGAAAGTCAGAGAAAAAACCTCTCTCAAATGGCTGATAACGCCCGCTTGAGTTACATACCACAGATTACACCATTGTCTTGATGCAAAGCGCGAGTGGGGGAAACCACGGCAAAGCGCGAGTGGGGGAGACCCCCTTTGAAGTTACCGTAAGAGAGGGTCGCCTTTATAGGGACAGGTTATGGGTCATACTTTTAAGTTATATGAAATAAGGCGACCCTCTCTAAGGTTTCGTCTTTGACCGCGCTGCCTCCCCAAGACCGCACTGCCTCCCCAAGACCGCTTAGGTCAAGCGCACCGGTGGGGGAACAAAACTCTCTTGCGTCCCCCAGAATTGGGGGACCCACGGGGGCTTTAATAAAACCAGATGATCGCGCATTCATTCCTTAATTCAGCAACGCCGTAAAACCTAACACCTGAGACCTTAACTATTAGTAAATAACAATATTATAATATAGCAGAATCAAGTATAATTAAAAAACTATAGCATTTATCATAGCTATGAGGTACACAGGATTGTGTCTCTGTTCCGATGATCCGCTGCTCCCTACTCCCTACTCCCTACTCCCGCGCAACCCATAATGAAAGTACCTCACCCCATTGAGAACTGCTATATATGAACCTTGAAGACGCTCTGGAATTCGCCAATACCTTAGTGTTTGCCAAATCGGGGAATCATCTCACTGATTTACAGCAAGCCTTAATTGAGGCATCTTGGTCCTGGAAGCGTCAGAGTTATGATACAATCGCCCATATCTATGGCTATTCCCCGAGTTACCTGAAACATGATGTGGGTCCGAAGCTGTGGAAACTTCTCTCAGAGGCTTTGGGGGAAAAAGTCAGTAAAAAGAACTTTCGCTCAGCGATCGAACGACGGTGGCGCACTCAACAGGAAACTATCTCCTCGGACCAACAGGTAACTAGAGAAGAAAGAGATGGGATTGGCCCAAGGCCACGCTACGCGATCGCGGCCAAGTCAAGGGATGGGATTGGCCTAAGGCCACGCTACGCGAAGGCAAAACCACGTCACGATTGGTCAGAAGCCGTTGATGTTAGTTTCTTTTATGGACGACAATCAGAACTGGCCCAGTTGCAGCAATGGATTCTGACCGAACACTGTCGGCTAGTTGCCTTGTTAGGGATGGGCGGCATGGGCAAAACCTCCCTCTCCATCAAGCTTGCCCAACAACTCGAACACCAGTTTGAGTTTGTTATTTGGCGCTCCCTACGTAATGCTCCTGACCTATCAGAGATTTTGACTCAGTTGCTGAGATTTCTATCCAATCAGCAAGACATTGATTTACCAGATACCACAGACGAGAAAATTTCCCGACTGCTGAATTATTTACGCTCCCACCGGTGTTTGCTAGTTCTCGACAATATGGAGACAATTTTACAAGGGGGAGCTCAAAGCAATGGTGCTGGACATTATCAAGCTGGATATGAAGAATACGGTCAACTATTGAGACGGTGGGGAGAAACCTCCCATCAAAGCTGCTTAGTACTAACCTCTCGGGAGAAGCCTCAAGAAATTGGACTGCTTGAAGCAGAAATGCTACCTATTCGCTCCCTACAACTAAGTGGCTTGAAAACTGCTGAAGGACAGGAAATTTTTAATATCATCGGGTCTTTCCAAGGTGAAGAAAGGGAATGGAATCAGTTAATTACCGGGTATTCTGGTAATCCCTTAGCTCTAAAAATTGTGGCAACAACAATCCATAAATTTTTCGCCGGTAATATTGCGGATTTTTTAAATCAAGATGCGATAATATTTGGGAATATTAAAAATCTTTTAGAGCAGCATTTTGCCCGATTAAGCGCTCCAGAACGAACAGTAATTTTTTGGCTCGCCATCAATCGAGAAGAAGCCTCATTTGCTGACTTACGAGATGATATATTTCCTCCTGTACCACCCCAACAACTGATCGACACCCTGGAATCCTTGGAACAGCGATCGCTTGTGGAAAGAAAAGCATCTATGTTTTCCCTACAACCGGTGGTGATGGAATACGTAACTGAACGCTTGGTTGAGCAAATCTGTGAAGACATTATTGCTGGTGTAACCGCCATTAATAACACTAATAACTGGGAAAATTACCTGTTTAGGACTCATGCTCTCCTCAAAGCTCAGACCAAAGATTATCTTAGAAATACTCAAATTCGTCTAATTATCCAACCCATTGTAGAGCGTCTACAGATTGCTTTAACGGGTAAGGATAACCTAGAAAAACATCTAAATCAGATGCTCGACACTCTTCGAGGGAAACCTCCCTTAGCCATTGGCTACGCTGGCGGAAATATTATTAATCTCCTTTGTCAACAGCAAATCTGTTTAAAAGGCTATGATTTTTCAAGAGTTACCATTTGGCAAGCTTATCTACAAGGGGTGGATTTACAAGATGTCAATTTCGCTTACTCCAATTTATCCAAGTCAGTGTTTACTAAAACCTTAGGAGTAGTATTTGGGGTAGCGTTTAGTCCTGATGGTAAGCTTTTAGCTACTGGAGATGTGGAAGGTCAGTTGCGTTTATGGCAAGTCGAGAATGGTAAGCCAATTTTAATTTGCAAAGGTCATACCGGTTGGGTTTGGTCTGTTGCCTTTAGTCCTGATGGTAATACCCTAGCCAGTTGCAGTAGTGACAAAACTATTAAACTATGGAATGTCACCACAGGTCAGTGTATTAAAACCTTAGAAGGCCATACCAGTTCTATTTGGTCAGTAGCATTCAGTAGGGATGGTAAAACCCTAGCCAGTGGTAGTGATGAATCAACAGTAAGGCTTTGGGATGTAAACACTGGTGAATGCCGTCAGGTATGTCAGGGACACACCGGTAAAGTCCGTTCGGTGGCCTTTAGTGCAGATGGTAAAACCCTAGCCAGTGGTAGTGATGACCAGACAGTGAGACTGTGGGATCTTAGTACTGGTGAATGTCGCCAGATCTGTCATGGTCATACTAATCTGATTTGGTCAGTTAATTTTAGTCCTGATGGTGCGATGTTAGCCAGTGCTAGTGCTGACTTTACCATTAAATTGTGGGACCGATGCACAGGTGAATGTCTCAACACCTTAACTAACCATAGCGATAGAGTAAGGTCGGTGATGTTTAGTGCAGATGGGCAAACCCTAGTCAGTGGCAGTGATGACCAGACGGTGAGGCTGTGGAATGTCAGCAGTGGTGAATGCCTGAACTACCTACAAGAACACACCAATTCTATATTTTCAGTGGCATTCAATCGGGATGGTCGAACCGTAGCTAGTGGCAGTAGTGACCAAACCGTACGTCTATGGAATAGCAAGACAGGTCGATGTCTTAAAATCCTACAAGGATATACCAATTCTGTATTTTCAGCAGTATTCAGTCCCAATGGTCAACAATTAGCCAGTGCCAGTACTGACAACAT
Organism: Moorena sp. SIOASIH; assembly: GCF_010671925.1. Lineage (GTDB taxonomy): Bacteria > Cyanobacteriota > Cyanobacteriia > Cyanobacteriales > Coleofasciculaceae > Moorena. Next base: position 173,830 of record NZ_JAAHIH010000001.1, on the reverse strand, counting down.
GGTCAGGTTGTGGGATGTCAGTAGTGATAACTGTTTAAAGAGACTAGAGGGACACACCGGTTGGGTGACTTCGGTGGCATTTCATCCCAATGGTGAAATTCTCGCTAGCAGCAGCGCTGACCAAACCATACACTTGTGGTCAGTGAGTACAGGTCAATGCCTGAAAGTATTGCGCGGTCACTCCTATTGGGTGCAATCGGTTAGCTTTAGTCCTCTTGGTGAGACTCTTGCCAGTAGTGGTGATGACAAAACCATCCGGTTATGGGATGTCAATACTGGTGAATGTTTTAAGATATTACGGGGTCACACCAGTTGGATTTGGTCTGTTACCTTCAGTCGAGACGGTCAAACCCTAGCCAGTGGTAGTGAAGACGAAACCATACGCTTATGGGATGTCAGGAGTAGTGAATGTCTCAAGATTTTACAGGGTCACACTAGTCGAGTACAGTCGGTAGCGTTTAGTCCTGATGGCAAAACCCTAGTTAGTAGCAGTGGAGACCAAACTGTTCGGGTTTGGGATGTTAGCACTGGGGAATGTATCAAGATTTTACGGGGCCATAGTAAAGGCGTCTGGTCTGTAGCCTTTAGTCCTGATGGTGAGTTGATTGCCAGTGGTAGCTTAGATCAAACCGTGAGGCTTTGGCAAGCAAGTACGGGTAACTATCTGAGAACCTTACATGGTCATCGGAATTCAGTACGGTCATCGATTGGGTTTAGTCCTGTAAAACATCAAGATCACCAGGGTAGGTCTGATCAAGAACAGGTGAGCAGTTATTGGCTTACCAGTGGCAGTAATGATGGGACTATTAAAGTTTGGGATACTCACACAGGTCAGTGTATTAAAACCTTGATTCCTGATCGACCTTACCAAGGTATGAACATCACAGGGGTTACGGGTTTGACCCTAGCACAGAAGTCAGCACTGGAAGCGTTGGGGGCGCTGAGTTGATTTCAAGAAGATGGGTAAGCTAAAATGCATTTTAAATTGGTTTTAGCAATGGCAAAAGGCAAAAGGCAAAAGGCAAAAGGAAAAAGGCAAAAGGCAAAAGGCAAAAGGGGACTGCAATAATATATTTGTTTTATTTGATTTCCATCATAATATAAAGTTTAAAAGCACAACAGTTTATTAGTTTTTTGGAGTAAGAAACATGAGTAACAAAGAAATGTTCAAAACAATTGCATCTGAAGTGTAGTTGTTTCAGGATATGGGGCAAAAATCAAATTTTTTATTTGTCATAGGAGCTTTAGTTTCTCGACTAATTAGTTTACAGAAAGCAGCAGAAATAATGCAAATAGAACCTGAAGTTTTTCTAAAAATTTTGGATTTAATGGGAATTGAGTTTTCTTACCTATCTTCTCAAGATATAACCATTGAACGAAACTGGTGATTCCAGATGCAGAAATGTTATCGCTATGTTATCGCTATAGTTTTATGTGTCTTTGTCAATAGACATCCCAACCAAGCAGATAGTTCTACAGTAGCTCCTATACTCAATTTTTACCTTTAGTTTACTATGGATCAAGTTATGCGATCGCTTAAAAGTATTTCCTAATAGTAAAAGCAATTGCTTCAATGGAACTCAAACAACTGTCACAGGGATTATGGGACATTACCCTGCTGCCAAAGCCTATCCCATTGTTTCCTCCAAATTGGCCATATAAAATGGTAATAATTTTGGCTATACTGCTTTGAGTACTTGTGGCAGTCTGTTTCAATAGAAAACCACAATTGCTTCAGTGCTGGCAAAGTAGTACATTGTTGAATCTGGCAAGCTACAGCATTTTGCCATTGTGATAATTTACGATAGCTGATGAATTGTCCACCTCGATCACGGCGATGGACAAAGATTACATAGTTCCAAAATTCTACCCGCACGATCAGGCGATAGGAAATTTTCAGTAATCTAGCTATCATGTAAACCGTAATCCGGAATTTCTTAGCAGGGTTGAGTCGCCGAAATAAATTGGTCATTGTTACAGGTAGGGATTGTAGAGTTATTCTTTTGTGAATTGAAAATAACAATTAACAATTAACAATTCACAACCGACCCATGTTATTGAGTGAGTTGATCAAGATGAAAATCCCTATAGTTTCTGCTATCGGGCAAATCAAAGACGAGTTCAAATTGGGTGTCAGGGACTCGCTGACGGCATAACTGAGGGTGTCCCTCTGCATCAGAGCGAGTGCAGTAGCGACCGATGATTACCCATTGGGTTGGGGAAGGCGGGTAACTGCCCAAGGTTGGAGGTTTTGTCGATAAGCCATAATGGAGCTATCTCCTTTGAACAATGGAGTATTAGCCAGCGCATGAACTGTTTGCTGTCGGCGCGCTGGCTTTCCCTATCCTACCTCATGCCTGGGAAAATAAATTTATAAATTTTGTAAAAAAAATCATTGATGCCAGAATGGAGTAAAGTTGTTTACTGGTAGTAGGACAGTGGCTGAAGAATCAATACGGGTTTATCTATCCAAAGATAAAAAAAAGAACTTTAAAGCGGCTTGTGTTATGCAAGACAGGGATATGAGCGATGTTGTCAATGAATTAATTGATAAGTGGCTTGACCAAAATGGCGTATATATACACGGAGAAAAGGAGACATGAATAAATCCTGAACCCATAGCGGTAATAGGTTTACAGGCTTATGCGATCGCGCAGCTTCGGGCTTTGCCCGAATCCCATTTCAATGTCTGTTGTTGTATCTGATTTTGATGCCTTACTTTGACACTCCCCGGTCATTAGACGCGGGGATTCTTCTTTCATCCAGCTAACTTACCAGTTAGGTTTTCACCCAACTGACAGAGGTTAATCTGTCCAGAAGCGTTAATTTGGGCGTGCCCCGCCCTATTTAAAATATTAATTGCCGCATTTTCATCCCGGTCTAAGACGCAACCACAACTACAAACATGAGTTCTAACTGATAGTGATTTTTTGACTAGTTTCCCACATTCAGAACACTTTTGACTAGTAAAATGTGGTTTAACTGCAACAACTTTACGACCAAATACTTTCCCAAAGTATTCCAACCAAGATCTAAACATTGACCAACTAGCATCAGATATTGATTTAGCTAATTTATGATTTTTAACCATATTTTTCACCTGTAGGTCTTCAACGGCCACCAAATCGTTAGATTGACATAGCGCCCTTGCAGTTTTAATTACAAAGTCTTTACGTTGCCTTGATACCTTGAGATGCTGTTTAGCTAATTTTTTCTGAAACTTTTTCCTATTCTTAGAACCTTTTTTACATCTAGATAATTTCCGTTGCAGTCTTTTTAATTTTTTTTCGGACTTTCTTAAATATTTAGGATTATGGCAAGTCTCACCATTACTATCAGTGTAGAATTCCTTAATCCCAACATCTAAACCAATCACTTTCCCCGTAGAATTAGTATTCTCTAACCTTTCTTGATCAATACAAAATTGAGCATAGTAACCATCGGCTTTTTTTACTACTCTAACTCTTTTGATCGACTTTAAAGGATAAAAATGTAAATCTCTTGAACCGATCAGTTTAAAAGTGCCAGCCTTAAAACCATCAGTAAACTTAATGGATTTCCTGTCTTGAGATACTTTATAACCTGTAGTTTTATACTCAACTGAACGACAATTTTTTTTGAATTTAGGAAAGCCTTTTTTACCAGGTATTTGTTTTTTACAATTGTCATAAAATCTGGAAATAGCTACCCAAGTCCTTTCAGCGTGAGCTTGTCGAGCCATGCTATTTAATTTTTTAACCCAAGGAAAATCACTATTTTCAGCTAATACTTTGCAATATTTATTAAGAGCAAAACGATTAATTTTTTCCTCTGGTTTAGCATCTATCCATAAACGCAAACATGCATTTTGAATAAATTGACCAGTGCGAATAGCTTCATCAAGCAAGTTATATTGATATTGTTTACCTTTGAGCTTAAATTCATAAACTAGCATGATGATCGACCGGTTTTTTACTATATATATAGTATATACGTTTATTAGAAAAATGACAACAAAAAAACAAAAAATAATTAGGTGTATACCCGTACATTATGAATAATGAAAAAAATATATACAATTTTTTTAACTCCTAGGACTTGGGGAAAAGCCCAATAATTATCCAAAATAAAAAAATAATTGTATCGGTATTTATTGAAGAATTGATTAGAAATCACGGCACTTAAAAGTGCTCACTTACCTTCATCCGCCCTCTAAAGATGGGCGGTTTTCGGTTGCGTCAATAATAATCCTGTTAAGTCTGGCCTGAAAACCATGCTGAGCCAGCATACTATGACAGACAAAAGCAAAAGGCGCAAACACAGTAGTGATTCACCCTTGGAGGCTCTAAGAATTGAACGCACCAATTTGTCTCAAGACGAATTAGCAATCTACTGTGGTATTCCTCGTGGGACTTACCAGCGCTGGGTCTCTGGTAGGACTGAGGCTAGACCAACGCTCCGGCAACTGAAATTGCTGTGCCGACGACTAGGGATTGAGCACATTAATCAGCTGCCAGACGAATTTGGACCACCTAGTACCGCTGGGGGCAATGAAAAATTCAAAATTCTTGAATGGTTACTATAGCGTTTTCACATCTGATTTGAAAGCGCTATACTTCCTTGTTTATCTCAGAGCTGACAGTTATCAGCTGTCAGTCATTGACGTACTAAGTGACCTAAGTGTTTTAATACTCTAGCCACAGTATATAGATCATTACCACGATTCAGCACAGAGAACTGATTAGAAAAAGCATATTGCAGTTTATCTTGTCGAATCAGTTTTATAAAAATAAATTCACCGCCATTCGTGACAAATCCGAAAGCAGGCTTTTGTAGCTCAGGATTAGCCAACATATAAGCTAGAGCTTGTGGTATCCCTACCTTTAAAGAGTATTCTGCTCGTTTCGCTTCAATCACCACTATCCAAAACTGAGGTTGGCAAATCAAAATATCAATTCGTCCCCTGACAATCGTTTCGTGATCTTCCGATGAAATTTGTACGTCTTTTTCAGCAAGGATATAGAAGGGTGGGCGATAAAAATCAGCAACTCTCAACAATGGAGACAGCACCACCATTTTGACAATCGGTTCTACCATGGGGTACTGGGATAAGTGGAGATAGTCATCCTTGACCCGATCTAGCCATTGCTTTTCTAGCTCATTTAGTTCTGGTAAATCCTCTTGCCACTCTGGAAACAATTGCTCATCTGTATTGGCCTCTAGTCCAAATTTGTCCTTCAATTGAGGCAGAGAAATATCTTGGGCTACGATTGTTTCTACCATTATCCTTTGGGAATTGTTAATTAGGTTAATTAGGTTAATTAGGTTAATTAGTAATTTAAATTTTATTCTTAATTGCTAATGCTTTTACCTTATTATAAACCTTCGCGTAGCGTGGCCTATGGCCAATCGTAAAAAGAATATCGCTCTCAATTTTAAGTAATTACTGCATTACCTGGCTATTTTACCCTCTACAATACTGTTTAATTTAACCCCTAATTCTGATTCTAATTCTACAGGTTTATTTTTGATCACCACCTGATGGAATCCAGCCGCTAACTGGAGATAGTTCTGGCAATTCAACATGTAACCAACCTACACTCCCTTCTCCTCCCACACCTCCCACACCTCCCACACTTCCCACACTCCCTGTTTGACCCTGATGTCAGAAACTTACCCCTGTCAATCATCCCTGTACTGTACAAGATTGACCGTAGGTCACGCTACGCGATCGAACATTTTGCGATCGCAACCAAGATTAGAATAAAGTAAACAAGTGTAAAGAAATGCTTAGTTTTACTTGATTCTTTATCTAAAAGATAAGCATACTGTCCATTGCCGGTTGAAAATAACTATGCAGTATCTGTTTCCAAAACGAATTTTAGTATCCCTGGCAGCACTGTTCCTAGCTTGTTCTATGTGGGCGATTGCTCCTGAGGCAAAGGCTTACGACAATCCTGAGTTACTGCCCAAGGTTCAAACACCAGTCATTGATTTAGCGAACTTTATTCCAGAGCTTCAAGAGCAGAGACTAATCCAAGATTTAGAAAGCTTTGAGGAGGAAACTGGCTGGAAACTCCGAGTTTTGACCCAATATGACCGCACCCCTGGTCGGGCAGTCAAAGAGTTTTGGGGACTTAACGACAAAAGTGTGTTACTGATTGCTGACGCCCGAGGTGGTAATATCCTAGGGTTTAACGTGGGTGATGCCCTGTATGAATTCCTTCCCCGTACATTTTGGGTAGAGTTGCAAACCCGATTTGGTAATCTCTACTTTGTACGGGACAATGGCGAAAACCAATCCATTATCGAATCCCTAAATACGGTCAAGCAATGCCTGCGCCAAGGGGGATGTCGGGTGGTACCTGGACTACCACGGGAACAGTGGATTCTGACCCTAATTACTTCTACTCTCGGAGGAGTGATTTTTGGATTTGCGGCTATCCCCCGCAAACGGGAACAGGTTTTCGCTTGGCAATGGGCTTTGATTTTGTCGCCACTTTGGGGTATCCTGTTTATTGCCTTCGGTATTGGACCTGTGGTGACACGCACCTCCGATTTATTGCCACTATTGCGCAATATTATTGGTTTCGTTCTTGGTGCCCTTGTGGCTTACTTGTCACCGATGATTAGTGAATCCTCAGCCTCAGAAACTTAACACCTGGTCAAATCCCTGTAATTTCCGGAATTTTCCGGAAATTAATAGCTAGGTTGCAGGAGTTCCTACTCAGTACTCAGCACTATGTTTCTGCTAGCGCTGTGCTTCTAACAACTCCTTAATACCTTTTTCTGCTACGTCCATCAACTGATTGAGTTGATGGCGAGTATAAGCCCCTGACTCCGCTGTTCCCTGAACCTCAATAATACCCATTTGGTCGTTCATCACTACATTAAAATCCACCTCAGCCGCCACATCTTCGAGATAGTTGAGGTCTAAAAACGGCTCACCCTCCAATAAACCGACCGAGACAGCAGCAACTTGGTGAATTAAAGGTGATCGCTCTAGTACTCCCGTTTTAACCAGTTGATCGATAGCATCCACCAGAGCAACATATCCCCCAGTAATGGCAGTAGTGCGGGTACCTGCATCCGCCTGTAGAACATCTGCATCCACCGTTAATGTCCTCTCGCCCAAGGCTTTGAGATCAACAGCAGCCCGTAAACTACGTCCGATTAGCCGCTGAATTTCCTGAGTTCGACCGGAAAGCTTGAGAACTTCCCGTCTTTGGCGTTCCGGTGTTGCTCCTGGTAACATCCTATACTCAGCGGTTAGCCAGCCGCTGCCAGTATCTTTGAGAAATCGGGGTACTTCCTCCTGAACCGTCACGGTACAAAGTACTTTGGTCTCACCATAGTGAGCTAGGACGGAACCAAGAGCATAGCGGGTAAATTCTCGCTCAAACAAAATGGGACGTAGTTGATCCGCTTGTCGGTTATCAGGACGCTGCCAAGACATAAGTTATATCGCAAAGGGAGTAGGGAGTAGGGAGTAGGGAGTAGGAAGTAGGGAGTAGGAAACAAAAATTATTACAATAGTATCGAGCTAGTCACCGTTAATAATTGTGTAATTGTGTTAGATAATTGGATTCGACAACTTAGGAACAGATGTTGGATTGAGGAGAAATGAAGCTGCTCGTTTAGCTGTTTCTTCACTTAACTGGATTTGGTTTAGGCTAACCAAGCCCTCTTTCATAAAATGATCTCTAACTAGAGCTTTCTCTCCACTATTGAAGATAGTCTCATAAAAAACTTTGTTTATGCCAGCTGAAATGATTAACTTTAAGCAAGAGACACAGGGTTCTAGGGTGACATAAATACTGGCTCCAGCAGTGGCAATACCATGTTTGGCTGCAAACGCGATCGCATTCGCTTCAGCATGAACAGCTCGGGATGGCATGGTACGAGAGGCATCGCAGCTACTTAGTCCAGGATAGCAGTATCCCTGAGCTGTGCAATGACTTGAGCCAGATGGGGAACCATTGTAACCTGTTGCTAAAATCTGATTGTTTTTAACAATCACTGCTCCTACAGGAAAGGCTAAACAGGTTGAGCGAGTAGCTGCTAGCTTAGCCATCATTAAAAAATATTCATCCCAGTTTGGTCTTTCATTAGTCATTGGTAATTTAAATTTTAATTTGTCAATTTTATAGCACTATACTAAGTATAGTTGATTCCATAAAATATCATCTTTTTTTAAGGGAACATATAACAAGTAGCAGGGAGCAGTAAAAAGTTAATATAAACATGTTTTAACCTTTCCTGCGATTGCTATAATTTGTCATACTACCTACCTACCAATAATTATTTACCAAACTGTCTTTGGTTATTTTTTACACCAAACCTCGTTTTTTAGGTTATCTATAGTTGATGCTTATCAAGAACTTATCCTGGTCATGAGGTACAGTCAATTTTTCCATGGGTCACTCCCTACTACCTAATTCCTAAAACCCAGGATTTTGTATATCATAAGTATTAACAAAAACTATAATTGCTGATAAATTTTGTCTTCTTTTATAGCTATCCAAGCTTTTTCTAATTCTATTCCTAAATAGACCGCATGACTAGGTTGGATTGATGGATTATCACTACAAATTTCCCTAGCTAAACTGATGGGTTTTTTTCCATAATACTTAGCAATTACTTCGCCGCTACCAGTAGTTGTATGCTTCACTATAATATCAGTATTTTCCGTTTCAATCAAGAAATTACCAATGGGATCAGCATACTGTTTCTGTTCTGAATTGATAATTTTTTGATAGTGATTTTGAATAATCCGATTAGCATAGTCATAACAATCATCATAAATATGAGCACTTTGACTAACGGTAATCAGCGGTCCCATTTTTAATTGAATACCCCCGCGCTTAGCAATTTGGTCTTTAATATACTGCTGTAGGGCTCTGAGTCCAAAGGCATTAGCTGGCCAAGCGCTAAACATATCATTACTTCTCAATGTGGCCGTTAGGGACAATTCATTATCCACAACTCTCAGCCAGATGTGATTCAGACAAGGACTGCCCCCTTTCTCATGGTCTTTGACATCCCACAGGGAAATCACTGCACTGGCGGAATCAATTTCACCAATGAGTTTGGTGATGACTTGCTCGATTTGGTCACGTCCAAACCAAGAACGTAGACGTTGACCGTAAGTATACTTTACCCCTTCTTGTACGGGTGCGTCGTCCAGGATTTGATGAATGTAATCTTGGATAAATTCGCGATCGCATGGTAAATAATTGGGCTGAGGAAAGTAAAATTGAGGAGGTTCTGCCGTTACTACTGCCATTAAATCAATTAGCTCTTGCCAATATCCGTCATAACCCGTGGGTCGAATGGTGCCGGTAGTTTTAATGCGATGAATTATTTTAACCCAAGTTTCAGCTATCGTTCGTCCTTCAATGCGATGTCCGTAGCGCGGTCCTGGTTGTAGGGGGGCACAGCCAGATTCCCCGACACCATCGGCCATGGCAAATTCCAACGGTGTTCCCCAGGGGTCTTGAGTGTTGAGGCCATAAGACTTTACCAGACTAACGGCTTGGGTAATGGAATCAGCCTCTGCCACAGAAAGTTCCCTTCTGAGTTGTTCTAGGGTCAGTAAGGGAATTTCAATGTCAATATAACCTTTGATAGAGGAGCGAATCACCCAGCAGTGACGACCAGTATCACTAGTCCCTTCTTCAACCCCATGGCGGAAGAAGTCCAGCAAGCAAGTCCCACTGCCAGCATTTCGGTCTTCCTTCGTAGCGTTGAGAATCACTAAGTAGCGCACATGGGGATTAGCGAGGAGATTACGAATGAGCAGACTAATTCCCCGGGTAGGACTGTATAACTGTCCCACCACAGCAAACTCCGAAGGGTTTAACTTTTTTGCGATCGCTTCTTTGATCGTCCATCCCGTAATCACCGCCGTTTGACCTGTACCGTAAATCAGTTGATTAGGCTTGTGCAGGGGTTTGTACTGGAATTGAGTTGGTTTGCTGATTGCTGTCATTTGAATGCAAAAGTTGAAGCTTGAATGTTAAATGTTAAAGGTTAAAGGTTTAAGCTTGAGGTAATGGTAATCAACATTGATCTTTATTACCACTTTCCTCTGTCCGTTAAATGCTAGAAATTATAACGGACATAAGAAAGCAGAGTTCAACGGTGAGTTAGTTACCTTGACCAACTACGCCGTAAGTTAAAGAAGCCTTCCAGAAAGTTTTTTAAGGTCTGATTACGACTAATGCGTTGGTGCTGCCACTCGATTGCTGTTTTCTTAAAAATCTCTGACAACGTGGGATAGGGATAATAGACATTTGCCAACAGACCCAAGTTAACTTTCTGCTGAATCGCTAGGGTAATTTCCCCAATTAATTCTGTTGCTTGTGATCCAACTATGGTTGCTCCTAAAATTGTGCCATTGCGCTGCACTACCAGTTTCATATACCCAGTGGTTTGCCCCAGGAGCTGAGCCTGATCTAACCCTTTGAAATATTCTCGCATCACCCATACATTCTTGCCATAGCGCTTTCTAGCTTCTACTTCTGTCAGACCTACCCGTGCTAGTTGGGGTTCAGTTAAGATTGTCCAGGGAATCCCGTGATAATCCACCTTAAAGCAGGGGAAAAACAATGCATTCTTCAGGGCAATGCTGGCTTGATACTGGGCAATATGGGCACAGGGATAACCAGCAGCCATCTTGCCACAGCTATAGATGCGGGGATTAGTCGTTTGTAGCTTCTGATTGAGCTGAAGACCCTGCTGAGTGTACTTTATCCCAACCCCTTCTAGATTTAAGGATTCCACATTGGGTTGCTCACCCGTAGCTAGTAAAATCGCATCAGCTTCAATCGCCTTATTACCAGCCTGAACCCAGGTTTTCCCCTCAATCTCTCTGACCTGATCAACTGGACTATCCGTCAGAACCCGAATTCCCTCAGCTTCTAACTGAGCTTGTATGAGCCTAGATGCTTCTAGGTCTTCTTGGAACAAAATACGGGTAGTACTGACCACCAACGTTACCTCACAACCGAGTCTAGCTAAAGTCTGAGCTAGTTCTGGAGCAATAGGCTCATCCCCAATCACTACCCAGCTTTTGGGTAGTGAAGGTTGGGAGGTTGTTCGCGAAGCGTGGCCTTTTGGCCAAGGTTGTTCGCGTAGCGTGGCCTTTTGGCCAAGGTGATCGGGTTGCTGGTTTTCAGGTTGCTGGTTTTCAGGTTGCTGATTATCGGGTTGCTGGTTTTTAGGTTGCTGGTTTTCATTTCCAACCTTCAACTCCCCTTCAACCTTGAACCTTCCAACCTTCAACTCCCCTTCAACCTTGAACCTTCCAACTTTCAACTCCCGTTCACCCTTCAACCTTCCAACCTTCAACACTTTTTGCCAGATATCGTTTGGTGTGAAATAGTCTATGGTCTGTAACCCTTTGATATCGGGAATAACTGGGCGAGAGCCAGTAGCGATCAGATAGGCACGAGACCGCAAACGTCGATTGTTGACTACAAAACCGAGGTGAGGCAGTCGGCAAAATTCACCCTTACCCGTGATTAGATCAATCCCTAAAGCAGCTAAAATAGCTTGAGAATTCTGTTCTGAGCAGTTGGCAACCACCAGATTAGCCCATTCCATCACTGCAGTTAGTTGTAGGGATGGAAACTGGGTCTGTGAAAAATCTGCTTCGGTTAAATCAGCTATTTGAGGGTAAATAACCCATTGAGCAGCGTCACGCATCTGCTCAAGCTTACGTCCAATCTCACTTAATACTCTGGTGTAAATAGCCCCCTGTCCTAGCCAGCTAGTTTGTCCTTGCTGAGGCTCTACCAGAGCCACACGAGCCTTTAAACCAGCAGCCGTAACAGCAGCATAGAAACCAGCAGGAGTGCCACCAATGATAATTAGGTCATAGTCAACGGTCATTCGTCAAAAAGTTGAAGGTTAGCAGGTTACAAGTTACATTTGACGCGGTGACGCGGTTGAAAGTTACAGGTTACAGGTTTAAAGTTACAGGTTACAGGTTACAGGTTTAAAGTTACAGGTTAGCCGGTTGAAAGTTACAGGTTACAGGCGCTTCACCTTGGCCAATAGGCCACGCTACGCGAACAACCATCTAACCTACCCGACAACAGACGCCTACGGCCAGCAACCTTGGCCAAAAGGCCACGCTACGCGAACAACCTTCAACCTTGGCCAAAAGGCCACGCTACGCGAACAACCTTCAACTTTCAACCTTCTAACCTTCAACCTTCTAACCTTCAACCTTGGCCAAAAGGCCACGCTACGCGAACAACCTTCAACCTTCTAACCTTCAACCTTCTAACCTTCAACCTTCTAACCTTCAACTTATCAAGATAGCGTCTAAAGCTGTTAGTAAGCGTTGGTTATCTGCCTGTGTACGTACAGCGACCCGGAAAAAGCGATCGCCTAATTCCGGGAAGCTTAGGCAATCTCGGATCAGAATCCGATGGTGTTGGAGTAGTTGTGCTTGGATCTGTGAAGTGGATTTTTCAGAGTGTACTAGCAAGAAGTTAGCTGCACTGGGGTAAGGTTGGAGACCAGGTAACTTAGCCAGTCCCTGAAACAGTTGCGTACGCGCTGGTGCTAACCAATCCCAGGTTTGCTGTTGAAATGCTCTATCCTGAACCACTGCCGCTGCGGCTGCCGCTGCTAAGGTATTGATTGGCCAAGGGTCCCGCCACTGCTGCCAACGTTGGAGTCGCTCAGGGTGGGCGATGCAATAACCGAGTCTGAGTCCAGGAAGACTGTAAAACTTGGTAAGCGATCGCAAAATTACCAAGTTCGGATAATCCCCAATTAAAGGAATCAGGCTTTGCTCCTGCTCAGGAGGCAGGAAATCCATAAAAGCCTCATCCACAACCACCAAAGCAAATTGCTTCAGATAAGGCTCAATTGCTTCTGAGGTAAACAATTGACCTGTGGGATTGTGGGGGGTATTCAGCAGCAAACCCTTTCGAGTCCCCTCTTGTGGGAGTAAGGAAGTAAGGGAGTCAGGGAGTAAAGGGATGAAAGAATCAATCTCCCGGCCCATCTCCCTATCTCCCCATCTCTGACTAGGTCTCGAGAGTTCCCTCATCAGGGGGCACTTCCTAATTCTTGCTCCAAATGCCTTCAGTCCCCGTTGGTAGTCCCTAAATGCTGGGGTAATCATCAAGGTCTGATCTAGTTCTGATAGCTCGCGACAAGCCCAAGTTAATAATTCGGCTGAGCCATTACCTGGAAGAATCCAGTCTGGGGTCAGGGTTGGATGCAGTTGCGTCAAACACTGCCGCAGCTCGGCATAATTGGGGTCAGGATAAGCTACCAGGTTATTTAGCCCAGACTCAATCGCTGCGATCGCACTTTTAGGGGGACCAAGAGGATTGATGCTGGCAGAAAAATCAAGAATTAAGGAAGGAGGACAGTTAGCCAGTGCTGCTGCCCAGGCTAAATTTCCCCCGTGAGTTGGTCGTTTCAAGGACAAGTTTCTGAGTGAATCAGCGATTACTCCTTCGGTGGTGCAACTCTCTCTTTAAAAACCTTACCAGCAGAAAAGGCTGGAACCTTAGTTGCCGGAATTTCCATCTTTTCACCGGTTTTGGGATTGCGGCCCTCACGAGCCTTACGCTCCCGGGATTCAAAGGAACCAAAGCCCACTAAGGTGACTTTATCACCCTCAGACACTGCTTCCATAATCGTTTCTATGGTAGCAGTTAGTACTGCATCGGCTTGTTTTTTGGTTACAGTAGCTCTTTCCGCCACTTTATCAACTAATTCACCCTTATTCATTCAAATCTCCTTGTTTTTCAGATCATCCAACCAGGGTTTTCAACAAAAAAATCGCTGCAACACTCGCAGCTTCAAGGTTTCACTGCATTATTCTAATGTTTGCAATGCCGATATGGATCGTTGAATGCTCTAATTTATATAGATTTCAGAATTTTGCCCCAGATTGCCCCCCTAAATCTATTCCTTAGGGAGTAGACAATCAGCATTTTTTATGATCATTCATTGTTAATTATATATAATCAATTATTTGACCTTAAGCACCCTGCTCTACCGGTGCTTGGTGAGCCTGCTATGGGATAGCAAAGGTGAGAGCCTTTTTTAGATATTGACAATAACCATTAAAATATGTTATAATATTAAGCTTATAAAAATTCACTTAAACCAAATAAATAAAATTAAGTCAATAAAATTGTCAACCAAAAACAACTAAACACCTAAAAGTCTCAAAACGTAACTACTCCCACCACTCAATTAGGCGGGAGCAGTCAAATTCATAAGTTACTTCCCCTCGAGCTTGGGGGGGGATAAAGGTTAAGGGACGTTTACCATTCGTTGACCTTAGTTACCTGGAGACTGAAACCCTCCCCGGTTTAACATTTGACGGGCATCCCGTCCAGGAGTATAGCTGTAACCATACCCACCATTGCGGTCTGTGTCATCCAGAATTTGAGGGGTCACCAGGATAATCACTTCACTACGCTCATTTTCCTTCTCGGTACTTCTGAACAGAGCACCAAGTAAGGGAATATCACCCAAAATTGGCACCTTCGTTACGGTTGTGCGGTCAGTGTCCTGAATAATGCCAGATAGAATTAACGTCTGACCATCCCGCAGACGAACTAGACCAGAGCTCAGTTGTCGGCGACTAAGGAAGGTGATTTCGTTTTGTGCATTATCACTGTTAAAGTTTTGAGTTCCCGAGGGAGATGTGATCGAGGGAGCTGTAGATAAGGTGATAAAACCATTGTCGTCAATTCTCTCAACATTGATCGATAGCACTAAACCAGCCTCTTCAATCACGGGGGTTATGGTTCTAGTGGCCACACCACCATCTAAGTCTATATCTGTCCTCACACTAGTCAGTACCTCCTGAACCAACCGGACAGTAGCTTCCTGTCCTTCTTGGATCACTAGAGTAGGGTCGGTCAGAATCTTGGCGTTTCTGCTCTCTATCTGAGCCTGCAAGGTTAATAAAAACTTATCAGGGAACTCGAATAGAGAAGGAAGGGCAAACGTAAACTCGTTTCCATCATCTTGACGATCGACACCTATCACACCTGGCTGGAATGGATTATTATTTCGACCAAAGCCGGGACGTGCGAAGCCTGATCGAGTACCAGATTCTTCACTGAAACCCTCAACTAGGTTATCAAAGGGAGCATTTTGTCTATCAAAGAATAGATCACCATCTCCGTCTGGAGCGCGAAAATCAAATGGTTCAATATTAGGAAACTGACCACTAATTACATCATCTCTACTGGGGGGATTAACCCTACCGAAATTAACAGCTGCGGCTCCGCCATCACTGACTACAAAGGTATCATTAATCCCAAAGGAGAAACTGGCATTATAGGCATCAGTTCCAGCTAGGTTAACATCAATAATCTTGACATTTACCGCCACTTGACGGCGACGAGCATCCAACTGTTTGAGTAAAGACGTCGCAATTTCAATTTGCCTGGGCTCACCCACCAGAGATATGGAATTAAGTCGGTCATCGGTAGATACTGCTAATCCCTTCAGCAACAGTGCCCCTTGGCTACCATCTTCCTGCTCACTGGTAATTGCTCGAATTTCTGGGGGTCGTTCGATTTGTCGCACCACTCGTTGGGTTTCAGGATCGATGATTTCTTCGGTCTCGATTACTACCTGTTGCACTTCTGCTCCCTGAGTGGCTAGGAAAGTAGCAGCCCCTTGGACACTGGCTTGATTGAGCCGTAGAGTACGACTAATGAGATTACGAGCGGCTTGAGGGAGTTTTGCCCCAACAAAAATTGTGCTTCCCCGACGGTTAGCCTGAAGACCAGACAGCTGGAGAATATAGTTGAAAGCATCTTGGACGGGTTCGTTTTCTAAATCAATAGAAATGGTGAACTGTGCTACACCTGAGTCTTCATCTGACTCAGCAAAGGCCAGATTGAGTCCAGCCGAACGAGCTAACAGAGACAATACTTCTCGAATCGGTGCTTCTCGTAATACTAAACGAGGCACTAGAGTTGCTGTTCCGAGATCTATAGTGCTAGCAGCAGCATTAATATTGGAAACAGCAATATCCCCCACTGGTGGTGCGACTGCTCTAGGTAAGAAGGGGGGCGCTGGCGCAATTGGTTGCACCGCATTAGCTGGAGCTGCCGGTATCCCATCAATAATAATTTCTGGCTCAGGTACCAGCACATCTGGCTCAGGAGCGACTATTTCTGGAGGTTCAGGAGTTTCTGAGGGGTTAGCCTCTGGCTCTGGTTCTGGTTCCGAAAGTTCCGCCGGTTTCTCCATCTGTTCCGTTTCAGGATTAGTTTCTGTATTAGGAACTTGAGCATTAGGAAATTGAGCCAGCTTCATCACCGATGAGTCTTGGATAGGTAATATCCCCTGATTCTCAGTAGTGGTGTCAATGCCTAAGGTAATTCCCTGAGCGTCCCTTTGGATCAGTGAACTGATTGGCAGTTTGTCAGTGCCTCGAATTGTCACCCTGACCCGGTTGTCATCCAGTTCCTTAACCGCAACGGCACTGATATTGGGTAGGGGGTTAGTTTCACGGAAGTTAGTCCCTTGGGGCAAACTCAGCTGGGTATTAACCAGATCAGCTACCAAGACATTGCCTTGGTTAACAGCAAAAATCTGTGGAGGCTCATTGCCCCCTTTTGTCTCAAGTTTAAGTTCCAGTTCACTCCCTTGCTGGTTGAACCGTATGGCACTAACTTGGCTTGCTGCTACTACAGGCTGTGTTGCCCATAAAGCCATTGCTGTAGCCGCGAACACTCCACCACATACTTGAATCTGTCTCACGCTTTATTCCTCAAATCTCCTGACTGAAATCACAGAAATAATCTCATATTAAGGGCTGTTGAAGGTTGACTATTGACTATTGACCGTTGAGACGTTAAAGAGAAAACACTAAACACTCAACAAACAACAACAACAACAATAACCAACACTAATAATCCTGTCAGATCCATAAAACAGCAGGTTATCTCAATTTCCAACAACTTGGCTACCGATCAATTCCCCCATCTTGCCATCTCCCCATCATTAAATTGGTAGCAAGAATATAGCAAGACTAAAGGAACTTAGGATTATTTCTTCTTACCTGATTTTTTATTACCATCCTTTTCCTCAGCTTTTTCTTCTTCCTCCTTATCTAAATCTCTAGCAGGCATGAGAGCTTCCAGGGTTAAGCTTGTTTTTAACTTAGGTTGAGGCCCAGGAACTAATCTACCTTGCTGTAGCACTAGTGTTTGCGGTTCACTGATTTGAGCTTCTAGGTCTTTGATCAACAACATCGCTTGTAGCCGCTCAAAGCTGCGCATAATTGACTGCACTTGTTGGAAGCTACCCTCAATTTCTACATTGACGGTTCTCCGTTTTAATTTTCCATCAACTAGGGTTCCTAAAGACCCATCATTCACTATATTGATTCCCTCGGAATCTGGCTCATATTTAAGCAAAGTTCCTCTAGTATCCTTTACAAAGGTATTGAGATCAAGCAATAAAGTATCTAGACTTTTTTCAGTGGAAAACAAACTCAAAACCCGGCGGTTTTGCTGCTTTGCTTGCTTGAGTTCCTCCTCTTTCTGTTTTATTTTTTTCTGGAGTACTTCGGGATTTTGGAGGTCATCTTGCTTGCCTGATAAATCATTTCGTAAAGTCTGATACTCCTGCCAAGCCGGTAACATCAGGTTCATGGCTAGATAGACAGCAGCGGCCAGACCAAGAATAGCAAAAGTAATCCCAGAAACTTGGGGAGTAAAGGTAATGCCGAAGGCAGTAGGATACTCAGGCTCTTCCTCCTGACCTTCAACACTCATAAACTCGTCATCAGTAGCATAGGTCATTGTTGAATCACTCCTTGGGATTGAAGGTTTCTAATCCGAGTCACTAATCCTACTGCTCCTTTACGGTCTAACTCTTTTAAGATCTCAGAAGCTGGGATATCACTCAGTTGAGTTTTAATAGTATATTCTACCACTTTGGGCAGGGTATATTTTACCTGAGTTACTAATTCTTTTTGACTCTCAGGAATTTCCAATTTTGTGGGATTATTGACTAACTGAGCTTTGATGAGTTGAGTGTCATTTTTGTCGAAAAAGGAAGAATTCTGTAGCGTCAACAAAAAGTAATTCACATCATCAAAGGTTCGAGCTGTACCAGAAATATCCAGCTCGATTTTAGGTCGTGAGTTAGCGCTAGACTCATCCTTAGAAGTATTTTTGTCAGTGACTTGCTGTTGCTCGATGTCTTTAATTTGGACTCCGGGGGGAGTGCGCTCACGAATGTCCTGTAACATTGCTGACCAAGGCTTAATTTGATTAAAGACACTGGCAAGAGCATTAGTTTCGTCGTTGACCAGCTTGAGTTCCTTGTTTAGCTGACTAATTCGTTGCTTTTGCGCTCCCAAGGCTGCCAGTTTCTTGTCAACATCAGCAATTTCTTCCTTCAACCGAGCGTTTTGATGTTGGAGAACTACCCAAAAGCCTCCCACCAATCCAGGTAGGATTAGACCCACTGCAGCTCCAATCAGTAGAGGGGTCATTTCCCCTAGGGCAATCCCTTGTCTAGCGGCTCCATCCTGAACAGACTTGATCTCCTCAGGATTTCGGTCTTTTAAAAAATTAATATCAAGACTATACATAGTGCTATACCTCTCGTAATCCTAATCCAAGCACAGTTCCTAAGCTCGGTCGTTGTACCATCGGAATATCTTTCTCCACTTCTAGGGAAAGAGCCGCCACGGGATCCACCTGAATCGTGGGCAAGCTTAACCGTTGGGTGAAAAATTCATCAAGTTGTCCGATACCACCCCCAGGACCAGCTAGTAAGAGTTGAGCTACTTCTAGATTTTCCATCTGATTGAGGTAAAAATCGATAGAGCGCCTTAGTTCATCGGCAATTTCTCCCAAGACTTGGATCAGAGCCACCATCCCTGGATTTACCCCGGTCGAGCCGGTGCGCATGCCATCAACTGGGGTACTGGGAATAGTCATCCCCTGGAGGAGTTCGGTATTTCTAGAGGCTGGTAAATTCATCGCCCGTGATAAAGCACTCTGAAGTTGGTAGGTACCAATGGGAACAGTACGGGAAAACTGCGGTACACCATCTACAATTATGGCAATTTCAGTACTATCAAATTCAATATCTACCAGAACCGCTGCCTCTTGAGAAGGAAATTGACGCAGTTGTTCTCGGATGGTACGAATCAGGGCAAAGCTATTAATTTCGAGTACATCTACTTGTAACCCTACCTGCTCAAAGGTATCGAGATAGCTATCGGTGATTTCCTTACGAGTAGCCACCAGCAGGACTTGTACCTTTTCGATTCCATCTTCATCCACAAAGAAGCCAAGCTTCTGATAATCCAAATCCACTTCTTCCCGGGGATAGGGCAAATATAAGCCAGCTTCATGGTTGAGTACCATATCCCGGAGCTCGTTATCATCTAGCTCAGCAGGAATCGGAATAATCCGGATTACTGCTTCCCGCATTGGTAAAGCAGTAGCAACCCGCTCCACTTTGACTTGACTCTCCTGTAGGGCTTCTCGAATCAGTTCCGCTAAACCAGGGGAATCAACAATTTGTCCTCCTTCCCAGATCCCTTCTGGAACCTCATGAGCATATAGGGTGGTAGCTTTGAGGCTCTGACCTTGCCGCTGCAATTGAGCAATATGAATTCGTTCTGGGGCTAATTCTATACCAACACCTTGCTTGCGCCGGGAAAATAAATTTTTAAAACGGTTAACCATATCTAGCAAAGGGAGTAGGGAGTAGGGAGTAGGGAGTAGGGAGTAGGGAGTAGGGAGTAGGGAGTAGGAAACTTGGGCTCAAAAATTTTCACAATTGATTTAGGTACCCTATCTGAGTTAGGTAGATGGGGAATTCAGATAAATTTTTGTATAACCCAGGGTCATGGGAATCAACATTAGGGTGCTATTTATGGTACCCAATCTAGCTCTCAATCATGACAATTTTTTGATTAATCGTGAAATTGATTATTGTAGCCATTAGCCATTAGCCATTACCCATTACCACCAACAAAAGCTTGTGTTCGCAAAAAGTGACCAACTAGGTACAGAGAGCCACAAAGGACAGTAATCCTCTCGTCAGGTTCGGCTTTGTTAAAGGTAGCACGGAGTCCTGTCACTAACTCTGGATAAGTAGCACAATCGGCTAAGGTTGGACAAATTTGTTGCGCGAGAGTAGCCAAGTAGTCTAGCTCAGCTGAACTATGGTCAGGTACTGGCACTAGAGATAATCGATCCCCTGGTCTGAGCAAGGTATTAAAAATACCAGCATGGTCTTTAGTCGAGAGTATACCCATTACCCAGTTGACCGATTTACCTAGGGTATCAACATATTGTCTCAAAACCTGAGCAGAGGCTTGATTATGGGCTCCATCAATCAGTAAATGGTGATTCTCCCAGCTAGTCCACTGCAAACGTCCCAGCCAAGTGGTTTTCGCCATCCCCAATGCGATCGCATCTTCTGGAATCTCCCAACCTTGCTGTTGCAGAACTTGTACCGTTGCGATCGCAATCGCGGAATTAACCAACTGAACTTCCCCCAACAACGGCAAACTATAGCTGACTCCCCCATACTCCACCCATCTGAGATGCTTTCCGGTGCTTGGGGTCTTACCCTCTGGCAAATCCACTGCCGAGTCTACCCACACCACTGGACACCCCAACTGATTCACCCTTGATTCAACCACTGCCCTAGCCTCAGGCGGGAGCGTACCAATTACCGCAGGACAGCCAGGCTTTAGGATTCCAGCCTTTTCCTTGGCAATATCAGCTAAGGTCGGTCCGAGGCGCTGCCAATGTTCCCAACTCAGGGATGTGATAATACTAACCAAAACGCGATCGCATACATTGGTTGCATCCAGCCGTCCTCCCAATCCCACTTCTATTACAGCCACATCCACCTGCTGCTGAGCAAAATACAACCAAGCAGCAGCAGTAATCACTTCAAATAAGGTTGGTGGATCGGAACAGTTTGTTGGAATTGCTGCGATAACTTGCTCCAAAATTGTGCCTAGGGTATGGGTGGAGATCGGTTCTTGGTTAAGGCAAATCCGTTCTGTCCAATCCACCAAGTGAGGAGAAGTATAACGTCCGACTCGGTAGCCAGCTTGGGTGAGTATAGAAGACAGGTAGGCACAAACTGAGCCTTTACCATTAGTTCCAGCCACGTGAATGATTGGAAAATCCTGGTGGGGATTACCTAAGCGCGATAGAAGTTGCTGTATGCGTTCTAAGCCAAGCTGAACACCAAAGTATTTAAAGGATTGGAGAAGGTCGTCAATATCCATGGGATGATTTTTTTGATGAACCGCAAAGACCTGAATCATACCAAGGTCAGGAGAGTGTTAGTTATGAATATGAATACAGTTAATGATAAGGCCATTGTTAAGGATTATTTCAATGCCACTGGGTTTGACCGCTGGCGGCGGATTTATGGTGATGGCGAGGTTAACCGGGTACAGCAAGATATCCGGATTGGTCATCAGCAGACTGTGGATAAAGTAATTACTTGGTTGGAGGCTGATGGGAATTTGTCAGGTTTGTCGATTTGTGATGCTGGCTGTGGTGTTGGGAGTCTGAGTATTCCTCTGGCTAAAGCTAGCGCTATAGTTTTTGCTAGTGATATTTCTCACAAAATGGTAGAAGAAGCCCAGGTAAGGGCTAAGGAGAGTTTAGGAAATACTGACAATCTCTCGTTTATGGTCAAGGATTTGGAAGGGTTAGGTGGTAGCTACCACACCGTAATTTGTCTAGATGTGTTGATTCATTATCCCCAGGATAAAGCGGCTGAAATGATAACTCACTTAGCCTCTTTGGCCGAGTCTCGTTTAATTATTAGCTTTGCACCAAAAACGTTGCTTCTAACTGCACTTAAAAAGATTGGTGAGTTTTTTCCAGGACCAAGTAAAACCACTCGTGCCTATCAGCATCGAGAAGCAGATATTGTTACTATTTTAGAAAATAATGGGTTTTCAATTCAGCGACAAGAAATGACTAGCACTAGCTTTTACTATTCTCGCTTATTGGAGGCTATTCGTAAGTAAAAAAAATAAGCAGTCAGCGGTCAGCGGTCAGCGGTCAGCGGTCAGCCGTCAGCCGTCAGCCGTCAGCAGATGTAACAGAGATTAAATGAATGCTTACCGCTTTGATTCAAAAGCACCGATTGGGCTACGCGCACGCTGCGCGAATAGTAGCCTGGCACAGGCTTCGACCCTGGGAGGTAACCCATAAGCTGATAGTTGATAGCTGATAACTGATAACTGAAAGCACCTCAAGTAGCGTGCGCGTAGCGCTAATCGCTGACCGCGTAAGCATTCAGCCGTCAGCCGTCAGCCGTGAGCTAAAGGCTCACGCTGCTTGAGGTGCTTTTTGGCAGAGGCTTCGACCCTGGGACTTCACTCAGCATTATTCCAATGCTTACTTGTTTTATTCAAAAGCTGATAGCTATCAGCTATCAGCTGAATACTTACCTGAAAGCTGAAAGCTGAAAGCTGAAAGCTGAAAGCTGAAAGCTGAAAGCTGAAAGCTGAAAGCTGAAAGCTGAAAGCTGAAAGCTGAAAGCTGAAAGCTGAAAGCTGATAAACGTTTGTTAAAAATTTGCTATAATGAAACGGTTTAAAAAAATATCTGCTGGTTTGCTGCTTACCTTGGGTATTATATTATTGATGGTACCTGTGGTAGTTTCAACTCGAAAGGAAGCAACATCACAGGATAAAGTTGATGCAGTGGGAAGCTTGATAGTAGGTATCCCAGCTACCTTCTGGGGAGTATGGTTAGCATTGGGAATGTATCAACAAGAGCAAAAAGAAGTCCTCGAACACCTTCAGTCTACATTTTATCGCTTGCTCCAAGACGAAAATGGTAGAATTTCAGTATTGAAATTAGCAATGGCAGCCAAACTTCCTATACCTGTAGCTCAAGAGTATCTGGATCAAAAAGCTAGAGAGTATGATGCTACGTTTGAGGTTAGTGAAGAAGGTAAAATATTTTATAATTTTAGACTTTAGGACTAATAAAATTAATGACTCGGATTTTTTTAGCGATCGCATCGATCCTAGGAGGATTATCAGTAGTAGCTGGAGCCTTTGCTAGCCACGCTTTGAAAGAAAAACTTACCGAACGAGGATTGGAAATTTTTCAGACTGGTGCCCGCTATCAGATGTACCATGCCCTAGCGCTAATGTTGGTAGCCTTGTTGTTGAGCCGCGCAGAAGTAGCACAAACCTCCCTTACCGTAGCTGGCTCAGCTTTTATCGCTGGAATTGCCATTTTTTCAGGCAGTTTGTACGCCCTGAGTTTAAGCGGGATCAAGTGGCTAGGAGCGATCGCACCATTAGGTGGTGCGGCCTTGATCCTAGGATGGGGTTGTTTAGCGATCGCAGCTTTCTCTTTCGAGTAATAACTAAATATTTTAGGGAACAGGGAACAGGGAACAGGGAACAGGGAACAGGGAACAGGGAACAGGGAACAGGGAACAGGGAACAGGGAACAGGGAACAGGGAACGGGAAATAACCAATTTAAATGCAAATCAGCTTAAATATTTTCTTGACTTTCAAGCTTCAACCTCTAACCTTCAACCTTGGCCAATAGGCCACGCGTTCGCTGAAAGCGGGACTTCGTCCATCGCGTTCAACCTTCAACCTTCAACCTTCAACCTTCAACCTTGGCCAATAGGCCACGCGTTCGCTGAAAGCGGGACTTCGTCCATCGCGTTCAACCTTCAACCTTAAACCTTAAACCTCCAACCTCCAACCTTCAACCTCCAACCTTCAACCTTAAACCTTCAACCTCCAACCTTCAACCTTGAATCTCCCGATTAGCCGCATAAACACCTTGAACGTTATACCAGTTAAGGAAAATTCGGGCAATTTCTAAAGCTAGCTGGGATTTACCTCGGTCAATTAGCCATTGTAAAAAGGGAGCCATGGTGCGTTCGTTGAGTCGTCCACCTAAAGACAGAATTCCCCAGAGTAGTCGGTGTAGCCAGGTCATCTGAATCATCATCCTTACTTCCCAGGTAGGGTGCTTCCGGTAGAACAACACACCCATACGCCCCCGTTGAATTTCCCGGTCAATCATCCGGGGAATTTGGTCGAGGCTAAAGGGAGGATGCCAATGATAACCTACAGCTTGGGGACATTTAATCAGTTTTAAGCCCAGCTGTTTGAGTCGGACACCTAGTTCCAAGTCTTCCCAGCCGTAGAGTTGGAAGCGGGTATCAAAGAGTCCAGCTTCTAAGAGCCATTTTCGTGCGATCGCAACATTTCCCGTAGCAAAATAGGCAGCAGAGAAATCAGTAATTTTATAGGGTTCGCTGGTAGGGTCCTCGAAATTACAGGTATTGATCACCCAACCGTAGGTGAATAAGCGATCGCATCCCAGACGCTGTTGTGCCTGTACCAAAGCATCAGCATGAGACTGGAGGAAATGCTCAGTAACTACTAAATCACTATCAATAAAGATAATTATTTCACCCTTAGCCTGCTTCACCCCTAAATTCCGAGCTGCAGCCGGTCCAGCATGGTTTTGAGCAAATGAGCGTACATGGGGAAACTGATCCCCGTGTGCTGCCAACCAATCTAAAGTGCCATCCGTTGAGCCATCATCTACTAAAACAACTTCATAATCCCAGATCTGGCTATCTTGTCTAAGTTGCTGATGTTCTAACGCGATTAGGCACTTTTTTAGAATCGGTAAGCGATTGTAAGTGGGAATGACAATGCTTAAAAACAAGGGAACCTTATGAATTTGATATTATTGTGAACTTAAACAGCGATCGCGTGGAAAACTTTATGCAAATTGACTGGCAAACTGCCAAAACTTACGAAGACATTCTATACCATAAAACCGACGGTATTGCCAAAATTACCATCAATCGTCCCCACAAACGCAACGCCTTTCGTCCCAAAACCGTCTTTGAACTTTATGATGCTTTCTGTGATGCCCGCGAAGATCACAGTATTGGTGTTGTCCTATTAACTGGTGCTGGTCCCCACACTGATGGCAAATATGCCTTTTGTGCTGGTGGTGACCAAAGTGTACGAGGCAAGGCTGGATATATTGGAGAAGATGGCGTTCCTCGCTTAAACGTATTAGATTTGCAACGCCTGATTCGTTCCATACCCAAAGTAGTGATTGCCCTAGTTGCTGGATATGCTATTGGTGGTGGTCATGTCCTACATGTGATTTGTGACTTAACTATTGCTGCTGATAATGCTATCTTTGGTCAAACTGGCCCGAAAGTCGGTAGTTTTGATGGTGGGTTTGGCGCTAGCTATCTTGCCCGAATTGTTGGTCAAAAAAAAGCCCGAGAAATTTGGTTTCTCTGTCGTCAATACACCGCATCTCAAGCCCTAGAGATGGGTTTAGTTAACTGTGTAGTTCCAGTGGAGCAGTTAGAAGCAGAAGGGCTACAGTGGGCAAAGGAAATTCTCGCAAAGAGTCCTATTGCCATTCGTTGCTTGAAAGCTGCCTTTAACGCCGATTGCGATGGTCAAGCTGGTGTACAAGAACTAGCTGGTAATGCTACCTTACTCTATTACATGACAGAAGAAGGAGCTGAAGGTAAACAAGCTTTCCTAGAAAAGCGTCCACCAGATTTTCGTCAATATCCTTGGTTGCCGTAGATTATAGCAATTCTTAATTTGTGAGGTACAAATTTCTGGGGAGTCGGGAGCGGTGCGACCCGTGGCGAATTTAATTACGGGTCAAGCGCACCGAGGGAATCGGGAGCGGTGCGACCCGTGGCGAATTTAATTACGGGTCAAGCGCACCGAGGGAGTCGGGAGATAGGGAAATGGGGAGATGGGGACAATTATACCTGTATTGATGCAAAGCACAAGTGGGGAGGGGCTGCATCAAGACAGAGTCAAATTTTCTCACTGTTCCCTGTTCCCCTCCCCCCTTACTAAGGGGGGTTAGGGGGGATTCCTGTTCCCTACCTTGATAGGTTAATTTTAAACTTAGTGCAAGATATGATTATCAACAAAAAACGCACCTTATTGTGAATCAAAGTGCGAGGAAAGCTATTTTAATAGCAGATATCAAGTGCCAAGTTTTATGAAATTATTTGGCGTTTCAAACTGACACCTGTGAGCAGGTAATTACTAGAACTAGAAGATTTGGTTTAAACTGGTTTTTGTGAAATTTGTTTATTTGAATTATTGATTGTATTAAGGTGGAAGTTACTAGTAAGATACTGCTAATCTTGCTAATAAGCTGATCTTGCTGATCAAACGAATAATTTACATCAACAATTTACACCAGCATGATGTCTGTTGACGAATTCTTAGAGGTGATGGTCTCACCTTCTTCAACGGTCGTGTCTTTCCCAGGGGAGTTTTCAGAGCACTTTGCCGATAGCTCCTCTGTAAGCATCAGTTGATCATCTTGCCAAATCTCTTCTAGTGTCTCCCAAGAAGAAGAAGAAGAAAAGGTAGGCAGAGCAAAAGCACAAGCTTTCCAGGTAGCTCTGACAGGCACCCCAAGTTGTTGACACATACCCCCTCGTCGTCCTTCTGACTGATAATACCGACAAAATCGACAACTAGATATAGGTAAATTCAATGTTTTCATGATAACTCTTTTTTTTTGAGAAAAAATTTATATCCTCTTCACATTTAATTCTGCTACCTCTTACCTCAGCTTCTTATAGATAGCAAGCTGTTGACCAGCCTAGGTTATAGCCATATCGTTAGCCACTAAAGCTTTAATATTTTCTTAATTATTTTGTTACATATAGATACATTTTGTTTTACAAAAAGTAACAAAAACCGATGGCTTCTGAAAGAATTGACTGGTTTTATACCAAAACCCCATAGGGATCAAGCAAAAAAAAACACCAAAAGTGTCTTTAGATACCGAATTTATTCGGATTAACTTATGCAAAAGTATCAGTTCAGTGTTCTAAAAATCAAGGGAACAGCGGATCCCGGAACAGGGAATTGGGAATAGGCAAGAGCCAAAAGCCAAGAGCCAAGAGGGAACAGGAATGCCCCCTACTCCCGACTCCCGACTCCCGACTCCCGACTCCCGACTCCCGACTCCCGACTCCCGACTCCCGACTCCCGACTCCCGACTCCCGATCTCCGACTCCCGACTCCCGACTCCCGACTCCCGACTCCCGACTCCCGACTCCCGACTCCCTACTCCCTACTAAAACCTTGGTCTAAATTTGCCATTGCTTAGTAGCACAAAGACCACAGACATCCCAACGCTGGAGTTCTCCTGGTGGAGTCGGACACTGACACTGAGGACAAAGTGGTAAATTTTGCGATCGCATCTGCATGATCTTTGCCCAACGTTTAAACGCTGCTTGGGGTACCTGAGTTTTGTCAGTAGTTTTGTCAGTAGTTTTGTCAGTGGCTTCACTACTTTCTCTGTTTTCTGTGTGATCCAACTGCTCAGAAACCAGTGATGAAGACATTGGCAAAATGGTGCTAGGATGTCTATGGCTTGGGGTCAACTCAGATTGTGAATAGCCATTGCCCAAAACTTGTGTTTTCTGCCACTGAGCTGGAGAAAAGTGGATGTCAACTAGGGGCTCAGACCAACGAGCATTAAGCCGTTTCAACAACATCCGGCGCTGAAATTTTAGTTCTTGTGCCCAAACAGAGCTAGACGTAGCCACATATAAGATATCCCTGGAGATAGCATAGGGTCTGGTATGATTAGCTATGTTCACTCCTACTATTTCAGACCAACACTTAATTAGGTATGACAAGCGTTGTATACCTTGCCACTCCGGCTGATTTGTAATCCTATCTAAGATCTGATTGAGAGATTTAAGCATATCGCCTTACTATAATTAATTAATTTCTTCAGGACTTAGGTCACAGCGTCGAAGCCTGTGCCACGCTAGAAGCCTGTGCCACACTGGGCAAAAAACTAGCTTAGAGTTAGTCGGGTGACCCTCAAGATAGAATGGCTGCGTAAGTCCTGTTGCTTGTTCTGTAGCACAAACGACCGATAGAGTCTGCCATGAGCCAAAACTCCTCAGTTAATTCTTCTCCTAGCTCGACCGGTAACTACAACCTCAACTCAGTTTTACAAGCTGCTCTGAGTAGCCTTGATGTACAACTAGAGGAAGAATTAGCGCGCTACCGACGTCGCAGAGTAGGACGCCCAGTAATGACTAACCGTGGTCTTGGTCGTAACCGGGTCCGTAAACCCCTAGAGTTAATTTCTGTCGGTGAGGTACAACAGAAACCCTCACCATCACCGACAAACCAGACCATCCCTCGACTAAACCAGCCATCAACCATTGCACTGCCAAACCTAACTGCCAAGGCGACAACTTCTCAGAAACAACCACAAGAGCCATTGGTTGAGACTGAATCCCTAAATTTCCTGTCATCACAGTCCCCGAAACCTACTCAGCCACCAGTTGTATCCCAGCATAATAATGGGGAAAGTGCTAGCCTAGCGATTCAGAAAGAGGCTACCTCCCAACTTAACCCTCCTGAAAAATTGCCTGAAGACTCAGGTAGTTTGATCAAGTTAGGGGCTAACCAAACCCAGCCAGAAGATTATCTGGAATCATCAGAAAAACTACTACAGAGTCTGGCAGAAGACGAAGAAGAATTTGACAACCAAAAGCAGGTTTCTTACCAACTGCTGACTCCGTTGAATGTCGGTTTCATGGTACTTTTGTTGTTGTTAAGCGCTACCCTACCCTATATCTTCTCCAATCCCTCGGTGTTAAGTAATCTGGATCTGTCGCGGTTGATGAGCTTGATCATCCCCAAGCACTCCAAAACCCCTCAGGAAATTACACCACATCAACCACAACAGACTGAGTCGGTTCCCCATTCTCCCCTACAGGGTGGTCCTAATTTAGCCTCTGAGGAATTTGTAGACTTGAACTTACATACCCTTTCTCAAGTCGAAGCTACTCCAAGACCGCAGCAAACACCTTTTTATACAAAAGATGTCCCTTTACCTAAGGTGGTTGAATCAGCTCCTAAGGTGGTAACTAGACCGATTCCTCCGAAAGGGTCTTCCTTATCTTCTGTACTTTTGCCTTCTGTTCAACCACTGCAAAAGGTTCCCCTGTCACCATTACCAACAACTTCAGGCTCTTTAGTACCCCCAGAAAGACGGGTACAGTCAGGATTACTTCAACCAGCTATCTCTGAAACACTCCAGAATCAAGCCGCATCTCTAAAAACAGTGGCAGAGGATTCTTTACCTGCTCGCGATCCTTTCTACTATGTGTTGATCAACTACGATGGTGAACGTTCCCTACAGCAAGCTAGGACAATTGTTCCTGATGCCTATGTGCGCAAATTATCTCAAGGTACCCGCATTCAGATGGGAGCATTCAAATTGGAAAGTGAAGCACAAGGTTTGGTAGAAAAACTCCAGCAACAGGGATTTTCTGCTTCCATTTATCGTCCTTAACTTAATTGTTAAGTGTCACGTTCAATCTTAATAATATCAGTAAAGATTCCCTAAGCCCTAATCATAATGAAACAGCTGCCATGGGATTATTAGATCGTATGTTTAGAATAATTCGCGCTAGCCTTAATAGTCTGATTAGCCAAGGTGAAGATCCTGAGAAAATCCTGGAACAGGCTGTAGATGATATGCAGCAGGATTTGATTCAAATGCGGCAGGCTGTAGCTCAAGCGATCGCTACCCAAAAACGCACGGAGCGACAAGCCTCTCAGGCTCAAGCCGCTGCTGAGCAATGGTACCGTCGCGCTCAGTTAGCCTTGTCAGCAGGAGACGACCAGTTGGCACGGGATGCCCTAACACGGCGGAAATCTCATCAGGTGACCGTCACAGCCATGAAAGCTCAGCTTTCCAAGCAAGCTGATATTGTCTCCAAGCTCAAGGAAGATCTGCGTACCCTAGAACAGAAAATTTCAGAGGCGAAAACCAAAAAGAACTTATATATTGCTCGGGCTCAATCAGCTAAGGCATCCATGAAAATTAATGAGATGCTCGGTAATGTAGGTACCAGTAGTGCCTTAAGTGCTTTTGAGCAGATGGAAGATAAGGTAATGGAGCTTGAAGCCCGGTCTGAGGCAATGGCTGAGTTAGGTGGCAATCAACTGGATCAGAAATTTGCTGCTCTCGAAGCTAACGATGATGTGGAAGCTGAGTTAGCTGCCATGAAAGCTAATCTGATTCAAGGAACTGAAACTCCTCAATTACCCTCAACTCAGGCAGAATAACCGAAAAATCCGGAAAAATTGGATAAATAGCTGGAAAAAGTAATTAGTGTCCCTATGGTCAGCTCAATGGCAGGTTGAAAAAGTTGTATGAAAACACCTTAGAGCCTTGACCCAAGGGGTTACTATACACGCCAACCTACACGGAAATCGCCCCTTGTCTATCTTCTTCCTCAATGCTCGGAAAGGGAATAGGTAGAATAAGACAAAGACGTTTTCTGCCAGATGGAACTATTATACTATATCATAAGCACCTCTGGAAACCAGTTTTTAACCCCTCCAACAGCAATCCCGATAAATCCCCCATGGTTCAGCCGCCAGAGAGTTCTACCCTTAGCTTGTTGTCTAGCACTTTTTCCCAAGAAGTTTTTAAACTGGATGAAAGGCTCCCTGTCTTAATGGGTAGGGTATGGGTCAAGCCCGCAAATTTTTCAGTTCCCCAATCAGACTTGAGATGGGACAGCAACAATTGCTTGTCCTTCAAGACAACTTAACTAGGCTTAGGCACCAGCAAGCCTGTTTTCTACCTACAATGTACATTCCTAGAGGATAAACAGCGTTATGGGATTATTTGATCGCCTTAGCAGAGTGGTCAGAGCTAATCTGAACGATATGGTTAGCAAGGCTGAGGATCCAGAAAAGATTCTCGATCAAGCTATTGTTGATATGCAAGAGGATCTGGTTCAATTGCGTCAAGCAGTTGCCAGGTCAATTGCTGAACAAAAACGCACAGAGCAGCAATACAACAAAAACCAAACAGAAGCTAACAACTGGCAGAAAAGAGCTCAGCTGGCTCTCACCAAAGGGGATGAAAACCTGGCTCGTGAGGCTCTGGTGCGTAAGAAGAGCAATTCTGATACTGCTGGTGTTTTGAAAACTCAGTTGGATCAGCAAACTGAGCAGGTCAGTACTCTTAAGCGTAATCTGGTTGCTCTCGAAGGCAAAATTTCTGAAGCCAAGACCAAAAAGAATATGCTCAAAGCACGAGCTCAGGCGGCTAAGGCTAATGAAAAGTTACAACAAACCATGGGGTCTATCAATACTAGTGGCTCCCTAGCTGCCTTTGAGCGTATGGAACAGAAAGTCTTGGAAATGGAGGCTCGTTCTCAAGCTGCCCATGAGCTGGGTGGTACTGGCTTGGAAGAGCAATTTAGACTCTTGGAAGGCAATGATGTTGATGATGAGTTAGCCACGATGAAAGCTCAGTTGGCTGGTGGTTCTGTATCTCAAGAAGCTTTACCAGCTTCAGAGGAGAAAAAATCTACTTCCTCAGATTCACCCGTTGACAAAGAGTTGGAAGACCTTCGCAAACAAATTGATAATCTGTAGTCCGATCAAATCCGGTTAATCACTTTGGTTTCACGGAAATTGTTAATTGTTAATGGTTAAAGGTTAATTAGTAATTGTTAATTGGTTATTAGCTAATTGGTTACTAGCTAATTGGTTACTAGCCAATTTTCAATTTTTAAGTTTTAGCTGTCCGGCAAAAGAAGCCCCACAACGAACATGCGTAGCATAGGTGTGGGATGAATTTTGCACAGGGTATGCACGGATCCCGGAAGCGAGCTATCAAACTCCTTATTAACTCTGACTGAGTCATTCCGCGTCGTTCTGCCTCTTGTGCTAACTGTCTTTTCTCAAAGTTGGTAATCCTGATTGTTAATTTTTTATCTTTCATTATGACTTACCATGTGACTGTACGTATAGTATGATTGTAATAGGTCGATAAACAAGAGGGCAACACGGTGAGAATTGCTTACCAATACCGATTGAAGCCAACAAAAGAACAAAAAAGACAGATAGACAACTGGTTGTCTATGCTGTGCGCTCAGTACAATTACCTTTTGGCTGATTCGGCAAAGCCGACGCTACGCGAACGGTTCAATTGGTACGAGCAGAATCGCTGTTCTATTAACGCCTGTCCTCTTGTTTGTCATATTTCCGAATTGAGAGAAAACCCGGATTATTACAGCCAGAAGAAATATTTACCTAGTCTCAAAAAGACTCACCCTTGGTATAAAGATATTCATTCCCAAGTGCTTCAGGATGTGGTCAAAAGGGTAAAGCTAGCCTTTGATAGATTTATCAAAGGAGACATCAACGGAAAACGAAGCGGCAAACCTAGGTTCAAAAAACGTCACCGCTACCGTACTTTTACCTATCCACAGATCAAGGACGAATGCCTAGAGGGTAATCTGATCAACCTCCCAAAAATAGGTATGGTCAAGGTTGTCCTGCATCGCCCTATTCCTGACGGATTCAAAATTAAAACTGCATCTATTAGCAAGAAATGTGATGGCTACTACTTGGTTCTGTCTCTAGAAGACAAAACAGTGCCTGTTCGCGCAGCGTCGGCTTGGCCGTAGGCCACGCCAAAGGCGAACGCCGAAAGTTAAGCCTGATATCAACCCTAATTCAATAGTTGGGATTGACGTTGGCCTTAAGGAGTTTTTAACCACTTCGGAAGGAGAAACCATTGATATTCCCCAGTATTATCGAAAAGCCCAAAAAAGATTAAAAGTTATTCAAAAACGGGTATCTCGACGGAAAAAAGGAAGTAACAATAGACTGAAAGCTATCAAACAACTTGGAAAGCAACACAAGAATGTCGCCGATAAGCGAAAATATTTTCACTTTAAAACAGCCAATTATTTGCTGTCAAAATATGATGTAGTTGCTCACGAAAAGTTAAACGTAAAAGGGATGGCTAAATCCCGATTGGCTAAATCTGTGTTGGATGCTGGGTGGTCAAGCTTTCTGGCGATCCTAACAAACAAAGCCTTAAATGCTGGTTTGTTGACGGTACCGGTAAGTGCCTTGAATACTTCACAGAATTGCTCCAATTGCGGCAAAAAAGTCCCTAAAAAGCTGCATGTTCGGTGGCATGATTGTCCCTATTGCGGATGCAGTTTGGATTCGCCGAAGGCGACGCTACGCGAACGCGACCACAATGCTGCGATCAATATACGAAATAGAGCGGCAGGGCAGTCCGTTCTTAAAGCCCAGCGCCTCTTAAGGGATGCCCGGATTGGCTGGGAAGCCTACGCTGAACCCAACGGGTCAGCGTAGGAGCTGTCACTTGACTAATTAATCACTTTGTGTTAAAGAAAATGGTTAATGGTCAATAGGTAAGCATTCAGCTATCAGCTATCAGCTATCAACTATCAGCATATGCTTAGATGGGCTTTTACCCAGACTTTCAATTCTAATTAATCTCTCAATCTTAAATTCTCCCGTTCGCGCAGCGTGGCCATAGGCCTGCATAGGTTGATTTGAAGCTGACCGCTGACCGCTGACGGCTGAATGCTTACGTCCATAGGCAATTTCCAATTGACCAATGAATGACCAATGATTTAAGTTAGTTGCCCCGTTAAACCGGCAACTTGTGGTATAATGAGGGGTCGCAGCCTAGAGTATTTCTAAGTAACAGCAACTTCCA
The DNA here is from genome assembly GCF_010671925.1 of Moorena sp. SIOASIH. Classification (GTDB taxonomy): domain Bacteria; phylum Cyanobacteriota; class Cyanobacteriia; order Cyanobacteriales; family Coleofasciculaceae; genus Moorena. Next base: position 140,239 of record NZ_JAAHIH010000001.1, on the reverse strand, counting down.
AGCAATGGGTGAGAAAGCAATCGGTGAAAAACACTCAGGAAACAGTAATTTAGCGGCACTGAGCAACTTACCTCGTTTAAGAGCTACTAAGCCCCAATGTAATCTCAGATAAGCTCCCAGCTCCCACAGTAATGGCACTTTACCTTGGTATTTATCACTGATTTGTGCATAGATTTTTTCCTTAATGGAAATATGGGTCTTCAGACGTTTCTCGAACGAAAACTTGTGATTATAAGCACCAGACCAAACCGTCCGGTAAGCTAAACACTTATTGATAAATATAGCATCCCCAAACTGAGCGATTTTAATCCAGGAATCGATATCATCAAAGTTGGTATCTAAGCTAGAATCCCAACCACCAGAACTGAGAAACTCATCACGGGAGAAAGCGACTTGTACTGGGGTCCCAAACGGTACCATTTCCAGAAGCATTCCATAATGAATGTCTTCTTGGGCAATATATAACCTTTGCCGTGAACCCACTCGCCGTGTTACACTTAGTTCTACTCCTAAGGTATCTACTTGAGCCGATTGGCAAGAGCAAATCACTGCTTTCGGATGTAATGCGATCGCATCAGCCATTTCTTCAATACAGTTCCTGGCTAAGTAGTCATCATCATCCAACAGCTTGATCCAATCACCACTTGCCAACTCTACCCCTTGATTTACCGCTTTCGAGTGACCCCTATTGTAGGAATTTCGGTGATAAACCAAGCTCTGTTCACCAGCACGTATCAAGGCTTCACTGCGCTCTTTGACATAACCTTCGGTACCATCAGACGAACCGTTGTCAACGATAACAATTTCACAGGGGAACGTCTGAGCAAGCGCGCTTTCAATCGCACGCTTGAGTAGATCTAGGCGATTATAAGTCGTGATGACAACGCTGAATTTCATCTGGCACCCTCCAGGAAAATTCTGTTATTAGCTTAGCTTTAACCATCAAAGCTCCAACCCTATAATTCCCCTGCAAGCTCAATAACTTATAAGTTTAGCTCAATTATCTCCGTTGGTTAAAAGTTTTTAGTTAAAGTTTAAACTGTCACAAACCCCTCAACCTGTAACCTTGGCCAAAAGGCCACGCGCTTCGCAGCAAAGCGGGACTTCGTCCATCGCGTTCAACCTTGGCCAAAAGGCCACGCTACGCGAACAACCTCTAACCTGCAACCTGTAACCTGCAACCTTCAACCTTGGCCAAAAGGCCACGCTACGCGAACAACCAACTAACCTTCAACCTTCAACCTTCAACCTTGGCCAAAAGGCCACGCTACGCGAACAACCAACTAACCTTCAACCTCCAACCCAACTCCCAACAACTCACAACTCCAGCTACCGTGTAAACCGTAAGGGATATGATGCTTCAAGTGGAGTGTTGCTACCGGTCCACTAGTTAAATCACGACCATTTAATATTACTAGATCAGACCGGTGATGACTAGCATCATATACTAAGGTCAATACCCAACCATCATCTTCTAGTTCAGCATTGGGTCGTGGCACAAACATTGGTTCATTTACAAAACCCTTTGGTGCAGCACTCCAGAATTGTTGTGTCTTTGTTGCCGTATCTATTTTTAGAATCCCTTGTAATGGTGCATTGTCGGTGGGATGATCAGCAGCTCCGATAAATAAGTAGCGATAGGGATTTCCTACACAATTAGGGTGAATGCTAGGAAACTCGCAACAGCGCTCTTCTAACAACTTACTCGCTACGGTTTTCTCCGTTAAGTTTAAACTAAAGCGCCAGAGTTGCCCTGGTGCGATCGCATTAAAATCAACTTTCCGGAAATCACTACCTACGTCTACTGCTGATAATGACTCGTAGCAAATGGAATCAACATAAATCTTGCCATCTTGCTCAAAAGCATTAGCGTGATGGAAGATAAAGCCCGATTGGGTTTCTAGGATTTTGACTTCCTCTGTATTCTGTTTACGAGGAATCACTACAATCCTGGTCGGTTGTTCAGGCTGATATGCCAAACACTCACCAGCTCCTCGATATCCCAATAGGAATGGAAGGGGATTATAGCTAACAGGATTTTGGAAGAAAATACAGTAATTTGGGGTAATCGCAAAATCGTGGATAAAGGCAAAACCAGCAACAATATAAGCTTGGCGTCGTAATAGTTTACCGGTTGGGTCCAATTCGTAAATAGTAATTTTGGTAGACAGACCTGGCTGAATCCCGAAATTTACCAGACAGGGTTGACCACCATCTTGTTTACTACTAGGGTCAATCCAAGGATGAGCAGCAAAGAATTCACCCCCTGCTAATACTCCATCCAAGTTATCTTCACCCAAAGTTTCAAGGGTATGGGGGTCCAAACCGTAAGGTTTAGCTGCTTCCCATAAGGCTAAGAGCTTGCCACCCCAGTAGATTACATTGGTATTCGCAATATTTTTGAATTGGATATCAAATAGATTCGCTAACCAACCCCCAGGCTTCTGAGTGCCAAACACTCCTCGGTAAAGGGGTTTCCCCGCTTTCTGTTCCGCTAAGAAGCCCTCTGTGCGCACAAACCGATTGCGAAAATGAGCTCGACCGTGATTAAATGCGATCGCACAAATCATCCCATCCCCATCAAACGGATGATGCACCGGGTAACCATTAATATCCAGCAAACCAGGACCATTCCTTAACCAAGTCCCCTGCAACTCCCCAGGAATTTCCCCTTCTACCTGATCAATCCAATAATCGTATTCCCCCGGTTGGGACTCATAACCTCTTGCCCAATCTTCCTGGCTATAGGACATCCCAGGATTAGAATCCCCATTGGCTTCTTTTTTTAACACATTTTTCATCGCTTGTCAAGTCTTGATCCAGATTATTTTATAAATAGTTTTTAAGTTTATTTACATTTTATTACTTTCTAGGAAATGTTGCGTAGGGTGCGTTAGGGGCGGGCTAGCCCTGATTTTCCGCCTCTTTCTGCTTGAAACAGCCCGACCCGTAACGCACCATCAGGTCAAACAGCTTTTAGGAGATGCACCCCTGTGTATAGCAAAGGGAATAGGGAATAGGGAATAGGGAATAGGGAATAGGGAACAAAAGTAAGCCGTGAGATTTTAGCTCACGGCTTACTGCTGAATGCTTACAGCTTAACTTACTTAACTTAATTGTCAACTTATAATTGTCAACTTACTTGTTCACTTAATTTTCAACACTTTAGCCATTGGGAAAGATCCCGACCAATCAAATCTTGAAGCTGGAGGATATCTTCGCGATAGAATTCAATCAATTGCTTCCGCACTGCTGGTGATAACTTAGGTTTCCCACGATTTAAATATCTAATCTTGTTAACTAGTTTATCCCTTAGGCTACTAGGAAGCAATGGACTCAGAATTGATTTAACTGGGTGCGGTTGGCTCAAAAATGATTCCAACGCTTTGTTCTTGGGAAGGCGAGGAGCTTGCCTAACTTTTTCAGATATATCTGGGGTAAAGGTATCGTCTATCTCCAAAAAACCAAACATATCTTTCAGCATACCTAGAGGATTATTATTCAAATCTTCGTATAGATAAACCTTAATCTGGCTTTTTTCAAACACATCATAATAACGCTTCATTTGGACATAGTAAAGTCCCTGGTGTTTATAGTGCCAGAAGGACCACCAGTTATTTTGAATGCGCTCCTCTTCTTGGGCAAGAGCCTCAGCAAAATCCAATGGTTCGCGCTCTTGCTTGAGTAAATGTAAATAGTTGGAATAGGCTCTTTCTGCTGGATCTCGAAGAATGGCGATCAGTTTGGCTTTAGGAATGTAGTACTTTATGCGTTCAACAGATTTCGCAATGTAGAGATAACTTGTAGATGCTTCACCAATAGCTACTTGATTAGTTACCTTTTTAAAGAGGGCACGATAGGCGTCAATATCAGTGACCATGAAATCAGCTTCTTTTTCATCTCCTAACCCACGAAAATCTAAATTTTCCCCTTCAAAAGCAAAAAACCTAGGTTCCTTGGCAGGACTCATGTAGATTTGCGGATGCTGCTTTAGATATCGATAAATTGAAGTAGTTCCAGCCTTAGCTGCACCTAGGATTAAAAAGTTGGGCATTGTCATGAGTCTATCTATTTATAGCAAGTCTTATACCCATGAGGTACAAATCTCTGGGTTTGAGGGAACAGGGAGCAGGGAGCAGGGAGCAGGGAGCAGGGAGCAGGGAGCACAGAGCAGGGAGCACAGAGCAGGGAAGAGGGAGCAGGGAGTAGAGAAGAGGGAAGAAGGATAAAATCCAGTGTACTTGATAGTGATGCAAACTGCCGTAGCAGACTGTCTATAGCAAAGGGAATCGGGAATCGGGAATCGGGAACAAAAATTATTACTATTGATTTCGGCTCCCTATATCCCTTGGTTATCTCTATTATCTAGTAGAACCCTTACCCATCTCTGTAACCCTAGCTAACATTATTTCACAAAACTTTACATCAATGGCTAGAAAGTATAGGTATAATAAATTCTGTTATTATTATTTATTCCGTGCAGTAATAATTAGTATTGCTACTAGCAATAGCAGCTTCAAGCGACTATTAATCAAACGTCAGTTGTCAGCAATCAGCAGTCAGCTGTTAGCTTGAAATAAACCCCACGTAGCGTACGCCAATGGGCAAGCTGATAACTGATAACTGATAGCTGAAGCTAACTAACCTTCCCCAAGATCAGGAGCAGAACCAATCCCATGGTATTAGATGTGTTGAAACGCTATAACACTCAGTTAAGTTTAGCGCTATGCTTAGCCATTAGTGGAGCGTACGCATTGCTAGCTAACCAAGCTAATGCTCAGATTACTCCTGATACTACCTTGCTCCCGGGAGAAAGGTCAGAGCTAGACCTGGGCTCAGGTGAGGTAAATGGGAAAATTGTTGATCTAATTAAGGGAGGAGCAATCCGAGATATCAATTTGTTCCACAGTTTCCTAGAATTTAATGTGGGAGACGGGCAAAGGGTTTATTTTGCTAATCCAGCTGGGATTGAAAATATTCTGTCTCGGGTAACTGGTGGGAATGCTTCTAATATTTTTGGCACCTTGGGTGTCAATGGTGGAGCAAATTTGTTCTTGATTAATCCCAAGGGGATTTTGTTTGGTAAAAATGCCAAGCTGGATGTACGTGGTTCTTTTGTAGGCACCACTGCTGATGGGATTGGGTTTGGGAATCAAGGAGTGTTTAGTGCCTCTAATCCCGAGCCTCCCTCACCATTGCTGACCGTTAATCCTAATGTGTTCTTCTTTAATCAAATTCCCGGTAATATGACTCGTGGTAGTATTACCAGTCGAGCTAAGTTAGAGGAGCTGGCGGTTGATAACCTGTTGTTGCTCGGTGGTGATGTTAAGGTTATTGAAGATAGTAAGATATCCACCAATCAAGGTGGGAATATTCTGTTAGCGGGATTGGGCGCACCAGGACAAGTAGCATTAACTAGAGACGGTAACAAGCTGGGTTTAGATTTTCCCGATGGCGTCAAGAAAGGGAATGTTGTAGTTAAGGATAGCGCTATAGAAACTTTGGTGCCAGAAGATGGAAATGTTGATGGTGGTGACATTAGGATTATTGCTGACTCTTTGGAAGTAGAAAACACCGAAAAGAAGGAAGACCAGGGAATTTTTACCATAACTAAAAGCAATGGGAGGAAAAGTGGTGATATTATTATCAGTGCTGATAACTCAGTATTGATTAAGTCTACTGCTAGAGAAAAGCGCCAGGGAATCTTTACCATAACAGAGGATGAAGGTGGAGAAGGGGGAAAAATTACTATCGACGCTGGCTCGTTGACAGTAGAGACGGCTCGAAGAGAGCAGGGAATCTTCACCATAACTAAGGTTAATGGTCAGAAAGGGGGTGATATTGTTATCACCGCTGATGACTCAGTTTCCATTATTGCTTCTCGTGACGGAAGTCAGCATGGAATCTTTACCTTAACTGATCCTGAAGGTGGAACAGGAGGAAGTATTCAAATTACCGCTGGCTCCCTGATGGTGGAATCTGAGAAAGAAACACCGGGTATTTCCGCAAGAACAAAAGGAGATGCTGATAGCGGCAGCATTACCATCAATGTGAGTGGCAATGTAGAACTGAAAAAGAAAGGTACCATTAGAACAGAACAACCGGAAGACCGAAACACAGATAAAAACGATAAAGAAGGCAGTCCCAGGGATATCTTATTAAATGTCTTGGGTAATGTTATCCTCAACGATAACAGCCGACTTCAGATATTTAATGGCGGGAAAGGAGATGGGGGAAAAATTACCATCTTGGCTGGGGGAGCAGTTGAGCTGAAATTCGGCAGCAAAATTGAGAATGTCGCTAAACAAAAATCTACAGGATCGAGCGGGGGTATTGAGCTTCAAGCTAGGTCCCTATTGCTTGATTCTCGCAATCCGAGCGATCCTGAATCTAGGAGAGGTCAAGTCCAAATTACGGCTAAGACCGATAGAAACACTACCGGTGACGGCGGTCCGATAGACATCCGTGTGGGATTACTGACGATGATTGGACCAAATAGATCAGGTTCTAGTGGTATAACCGCTAATACATCAGGAGCTGGAAACGCAGGCATGATTACTATAATAGTTGAAGGAAACTTCATAATGAAAGATCGTGCCAAAATTGAAGCGAAATCGAACAGTAGTAGTGCCAAAGGTGATGGTAACGACATAATCATTGAAGCTGGATCACTTTCCTTGAGTAATAACAGCTTTATCACTGCTGAGACTAAGAGTGAGAATGGTGGAAATCCGGGAAATATCGAGATAACGGTTAAGGATAAGATTGAGATTAGCGACTTGGACAGCGGAATCAGAAGTCAGATAAGGGATAAGGATTCTGGAAACAATCAAACCCTAGAAGGAGAATTGGCGAATATTACCATTAAAGCTCGCTCTCTATCTCTCAAAGATGGAGGAAGATTAGAAGCTTTTACTCAAGGCAAAATTAAAGCAGGTGATATTAGAGTCGATGCCGAAGATTTTGTAGAAATTTCTGGTATTGGGGTAAAAGGAAACAAGAAAGAAGAAAGCGGCATATTCACCCAAACTCGAAACGGAGCCGAGGCTGAGGGAGGGCTTATTCAGATCACAACACCAAGCTTGCGCCTATCAGATGGTGCAGTTTTGAATGCTCGAAGCACAACTGACTTTCGCGGTGGTGATATCAAATTAGATGTAGACACCTTGACAGTAAGTAACAGCGAAATTTCTGCTTCTACTGAAACAGGTACAGCCGGAAATGTGGAAGTCAACGCTAAAGACTCGGTGTTGTTAACTGGAACTCTACCAGAGGATCCCAAATCTCCTGCAGGAATATTCGCTCAAGCAACCGAAGGTGGTACTGCTAAAAATGTGACTATAGAAACAGACGAGCTAACTGTCGAGAAGGGAGCACGAATAGCAGTAAGCGGTGTCCCATTAACAGAACAAGGGTTTCCAGAGACTGAAGCGGATGAGAACGGTGAGGTGGATGAGAGCAACCTAGGAGAGGCTGGCAAACTGACCATTGAGGCTGATGACTCTCTCACCCTAGACAACGGCCAACTTGTAGCTGCTACTGGGAAAAATCCCACCAACAATGAAGAAGCAGCAACTATTGATATCAATGTGCCAGGAGTGATCATACTTGATAACAATAGCTTAATCTTGGCTGATGCTACAGGGGATGGAGTCAAGGGTGGAAATATCACTATTGAAGGTGGAGTATTAGTAGCGCTGCCTCTAAATAATGATGACAAAGGTAGCGATATATTTGCCAATGCTCAGGATGGGGATGGCGGAAACATCAAAATCACTCTCCAGGGCTTATTCAATATGAACGTACTGGAAGATACCAGTGCGTTTATCGACCCATCTGGAAATATAGACCCATCGTTAGCTTTTCAGAATAATAATAGTGAAATAGCAGCGCTTAGCCTTAGTGGTGGTCAATCTGGGACTGTGACCAGGGATATTACCAACTCAGCACAGGATCCTGAGCTCTTACCAACATCAATAGTTGACCCTTCAGCATTAATTGTTGCTAACTGTCCCAGGAGTGGAAAAGTAGCAGTAGATGAACTGGGTGAATTCATTATTACTGGACGAGGTGGCTTACCCCCTAGTCCTCTAGACCCAATCAATCAACAGTCTGTACTAGTAGATTGGGTTACCCTTGATACTGAAGAAGAGAACATCGAAGAAGCTACCTCTACTCCCACTCCTGATGTAAGTTACTTGCCCATGAGAGGGAAACGGCGCACTGTCGAGACTCCTACTCCTCCTCGTCCTAAGAAAATAGTGGAAGCTCAGGGTTGGACTGTTGGCGAGGATGGTACAATTATCTTGACAGCTGAGCCGAATAATGTTACTCCTAAGAGTAATTGGTATAGTCCTAGGTCTTGTGGTAGCCAAGGTTGAGCTTGGTGTTGGAAATTGCAGCAATTTTCAGCAATTGGAGTGGTGATGAATAAGTATAGCGCTAGTTTAACTAGGTTCAGCCGAATCCTGTCACTATCGGTAATTTAAGCAATTTCGGGAATAATGCGATCGCATTCAGCAAATAAGCGCGCTAGTTTAAATAGCTTCACCCCAATTCCAACACTATCGGAAATTTCAGCAATTTTGGATATGATGGATCTGAACAATAAGTATAGCGCTATTTAATATTGCTTAGATCAATCTATTCATAACTATAGCGCTAGTAAAATGGCTTTCAGCAAGTTGATTCACTGTTGGAAATTGCCACAATTTTCCAAATTATGGGTTCGGATGGCTAACTATAGCGCTAATAAAATAGCTCAGATTAAGGGGATTAAAACTATAGCGCTAGTTTAGCTAACTTCAATCCAATTACTTCACTATCGAAAATTTCAACAATTTTGGAAATGATAGGATGCTCCTGATCAGCATCTTTGGATAAGCATTCCCTGTAGCCCTAGTTAATCTTAATTAACAAAAATTAACATCAAAAGTTGCACGCATAGGTGTATAATGATGTGCTATTATTTTAACAAGGAATAACAGCCTCAAGTAACTATCAATCAAACTAATTAGCTGTCGGTCGGTGAATTAATAGGTTAATTAATACTAACGTAATAGATGGCAAGAAATTGATTAACCTTAACTGTCTAAGTCAACTAAACCTCCCCAAGATCAGGAGGAATCCAAGCCATGGCATTAGATGTTTGGAAAGAGCATAACACTCAGTTAGGTTTAGCGCTATGTTTAGCCATTAGTGGAGCGTACGCCTTTCCCATAAACCAAGCTCATGCTCAGATTACTCCTGATACTACGTTGCTCCCGGGAGAAAGGTCAGAGCTAGACCTGGGCTCGGGTGAGGTAAATGGGAAAATTGTTGATCTAATTAAAGGAGGGGCAATCCGAGATATCAACTTGTTCCATAGCTTTTTGGAATTTAATGTCGGAAACGGGCAACGGGTTTATTTTGCTAATCCAGCTGGGATTGAAAATATTTTGTCTCGGGTAACTGGTGGGAATCCTTCTAATATTCTTGGCACCTTGGGTATCAATGGTGGAGCGAATTTGTTCTTGATTAATCCCAAGGGAATTTTCTTTGGGGATAAGGCGAAGCTGGATGTATCCGGTTCCTTTGTAGGCACCACTGCTGATGGGATTGGGTTTGGCAATCAAGGAGTGTTTAGTGCCTCTAATCCCGAGCCTCCGTCACCATTGCTGACCGTTAATCCTAATGTGTTCTTCTTTAATCAAATTCCCGGTAATATTACCACTAGTAAAGCCAAGTTAGAGAATCTAGCAGTTAATAACCTATTGTTACTCGGTGGTGATATTGAGGTTATCGGAGATAGTAAGATATCCACCAATCAAGGTGGGAATATTCTGTTAGCGGGATTGGGCGCACCGGGAGAAGTAGCATTAACCAGAGATGGTGACAATATTGGCTTAGATTTTCCTGATGGCGTTAAGAAAGGGAATGTTCGAGTCACCAATAGCGCTATAGAAACTTTGGTGCCAGAAGATGGAAATGTTGATAGTGGTGACATTAGGATTATTGCTGATTCTGTAGAAGTAGAAACCTCCAGCAACGATCAGGGAATTGTTACGATAACTGATAATAATGGCAATAAAAGTGGTGATATAATAATAACAGTTGATAACTCAATATCGATTAATTCTACTCCTGAGCAAGACCTTCAGGTAATCTCCACTATCAATGACGTAAATGATCAAAATGGAGCTGTGATTTCTATCACAACTAATTCACTTGTGATTATTGATCCTATTCAGGGAAGTCAGGATGGAGACTTGACCTTAACTGATGACGGAACAGGTGAAACAGCAGGAAGTATAATAACAAATGTAGATGCTGTTGGCGGAAACATTAGCATCAGTACGACTAACATTGTACTATCGGAAAACCAAGCTACCATTCAAACAGACCAAGCTAGTCAGGGACAAGATAGCCGTGCTGGGGATGTCTCATTGGAGGTTAATGGTAATATTGCTCTCGCCGGTAATACCAGACTTGATATCGAAGCTGAAAAGGATCAGGATATCCCCTCCGACAATGAAAAGATTAACGATATCTTTGCCAATGCTGAAACAGCCAAAGATGGAAACATCGCTATCACCCTGCAAGGCTTATTGAGAAATTTCAGGTTGCAGGAAGGTCGGACTCCATTTAATGATATCTCTGCTATTAGTTTTACAGGGAATTCGTCTTTATCTGGGTTGTTGGAGATCAATGGCACCCTTAATTATACTCAGGATCCTGGCAACTTACCAACATCACTAGTTAACCCCTCACAATTAATTGTTGCTAACTGTCCCACGAGTGGAAAAGTAGCGCTAGATCAACCAAACAGGATCGACAAAGTTACTTCTACTCCTACCCCTGAGGTCAGTTACTTGCCAATGAGAGGAAAACGCCCCACTGCCAATACTCCTACTCCTGTTCGTCCGAAGAAAATAGTGGAAGCTCAAGGTTGGACTGTTGACGAAGATGGTACAATTATCCTGACGGTTGAACCGAATACTGTTATTCCTAAGAGTAATTGGTATATCCCTAAGTATTGTATTGATACGGATTGAGGCATGGGATGGGTGAGCGATATGTCGGAAATTGCGGCAATTTTCAGCAATTAGGGTGCTGATGGATAAGTATAGCGCTAGGTAATGTTGCATTTGATAAGTATAGCGCTAGTTTAACTAGCTTCAGCGGAATCCAGCCACTATCGAAAATTTCAACAATTTCGGGAATAATGCGATCGCTCCGATTCAATTAGTATAGCGCTATCTAAATGATAGAGCCTTGTTAATCAACTTCAGCCCAATTCGTCGGCTATTGGAAATTCCAACAATTTTGAATGATAACGATAATCCTAGCTGGAGCAACTTCAGTCAATTCCTTAGTTATCGAATATTCCAACAATTTGGGATAATTACAATAGCGCTAGATTAATCAACTTCGATAGTTATCGAAAATTCCAGCAATTTGGGATAATCGCGATAGTGCTAGGTTGAGCAACAAAGCGTGAAAATCCTTTACTGTTGGAAATTTCAACAATTTGGGAAATCATGCGATCGCGCTAGCTTGAGCAACGCGCGTAAGTTATCGCAAATTACAGCAATTTGGGATAATCGCGTTCGCGTAGCGTGACCAAAAGTCAATCATGCGTTGGTTGAGCAACGCGCGATAGTTATCGAAAATTTCAGCAATTTCGGATGATCGCGTTCGCGTAGCGTGACTGCATGTCAATCGCTCCGATTCAATTAGTATAGCGCTATTTAAATGATAGAGCCTTGCTAATCAACAAAGGGTCCAATTGCTTCACTGTTGGAAATTCCAACAATTTTGGAAATAATGGGATCACGTTAACTTGAGCAATTTCGTTAGTTATCGTAAATTACAGCAATTTGGGATAATCACGATAGCCCTAGCTTAATCAACTTCCTTAGTTATCGTAAATTACAGCAATTTGGGGTAATCACGATAGCGCTAGATAGAGCAACAAAGCGTGAAAATCGTTCACTGTTGGAAATTCCAACAGTTACCGTAAATTCCAGCAATCTAAGAAATTATATAATCACTTAACGTGACTGCATGTCAATGGCGTTAGCTTAATCAACAAAGCGTGAAAATCCTTTACTGTTGGAAATTACAGCAATTTCGGATAATTACGATAGTGCTAGCTTAATCAACTTTCTTAGTTATCGAAAATTCCAGCAATTCCGGATAATCGCGATAGCGCTAGCTTAATCAACTTTCTTAGTTATCGAAAATTACAACAATTTTGGATAATCACAATAATGCTGACAACAGCAACAAGGGGTGAAAATCCTTTACTGTTGAAAATTCCAGCAATTTTGGAGAGAGTGCGATCGCGTAGCGTGACTGCATGTCAATCGCGCTAGCTTAATCAACAAAGCGTGAAAATCCTTTACTGTTGGAAATTACAGCAATTTTGGATAATTACGGTAGTGCTAGGTTGAGCAACTTCGATAGTTATCGTAAATTTCGACAATCTAAGAAATTATGTGATCCCGTGGCGTGGCTGCATGTCAATCGCGCCAGCAACAGCAACAAGGCGTGAAAATCCTTTACTGTTGGAAATTCCAGCAATTTTGGAGAGAGTGCGATCACGTAGCGTGGCTGCGTTTCAATCGCGCTAGCTTAATCAACAAAGCGTGAAAATCCTTTACTGTTGGAAATTACAGCAATTTTGGATAATTACAATAGTGTTAGGTTGAGCAACTTTCTTAGTTATCTTAAATTACAGCAATTTTGGATAATCGCGATAGCGCTAGCTTAATCAACTTTCTTAGTTATCCAAAATTACAACAATTTTGGGTAATCACAATAATGCTGGCAACAACAACAAGGCGTGAAAATCCTTTACTGTTGGAAATTCCAGCAATTTTGGAGAGAGTGTGATCGCGCAGCGTGACCAAAGGTCGATCCCATTCAATACCTGAGAGGGTGACCACAAAGTTAATCATGCTGCTCATCATGCCCTCAGCCAAACCCTACTCCCCACTAACCTCAGGTTCTTCATCTATAGGCTCGGGCAAATCAAAAATAATCACAAATTCCCCATCAGGCATCAAGCGTTTAAGTGCCCGCAAATGCCCCTCGGCATCAGACCGATTGCGGTACCAACCAAGAACGACCCGTTGCATTTCAGGCAATAGGCGGATGATTGGCCTACGGCCACGCTACGCGAACGCCCACGGGTATAGGCGTTCAGAGTAAGTCATACTTTAGGTATCTCCTTAACTGGGGTTCTAGAGCCAGCCTTTGGCCTTGGGAAAACTTGGGGCTGGCTCTTAACGCTTTCGCGTCTATGATTCTATTATAACAGAAAAAAATACTATATTATAACTTATTTTGAAAATTTTTGTAACAAAGTCTTGAGGGAGTCGGGAATCGGGAGTCGGGAATCGGGCGAAAAAAATTAGCGCTATATAAACTTGGCCAAACTATAGCGCTAATTTAAACCTTTGCACTTAATTATCCCAAGTGTACCATAGCACCCCAAAAACTCAGCGCTAGATAAACTTCACCAAAAGTATAGCGCTAAGCTCTCTAAACACTAATTATCCCAAGTGTGCCATAGCACCCCAAAAACTCAGCGCTAGATAAACTTCACCAAAAGTATAGCGCGAGTATTAACTTAACAACTTAATCAACCTAAATAACCCTTAATACTCATAAAAGATTAGCGCTAGGTAAATTGTAAATTTTTGTAAAAAACCAACACAGCCTAAAAACTATGTGTTATAGTAAATATAAGATTAGCGCGATAGTAAAAGGAAACAAAAGATGAACCAACAGATGAACCAACAAACCAAGATAGTCGGAACTACCCAAGCAGCGTTTCTTCTAGGGATTTGTGTCCAACGAGTTCGGCAACTTCTGAAAAATGGCAGAATTAAGGGCGCTCAAAAAGTTGGCAGATTTTGGCAAATTCCCCTATTTAACGGCTTACCCAAGGTCAGTCCCGGTCGCCGTGGACCAAAGGGAACCTGGAGAAGAGGTTTCCAAAAGGTGGCGACTTACATCCACGTCAACCAGAACGTCATTAAGCAAAATAAAAAGTACGACACCTACAAGCCTGTGCTGACCGTCAAACAAGGTAATCGCAACACCTACGGTCATTATGTAGAAATCAAAGGCCCATCTCGGTTAGTCTATCAACCCAATTGTCCTAAGGATTGTGGGGCTACGGTGTGGCTAGAAGTTGACCCTTCTGTGGAAATTCTCACTAAAGTGTTTAGTTAATTGCAAGATCGGTATTAGCTTGTGGTCATTTCAGGTGGAAGCTGCTTGAAAGGTGTTGGCCTTTGGCGTTCTCTTGGCCTTTGGGCCACGCTCCGCGAACGGGTAGCTTAAAAATTCCAAGGTTAAGGTGTTAACTTGAAGGTTAAAACTTTAATATTATTGGTCAAGGGTTCAACTCAAACAGCAGAAATGCTCCACTCGGAGTAGCGGACGCAAAAGTTATCCCTAGATGATTTGTAGATCTACTTACTTGTTACATTCAGCGGACGCAAAACTTATCCGTAGATACACTTATAGATCTACACATCTATTACATTAGTTGTCAATTTCTTCCCTTACCCTTGACTACTGTTCGTGTTATTTGTCACTCTAGCACCAGGAAAACTAATTAATAGTTCTTACCTACTAAAAACAATTTCAATATGGGAAGTAATGTTTAGATTTGTTGCAGTAGTCAGGAGTTCATCTTTGTTAACCTTGGGTGTATTAGCAGTCGTTAGTAGCCTAATCTTGAAACCGTTAGAAGCTGGAGCTGCTGTTAATGATCAGAGTCTAGTCTTCGTAAAGGATTCATGGCCGCAGAAACCAGTGCCAATTCCAGAAAACTTGAACAAAGGGGATGATCAAGTTTTAGGGAGCGACACTGTAAAAAATTTCAACACCATCGGTATTAACCAACTCCTCAGTCCTCCAGCCCCTGCAAAAATTAGTCAAGCCCTACCTCCAAACCTACCTCCGGGTATAGAGCTACCCGAGGATCGGCGGCGAATCCCTTTCCCCGAGCCTAGACGACCTCCCTCTCTGGAACCAGCACCAGAACCTCAACCTCCCCAGAAACTTCCTCCTGTGGACGAACTTCTTGACCCATCTACTCCTAGCCCCGATTTACCGGACGAAATTCTGGAGGACATTCCAAGACAAATCGTCATTAAACGCTTTAATATTATTGGCTCAACGGTATTCAGCCAGGAAAAATTAGCGGAAATTACCAAACCTTTCCTCAATCAACCCATATCTTTCCCAGCATTATTTAAAATCCGGTCTGAGATCACGGAGTTATATGATAAAGAAGGATACGTTAACTCTGGAGCCTATATCCCACCTCAGCAACTTGAGGATGGGGTAGTTAGAATTGACATTATCGAAGGGGAATTAGAAGATATTATTGTCAAGGGTCTGAGTCGGCTTAATCCTAATTACATCAAAAGCCGTCTTGCGATCGCTACCAGGAAGCCTCTGAATGTAAGGCGCTTACTGGAAGCCTTACAAATGCTGCGACTCGACCCTCTAATTGCCAACATCTCAGCTGAACTATCGGCAGGTGTTGAGCCTGGGGAGAGTTTGCTAGAAGTGACAGTAACTGAAGCCGATACCTTCAGCACCCAAATAGCAATAGATAATGGGCGCTCTCCCAGTGTAGGAAGCTTTCGGCGTCGTCCCCAAATTCGAGAAGGCAATTTACTGGGATTGGGAGATGCTTTGGAATTCAACTATACCAACACTGATGGTAGTGATACCTTTGATGTTAGCTATACCTTACCGATTAATCCCCGTAATGGTACTCTGCGCTTTGCCTATGGGACAACATCTAGTGAAGTAATTGAGCCTCCTTTTGATAGGATAGATATTGACTCAGAATCACGGTTTTATGAAATAACCCTGCGCCAGCCTGTATTCCAAACCCCTACCGAAGAAGTAGCTATTGGTATAACCGGCTCACGCCAGGAAAGTGAAACATCTATCTTAAATAGACCCTTTCCTTTATCAGTAGGGGCTGATAATGAAGGGCGTACGCGGATTAATGCCATCCGGTTATTCCAAGAGTGGACTAAGCGCAGTGAGCAACAAGTTTTAGCAGCTCGCTCCCAGTTAAGTATCGGGATTAGTTCAGGAGATACTACCATTAACAGGGGTGAACCAGATAGCAATTTCTTCGCTTGGCGTGGTCAAGGCCAATGGGTAAGGCTACTGGCACCAAACACTATATTATTAATCCGAGGGGATGTGCAACTAGCAGACCGAGGCTTGGTACCATTAGAACAGATAGGGATTGGGGGTTTAGAGAGTGTACGGGGCTATCGCCAGGATCTGATTTTATCAGACAATGGTGCATTTATTTCGGCGGAGCTGCGTCTGCCAATTATTCAGAATGCTGATAGCGGAACTCTAGTGCAGTTGACTCCTTTTCTTGATTTTGGTACTGGCTGGAATGAATCCGATGACGATGCAATTGATGATAATACGATCGCATCCATTGGTCTAGGTTTGCGATGGCAGCAAGGAGATTTATTAGAGGCTAATCTCGGCTGGGGCTTGCAGTTAGTGGATGTTGAAACTAGGGATAGAACGTTACAGGAAGATGGCTTCTATTTTTCGGTGATTTTTAGACCATTTTGAACAGAAAAATTCTACATTCTACATTCTACATTCTACATTCCAAAAGTTTTTGATAGCGATGAGGTGCAGTAAGGGAGAAAATCAGCCATGGTCAAAAAAAGGATATATAGCGTTTTGCTCTCGGTCGTAAATACAGTTATTCTGGCAAGAGGCAAAAGCCAAGAGGAATCCTCCCTAACCCCCCTTAATAAGGGGGGAGGCAAGAAGGTAAAGAAAACTGAAGTTTTATGGGACAATCTAAAAAGACATCTTAGGTTGATAGCTCAACTAACAACATATTATTCTAGTGACCTGGGTCGAGGAAATCGTAAATCCTTAGGGTTGAGGAGAAAGAGGTGGATTAGGTTGCCTCTGATCGCTCTGTTAACAGCATTACTGTGCAATTTAGTCCCTCCGGTTTTAGCGACAGCCCCAAAAACGTTGAAGGTTGAAAGGTTGGAGGTTGAAGGGGGTGAAGGGTTGAAGGTTGAAGGGGTTGAAGGGTTGAAGGTTGGAAAGTTGAAGGTTGAAGGGTTGAAGGTTGGAAGGTTGAATGTTGAAGGGGATATTGCTCTTAAAGGGACAAACCTTGGCCAAAAGGCCACGCTACGCGAACAACCTGCTAACTTAGCCTACTCGAACGCCAAAGGCGAACAACCTGATAACCTTCAACCTGCTAACCTTCAACCTGATAACCTTCAACCTGATAACCTTAAACCTGCTAACCTTCAACCAAATAACCTGACAGTTTCCACGTTACTTAAACAGGGCAAAGGTCTCTACGATTCAGGTAGATTCGCCGAAGCAGTAGATGTTTTAGAACAAGCTCTTGAGAGTAATCAAACTCAGGGAGATCAACTCTCAGAAGCGATGGTGTTGAGTAATCTCTCGTTGGCTTATCAGCAACTAGGGTTATGGACTCAAGCCAAGAATGCGATCGCTAATAGTGAAAAACTATTGCGCTCTATAAAAGCCACCGATAAGTCTACAGGATACTTACAAGTGCTGGCTCAATCCCTAATGATCAAAGGAAGTATTGAGCTTGGTTCATCAGAAGCAAAAGCAGCAATGGAAAGTTGGGAGCAAGCTGCTGTAACTTATGGTGAATTAGGGGATGAAGCTGGTCAGATTCGCAGTCGGATTAATATAGCGCAAGCCCTACAAGAATTAGGAATGTATAAGCGGGCGTTGAATCTACTCAATCAGGTCGAGGAATCGTTAACTGCTCAACCTGACTCTTTGAACAAAGCGATCGGATTGCGATCGCTTGGGAATATGCGTCAATTAGTAGGAGAGCTGAGCCAATCCCGGGGAACCTTGGAAAAA
Source organism: Moorena sp. SIOASIH (assembly GCF_010671925.1). Lineage (GTDB taxonomy): Bacteria > Cyanobacteriota > Cyanobacteriia > Cyanobacteriales > Coleofasciculaceae > Moorena. The sequence continues at coordinate 122,314 of NZ_JAAHIH010000001.1, read as the reverse complement.
AGCTTAGAGATTGCCCGAAGCTTACCATACTCTCAAGAGATTAGCGCTACATTATTTAGCTTAGGGAATACAGCAAGGGCTCAACAAGAATTAGACGAGGCTATTGATTACTATCAACAAGCATTCAATGAGTCTACGGATCTAATCACTAAGCTTGAAGCCCAATTAAATCAACTTAGCTTATTGATTGACCTTTGGTCACGCTACGGGAACGACACTAAAAGGATAAAGCAAGCCCAAGCATTAATTACTCAAATCCAGCCCCAACTGGAATCGATACCTCTGAGCCGCCGCAGTATCTATCTGAGGATTAATTTTGCTCAAAGCCTAATGAAGGATGAAGTTAGAAGTATCAAGGATGAAGGAAATGTTCAGGCTTCAGCCAAGGGACTTCAGGTTTCGGTTAACACTTCCGTTGAGCGTTCTTATGAAATTGCTAAAATCCTAGCTACTGCGGTACAACAAGCTAAAGCATTGGGAGATAAGCGAGCTGAAGCTTATGCTCTTGGTAGTCTAGGTCAACTGTATGAGCAGAATCAGCAGTTGCCAGAGTCTCAAGACCTGACTCAACAAGCCTTAAAGTTAGCCCAGGAAATCAATGCTCCGGATATTAGCTATCGCTGGCAATGGCAACTGGGACGTATTTTGAAACAGCTTGGGGAAGAGCAAAATGCGATCGCAGCTTACACCGAAGCAGTTAACACTCTCAAGTCTCTACGTAGTGACCTAGTAGCTGTTAACCAACAGGTGAGGTTTACATTTCGGGAGAGTGTCGAGCCAGTTTATCGAGAATTCGTGCAATTACTGCTGCAATCAGACAGCAATGAAGCCAATCCCGACAACTTGGAAAAAGCCCGTGAGATCATTGAGTCACTGCAGCTAGCCGAACTAGATAACTATTTCCGCTCAGCCTGCTTAAATGCTACTCCTGTAGTGATTGATCAAGTCATTGACCAAGTTGATACTAAAGCAGCATTAATCTATCCTATCATACTACCAGAAAGCTTGGATATCATTATCCGCTTACCCCAACAACAACTGCGCCACTATAGAACAAAGCTTCCCCAAGACCAAATTGAATCTGCTCTCGAAGACCTGCGTTACATCCTACCCCAGCTTCATCGACGGGCATTTTTACCAATGTCACAGCAGGTATACAATTGGATAATCCGACCCATTGAAGAGGATTTAGCTAACTCTCAAGTAGACACCCTAGTATTTGTGCTTGATGGAGCCTTACGTAATATTCCCATGGCAGCACTTCACGACGGTAAGCAGTATTTAGTCGAGAAGTATAGTATAGCGCTAACCCCTGGACTAGATTTAATAAATCCCGAGCGCTTAGTCAGGGAAGATATCAGAGTGCTAACGGCTGGGTTATCTGAATCCCGTCAGGGATATCCAGCTTTGCCATTTGTCAAAGTAGAGCTAGAGAAAATAAAGGCTCAAGTTCCTAGTGAAATCCTACTCAATCAGGACTTTACTGAAACCAGCTTTGAAAATTCTGTTGAAGCAGATCCTTTCCCAGTAGTACATATAGCCTCCCATGGTCAATTTAGCTCTGAAGCTGAGAAGACGTTCATTCTGACCTGGGATAGTGAGATCAATGTTACTGAGTTGAAGGACTTACTGCAAACAACAGACCTACGCCAAGCCACTCCGATCGAATTACTCGTGCTGAGTGCATGCGAAACGGCAGCTGGGGACAAGAGAGCGGCTCTGGGAATAGCTGGTGTAGCGGTAGAAGCAGGAGCACGTAGTACCCTCGCTACTATTTGGGCAGTTAATGATGAAGCCACAGCTGTCTTGATGAATCGATTTTACCAGGAACTTACTGACAAATCAATCTCAAAAGCTGAAGCCCTCAATCGCGCCCAAAAATCAATTTTACAAGACCCAAACTATGAACACCCTTATTACTGGGCTGCTTATATCATGGTAGGGAATTGGTTGTAATATAGCAATTCTACGACTTGTGAGGTACACAATTTCTAGATTTTAGGGAACAGGGAACAGGGAACAGGGAACAGGGAAGAGATAAGAGTGAATAGCGATGCGCTGCATTAAAACAGCGAATAAACGTCAAAGAAGACTGTACCTCATGAGTCCTAGAAACGCTATAGCTTAAGCATTCAGTGGTCAGCGGTCAGCTATCAGCTGATGGCTGATAGCTGATAGCTGATAGCTAATAGCTGATAGCTGATAGCTGATAGCTGATACAAGAGCAAGCTGTTACCAAGGATTACCAACTACAGTAAAAGCCGCCCAATAATAGGGATGGGATAAATCTTCATAGTTGAGAGATGCTAATTCTGGAGGCAAGGATACATTTGGTCGATCAGTAACACTAGCCAAACTTACCGTTTGTTTCAACATCCCGATCTGAGCTTGTCGCAACGCTTCAGCCTTAATTGGTACAGTTTTAAGAGACTGGTAAAATTCATTCATCAGCACTAGGGTTCCACCATCGCTGACATACCATAAACTAGCGACTGCTGACTTGACATTGGCGCGAACCGCTAATCCCGCAAAGCCTAACTCAGCTTCTTTATCCCCGATGGCAGTTTGACAAGCACTCAGCACCAATAATTCTACCACTGGTGAGTGCCAACGCAATTCAGTGAATATATTTAAAGTCAGTTTACTATTCCAAAACTGAATATAAGACTTGCTTGGTTTTCCTGCCTGGAAGTCTGAATGAGTTGCCAGGTGCAGGATTTGAAAATTCTTATGATATCCCAGTTGCCACTGTAGATTAGTTAGGGTAAAATCTTTATTGAGGAAAGATTTTCCTTGCCAGGGATATTGGGTGATAACAGATAACTCTACCGGCACAGCAGGTAAAGGATTGTGATCATTAAATTCTGATGCACCCATAGCCAAAACATGGGAATTTTTCAGGTCAGTATAGACAGTATCTGTTAATTTGAAGGCAGGAATCAGGGCTAAACTATACTTTTCCACCAGAAACTCTTGGCCATCATGTAAGGCAGCAAAGGGCAGGTGGCGTAACCCCCCACCTAGACAAAAAATTAGATTGTTGATGCCTTGAGTTTTAAGGTATGGTTCCACTGGCTCAATCATCCACTGATAGAGTTGCTGAGCTGCCGGTAGATAATCTTTAGTGTGCCTACGAGTAGGATTAGTAATCGTTTGGATAAACTCTTGCACTAGACTCAACAGAGCTTCCTTGTTGGCTGCGGAGACACGCTTGTGAATGGGCTTACCTTCTGGTGTAATTAATACCAGTTCTAGTTGCTGCGATCGCGGAACCATGTAGATCAGACCAGGCTTTTGACCAGTTTGATTGGTGATTTTGCCAAGAGTATCAGCAATTTCTTCCACAGTGATTGATTGGTCAGGAAAATTGATGCCTAGGTGATTCTGATATTGTTTTTCCCAAGTTTGTTCAATTAAAGGTACTGCTTCTACTAATTGGTTATTGTCCAGGGCTGTTCCAAAGTTGGGGGGATTAACAGCTGGTGATTGAGCAATAGTTTGAGTAAGAGCATTGGAGCCAATATTGTTAGACATTGGCCTACTGACTTGTGCCTGCACCGAAAGAGCACTGATAGTTCCGGTGAAGTGTAGTGTCGCTAGGAACCAGCTAAAGCTAGTCGCTATTCGTTTCATAGTTACCTCACGGATAAAAGCAAAGGTAAGTAGCAAACGTAAGTATTTAGCGTGCGCGTAGCGTGACCTACGGTCAATCGCGCTACGCGCACGTTACACGAACGCAATTACCCAGTCAGCTTTGGAATCAAGCAAAACTTAGGAATTTGGCTGAAAGTGGCCAGTAGATAAGTTTTTCTTGACAAATCTCCGTTTTTCGGATTATCCTGATTAGGAGTAGCTGAAAGCTAAACGCTAAACGCTGAATACTTACGATTAGAAAGAGCAAAACTGACAGCAGATGGATTAAAAATCCATCTGTCAGAATAGTCAATCTTTATTAAAGCAAGCCATTATAGAAATCCTATAGAAATAGTGAAAAGTGATCGGTCTGACCCAAAACTGCCCAACTGAGAACTCAAAACTGAAAACTCAGGACAGGAGTAGTGTTCACCTAGGAATTAGGATGGCTAATTAGGATTGCTCTATAGTACCTATCACCCTTAACTTGGTTATTTATGCAAGGAGTTGAATAGTTTTCTCAGTTAACCAGGCTAGTCAGGGCAAACGCATCTAAATTCTAGAAGCCTTACTCAGAAGGGATGCAGCGCGGTCTTGGGGGAAACCCCCAAGACCGCGCTGCATCTCTTGATTAAATCAGGAAAAAAAACCTGAAACTCTTTCCCCTTCTGCCTTCTGCCTTCTGCCTTGCTGTTGTGCAATTTAAATGCACAACAGCTTAGTTTGTCACCCCTTCAAACAAAAGAGTTATCTGCTGCGACCAACTCGACGACGTAATATTGATAAACCACCTAGTAATAAAAGTCCTGTAATTGTGGCTGGTTCTGGTACTTTTTCAATGGTAATCCGGGCTACCTGAAAACCTGGTGTGGTGAAATCAGCATTGGCAAATAATCCATCTCCAAAATCTAAAACACCACCGCTACCTGCTGGTAGAAAACCAGGATGAGGCAGAACAACACCGTTTTCATCAATACCATTCCCAGCTTCAGCAGGAGTAAATGGTATATTCAAAGGACTCTCATCGTTTACTTCTGTACCAGCATCCCAAACCTCGTCACCTAGAACAATGAAGTCTGCACCAATAAATTTACCATTACCATCAAAGATTGCGATTGGGTTATCGTTAGCAATAAAAGCGTCGTTACTAGGGATGTACATTGCACCGTAGCTGAAGAAGGAGTTGCTAGGTGACATACTCCCACACTTCCCTATCGGGTAAGTGTGGGCTTCTCAGCGACTCCCGGTATCCCGTCGGACATTAACTGAGCTTTAAGAACGGGATGCCCCACCGCTCTATTTTTTATATTGATCGCTGCATTGTGGTCACGGTCAAGACTGCACCCACAATGAGGGCAGTCGTGCCAGCGAATATGCAGCTTTTTCGGTACTTTCTCTCCACAACTGGAGCAATTTTGTGAGGTGTTATGAGCACTTACTGGGACAACCAACAAACCAGCATTCTCGGCTTTGTTTGTCAGTATCGACAGAAAGCTTGACCACCCAGCATCCAACACAGATAAGGCCAATTTGGTACGAGCAAGACCTTTGACATTCAAAGTCTCATGAGCAATAACGTCATACTTTGACAGCAATTGATTAGCTGTTTTGAAGTGGAAGTCTTTACGCTTGTTAGCTACTTTTTGATGTTGTTTAGCTAACAACTTAATAGCCTTGAGTCTACGATTACCACCCTTCTCTCGACGTGATACTTTTTTCTGAATAAGCCGCAGTCTTTTTTGAGCTTTACGGTAGTGCTGAGGTATTGTAACTGTTTCACCACTCGAAGTAGTCAAAAAATCCTTTAGACCAACATCAATACCAATGATTAAGTGAGGATTGATATCTGTTTTAATTTCAGGAACGGTCTTATCCTCAAGAGAAAGTGTAACGTACAATCCGTCAGCTTTTTTACTGATAGAAACCGTCTTGATTTTGAACCCGTCAGGAATTTGACGATGCAAGACAACCTTAATCTTACCCAGTTTTGGTAAGTCAATGCGATTACCTTGCAAGCAGGATTGTTTGATTTGAGGGTAGGTGAAAGTTCTGTAACGACTGAGTGGCTTAAACCTGGGTTTGCCACTTCTTTTGCCGCTACTATCTCCGATCAAGAATCTGTCAAAGGTTAGCTTAACTCTCTTAACTACATCCTGTAAAACTTGAGAATGAATATCCTTATACCAAGGTCGATCTTGCTTAAGTTGAGGCAGAGTCTTCTTTTGAGAGTAGTAATTAGGGTTGATTCTTAGTTGAGGCAAGTGACAAATCAGAGGACAGGCATTAACAGGTGAGCGATTTTGCTCATACCAGTTGAATCTATCAGCCAATAAGTAATTGTATTGAGCGCATAACATTGACAACCATCTGTCAATTAATGCTGCTTGTTGCTGAGTCGGGCGCAATCTGTACTGATAGGCTGTTCTCATGGCAAATCACCTCCCTTACCATTCTACTATTTCCGACAATTAATATTCAATATGAATCGAAAGTTGCTGTCCGCCATTCATCCCACGCTCACCCTACGGGTTGAGACGTGGGGCATAAGAGCGGTTTAGCTAAATCTTCATCCAGCTTGATTTTTGTCGAGACAACATCCCCAGGCAAAAGACCTAGAGGGCTATCTAAATCTACAACTATACCTTGAACACCACCGTTTTGAGCAGCAGCACTGTCAGCAAACAGACCAGCAATAAGTGAACTTTGGGGTGGGACATCGTTGGGATCAAGACCTAGTTCTATCAAGGATTCAACTATACCAGGAACAGTAGCTTCCAGACCTGTGATCGCATCTTCTGCTATGGCTTCTATTCCAGAAGAAGCAGATTCGCCAATATTAAAACTATCAAAACTACCATCATGAAAACCAAACCAAACAGGAGTGACAACACCACCATTTTCTGGTGTCAAATTCTCAACAGTTACCTTAAGAGTCACAGCGTTTGCCGTTGAGGCTATGCTCACTGTTGAGCCAACAGTCAGTAAACTAGCCAAGAAAACTGCCTGGTTTTTTAAACATTTGATTCCATTCATAATCACTAAATTGAATGAACTATTTATTGCTAGCTTTAAATTAGTACAATCAAATTCCTTGATCAATCTCTAATTAAAAAGCTTTATGGACAAAATAATTTTGACGGATATTTAGTAAAGTTATGACAAATGTGAAAATAATTTCAAGAGAGTAAAAATAGTCCTATTAGTAAAGTTATGACAAATGTGAAAATAATTTAAACTGAACTTTTTAGTTCAGTTGTACTATTTGACAACTTAAACTCTCTTACTGTAGGGGATGTATAGCGGTTTTTATTCTAATGAGGTACACATAATTTTTACCCTCTTAGCTCTTACGTCTTCTTACTTCACTGCTCCCTACTCCCTACTCCGTGCTCCCTACTCCCTCAAAATATGTACCTCACCTAATTGAAAACCGCTATAGCGATTGAGTTCCCTAAATTATGTGCCCATGTAGGTTTGAGCTTGATGCTCGCAATCATGGTACTTTTTGGAAAATAGCGTATGCGCAGCGGCTCCAAAGGAGCTTCGCTTCAAATCCTTTTCAGGAGTCGATCCCTAAATGTACCCACCCTAAATGTACCCAGTAGCGGTAGTTAAAAAATGGCTGGAAACCGCTCTAGGTAAGGGTTTTTCTGAAAGCGCTGGGGGGAAATTCAGTTTCAAGAGAGTAAAAATAGTCCTAGATTTTCCTTAGCTCATATGCCTAGGGTATAGAGGGTAAGCGCAAGAATCAATAAGCCTAGGCTTATTGATAAAAAGACCGCGCTATTCTTAACAACTTAACTCTATTGCGAGTAAAGTTCTACGAAATTATAGGGGTTTCGAGCCACTATCAATCCATATCCAGCCAATGCACATTATGGGCAATTTTTTCTTGCGCTTACCCTGACCACCATACCGAGGGTAGACTTACGGGCAAGTCTTCAACCCCGGCATCCGACACCTACCTGCTGAGTTTTTGCGATCGCATTGGGGCAATATCACCCATTACCCATTAACTATTACTGATTAATCATTGCGCTACAGTAACTCAATCTTCTTCACCTGCTTCAACCCCAAAAACACGGTTAAAGGATTTCTGGACCTTATATCCTGAATCAATCGACTCCAGGGGGTCTTTACGCAAGCGGTGTCGTAAACATAAGGTAATCACCCTGCGGATATCATCCACGGTAACTTCAGTTCGTCCTTCAAATGCAGCCAGGGCCTTAGCCGCCCGATTAGTTACAATATCACCCCTGAGTCCATCCACATCCAGTTCTGAGCAAACTTCCGAAATCTTCACCCGAAAGTCGTAGTCCATTTCTACTTCAGGAAGTCGCTCTTGAGCCATCACTATCTGTTTCTGTAAAGCTTCTTGCTCAGTTTGGTGCTGTTCAATATATTTGTGAGGATTTTGATCAAACTCTCCTCGTTCTTCCACAATTTTGACTCGCAGCACTGGTTCTTTGACCGTATGGATTTCCGCATGCATCCCAAAGCGGTCTAGTAACTGGGGTCGTAATTCTCCTTCTTCCGGGTTGCCAGAACCTACTAACACAAAGCGAGCAGGGTGGCGAATCGATATACCTTCCCGTTCTACAGTATTCCAACCACTAGCAGCGGAGTCTAGGAGTACATCCACTAGGTGGTCATCGAGTAGATTAACCTCATCGACATAGAGGATGCCTCGATTAGCTTTAGCCAACAGTCCTGGTTCAAAAGCTTTGACACCTTCAGATAAGGCTTTTTCTATATCGATTGTACCACAAACCCGGTCTTCGGTTGCTCCTAACGGTAAATCTACCATGGGAACTTTTTTCTTGACCGTTGTCCGGGATGCAGCTGCTCCATTACCATTGCCCATCCAGTCAGGTTCCTGAGGGTCACTATTGAAGGGGTCTTCAGCAACTACATCGATTTCTGGTAATAAATCAGCTAAGGCACGAATAGTAGTAGATTTGCCTGTGCCGCGATCGCCCATGATCATTACTCCCCCAATTTTGGGATCGATCACATTTAGGAGCAATGCCAGTTTCATTTCTTCTTGACCGACAATGGCGGTGAAAGGAAACACTAGGCGGCGAGTAGTCTTGGGCGCTTGGGCAGTAGGACTCACTGGGATTACTTTATTGTTATGGTTGATTTTTCTCGACGATTACTATTTTGCCATAGTGCGTGCCTTGAGAGTTGATCAGTCTTTTCCGTTTCGACAGGGGGTAATAATATACCCAGTTGTTAAATCTCCTAATACCAAATTAAATTTAGTTCCCCAATACCACCAGTGGGCTCCTACATAGGCGCAGATGATGCTATCTAGCTGGTCTTCAGCCGCTTTGAGGGCTTTTCCGGTAGTGGGGATGTGGGGCAAAAATGAACTGCAAAGACGGGAAGTAAGGGGCGAGGATGAGAGGGAGTTGAGAGAAGGGGTGAGGGTAGGTAGGGTATTGAGAATATATTGCCGAAGTTTGATTAGTTCAGCGTGTCTTTCGCTTAGTTTCCCTTTTTTGTATTTGAGGATGCGATTGAGGTTGAATAGCTGCACGATGGCGGGATGGGGGAAGACTTCGATTTGGTAGCGCCCTAGTTTTTGGGGAGTGATGGTTGGGGCATGGATAAATTGCCTTTGTTCTAGGCTCAGACCAAATTCTACGGTGCGCTGGGCAAAGGGGCGTTGGAGGTTGGCGGGATAGCACCCGGCATGATAGCGACCAAAGTATTTATGGGTAAGTTTATCCGGTAGGCGCATTCCTGTAGGGTTGGGAATCAAGGTCGGAGCATCTACTGCTAACATGGCGGGTTCTGGAGATGGTGACCAATGGTCTATCCAGTTCAGGATATCTGTGATTGACTCTTTGCGGTCTAAATCTAGCAGGTTTAGGGTACCGGCAGACCAATCAAAGCAACAAAGACCAGTTGCTCCAGAAGTCCAGCCAAGATCTATGCCTATAAACTTCATTATTTACTGTTTTTCACAAAAATTAATCAAATTCTGTAACTAGTGTTACTTTTTGTGTTTTTATTTGGTAAATCTAGCTACTTTTTCCCAAAATTTTTGTATGATTCAAAATGTCAAGGATTTCAGTGCATCAAAAAATACCAAGTTGCCGACTGTCCCTGCAACTTGGCATGAATAGGAACAATGCACTGCATCCTCAAAGACAACAGTGAACTATCCCTATATTCGTACACATCTATTCTGAGGTTTTAGTCATGAGCATGCAAGAGCTTAGCAGCACAACCCAGTCTCATGTTGTAACTACACACTGGCAGCATCCAGTCAGGATGACTGTCCTGATCGTTTTGTGCTCCTTTGTGATGGGCTTAGTGCCGTTTATGTCTATTTCAAATTTTGCCCAGACACAAACCCAGACTCCAATCACCCTTGGTGAGGCAGGTGTTTGGGAAACTCTCGGAGAGCGGAATTAAGAATGGAAGGTTAAAACTTTTAACAATTAACTAAAAACTTTGAGCTTTTGTAAAATCGGTGTTCCTAATGGCTCTTGGTTGGGATTTTGCGATCGCATACTGTCAGTTTCACTGATGGGCACCAAGTTGACAGCACAGGCTTTTAATTCTGGTTCTAGGGAAATGGGACAAGATTCCGGATGGGTCAGAGCATTAGCTTCTGCCTGATTTGCCCACAAAGCTCCCCAGTGCATGGGGGCAAACACTGTACCAGGAGTAATCGCTTTAGTGACTTGAGCTGGGAAGCGGCAAGTTCCGCGACGCGATCGCACTTCTACCCAACCCCCATCTTTAATCCCCAGCTTCTGGGCATCACGGGGATGAATTTCTAGTAACGGATAGGGGTACATTTTGGTAATTTTCTCAATCCGTCCGGTGCGGGTTTGAGTGTGCCAGTGACCATAAAGTCTGCCAGTGGTCAGCACCAAAGGATACTCTTCCTCGGGGGGTTCTGCCAGTCCTTTAGAATGGAAGGCAGCAAATTTTGCCTTGCTATCTGGCGTATTGAATCGGAAGTCAGTATAAAGCCGTTTGCCAGTATTCAGTGCTGATTGCTGATTGCTGATTGAGTCAGAAGACTCTTGGTTTTGGAACTCCTCAGGGCAGGGCCATTGAATCGGACCGTCTTTCCGTAAGCGTTCGTGACTCAGTCCGGTCATGTCACAAAGTCGTCCACGGGTCAGTTGCACAAATTCCCGATAGACAGCGGCAGAGTCAGTAAAGTCAAATTCTTTAGTAAAGCCGAGGCGACGCCCTACTTCCGCAAAGATTTCCCAATCCGGTCTGGCTTCCCCTGCTGGATTACGGAATTGGGGGCAAAGGGTGACAACTCGCTCAGAGTTAGTCATAGCGCCAGTCTTTTCACTCCACTGGGCTGCTGGCAGCAAGACATGAGCATAAGCAGCGGTTTCAGTGGGGTAGTAGGCATCTTGATAGACAGTAAAGGAGGATTTTCTTAGGGCTGCCTTAGTTCGTTCAATATCGGGCATACTCACAGCTGGGTTAGTGGCAGCAATCCACAAGAAACCTACCTCTGAAGTTTCTAGACCTTTGATCATGCTCCAAGCATCAAGACCAGGATTCGGGGAAATTGTCCCTGGCTTGAGTTTCCATAACTGTTCCACCTCACTGCGGTGTTGGGGATTCTTTACTACCCGATAACCCGGTAAGATGTGAGCAAGTCCCCCAGCTTCTCGTCCTCCCATCGCATTAGGTTGACCAGTTAGAGAAAATGGTCCTGCTCCTGGTTTACCAATGTTGCCTGTCATCAGGTGCAGATTGATGATGGTGCGGACTTTAGCGGTACCTTCGGATGATTGGTTTACCCCCATTGACCACAAAGACAGGACACGCTTCGATTTTGCCCAGTAGCGAGCGGCTTCCTCAAGTTCATGCACCGGTATACCACATCTTTCGGCAACGATATCCGGTGGGTAGTTGATAATTATCTGAGCGTATGTTGAGAAGTCGCTGGTACACTCCTCAATAAACACAGTGTTTAGCTTACCCCAGCGCAACAGTAAGTGCGCAATACCATTTAGTAAATCAATGTCAGTACCCGGTTTAATCGCTAGATGTAAGTCAGCCACTTCAGCGGTAGACGTGCGGCGGGGGTCTACCACTATCATTTTAACATGACGATGCTTTTTGTGATGCTTACGTAGACGGTTAAATACAATCGGGTGACACTCTGCTGTATTAGTCCCAATCAAAAAGGCACAGTCAGTTAATTCTAGATCCTCATAGCAGCAGGGAGGACCATCGGAACCAAAACTTTGGATGTATCCAGCTACAGCTGAGGACATACACAGGCGGGAATTAGCATCAAAGTTATTGGTACCAAGACAACCTTTGAGCAATTTCTGGGCAATATAGTAGTCTTCGGTTTGAAACTGACCGGAACCGTACATACAAATTGCTTCTGGTCCTTGGGTGAAACGAACCGTCTGAATCTGATTCACTATTCGGTCTAGGGCTTCATCCCAACTCACTCGCTGAAATGGTTGGTCTAGGGAATCCCGCATCATGGGATACTTGAGGCGGTCTTTATCCAAAGACTCAGTAACCGTGGCACCTTTGACACAAACCATACCCTGGTTTGAGGGATGAGAGCGATCGCCTCTAACTTTCCAAATCGGATTCCCTTGACTATCTCGATAGGTAGCACGACCAGAACCAGCTGGAGGCAATACTTCCAGACCACAGCCAACCCCACAGTAGGGACAGAGTGTCTTAGCTGAGTCAGTCATGATTTTTACCCCCAATTTTTTTTTTTGATTCTTTTTAGTATATTTTGTGACTATATTAAATATTTTTGCAATTAATTTTTCATTAATAATTCTTATATCAAATATCAGCTATTTATAACAAAGGTTTATCTAAAATTAATCATAAATTAGTTAATCAATTAGTTAGTTCGTTAGTAGTTAGCTAGTTACCTAAATTATTTAGCTGATTTATGCTGTTATACGAGCAATCAGATCCTCTTTTCCAGAGGCTTTTACGAAAGTTTTCGTTAATTCAAAATCTGGCTCAGTGCTGAAGAGCTGGAAGAGCTGATAGCTAAAGGCTGAGGTAAGCATTCAGCGGTCAGCCGTGAGCCATTCGCGTAGCGTGGCCAACGGCCAAGGCTCACGCTACTTGAGGTGCTGTCAGCCTTCAGCTAAAAGCTCACGCTATGGAACCGTCAGCTGATGTAACAGAGATTAAACCAATGCTTACTTGTTTTATTCAAAAGCACCTCAAGTACCTCATTAGCTGATACGCGACACGCTGATAGCTGATAGCTTACAGGCTGAGGATTTTTTTACCTTGTTTAAGAAGCAATTATTCCGTCGGGTTTGGGGCAATCTTAATTAAGATTGCCCCACTTCTATCTAGATATTTTTCAGCCATCTAGTGTAGAGTACTTTCCACTAGACCCACCAAGGAACTAGTTCATCACGTCTCCAGTTTCCATAGCAGCAGGGCTAGCAGCAGTAGCGTATTCTTCTTCCCCTTCATGGAGCTCAGCAAAGGAACCCTTAGGTTCTTTCAATACTAGGAAGCACAGGAAGGCAACAATCAAAGCTGTAACACCCAACATCTGGAAGAATATGCGGTTACCCACATCTCCTGCTGGCAATAAACTGAAGATAGTCAGGTAAGCAACAGCACCCACGTTTCCGTAAGCACCCACGTTACCAGCCACCTGACCGGTGATCCGTCGCTTGACCAGAGGTACGATAGCAAAGGTAGAGCCTTCTCCAGCTTGCACAAAGAAGGAACAAGCCATGGTCAGCAGTACCGCACCAGGAAGCCACCAGCCTCCTGTCACCGTACTGAAGATCAGATAGCCAATACCCATACAGAATGTTAGAACTGCCATGGTCATCTTGCGGCTACCCAGTTTATCAGAGATTAAGCCGCCACCAGGACGGGACATCAAGTTCATGAAGGCGTAGCTAGCAGCAATCATCCCCGCTGCTTGTTTACTCAGTCCGAAGGTGCCTTCAAAGAAGGCAGGGAGCATAGAAACTACAGCTAATTCAGAACCGAAGTTAACAATGTAGGTCAACTCTAGAATGGCAACTTGAGAAAAATTGAAGCGGTCTTCAGGAGGATAGCGCTTACGACCTGCTAACAAATCTTTGTTAACTGCCCAGCAGTTGTAAGCTTGGAACAGATACAACCCAAGTAGACCAGCCCAGACGATGTAGAGAACATTTTGGGAGAAAAAGCCCACTTTATTCAAGCGCCAAGCTAGGACACCAAGAATGATCGATAGAGGAGCATTCATCACCATCAGAAACCAGAAGTCTTTTTTGGTGGTGACTTCCATTCCTCTGGCGCTTTTGGGCTTCTGATAAACTTTGCCTGGGGGAGTATCTTGGACGTTAAAATAATATAGGATACCATAGAGAGCAGCGATAATCCCGGTACCAGCAATGGAAAAGCGCCAGTTTAGACCTGGACTGCCAAAGGCTAAGAATGCGGCAATGGTAGGTAGGGTAAAGGCTGCTGCTGCAGAACCAAAGTTACCCCAGCCCCCGTAAATCCCTTCGGCTAAACCAATTTCTTTGGGAGGGAACCATTCTGCCGTCATCCGGATGCCAATCACAAAACCTGCACCTACGATACTCAGTGCCAAGCGGCTAATCACCAGTTGGCTAAAGTTCTGTGCCGATGCAAACGCAATACAAGGTATTGCTGCATACATCAGCAACAGGGAGTAGGTGATTCTTGGCCCGTATTTATCTAACAGCATCCCGATGATGATACGGGCAGGCACTGTCAGGGCAACATTACAAATTGCGATGGTTCGGATTTGACCTACTTCGAGACCGAAGTCTGATTTCACCTGTGTTGCTAGGGGTGCTAAGTTGAACCAGACTACAAACGACAGGAAGAAAGCAAACCAGGTCATGTGGAGGATTTTATACCTACCACGAAACGACCACATTTCTGCGAGCATCTATATACCTTTCCTCTACTCAAACAAACTACGAAAACAGAAGATTCACGCACCAACAGCATTAGCCATTACAGCTGAACGTTTGGGTTGATTTAGTATCCTCCAAAAACTACTCCAAAGAATCCCTTTATAAACAATCCAGCTGATCGGTTGCCATCAAGCCATCAAATTGCTGACTGATTAAAGTTACCTATTAGTTTGAATACTATAGCTTATTATTTTAGGGTAATTCTTTCGGAATTGATTGCTAAAGTACTCGCCCATAGATACTACTTTTCTGAGGTTAACTTAATACTATTGTTCAGGTACTAATAGTGACACCCCTGAAACATAAGTTTCGTATGATTTGTTACAAATTATTTCTTATGTTGAATTAAATGCATAATAAATATTCGATAGTTACATCAAGGCAATAAAATTGGGGTGTTGGCCAATTCTGGAATCAATTGAGGATAATGGGTAATGGGTAATTGACTACTGACCACTGACCGAACTATAACTTGAGATTAGTCCTAAGTTCAGCAAAGCTGATTAGTTAAACAGCTGGAGGCTGATTGCTGGTTTTAGCTGCATGGCATTCTAAACCAGCTAATGTGATGCAAGGCTTGGGCCCATAGGAAATTTAGAGACTTTGAATGGATAAAGTCTCTAGGTCTACTTGTTTTTGTGGGCTTTGCTACTTGGGCTTTGTTACTTGGGCGATGCTTGGGTCTTAAGTGACTGATAGCTGATAGCACCTCAAGTAGCACCATCTGTAGCGCATAAGCTGAAGGCTTAATTGACAGCAGCAAATAGCTGAGAACGATCAGCTCGAATATCGAAACCATTGAGGTAATTAACTGGCTGACTAGGATCAAATGCTCTTTGATCCAAAAACACATCAGCAGGTTCAACCCTCATACGCTCACTAGGTAGATCGATTTTCAACGCCTTGGCAACCTCTTCATAAATTTTCACCGGATAAATCCGGTCGATAATTTTATCCGCATCCTTGGGATATTGACGTCGGTTAATATGACGCCAGCGAATCATTTGGGTTAGCAGCCAAACACCATGGGAGCGCCAAGGATAATTAGCATGATTGGGCTTTTTCAGATAGTCTGTATCTTGAAAGTGAAATATATTAAAATCAGGGATTGCTTCAAATCGGTCTTTCTGGTCAAAGCCACCATAATTATAGTTGCCCAGTAAAGAACCTTCTATATAGTTTACCTTAGTGTCGATGTATTTGCTCCTAGATATGATCTGAGCAATTGACTGGCGATTTTCTAGTTGGTCACAATACTGACAAGCTTCCAAAACAGCTGCTACCAAGGCTCGGGCGGTTGTGGGATGTTTTTCTGCCCAAGGTCCCATGGTTGCCAGTATTTTTCCTGGATGACCTTTCCAAATATCCCGACTGACATAAACCGTAAATCCAGCCTGGTCTACAACTGCTCTTTGGTTCCAAGGCTCATCTAAACAGTAGCCATCTACTATCCCAGCTTGGAGTTTGTATACCATTTGAGATGGTGGAAACTCGATGAGCTTAATCTGTTTCTCGGGATTAATCTCCATAGCTGATAGCCAGTAGAGAAGGGTATAGTTTGCCATGGAGTTGGTCAAGTCTATCCCTACCTTGAGGGGCTCGGCTAATTGTTTAATGTATTTCCTGTAGGAGTAGGCAAAATCTGGGAAATTATAGTAATCCGTTGAAGGACGAATAGCACCTTGCCAAGCTTTTTTGGAAAAAGTGATCCCAGCGCCATTGCGATTGAGCATCATTAGAGATATCACTGGTGCCTTGGCTGAACCAAAATTGGTGAGCATTGGCAATCCAAACAAGGCAACGCAGGCATCTATACCCCATGATACTAAGTCTTTGTGAACCGCTGACCAGTCAGGATATTTCTTAAGACCTACATTCAGACCATAACGCTGAAAGAAGCCCTGTTCTTTAGCAATGATTAAAGGAGCAGAGTCAGTTACAGGAACAAAGCCAATGGTGAGGTTAGTTTTCTCCAACTTACCAAAGTTAGCCGGAGGTCGTTGAGTTGGCTCAGAGGAGCGATCGCGTTTTGGGAAATTGAATAGATTATTTGAGCTACAGGCACTAAAGCCACATCCTACTGTGGCATACCCGATGTATTTGAGAAACTTGCGGCGCTCCATATTGTCGTCTAGGATTAATGGACAATAGAAAATGGAATACTATGTTTTCACCATTACCTAAGCACTAACCACTAACCCTTGACAACAGTTATAAGGGATTAGCTATGAGGGATTAGCTATCAGTTATCAGCTATTAGTCCAGTAACTAACATAGAGTCTTCTACTGTTTAGTGATGACTCTCCGAGTCAGAACTAACCTAGTGGGATTTTGCTCCAAAATTCTCGATCAGTATATTGCCCAAGACCTCTGGTAAGTCATCACAAGCAACACTTTTGAGCACACACTCGCCCAGCTTAGCATCTTTGCCAACTTTGCCACCCATGTAAATATTGACTCCTTCAACAGACTTACCGTCTTTACGCACCTTAGTTCCCATCAAACCAATATCAGCTACTTGGGGTTGACCACAAGAGTTGGGACAACCTGTCCAATGAATCCGCACCGGGTTTGGTATATCTAACTTTTCTTCGAGTTCCCGAACTATTGCCAAGGCACGATTTTTGGTTTCTATCAGAGCAAAATTGCAGAACTGGGCTCCTGTGCAAGATACTAGAAGCCGTTCTAGGGGTTTGGGCTCAAGGGTAAATTTCTGCAAGAGGGGTTCAGCTAAGAAAGCGTCGAGATTAGCATCTGGAATATTGGGAATAATCACATTCTGCTCAACTGTGAGGCGGATTTCGCCACTGCCATAAGCCTCAGCCATCCGTGCGATATCAAACATCTGCTCAGCATACAGCCTACCAACCGGGACGTGTAAACCCACATAATTCAGACCTGGTTGCTTTTGAGCAAAGACACCGATATGGTCTCGTTTTTCCCAATCTATTTCATCGTGAGGAGCAGCCGTAGGGAGTTCTCTACCAAACTGCTTACTGACTTCCTCCCGGAACTTGTCAATCCCCCACTCATCAATCAACCACATCATCCGGGATTTTTGCCGATTCGCCCGCGAGCCTTCGTCGCGATAAACTTCTAGAATAGCACGACACAAGTCAACCACATCATCATTAGGCAGTACCCAAGCATTGAGGGGAACAGCAGCTTCACAACGCTTGGCCGAGAAAAAGCCACCTACGAGTACATTCAAGCCTAGTTGTCCATCTTTGTAGGCAGGCACGAAGGCAATATCATTAATTTCAGCATGGACTGAGTTATCCCGACCCCCCTCAATGGCAATATTGAATTTACGGGGCAAGTTAGTAAACTCATAATTCCCTTGGCTGTTATTAGTGATCATGTCCTGTACTTTTCGGACAAGATCCCGAGTGTCAATTAATTCATCGCGATCTATCCCAGCCATGGGAGAACCAGTAATATTGCGGACATTGTCCATACCGGATTGGACGCTAGTTAAGCCAACTTGCTCGAACCTGCGAAAAATATCAGGCATGTCTTCAATGCGGATACCTCGCAACTGGATGTTTTGGCGGGTCGTGATATCAGCACTACCATCTTCACCATAGCGCTGCACTATCTCAGCTAGTACCTGCATCTGAGTGCTGTTGAGAATCCCGTTGGGTGTCCGCATCCGTAGCATGAACTTGCCTGGAGTGACAGGTCGATAAAAGACACCCATCCACTTCAGCCGATGCTGTAGGTCATCTGGATCTATTGCTTCCCAGCCAATTCTGGCAAACTCTTCTATTTGTTCCTTAATGGCAAGACCATCTTTCTCTGCCTTGAATTTTTCAAATTTGTTCAGTTTTTTGGCGGCTGGCTTAGCTGCGCTGGTCATAGCTGTTCCCTCGTTGCCTATTGCTCAATTGCGAGAAGTTTTGTCCAGAGCCTCTGATGTCACTACTCTTGATGTTGATAAATTAATTTAAAGTAATGCTAATATTTTGTATATTTTGTTACTAAATACTGATTTTAGTTTAAAAAGTACATAATTTCAATGCATAAATTGCATTATGCCGTTACTTCAAGTCCCCTGGCTTCCTGCCGAATAAAAATCTCCCTGGGTCGGGTTTCGGTGCGTGATCTGTCCATCAATCTTCTTGATGATGGAAATTCAACCGGACTTGATATTACTCCCGTGATTAGACAGGGGTAGTCTAACGGTAAACAAAGTTCCTACACCAACCTGGCTATCTACCAAAATTTGGCCACGGTGCTGCTCTACACTCTTTTTAACAATCGATAATCCTAGACCTGTACCAGGAATATCCCCAACATTGCTAGCGCGCTGGAAAGGTTCAAACAGCTGAGAAAGCTCTTGTTCGGGAATACCAATTCCCGAGTCTGTTATTTTAAAAATTGCCCAGTTACCTTCCACGGTTAACTGAAACTCTACCGTTCCCCCTTCAGGAGAATACTTAATCCCATTGGATAGCAAGTTATTGAAAATATATCGAAGGAGTTGGGTGTCCATATAGGCATCAGTAATATTACTTTGAGGAGTAAAAATAATCCTATGGCTCCCCCCGGTAGTCAACTGCATCTGCTCTATCAAATCAGAGCAGAATTCTACTAGGTTAATTGGAGTTGGGTTAAAAGTTAGCTTGTTTCCTTCTGCTTTTTCAATAAATAGAATTTCATCCAAGAGTTGTCTCATATCTTGGATAGAGCCTTTAATTTGTTCAAAATACTTGCGATGTTTATCTTTGACCAAATGTTTGCTATAGCGTTCTAACAATTCAGTAGCTAGGATAACTTTACTCAAAGGTGTACGACATTCGTGGGAAACAATAGAGACAAAGCTAGATTTTTGCTCTCTAAGCTCCTGTTCTCTTACTAGTGCTTGACGGATTTTTGCTTCTGCTTGGAAGCGAGAGAGGGCAATTTCAATGGTAACTCGCAGTTCTTCTTCCTCAAATGGTTTCAGAAGGTAACCAAACGGTTGGGTTATCTTAGCTCTTTCTAGGGTGAGCTCATCGCTATAGGCAGTCAAATAGACCACTGGGATATTCCATTTTGTCCTAATCAGCCTTGCAGCAGTCACTCCATCTATTTCTCCTTTCAGACGAATATCCATCAGGATTAAATCCGGTTGGATTTCCTCAGCTTTTCTAACTGCTTCTTCTCCAGATACAGCCACAGCAGGAACCATGTACCCTAAAAGTTTGAGGCTATTCTTGATATCCATAGCCACAAGTGTTTCATCTTCAACAACTAGGATTTTTTTCTTGGTCATGCTCGACTTGCCCTAGAGATCCAGTGAATGGGGAAAGTTTATTTTTAATCTAGTGCCTTGGCTACAGTCAAGGATGATGTTACCCCCCAGTTGTGCAGTTAAGTTACGAACAATACTCAAACCAAGGGATTTAGTGGATTGAAAGTCTAAATTGTCCGGTAAACCAATACCATTATCACTTACCGTAAGGATTAGCTGACCCTGTTGATCTGAACTTAGACTGATTTCAATCTTACCCTCTTTATGTTCAGGAAAGGCATATTTGAGTGAATTAGACACCAATTCATTGATGATTAGCCCACAGGGAATAGCTACATCAATGGTTAAGGGAGCTGTGGTAACTTCAATATTGAGGGCGATTGCCTGTCGGTTAATCCCGTAGGAACGGAACAAGTTATTGGTTAAGGTTTGAATGTATTTTCCGAAATTAATCTGGGCTAAATTCGGGGATTGATACAGCTGCTGGTGAATCAGAGCCATAGATTGAACCCGATGCTGGGAATCTTTGAACAAACCTAATGCTTGTTGATCTTCAACTTTCCTCGACTGTAGTCGGAGTAGGCTAGAAATAATTTGCAGGTTATTTTTGACCCGGTGATGAATTTCTTTGAGCAAAACCTCCTTTTCGGTTAGAGAGGCTCTCACCTGATTTTCCGCTTGCTTGCGTTCGGTGATATCTACAATTTGATACAGAAATTTTCGGGGGTTACCTTGAGAATTCCTGACTAAAACTGCTTTTTTGGTCAAAACATGGATAACTCTACCATCTTTGGAGAGTAAGCGATTTTCCATCTGAAAGTGGGATGTTCTTCCTGGCCACAACTCTTGATTCGGGGTAAGGTTAATTGTCAAATCATCGGGGTAGATAATATCTGTAGCCTTTTTCTGCCCCAGTTCCTCGGCTGTGTAACCAACCGTGTCACAAAAGGCTTGATTAACCTTTAGCACGGAGTTATCAGTGCTGGTAATTGCCATACCCATGGGAGAGAGTTCAAAAATCAGGCGAAATTGTTCCTCACTTTTGCGAAGTTGTTCATTGACTTCCCGTAGGTCAGAAGTCCGTTGTTCGACTCTCAGTTCTAGTTCCTGGTTGAGCTGTTGTAGAGCTAATTCTGCTTGTTTATGCTGGGTGATATCAATCCCTACACACACGGCTGCAGCACCTTGCTGGTACTTCTGAGCGGCAATTAGATAATATCTCGAAGAATTTTTCACTTTGAGCTCAACCACCTGGGAAGATCCTGAGTCCCGACAGGCGAGAAACTGAGTCATAAAGCCGACAAACTGAGGGCTGCTCTCCAGAAAACCCAACTCTTGACCGACAAAAGTCTCTGGAGGTAATTGCAGGCTCTGAGCCAGATGTCGGTTAACCCCAAGATATCGACCATCAGCACTAATCCAAGACACCGCTCCCGGTACAGCATCCAAAACTGCCTCTAGTTGCTCTTTTGCTTGTCGCAGCTGATGATTAGCTTCGGACAATTCCGTTGTCTGTTTTTGAAATTGGTATTCCAATTGCTGATCACCCTGTTGCCATTTCTCGTGAGCCTGCTTACAGTTGGTAATTTCCGGTTGTAATTGCTGATTAACCTGATTTAACTGAGCAGTTTGTTGTTCCACTACTTGCCCAAGTCCCTTGATAATCCTACACATCTGTGTAGAGTCAAGGGTTGTGAGCAAGTTAGGCTGGTTAATAATGCCTAGCAACTCCCCTATATCGCCAGTTTCCAACACTTGTGCTAGCTGCTGCTGTTCCATCTGTTATAATGGGAATATTATTTAATTAGTACTCATCGAACAATTACTCTGGAACGGTGTTAGATTATCACAACACCTGCTAGGAAACACTAACTTGACCCCATCCGATAGACTTCCTCGACCAATGTTGCCAGACGCTGCATGGCGATTTCAATTTCTTCTTCAGTAGCGGTAAGGCTGATGCGAATGCACTGTTGCTGGTGAGACCAGTCTTCTCGTAAGCCGGGGAAAAATGTACTGCCAGGCACTACAATCACACCCACCTGCTTCAACTTTTGATACAGTTCCCAGTCGGTAATTGGCAAATCCTGTAACCACAACCAAGCAAAGATAGCTCCTTCACCCCGATGCAAGAACCAAGGCAAGTCTTTGGGCATGGATTTGTCTAATGTCAGTTCAAGGGTCACAAACTTTTGCTGGTAGTGGGGGCGAATCACATTAGTGGCAATCTCAGGGAGTGCTCCAGATGCGATCGCTTTTGCTGCAATAGCTTGTCCATAGCGGGACGAATGAATACAAAGATTGGTCTGGAAGGATTCCAAAATGCTAATTAGCTCGGGATGTCCAATGGCTACACCAACCCGTTCCCCAGGTAGTCCAGCTTTTGATAAACTCAGACAGTGGATGATATTGTCTCGAAAGACTGGTGTCATTTCGGTAAAGTTCAGTGCTGGAAACGGTGGAGCATAAGCTGCGTCAATCAACACTGGCACATTGAATGGTGTGGCTATTTCGGCAATTTTGATTACTTCTTCATCGGTGAGGACATTGCCAGTGGGATTACAGGGACGGGAAACAATTACACAGCCAGTCTCTTGGCTAATCTTCAATTGGCTGAAATCAGGGCGATACTTAAAACGGTGTTGCTCGTGATTAATTTCCAGAGTAGGTTTGTATGCATATACTGCTTCTGGAGTCAAGCTTACTCCTCCATAGCCAGTGTATTCTGGAGAAAGGGGCAAGACAACTTGTTTGAGCTGGCCGCTGCTGGTGTAACCACCAAAAGCGTTAGCGGCGTAGAAGTAAATGGATTGAGAACCGGGAGTAATCAGGATATGGCGATCGCTTAGGGAAAGACCGTAGCGTTGATTGAAATCCTTTGCGATCGCATCGATCAGAGGTTGATATCCTTGAGATGACCCGTAGCGGCAAATCACCTCACCATACTCTGAGCTAGCCAACAGTTGTGCCGTGCAATCGCGCCACAGTTGCTCGACTTCTGGCAAAATCACTGGGTTCCCTGCACTGAGATTAATCCAATCTTGTCCCTGACCAGCTCGTAGCGTTTCGATAATATCTTTCATAATCGCTCGGACACCAGTAAGTTCGGACATCTGAGTCCCAATTTGAGTCAGGGTAGGATCCATGGATAGTGATAACCTTTTGGCTTTGAGGGTACTTGATCAAGAGTTCTCCAATCGAAAATCATACCAAAAATGCCGATTCTCGAACCAAATAAATATGCTCTTGCCCTTCACACCACTAGTCCTCAATTGGGGCTAGTGATCAGTAACTTTGCCAGGGATACCCGCTGCCAAACTTGGGACTTAGGGCGAGAGTTGTCTGGTCAATTGCATCAGCACTTGACTGAATTTCTGAATTCCCAAACTTGGGAAAACTTAGAATTCATTGCGGTAGCTATCGGACCGGGTAGCTTTACGAGTACCCGTATCGGTATAGTTACTGCTCGTACCCTAGCACAACAGTTACATATTCCCCTGTTTGGCATTTCTACACTGGCAGCGATCGCGTGGTTAGGGCAAGAGGGGAAAGAGGGGGAAGAGGGAGCTATGTATCAAGACAACTCGGGCTCAGCACTCAGCACTCAGCACTCAGCAATTAGCACTCAATACTCAGCACATGCGCTACGCGCACGCTACGCGAACAGCACTCAGATTGCCATTCAAATGCCTGCCCAACGAGGCCAGCTGTATACCGCCATCTATCAGCCATCAATAGCTGGTCTGGGGCTGAGGAAGATATTACCAGATGCTGTCATGACTTCAGATCAATGGAAACAAGTTTTAGATACCTTGGAAACACCAATACGATTGCTAAAGGCTCCAGCAAATTTGGGGAGTTATGCTAAGGGTGTCTTGGAACTTGCTTATCTCGATTGGCAACAGGGAAAGCGCCCCAACTGGTCAGAAGTACTGCCGTTTTATGGACAGCATCCAGTTTAAGAATTAAGAATGAAGAATTAAAAATGAAGAATTAAGAATGAAGAATTAAGAATGAAGAATTAAGAATGAAGAAAATTATATGTTTTTTATAATTGAATTGATGGGGTATTTTTGAATTTTGAATTATTGATAATTTATAATTGGATTGATGGGGTATTTTTGAATTTTGAATTGATAATTTATAATTGGAGCGAAGCGATTGACCAAGCAAGAAGAACGTGCGTACTGGCTGGCATGGTCCGAAGTTCCCGGTATTGGATCAGTATTGCTCCAACGGCTACAGCAACAGTTTGGGACTCTAGCAGAGGCTTGGAAAGCTTCAGCTTCAGAGTTAGGAGCAGTTGAGGGGTTCGGGGTGCGGCTGATCGAAAGAGTAGTGAAAATGCGTGGGCAAACTAATCCGGAACAGCTACTCAAGCAACACTTGGTCAAAAATCCTTGTTTCTGGACACCAGCGGATGGGGAGTATCCCCGCTTGTTACTAGAAATTCCTAGTCCTCCCGCAACGCTATACTATAGCGGACTAGTCGATCTACGAGAAAATTACGGTAGCAAGCCGATAGTCGGTATTGTGGGTACTCGCAATCCCACCGAATACGGTAAACGTTGGACTCGTAAAATCAGTGCTACCCTTGCTAAGCATGGTTTTACAGTGGTGTCCGGTATGGCAGTGGGAATTGATACACAAGCCCATCGCGGGTGTCTGGAAGCGGGTGGTAGGACAATAGCAGTTTTGGGAACTGGCCTTGATGTGGTATATCCCTTGAGCAATAGTTATCTTTATAAACAAATTCAGGAGCGGGGATTGATACTCAGTGAGTATCCAGCCAGTACGAAACCCGCACGCTCCAACTTTCCCCAACGGAATCGGATTATTGCGGGTTTAAGCCGTGCAGTTTTGGTGATGGAAGCGCCTAACAAGTCCGGAGCGCTAATTACTGCTAGGTTAGCCAATGAGTTCTGTCGGGATGTCTATGCACTACCAGGTTCCTTAGATAATCCCAATTCTATCGGTTGTTTGGGACTGTTAAATCGGGGTGCCCATGTAATTTTAAGTGAAGGTCACTTGTTGGAAATGCTCGGAGCTATTCCAGAACTTGACCCCCACTCGGCTCTAGAAAAACCTTTACCCGCTTTACCTGTACCGACCTTAGAGCCAGAATTGGCAAAAGTGTTGGATGCGATCGCATTTGAACCAACCCCATTCGATATCATTGTCCAGCAAGCAGCTTTAGAAGCAGGCTCAGTATCCAGTGCCTTGTTACAGTTGGAACTAATGGGATTAGTGTCTCAGGCTCCAGGGATGCGATATCGAAGATTAATCACTGAAATATGAAGCATGAATACAAATAACACTAATTTACGTTCCTTGGCACAAAAGCGCAAATTGGCGATTGGAACGGGAGTGTCCATGGAACCGTTGCGGGACGATTCTAGTTATCGGGAGGTGTTGATGCGTGAATATAACATGGTGACACCAACTTATATCATGAAGTTTGAGGCGCTACAGCCCCAACGCCATCACTATAATTTTGAAGCTGCTGATAACTTTGTGGCCATGGCGAAAGCCAATCAGATGCAAGTGCGCGGTCATAATCTGGTTTGGCATCATAGTGTGCCTTGGTGGCTAACCCACGGACAATGGACAAAAGAAGAGTTAATCCATATCCTGCGACAACATATTCATACTGTTGTTGGTCACTATCGGGGACAATTAGCAGCTTGGGATGTGGTCAATGAAGCGGTAGCAGACCAAGACTCAGCAGGACAAAGGAAACGAGATACAATTTGGTTGCGCGGCATTGGACCAGAATACGTTGAGTTGGCATTTCGGTGGGCTCATGAAGCTGACCCCACAGTTCCCTTGTTTTATAACGACTACGCTGGAGAAGGACTTGGGGCAAAGTCAGATGCAATTTATGCCATGGTCAAAGAATTGCGGCAACGGGATGTCCCAATTCACGGCATTGGCTTTCAGATGCACGTTAGTATTCAAAATCCTCCCAAGCCAGAAGAAATAGCAGCAAACATGAAGCGTCTGGGTGAGTTGGGATTGCAGGTTCAGGTCACGGAGATGGACGTAAAAATTCATGATGGTAGTGGCACACAAGAAGAACGAGTGGCTGCTCAGACAAAGGTATATCGAGATATCCTGCAAGTTTGTCTAGAGGCTCCCAATTGCACAGCGTTCTTAACTTGGGAATTTGCCGATCATCATTCCTGGATTCCGGATTTCTTTGGTAAACCAGATTCCCCTCTACCTTTCGATCAATCCTATCGTCCTAAAGCTGCTTATCACGCGATGGTGGAGGTTTTGAAAATTGATGCTTAAAAAGTAATATCAAGTCTGGTTGAATACCCATAATTAAGAAGAGTGTGGGGAGATGGGGAGATGGGGAGATGGGGAGATGGGGAGATGGGGAGATGGGGAGATGGGGGAAATTTTTATTCAAGGTAATTATCCAGACATGATATAAAACGTAAAAAGTAAAACTTGACAAGTTATATAGAAGTTATCAATTGGGTTAAGTACTTTCGTCCTGGATTTTAGGGAGTAGGGAGTAGGGAGTAGGGGTAAAAAATTGGATGAATAATTGCTAAAAAGTTTAGTTTAAAATTAGTTGACAAGCTTTTTAATTCCCTGTTCCCTGTTCCCTGTTCCCTGTTCCCTGTTCCCTGTTCCCTGTTCCCTGTTCCCTGTTCCCTGTTCCCTGTTCCCTGTTCCCTGTTCCCTGCGGTATTGTTTAAATTATCATTTTTAATTCAGGAAATTATTGTATAATTTTGGAGGTAACTAACATGGTATATTTACCTGATACCCTCGAATTAACTATTAATTTAAGTGACGAACAATTTTTCCAGCTTTGTCAAAATAACAGGGATTTAAGATTTGAGCGCACCTCTGAAGGAGATTTAATCATCATGTCACCTACGGGAGGAAATACAGGTAGACGAAATATTAAACTATCGACTCAACTAGAATTGTGGAGCAGTCAAATGAAACTTGGTGTTGCATTTGACTCTAATACAGGATTTAAAATGCCTAATGGAGCCAATCGTTCCCCTGATGCGTCTTGGATTAAACGAGAGCGTTGGGAAGGGTTAACCTCAGAAGAACAGGATAAATTTGTTCCTTTATGTCCTGATTTTGTGTTAGAATTGCCTTCTCCGAGTGATTCCCTGAAAATGGTGCAAGCTAAAGTCCGAGAATATATGGAAAATGGGGCTAGATTAGGATGGTTAATTGATCCCCAAAATAAGGTTGTGGAAATCTATCGTCCCAATCAAGATGTAGAAATTATCCAATCTCCGAAAACCTTATCAGGAGAAGATGTTTTGCCTGGATTTACTTTAGATTTATCAGAAATCATCTGATATTTATAGCGTTTATTGTAGAAGATGTAAACCTATAAGGTCTTTTTCTATTGTCCAATAAAACTCCAGATATCTTTTGCCTCTTGCCTTTTGCCTCTTGCCTTTTGCCTCTTGCCTTTTGCCTCTTGCCGCAATACATGTGTTTACAACCCAGATACAAACGCGCTTATAGCAGTTACCAACCCAATTGATAAGTGCTATAGTTGAATAGGCTAATCGTGAGATAGTATCTCTACATCTGTCCAGAAAATTCCTGAAGCATCACTCTCGTTTTCGTAGATATCCTGTACGCTCGACCCCAAATAACCACCTACTATCAAGCTATTCAATAACCACAGTAGTAGCGGAAGTGCGCAAATACTCATCAAAAAGATTAGGGATTTTCGGATAGTGTTTATCACTGTGCTAACTCCGGTATAGGAAAAATAATTCCGCTTAACATTAGCCAAGCTATAGCCAAAGTCAGCACAATGTTAAAACTCTGGCCTACCAAATAAAGAATCATGGGTTTACCACCCTGAAGTTGTGTCCCTAAATCCCGAAAGTTCGAGTCTAGACCAATGGACAAAAATGCGATACAAAATAGCCAGCCACGATAGGTCTTGGTTTGACTAAGAATCCCTTTAACTGTATCCATCCCCATCAAGGGAATACAAACAAAGGACACTAACAGAGAAGCAGCTATAAACCCTAAGATAAACTTGGGCAAACGTACCCATAATTCCCTCATTTGTGGTTTAGGAGCATTTGGCTCGCGCTCTACACAAAAGACCCAAAATAAAGCGATCGCAAAAGCTATCACGCCGATCAGCATATTTTGAATCATTTTAACTAAAGCAGCAGCTTGACCAGCGATTTCCCCTACTGTTTCACCAGCAGCGACAACTGCGCCAGTAGAATCAATGGTTCCCCCCAGCCATGCACCACTGACTAATTCATTCATACCTACAGCCTTGACAAACAAGGGCATGATCACCATCATGGCAACAGTAAAAATGAGAGTCATCCCTACAGCTAAAGTCAACTCGTTTTTCTTAGCCTTACAAGCTGCTGCTGCTGCAATAGCGGCTGATACACCACACACTGATGTGGATGTGGCGACTACCATCACCAGTGATTTCTGCTGCATGTTCAGAAAGCGAGTACCAAACAGATACATAAATATGATCACAATCGGCGTAACCAGCCAAGCGATCGCTAAACCATAGGGTCCGAATTCCACAATTCGGTTAAAGAGAATTTCTGCACCGAGAATCACTAAGCCAGTCTTGATGTAATATTCAGTACGCACCGCTGGCATCATCCACCTTGGTGTACCAATAGTATTGCTGATGATTAGTCCAATCAACAATGCCCAGAAAGCATAGCCGAGGTTAATTGCTTTAGCGGTCTGTGAATTCCCCAGTATATAGGATAAAACTGCCAAGAGAAATATAACCAAAAAGCCTGGTATCATGTTTCTGCCTTCTTTTCCCTTCATTACCAGGTTGCCAAGGGTAAACAGAGCACATAAACCAATGGCGAGCAATGCCAGTTTAGGAAGCAATTCCCAGGGGAGTGCCGATAATAGATCTATCCCTTTCCATTTGGGCATCTTTGGCACAACAGTTATGATGCCACTAAACACTGTCCCCAATAACAGCAGACCAATCCATACAGACCACCAGTCTTCTAATTTGTAAAGCTTAGACCATTTTGTTTGACTCATTAGTAGATTTTATTTTACCCTGGAAGGCACCACCGAAATAATATCAATTCATAATACCAATTCATAAAAGTAGCACGCTAAGATGTAGATGGGGAGATGGCGATATCCCCACGCCGGGGTCAGTTTCTTTAACTATTTCCTATTCCCTGGGCACAGCGCTATAGTTTATTCTCGGTAACGATTGCTCCTAGTGGTACTTTCAAAGTGGTACTTTCAAAGGCTCTAGACTCGAAATCCCCTGAAAGCCAACCAGAGCTAGGGAAATACGTCGGCGCTACCAAAATGACTGAAACCCAAGTGCATCGCTTCTGTCTTCTGCCTTCTGCCTTCTGCCTTGCTGTTGTGCAATTTAAATGCACAACAGCTTATCTTAAAATCCCAGTACAAACTGCTGGTCGAACCTGAACATCAATTCAACTCTCAACCCATTAATTCCTTCCCAGGAAAGATTTAGAAACACAGGAGCAGCCTCTGCTTTATAAACGTAAGATGCGATCGCAATACACAGAGCAACACTGGTGAGTGCAGTATTAACAATTTTGGCAAGTTTTTTTTTCATTTTTAGATTATCTCGACTACATTTGGTTACTACTGACTGTTCAAACAAAAATTCACTTTAATGGCTGATTAGATTGGTAGTTGATCAATTCCCTAGCAACGAGAGGTTATAACTAACAGCGCTAATATAATTCAGGAGCTCCCTCAAACCCCTCAATGAATGTTGATAACTATAGCTTCCTATGCCGTTCCAGGTTTCTGTAAAAACAATCAAGTGACGTTGATTCTAATGATCTTATCAAATGCTCCGGACAACTTGTATCAAGTTATTATCAATATAATCAATGGAGTTGTGAAGATAGTTTTAAGGAAATATGAAACTAGTTTAGGACTTAGGCAAAACTAGTCAAAAAAAACTATAGGTAGTAGAACCCTACAGGTATATTTGCTGTGTAATTCCTGTAGTTAAGACTAGTCTCGTTAGACTATGAAAACTAAAAATTATGAATTGTGAAGACTGATAATACCTGATTTCGACATAACAAACTATCCTCTGATTGAGGAGCTTCGAGTCAGGAGTCAGACTAATTTATTTTACAGTAATTTTTAAGATAAATTCGTCCTTGACTACTCACAAAACTTTTGATATAATTCCTCAGTATTAATTTTCCAATTATCTAAGTCCCCAAACACCGAAATCACTCGTACCACATCTAGGAAAAGATCGTGATCAGCAAAGTAACTCGCCAGCTCAGCAGTTTTATGCTCAGCTGGCAATTCAGCTTGGATAATCCGATACGCTTTACCACCCATAACTTGAAAGGGAATAGTTTCGGTATCTGTAATTAGTTGTCCATTATTATCAGTTGTGTTATACTCTACCCAGTAATAATATTCTTTACCTCGTTGAAGTGGCTGACCTTTACCATCAGCATTGTAAATAACACTACTCTGATTATCGTTTACCTGATAAGACCATAAGGCTTTTCCATAGCGAGAGGAACGAACTTGAATGATATTAACACTTCCTTCCCAAGCAAATAGAGGTTGGTCACTCCAGGTGCGATAGGCAGCAATATTAGGGGAAATTGAACAAAACTCTCCATGGGTACCTGCTTCATCTTTCTTCCTACGAAAAAGATCTCGGATCTTAGCCCATACAGATTGTGTTTTCTGTTTGGTTTGACTCACTGCTTTCGCTACTTGATTCCCTTGACTGGTAAACGAAGATCCAACTGATACTGATGAGGTCGGAAAACTAATACTCATCGTTCCAGTAATTAGCAGTAGATAAAAAACTCTGAGATACATAGGATTTAAAGGCCAAAGGCTTGTCGGGAATTAAATTAATAATTAACTAAATAATATAAAACCAGAGTATAATTGATGGTAAAGCTATAGGAATTAAAATAGAAGCTGAGATATAAGCCTGTAGTCCGATTATTCCATAGACCGCTGTAGCACCAACTAAGATCAATATTGATTGCTGTCTTTCTTGAGGCTTTTGCTGGAGCAGTAGCAGCGTTGTTCCTTTTCCTAACAATGCTGCTAATAGAATCATCCAGCTGTCGGGAATTAATTTTATTGTATGTTTCGATAAAAAATGGTGAACCATATAAGCATGGGCTTCACCTCCGGTAAATACCTTCGGACAAGTATCTGGTGGCTTTCTGGTTCGATTCAGTGGATCACACCAATATTCAATAGCTAGAGGTAGAGAAAAATTATCCTCGGCTTCATCATATCCCCCAGAGGCAATGATAACCACTTGCTGCTCAATGTTAGGAAAGTCACTTTTGAGGAATTCCCAAGCAGGCTTGTGCTCATAAGCCTGTTCTGGAGGAATAGAAAAGTCAATAATATAGCGCATCCCTAACGGTAGATTCTTTGGTTTGAGGGATGCGTTCGCAAAAGGTAGATTCTTTGGTTTGAGAGATGCGTTCGCGTAGCGTGGCCTACGGCCAATCGCATTATCCTGGCTACTGACTTGCTGAAGATACTGACTAACTTGCTGCTGAAAGTTGGTGGTACTTTCAACATTAGGATTTAATCCTATCCCGTGGTTTGGCTGTTGGTGCAACTGGTGTGATAGAGCCAGTAGATAGGCAAAAGGACATGACTTGTTGCAGGTGGCATCCTGGGGGAGTTCCATATCCCAACGGAAAAAGGTAATATCCCCTTGTAGACTCCATTTAGGGCTAGCAATTTTCGGAAACACCTTGCGATTTTTATCCTGATTGACCCCAAAGACAAACCAGGTATCCTGTTGACTAACAGCGGATTGAATCGCACTAGCCAGTTTTTCCTCTCTTGGTTCTTGGGTATAGAGGAGATAATCAATTCCAATTACCTTAGCGCCTGATTTCGAGAGTTGTCTGACTAATTTGCCAAGGTATTCCCGTTCCATCGGCTGGGTTTTAAAGCCTTTTATCTCCAGTTGCGCCTGATTGATTGAGTCTTGATCAATAGCAATTAACAGTACAGAGCGTGGCTTCGCGGAGGATAATCCCTCCCGAGGAAACTGGTTTGTGCTATCGCGATAGACAGCTTGAACAAAGGTTCGCCCATCTAGCAACATGTCTTGTACAGGAACCATAGCGCTAACTAAAAGCACACTAGCTAATGCGATCGCTTCTTTTGGTTTAGGTAGCCACTGCTGAAGTAGTTTCTGGTAACCCCAAGGCTCAATCCGAAATGGCTTGGCACCATAGGGACTAAAAAACGAAGGAATCAGGTAAGCTGATGGATAAACAAACTTCTCACCTACCTGTAAATTGCGACAAGCTGCCAGCATTGCTTCCTGGACATCCTGATACTGAGCTAAGCGGCTGCAAAATTCTTTGAGAAATACATGAGCAACATTATCATGAACTTCCTCCCGCATGATCACCACTTGCAATCCTAAATCAGCCAACCGATTCGCTATTTTTAGACCATTACAGGAGTTAAAGACGCACAACTGAAGTCCCTGATTTTTAGCAGTAGTTAGGTATTCCTTTATTTCACTGATAGATACCAACTGCTCTGGCGCGATCGCTAATTTTCCATCGGTAACTTTTGTCTCATCACTATGACCCATAAAAAATAGAGCATCCCACCCCCTTTCATCCGTTATTTCTGCCGCCAGTGCTGCTTTAATATTAACCCCATCCTCTTGCTGTTGCCAGTCAAAGAACTCTACTTGAGCAACGCTTTTGAGCAACTTAATAGCCTGCTTATCTTTCTCCAAATTCAGATCTGTATTATCCCCCAAAATCGCTAAAATCCGAGGTTTACCATGGCGCAGTTTATTATCTCGCGCTATTGTTTCTGCCTGAGTAGTCATCGGAATCCTGGTAATCCGAATCCTCCCACTGGGGATATCCTCTGGAAGCAACTGCCATGCTTCCCAAGGAAGCCGTGCCAATTCTACAGAATCGCAGGCTATAAAAATAGCTACTGATCCATAGGGTTCTGCTGTCTTATTTGACTGTGATTCCTGTCTAGCAATAGTGAAAATTTGATGTTGAATTGTTTCTCGAATGGCCTGTAATTGACCTAACCACCGTTGAAAGACATCCAGAAATATCTCTTTTGCTTCTTCTAATTCATGTCCCAAGTCATCGACTACTGGTGTAATGGCACCACTAGATAATTCTCTTGCTCGCAATTTCGGGTAAAACTGGAGGTAAAGGTATCGCCATTCCTCATAACAGTCTATTACTTTAGCTGGATAGTCCAACTTTGCGGAGACTTCCTGTCCGTGATTACCCCGTAAATAAAACAGACAGGATGAATCAGCTTGCCAAATATTTAGTCTAAAACTACTTTGATGATTAGTTGTCATTTGTTCCTTGTTTATTCCCCCTACTCTCTACTCCCTACTCCCTACTCCCTACTCCCTACTCCCTACTCCCTACTCCCTACTCCCTATTAAAATATCATAAACATTTATCAGGCTCAAAAGCAAAGGGAAGTAGAGTTAATGATGCTCCGTTACTTAAAGAAATGGTTACTACAAATTTTTGGTTCCAGCTACCTGCTACTGCAACATGTAGATAACGTTCATTTACCAATACCGCTTCAGAGACAACACCAGTGAATTCGCTGATTCGTAACTTCATACCAGGGGGAAGTGTATTACCAAGACAGTCTTCGATTAGCAATAGCAATGCCCATTCTCGAGTATCTTCTGGTGCTTTCTGGTAAATGAACCAGGTAACAGCACATAGTTTGAACAGAATGCCATTTAAATTAACAGTTTGGTAAGAGCCACGAGCATGAGCCGGAACAATTAATCCTTTTTGTCGTCTCAACTCTTTAGCGATCGCTCGATATCTGTCTGGTTCATCCGATACTGGACTAATCCGACGCATCAATGACTTAGAAAAAGTATAGTCAGGAAGCAGTTGCCAAGATAAACAGCTTGCTAACTGATCCATTTCTCCTCGCAGCCACTCTGCTGTATTAATCGCTGTTTCAGCAAAGAATGGTAGGATTTCCTGAACAGAACGCTTAGTATCAGCAACTGGAATTGTGATCTCTTGGGAATCTAACCAATGCAAGTAGTGCAGTAAATGATTGGGTTGCTGATCAAATAAAGACAGAGGTAAATTATAGTTACGGTTACCTTGTGGTAAGTTAGCTGATTCGCGATAGTTAACCAACTCGTCGTGACGTAAAACACCTCGAATAATACCCTGTTCTTGGTCTTTTTTCACCTCAATAACGATATAGAAATGAGCCGCAAGTTCTGGTAATTCAACAGCAGCTATTGGTATCTTAACCTCTGGCTCTTGGAGATTTTCTGTGACAATTATACACAGATTAAACTCCCCAACTTTCAAATTACATACCGTATCAATGAGATTAGCATAATCTGGTTGATACACCGAACAGTTATCCGTAATAATTGGTAGCTGATCAACCCGTTCTTGTAACCATCTTTCAAAACCAAATAACGCTAAACCATTTCGATAACTTTGCTCCTGGTGTGCCTCATCATTAACTTTGTCACTAATCGTCTTCGCTTGCTCAAAGTCTTCAGGTTCGAGCCAAAATACTTCTCGGGTTGGAAGGGTTATATCCATTGAATCTATAATAATATTATTCATTGTTTCTTTTTCCCTTGATTTTTATCGTTGTGTTCATCTAGATATCGGCACATTCGCTGAGCAAATAAACTAGTCATTGAACGGGTTTTAGAAGTACTCAGTTCGGCTACCGCTTCTTGAAAAACTTGTGTGTTCAAGAAAGCCTCGACTTCCTGCATCAGGTTACTCAAATAATCGAGCTTTGTGGCCTTTTCTTCCAGAGCTAATCCCTTAGTCGTTGTTGAGATAAGCTGGAAAAAATTTTCTACACTCAGATACTGAACGCGATTCAGCAGTTTCCCTGGTGCCAAGACTCGGCTGGCTTGGGAATGATTGCTCATATTCAAAAGGGTTGCTATCTCTTTAAGAGACTTACCCTCACAGTAAAGGAATCGGAAACCTGGGATAACCTTTGAAGCAAAACAAGCGTAACGGCGACTTTGCTCTTTAGAGGCAATGTGCTCAGCCAACGCTTGCGCTATAGCGTGATCTAAAACCTCAATCAGTCCCTGTTCAAGAAAATCCTGCAATTCAGATTGTCCTAAATGATCTATGGTATTTCTAGAGTTTAGATCAGGTAATTCTTTGGGGACATACTCGCCAGTTTCTGGATCCCGTGCTTCTAGAGGTTCCCAGATCGGACTTCCTATGCGGCTCCAAATCTCCTCTTCTTGCAGACCCTTGGCTATCCTGGTTAGTTCTTTGTGAAGCTCTTTGGTGGAATTGATGATAACACCACGTTCTGGCAACAGGTGGAGCATGTCTTGGAGTTGCTCATCCCTAGGCTCAAGGCATTGGTTAACTCTATGGTTAACTCTATGGTTAACTCTATGGTTAACTCTATGGTTAACTCTATTGCGCCGCTGCTGTTTTCTGTGTTGAGAATAGACAGTATGGAACGTTTCAACTAGTTTGCGATCGCGTGGATAGAGTTGTTCAAGGTGTCTGAGTTTAACTCGTCCCAACAGTGACCAGTTACTCGACAATGGCAATCCCTGTTCAGCTAAGCAACGTTTGATATCAGGATGTTGTTTGGTTTTCAGATATGCCCAATTGTCCAAACTTAAGCGAGCTGGTGAGTTCAGACGATAGCTTGCCAAGACATCAATCGTAAAAAACTGACCAAGTCCAGGTTCAATGTCACCTTGCTTATTAACAACCAGTTGAGCTTTGCCATCACTATCGAGAATAATCGGAGTTTTGCCATCATCATTGAGTACATAGGATAGCAGCTCACGGTAAGTTAACCGATAGTCAAGGCAAAACTGACTCGCTAGTGTTTTACAAGCCTTTAGGATAGGCATTGAAACATAGCACCGAAGACACAGTCCAGCTAACGCCCGGTATTTAGTATCACATGTAGTATCAACAGTAGATAGCTCAGGGCGAAACCAGCATAGCAGTAAATCCTGGATACCTCGCTCCCACTGAGCTAATAACCTTTCCTTTTGATCTAATCCCAGGAGTGTTTGTTGAAAAAACTCCTGTGCTTCCTGTTGATGGCAGACTTTGTAGCCTTCTTCGTTATTGGCTGGGTCAAATACCCGAATTGTCGAGTATCTAGATGCATCCATAACTGATTGAGACAGCACTCTACTAGTATATAGATGTTAGGCGATTTAACCTGTGCAGTTGTCTCAAGCAAAAGCAACAGGCAAGGCGTTGCTGAATA
The DNA here is from genome assembly GCF_010671925.1 of Moorena sp. SIOASIH. Classification (GTDB taxonomy): domain Bacteria; phylum Cyanobacteriota; class Cyanobacteriia; order Cyanobacteriales; family Coleofasciculaceae; genus Moorena. The sequence goes on along the minus strand of NZ_JAAHIH010000001.1, from coordinate 86,212 downwards.
GTGGAACGATTGAGGATAATCAGTAATCAGTAATCAGTAATCAGTAATCAGTAATCAGTAATCAGTAATCAGTAATCAGTAATCAGTAATCAGTAATCAGTAATCAGTAATCAGTAATCAGTAATGGTAATTTTAGATTAGCTCACTGTGATCAAACTCCAACCTACCCTACAAGGGACGCCTGGGCAAAAACAACCTCCAACCTTCAACCTCCTAACCTTCAACCTTCAACCCTTCAACCTCCCAACCTTCAACCTCCCAACCTTCAACCTCCCAACCTTCAACCTCCCAACCTTCAACCTCCCAACCTTCAACCTCCCAACCTTCAACCTCCCAACCTTCAACCTCCCAACCTTGGCCAATAGGCCACGCTACGCGAACAAAAGCCTATTAATTGTGAAACTCAATCCATTTAAGCGACGAAAATTTCTATTCCAAAGTTTAGGAGCTCTGGGAATAACGCTGTTATCAACTGCTTGCCAAAAAGCGTACAATTCTCAAGAGATCACCTACTCTAATTCTGGAGATAAATCTTTGCCACTGAAATATATTAACGTTGCCCCTACCAACAATCAACCACCAACTGGATTAATTGTCTGCTTACATGGCTTTGGAGCCAACTTCGAAGATTTGGTAACTTTGGCAGAGGCGCTAAACTTACCAGACTATCAGTTTCTATTTGCTGAAGCTCCCTTTGACCATCCTGCTGTACCTGGGGGTAAAATGTGGTATGATTTGAATGGCTCCGAGTATCAAGGCTTAACCGAAAGCAGACAGCTGCTAATTGATTGGCTCAAATCCCTGGCCAAAAGGCCACGCTACGCGAACGAAGGCACCACTGGCGTGCCCCTATCCCGCACCATTCTGAGTGGATTTTCCCAAGGAGGAGCCATGACATTAGATGTAGGACTAACCTTGCCAATAGCAGGCTTAGTATCCATGAGTGGCTATTTACATAGCCGACCCCAAGCTCCTACAGGCTCATCCTTACCACCCATTTTGATAGTTCATGGTAGACAAGACGAGGTTGTACCGTTAATGGCTGCTCACAATGCTAGAGATACTTTAACTGGTTTAGGGATACAGGTCAAGTATCAAGAATTTGACATGGGACATCAAATCATCCCAGAGGTAGTATTGCTCTTTCGTAATTTTGTTCTTGAAGTAATGGGTAATCGGTAATCGGTAATCTGAATGACTTTTCGTTAATTTAGTTTAGTTAATTTAATTTTTTTGATAATTTCCAGCATCCGCCTTTCCGAAATCCTGATCGCAATTTTTAACTAAGTAGAATACAAAAGTTCGTCAGATTAAGCCTAGAACAATCTTCCCCATCTTGCCATCCCTACCTTTATACACAACTAGGTGTAGTCTACTTAAGTGCAGACTACTATAATTACTTTTCTTAAGATTTTGTTTTATAGCAGTCGAAGTAAAGCTTAAGACATATTGGGTGCATCTCCTAAAAGTTGTTTGACCTGGTGGGTGGAATGGGCATCTTGGTGGAACGGGCATCTTGGTGGAACCGGCATCTTGGTGGAACCGGCATCTTGGTGGAACCGGCATCTTGGTGGAACCGGCATCTTGGTGGAACGGGCATCTTGGTGGAACCGGCATCTTGGTGGAACTGGCATCTTGGTGGAACTGGCATCTTGCCAGTTTCATGCTTATTTTCGGGCGGAGTTTCCCAATCAGGCCACAAGAGGCGGAAAATAAGCGTGAGCCCGCCCCTAAGGCACCCTACGCAACTACTACTAAAAATCCCTATATAGTTAATTAACTCTTGCCTCTTGCCCGCCCCCCTTTCGCGCGGGGGGTTAGGGGGGATTACTCTTGCCTTTCCCTAAGGGATTTTGTTCACAACTCAAATAGAAATGCTATTGTTCACAAAAAGTTTACAAATTCTTGAAATTATTTAAGTGTAGATAACACAAACTTGATGAGGAGTTGATCACTTTAACACGCTAGCGCTAATCAACCAGAGAACTCTATGAATGTTATTGAAACCAAAATACCGGAAGTCTTAATTCTTGAACCCCGCGTCTTTGGTGATGACCGTGGTTTTTTCTTTGAAAGCTACAATAAACGAGTTCTAGCAGATAAAGCTGGGATCACCGCTGAGTTTGTCCAGGATAACTATTCCCGTTCAGCCCAAGGAGTGCTTCGAGGCTTACACTACCAGATTCAGCAGCCCCAAGGTAAACTGGTGCGGGTTTTACTCGGCACGATATTTGATGTGGCAGTGGATATCAGAAAAAGCTCTCCGACCTTTGGACAGTGGGTTAGTTGTTTGCTGAGTGCAGAAAATAAACAACAAATCTGGATTCCGGCTGGATTCGCTCACGGATTCCTGGTGGTCTCTGAATTCGCTGAAGTTTTATATAAGACTACCGACTTCTACGCTCCTGATCACGAGCGGACTATTGTGTGGAATGACCCTGACCTAGCCATTCATTGGCCTCTGACCGACTCTCCCAGTCTGTCGGCTAAAGATCAAGCGGGTAAGTCTTTCAAAACAGCCGAGGTTTTTGCGTAAACAACTCACCGTTAAACCCTTCGGCGTAGCCGACGCTGACGCGAACGGGCTATAAAGGGAGCTTTCAAGCTCATAGTTTACCAGTCTAAGTTTCATAAAACTCCGTTATTTCTAAGAGTTAAAGTTCATACCTGGGGATGCGTAGCTAGTCCCCAGCTCTAGAACCCGATTGTTAAACAGACCTAGTTGAGTTAAGTCAGTGCGATTGGGAAAGTACCGAGAAATAACTTTGACTAAGCTAACTTCACCCTAGTGATAGGAGAAAACACAATTATGCGTGTATTTGTACTCGACAAAAACTTGAAACCACTAGACCCTTGCCGTCCGGCCAGAGCCAGATTATTACTCAAGCAAGGTAGAGCCAAAGTGTTGAGAAGGTATCCATTCACAATTATCCTGTCAGATTTGGAGGTAGAAAATTGTAGGACTCATAATTACCAGTTAAAAATTGACCCAGGTGCAAAAACAACAGGCGTGAGCTACCGGCAAGACAACACTGTTATTTGGGGTGCTGAAATAACGCATCGTGGATTCCAAATCCGAGACGCTTTAACCTCAAGACGGCAATTAAGACGTTCTCGTCGTAGCCGTAAAACTCGTTATAGAAAACCTCGCTTTCTTAATCGGAAACGTCCCTCCGGATGGCTGGCTCCTAGCTTAATGTCTAGAGTTCATAACATCTTGACTTGGGTTAAAAAACTGATTCGTTTTTGTCCCATAGCGGGTATTTCTCAGGAGTTGGTACGGTTTGACACTCAGAAGATGGAGAACCCAGAAATCTCCGGTACTGAATATCAACAAGGTACTTTATGCGGCTACGAAATTCGAGAATACTTGCTTGAAAAATGGAACCGTAAATGCGCCTACTGTGGCGCGACAGATGCCCGGTTAGAAGTTGAACATATCAAGCCAAAATCTTTAGGGGGTTCCGACAGAGTTAGCAACCTGGCAATAGCTTGTCACGATTGTAACCAGGCTAAAGGAAGCCAGGAGATTGAACAATTCTTATCAGGGAAGCCTGATGTTTTGAAGCAAGTTCTGTCTCAAGCTAAACGATCTCTAGCTGATGCCGCTGCGGTTAACGCGACTCGCTGGAAGCTTTACAACGAGCTTAAGTTCACCGGATTGCCAGTAGAAACAGGTTCGGGAGGTCAAACTAAATACAATCGACGTCGGTTTAACCTAGTTAAAACTCATTGGATTGACGCCGCTTGTGTGGGGAATGTTCAAAACATTTATGTCGAGGACTATCAATTTTTATCGATCATGGCTAAAGGTCATGGAACTCGTCAAATTTGTCGAACAGACAAGTTTGGATTCCCGAAGAGGTACTGTTCAAGAACTAAGATCCACAAAGGTTTTCAGACCGGAGATATTGTCAAAGCAATTGTTACTAAGGGCAAAAAAATCGGAACTTACGTTGGACGGGTTGCCACTCGTAAAACTGGATCATTCAACATTTCAACTAGCAATGGGTTGATTCAAGGAATTAGCCACAAGTACTGTACACTAATTCACAAAAAAGATGGATATGCTTATCAAATCAATACCCTGTCCTCCCTTTCCTGAGTGCCTGTCACCTGGGGTTTCCCCAGGTGTTTATATGGCACGTCTCACCGCTAAATCTTTGATTATAGCGGGAGACGACCGGGAGGCGGACAGATGAAAAAAATCTTACTCACTGGGATTACTGGACAAGTGGGTCAAGAGTTGGAAGATACTCTGAGTCCCCTAGGCCAAGTCATCGGTGTGGGGCGCAGCGATATGGACTTAGCTCAGCCAGATAGTATTCGTCAGGTAATTGATCAGATTAAGCCTGACGTGATTGTCAATGCAGCGGCTTACACGGCTGTGGATAAAGCAGAGACAGAACTGGCACTGGCTAAATCGATTAATGCTGTTGCTCCAACCATCATGGCAGAGGAAGCTCAGAATTTAGGAGCCATCCTGCTCCATATTTCCACTGACTATGTTTTCGATGGCAAAAAAAATACTCCTTACACGGAGCAAGATATTCCTAACCCCATCGGTTCTTATGGTGAGTCGAAACTGCAAGGGGAAGAAGGGGTGCAGCAAAAATGCGATCGCATTCTCATCCTTAGGACTGCTTGGGTTTACGGTACTCGTGGTCATGGCAACTTTGTCAAAACCATGCTACGACTGGGGGCTGAGCGAGAAGAGCTTCGGGTGGTAGCGGATCAAGTGGGTACTCCTACCTGGGCTAAGGATATAGCAGTAACCATTACTCAACTTTTGCAAGCAATGGATTCTAATCCAGTGGTAGGAGGAATCTATCACTTCACCAACAGTGGTGTCACTAGTTGGTATGACTTTGCCGTTGCCATCTTTGAAGAAGCCAAACTTCTGGGCTTCCCCTTAAAATTGCAGCGAGTTGTGCCAATTACTACCCCAGAATACCCCACTCCCGCTCAGCGTCCTGCTTACTCAGTCCTCTCAAACCAGAAAATATCCCAAACATTGGGAACCTATCCGCCCCATTGGCGTCAATCTTTGAGGCAAATGCTAGCAGAACTTTATCAAAAGCTTGGGTAATTGCTATAAGCATAGGGAGTAGGGAGTAGGGAGTAGGGAGTAGGGAGGAGGGAATCGGGAATCGGGAACAGGGAACAGGGAACAGGGAATAGGGAATAGGGAACAGGGAACAGGGAATAGGAAAAACATCCTGTGTACCTGATTACTATCAGAAGCGCTATAGTTCAACTTCAACCTGCTAACCTTGGCCTTTGGCCACGCAATCGCGTTCAACCTTCAACCTTCAACCTTCAACCTTCAACCTTCAACCTTCAACCTTCAACCTGCCAACCTTCAACCTGCCAACCTTGGCCAATAGGCCACGCTACGCGAACAAACCTAATAATTCATATTTCATATTTCAGACTTTATAGTGAGGATTTTATATAGCTTATGAAAGCACTGATTCTTTCTGGGGGAAAAGGCACTCGTTTACGGCCCCTAACCTATACTGGTGCCAAACAGTTAGTACCTGTTGCCAATAAACCAATTTTGTGGTATGGGCTCGAAGCAATTATCGCTGCTGGTATTACTGATATCGGTATTATTATCAGTCCTGAAACTGGGGAAGAAGTTAAGGCTAAAACAGGAAATGGCGATCGCTTCGGAGCTAACATTACCTATATCCTCCAAGACCAACCCTTAGGACTTGCCCACGCCGTTAAAGTCGCCCAACCCTTTCTGGGAGATTCTCCCTTTGTAATGTACTTGGGAGACAACTTGGTTCAAAGTGAGCTGAACTTATTTGTAGAAAATTTCCAGAACAAAAATCTGGATGCCCTCACCCTGCTACGGGAGGTAGATAATCCCACTGCCTTTGGTGTTGCCAAAGTCGATGAATTTGGGCGAGTGTTGCAGCTAGTAGAAAAACCCAAAGTTCCTCCTTCTAATCTCGCACTGGTAGGTGTTTACCTATTTTCTCCTGTTATCCATCAAGCAATTGCTAACATCCAGCCTTCTGCTAGAGGGGAACTGGAAATTACCGATGCGATTCAATACTTGATTGATCAGCAAAAAAATGTAGAAGCTTTTCAAATCAAAGGTTGGTGGCTGGATACTGGTAAAAAAGATGACTTGTTAGCTGCTAACCAGATTATTTTAGATACTTGTCTAGAATCTGATGTTGATGGTGAAATTGACTCCGAAAGTCAAATTAGCGGACGGGTACAGATTGGTAAGGGGTCTTGTATTACTAATTGTACAATTCGTGGTCCAGTTACCATTGGTGAAAACTGCCATCTGGAAAACTGCTTTATTGGTCCATATACTAGCATTGCTGACCAAGCTACTCTAGTAGATGCTGACATTGATAATAGCGTGATTCTAAAAGGGGCTAAATTAACGGGTATTCATCAACGAATTGTTGATAGTTTAATTGGAGAAAGAGCTCAAGTTAAAGCTGCACCCCAACATCCAAAAGCATTACGATTCATGATTGGTGATGACTCACAAGTTGAACTAACTTAAGGTAAGCATTTAGCGGTCAGCGGTCAGCGGTCAGCGGTCAGCGGTCAGCGGTCAGCGGTCAGCGGTCAGCGGTCAGCGGTCAGCGGTCAGCGGTCAGCTGAAAATAAACCTTGAACGATCGAATTTAATAATTCGATATTAATCAGAATTGAAGGTCTGGGTAAAAGCCCTTGGCCAAAGCTTACCTCTTGTATTCAAAAGCACCTCAAGTAGTGTGGCAAGAGGCCAAGGGCTGATAGCTGATGGCTGATAGCTGATAGCTGATAGCTGATGGCTGATAGCTGATAGCTGACTTTTCTACTAACCCACTGAAGCACTAACCCATTCAAACTAATCATGAATTCTTCTGAACAAAAATCCCTGACTACTAGACAACCTCGCCAATTACTAGTAACAGGTGGTGCAGGATTTATTGGCTCGAATTTTGTTCATCACTGGTGTGAACAGTACCCAGGCGATCGCGTGGTGGTACTAGATGCTCTGACTTATGCTGGTAACCGCCAGAATCTGGCCGGTCTGGAAGAGAAAGCCAATTTGCGGTTTGTCCAGGGAGACATATGCGATCGCGTTTTAGTAGACCGCCTGCTCCAGGAAGAAAGCATCGACACTGTCGCCCACTTTGCTGCTGAATCCCACGTTGACCGCTCCATTTTAGGACCTGATGCCTTTATCCGCACTAATGTGGTCGGTTCCTTTACCCTACTAGAGTCCTTCCGGCAACAATGGCAAAATCAAGGACAACCAACGGATTATCGCTTCCTCCATGTTTCCACCGATGAAGTGTATGGCAGTCTAAGTGCTGATGACCCAGCCTTCTGTGAAACCACACCCTATGCCCCCAACAGTCCTTATTCTGCTTCCAAAGCTGGCAGTGACCATCTTGCTCGGGCTTATTACCATACCTATGGGGTTCCGACTATTATCACCAATTGCTCCAATAACTACGGACCCTATCATTTTCCAGAAAAATTAATTCCCCTGATGTGCATCAACATCCTGTTGGGCAAATCTCTACCGGTCTACGGGGATGGACAAAATATTCGAGATTGGCTGTATGTGGGTGATCATTGTCGTGCTTTAGATGTGGTGATTCACAAAGGTCAACCAGGAGAAACCTATAACATTGGTGGCAATAACGAAGTCAAAAACCTTGACCTAGTTCACCAGATTTGCGAGCTGATGAATGAATTAGCCCCTGATCTACCGGTCGCTCCAGCCCAAGAGTTAATTACCTTTGTCAAAGACCGCCCAGGCCATGACCGTCGCTATGCTATTGATGCGACTAAAATTAAAACTGAATTGGGTTGGGAACCAACAGAAACCCTAGCAGGTGGCCTACGTAAAACTATTGAGTGGTATCTCAGCAACCGGGATTGGTGGCAACCATTGCTATCCCAAGAGTATCAAGCTTATTATCAGAAAGTTTATGCCTAGAAGGGTTAAGGCTTGAGTACCTTGTCCTAGGTTTTAGGGAGTAGGGAGTAGGGAGTAGGGAGTAGGGAGTAGGGAGTAGCGATGCAGTGTGGTCAAGACCGCGCTGCATCGCTTTTTAATAACACCAAAAAATCCTCCAAGCTCTTTCTTACTGTTACCTGTTCCAATCATCCGCTATTCCCTGTTCCCAGATCCGCTATTCCCTTGTAAATGCTATAGATGATATCCATTGTATATAAAGGGATAAACTATCGAATTTTCTATCATCATATTTTTTTTTATCCAAGCTTGATATAGTTAAAGTTTTAGTTAGTTTGCCTTGAATTTGATAAATTTTAGCTGAGTTAGATATAAACTGATAGTCGAGACAATAATTAAGTAAGAACTACTAAGAGTTAATGAAAATATTAATTATTTAAATTCAGGTTAAAACTAGGGATATTCGATATGTTAGTTGATAGTGTTAGTTTATTAATGGTTAACAGGCATTTTTTTACTAAAAACTATTTGATTTTAACGTATTTTTAACAAATCAGTTAGTATTTTTGTATCAGTATAATATAGCGTGTAGAAACGAATTATAAACTGATAATATATGATTTAATTTTACTATAAAAATCTGGAGATATTGCCTATTGCCTCTTGCCTCTTGCCTATTGCCTATTGCCTCTTGCCTATTGCCTCTTGCCTATTGCCTCTTGCTTCGGCAATCTATGACTTTACAACTCCTTTGAAAACGCTATAGCTGGATTCCTGATTCCTTGAATCCTAGTTTCTACGTCCTCTTACTTAAGCAATTACTACGTTAATTGATAATACATTTATGATCAGTGTTATTACTATAGTTGGTGTTGATTTTTTTCGATTATACTGAAGTGTCTTGCCTTTAAATCAAAGCTAATAACTTGTTCTTGAGGATTCATGGAACAAAAACTAGTATCTACAGTGATCAAACCCCGACTAGTTCTTAGCTAAAAACAGGTAAGCATATGCGCTACGCGCAGGCTACGCCAACAGCTATCAGCTAATGCGCTACGCACACGCTACTTGAGGTGCTATCAGCCAACGGCTGATAGCTTAGATGGGCAAATCCCCAAACTTTCAATTCTGTAAAATCTCGAACTATTAAATTATCCTGTTTGCGTATCGGCACACGCTACGCGAACCATAACGATGTTTATTTTAAGCATTAGGCTGATAGCTGACAGCTGACGGCACCTCAAGTAGCACCATCTGTAGCGCATATGCTTAGGCAATATCTAAGTTTAATAACCAGTGCCAACTAGGTAGATGGAGCTCTCTGCTGTTCTATTTTAGTCAAAACTATGGAAAACCTTAATAGTACAATCAACCTAATCAAAGAAAGGATATTTGATTCCGACTTCCAGCTCGCCAACATCCCTGTTTACAAGATACTTATGGTGGTGGTCATCCTCCTCCTCACCCACATATGTCGAGGTTTGTTCACTGCCATAATCATTGACAGAATCGAGCGTCTGACTAGCGCTACAGAAAGCACCCTAGACGATGAGTTTATTAAGATTCTGAGGGCACCATTAGGCTGGCTAATTTGGCTGGCTGGACTATGGCTAGTACATAGTGTTGTGGGAACCCATCTTAGTGCTGAACAGAATCAGAAAATCCCCGAGATTCTCTTTGTCAGCGCTCTGTTCATTGTCACCTATATTCTTTACCGTGCTGCTCCACTACTAGGGGAGCTGCTAGCCGGATTGGCGGCACACACTGAAACTGAACTGGACGATTTGTTCGTCCCCTACTTCCCAAGGCTTTTTCAGACAGCAGCAATCCTGATTGCTGTGATTAAAGCCAGTGAGATTTTGTTGGGGGCATCTGCCGGTGCACTGATCGGTCTAGTCGGTGGCGCAGGTGTCGCCTTAGGTTTGTTATTGAAAGACATTATCTATGACTGGTTTTGTACGGTGATTATCTACGCTGATGGTCTCTATAAACCCGGTGACTGGGTAGGAGTTGACGGAGTCAATGGTTTTGTTCAGATAGTCAGTATTGGTCTGAGAAGTACACAGCTTCGTCTGACTGAGTGGGGTTCTATCAAAAAAGTTCCCAATTCTAAAATGATTGCTGGCGTTGTGGAAAATTGGTCCCAGAAGACTGGCGATACCTTTGAGTGGGGCATAAATTTAACTCTGAAAGTTGATGGGATTTCGGCTGAGCAAACTAGCCGAGTTTGTCAGGCTATTGAAGAAAAAATTCCGTCTATCGATGGCTTGCACAAGCAGAACATGTTAGTTTTATTTTCCCACATTGAAGAGAATGCTCGTGTGATTATAGTTAGGGTATTTGTGATTGATCCCAACCTTTACTTTGCTGCCCAGCAAAACTTGAATCTAGCTATATTAGAAATCCTCGAAAAAGAGGATATTGATCACCTGCATGTTGAGCTGGAAAAGCAACTTCAAGACTACAAACAGCTCAAGGAAAATAGCTCTCCCAGTGTGGCTATGATAATTTAGTATCAAATAATCGCTATGAAGCTTGCATGTAAGCATTCAGGCGTCAGCCGTCAGCCGTCAGCCGTCAGCTATCAGCCCTTAGCTATGATGCTAATCAACGGGAGGTAGTAAACAAGCTTACGAGTTCGTACGGCTGGCTGGTTGAAAATCCCTGCTCGTTTTACTCATCCGACCCCGTGCAGTTCTCGCGTCTGCTAGCACCTCAAGTACCGTGCGCGTAGCGCATTAGCTGATAGCTGACAGCTGAATGCTTACGTTCTTACCTCCTGGGTCTGTAGAATTGATTCTTGTTGAAAGGGCGATAGTTTAGGAATTTCCATAACACCATCTCGCTCCTTGTGGTAGTATCCACGAGGGCACTTATTCGTATTTCTATTTCTCTATCCCATAACCCCTACTGCTGCAAACTCCAACTTCTGTAAGTACCTAGGCTTCACCGGTACCAATAACCTTGGAGTTTAACCTTGGCATTTAACGGACATGGGCAGTACTGGATTCGAACCAGTGACGTCCTGCTTGTAAGGCAGGCGCTCTACCGCTGAGCTAACCGCCCGTATGCAATACTTACTTACTATAGCATATTTTTCCAAAGACGACAACAACTATAAAAAATATGTCCTCTGGCTATATACATGATCGCATAACCTTGTGGAGTTTGCCAGTAGTCACGGTTTTGAGCCTGGTAGTAACCCGGAGTAGTGATTTGACCTTGATTGTAGCTGGAGGGTTCCTGTTCGGTGGCTTGATGTTTAGCCCTGATTTAGATCTATACTCTCGACCCTTTAAGCGTTGGGGCTGGTTGCGCTGGATTTGGATCCCTTATCAGAGGATGGTGCCTCACCGTTCTATTTTTTCTCATGGACCAGTGATTGGGACAATTTTGCGACTGCTTTATCTAGCCAATTGGATCGTCTTGTTTGGGGGTGTGGGATTGCTGGTGTTTCAGCTATTCCAAGATGAACCAGATCGTTGGCTGGAGCTGATTCAAGGGCTGGGCGGTAGGGTGTGGGAATATCGTACCTGGTTGATGGCCTTTGTGGTGGGATTGGAGTTGGGTGCGATCGCGCATTTTGTCAGTGATTGGGGAAGTTCCGCTTATAAGGAGTTTAAAAAAGGGGGAATCAAGGGGTTATGGTCTGGCAAGCAAGGGAGGAGCAAGGGCAGGGGTGCGGGTAAGACTAAACCACAAAGACGCAAAGCACGCAAAGGCAAAAGGTAAGCATATGCGCTACGCGCAGGCTACGCCAACAGCTATCAGCTGTCAGCCGTCAGCTAATCAACGGGAGGTAGTAAACAAGGTGGGGGGTGCTGGTACGGCTGGTTGAAAATCCCTGCTCGCTTTACTGATCCGACCCCGTACAGTTAAAGCGCCTGAAAGCTGATAGCACTTCAAGTAGCATGGGCATAAGCTGATAGCTAATAGCTGATAGCTGATAGCTGATAGCTGATAGCTGAATGCTTACGTAAAATTTGGCATTAGTGGTAGATTTCGTTAAGAATAATTAAGTTGCGTTTCGCTTTTCGGTTTTATGTCTACTTCCCCGGAACAAGCTCAGCCAGTTGATCAGGTGTCGATGTTGGCGGCTTTACAAGAGTTGATTGATGTGGTGGCCAGATTGCGATCGCCTGAGGGTGGTTGTCCTTGGGATTTGGCTCAGACCCCTCAGTCCCTAATTCCTTATGTAATTGAAGAAGCTTATGAAGTAGTCGATGCGATTCGCAGTGAGAATGAAAATGCGATCGCAGAGGAGTTGGGTGATTTGTTATTGCAGGTAGTTCTGCAAGCTCAAATTAGTAGTGAGCAAGGTCAGTTTACCTTGACCGAGGTAGCTCAGGGGATTACTCAAAAGCTAATCCGCCGTCATCCCCATGTGTTCGGTGATGTCCAGGTTGATAATGTCGAGGAGGTGCGTCAAAACTGGGAGGACATTAAGGCAGCAGAGAAAGGAGAAACCGTTGCGGATAAGCAATTATTAAGTCGTAAACTGAGTCGCTATAGTAAAACCCTTCCCCCTCTAATGGCTGGGATGAAGATATCGAAAAAGGCCGCTAGTGGTGGGTTTGAGTGGGATAATGTTGAGGGAGTTTGGGATAAGTTTCACGAAGAATTGGCTGAGTTTCAACAAGCACTTGAACAGGAGGATAAAGCCCACCAGGAAGCAGAATTGGGAGACGTACTGTTTACTCTGATTAATATAGCGCGTTGGTATGACCTTGACCCTTCAGCTGCTTTGCAGGGAACCCAGGCACGGTTTATTGAAAGGTTAGCCCAAGTGGAAGCATTGGCTGAACGCCCACTGTCTGATTACACCTTAGATGAGTTGGAGGCTCTCTGGCAAAAGGCTAAAGCACTCTTGGCTCAGTAGTAAGGTTTCCCTAGAAGCATTCAGCAGAATAATTAAGCCAGCATAGCAGTAGTATAAACATATATTTGCTTATTTTTTCCCAATTTATCGAAAAATTAATTTAAAATCAATGATTATGACTCCTGAATCCTGACTTCTGATATCATATCTGGATAATTACCCTTCATAAAAATCTCCCCCATCTTCCCATCTCCCCACACCGACCTTTCTCCCCACCCTCCCTAAGATTATGGGTGCCCAACCAGACTTGATATAACAGGGGGTATAGCCCCACACCCCCAAGCTCCGGAAAAAGGTTACAAATATAAACAATAGCCATTACCTTCTAATCTAATGTTGGCTCCAGTTCGTCTTATTCCCGGTGCTATACCAGAACTATTTGCTAAAGTTAGCAGCTCTGGAAAAATTACTCTTGCTGATCGATATGGATTGATGGCAGCACTATTGGAGGATTCACTCACCTCCGAAGAGCGAGACTCCATCGACAGATTGCTCCACGCTGTACATAGGGGCAGGGTGAAACTCGCTACCTGATGCTTTGACTATAGGTAGTCGATTCGTATCCTTGAGAAAACGATATATAAAACGATATACAAAAAGAAATCCCCCATTGATGTGAGGGGCATGGGGGCTGGAGAAAACATTGAATCTACTCTATTTCATTAAACAAGAATTTGAGTCGATTTGATAGCCATAATGGCTGGAGTTTAGGATTTGCTTCCTTTGTCCTTAGTTTCGTCCCCTTCATCCATTGGTGATTGGGCTTCTGATTTTCCTGTAAGAGGTTGGACCACTTTTGCGATCGCTTCACTCACAAAAGCTTTAATAAACTCATCCCGCTGGTTTAACTGAAACTGCTTTTGGACCACTTCACTCATCCCTCCATCTCCCCAGTCTTGGTCATTGCGGAAGTATTCAATAAAGCTTTTCCCAGCAATTCGGATTAGATAAGCAGCAGTTACCCCCTGAATGGCTTTGCCGACAACATAGGTGGCAAGATTCAGTCTTAGTGTAGTGCTAAGGATTTGAATCGCTCCCTTGACAATGCCCAAACTAGCTAAGGTTTTTCCCAAGGATAGGGCTAATTCCCTACCCCGTTCCATATTCAGTTCACAGCCGTAGATTTTGCCAATTTCAACCACCATTTGGGCATTGACTGCTGCAGTTGCTAACAAATCCACCACGGGTAAAGGAGTCAGAGAAATTACACTGGCCCCAATCCACTGGAACCTTTCCACCACTTTGTCTGCTTGTCGCCTGCGTTGCTTGTCAAGGATTTGTCGAGCTTCTTGGCCTAAGCGTTGGGATTGTAGCAGAATGTTATCAGCAATCAACTCTTCTCCCTCTGCTCTTAATACAGCAGCTAAACGACGGATTAAGGGCAAAATTTCCGGTTCAGGTTGGCAAAGTTGACCATTTTCTAGGGTAACAGGCTGGGGATTGGCTGCGATCGCAACTACATCTGAAGCAGGAATAAAGCCCCTTACTCGCTGGCGCAATCGTGCTAGAACCCTTTCGGAGTCTTGTTCCGTGTACAAGTCAATTTTATTGAACACAAGAAGCGATCGCTTCCCAATCTCTGCCAACTTTCGGAATGGATCATACTCTGAGTGTCGTAAATCGTTATCCACCACGAACAACAACAAATCCGCTTCCGTTGCTAGATGTCGTGCCCATTGCTCTCGCTGAGTCCCAACCACACCAGATTCTAAAATTCCTGGTGTATCAGTAATCAGAATCGGGCGTTCTAATCCCTTCAGCTTTAGTTTGTAGGTTTCCCCAACTTCCGTCGTTCCCATGGGGGCACCGACTTCACCCACCATCCGACCAATCAAAGCATTCACTAGAGAGGTTTTCCCCGCTGAGCCAGTACCAAACACTACCACTAACAGTTCCCCACGGGAGAGGATAGCTTCAATTTCTTCAGAGCGACGCAGCATGGCTTGCCGTGACACTTCATCCTGAATCTGTTTGACCTGTTGCCTTACTGCTTTAAGGGTTTCTTCTGCTGCTTCAGTTTTTACCTCCGGGGCTTTAGGTTCCAAACGACCTTTACCTGGCCGTTTTCGGGATTTACCAAATAACCCCATGGTGTAGATTAAGGCCCATATTAGTAGCCCTAGCAAGGTGATCACCAACAGCAGCACTAAATTAGCCAGTACCGGAGCAGTAAAGGAAATTTGGATATACAGTTGGTACAGACCATTAATCAACCAAAGCATTAGCCCCAGAATAATAATGAGACCAATAATTAGAGTTAGTAGGCGTGGCAGGGGCATGGAAGATATGATAGGTTTTAATTATTAATGTTAGAATATCCGACAATTATTCCCCGATTTCCATCAGCCCGATCCGCTGTCTAATGACCTCTGTGTATAAGACCTTTAATAAGTGTGGATTGAGGCAACAGTGAAGGAGACAGGAAGCCCTGACTAACTCGAAGGGTTTAGTGGAGGGGACTTGACGTTAAGTAGTCAGCTATCAGCTATACTGGGAAACTAAATCAGTAATTTATAATTGATTTTGGAAATAACTGTTTAAATCTGAATAAATCTGACTGTTTAAATCGGTAAAAAAAACAATGAACTTATTCAATACTATTCTCAGTGCCATTAATAGTCCTACACAACAAGCTAGTTCTAGTCAGCTAGGGGATATTCTGGACACGGTACAGCAGTTGAGTGGTAACCATCACACCAATCCCTCAGCGGTGCAATCTGCCACCTCAATTGTAGGTAAGTATGTGCGTTCAGCGCTGCAACAAAAGCGCAGAAATGAAGGAGATGAGCAGGTACAAGCACTAGTTAATCAATTTGGTGGCATTGGTGCTAGTTCTCAAGTGGTCAATATGCTCTTTAGTGCGCCTCAGATTCAGGAGCTTGTTGGAGAAATTACTAGCAAGACAGGCATTAATGCTGGTATCATTCAAGCTATGCTACCAACCCTGGTACCCGTGGTGTTGAATTTCCTCAAGACTGGCACCAATACTCAGAATCCCCTTGGTTCTAATTCTGTACTCAGTGGCTTTCTAGATGCTGATGGGGATGGGGATGTGGATATTTATGATGCCATGCAGCTGGCATCACGGTACTTAGGAAGGTAATGAAAAAACCCAGCTTGTTGGGCTAGGAAGAAGCACGAGTTGCTGGAATCAGTAACTTAACTAGTTTTGACAGCTGGGGTTTATCAAAGGCTTGGATGAGTACCTTGGCGGCGGCTTTTGGTTCTAGCACAATCGTAATTTCCTTACCCTTAGTGGTTCGGTTTGCCCCAGTGGATCCTACAGCTGCTAGTTTTTGCAGTGCTGAACTCGGAGCGATCGCAGCCGCTGCCTTTCGCAACTCCTCTAGATTACCCTGTGCTGCTTGCAACTGGTCACTGGCTTCCTTGAGTTCTTTGATCACTAATGGTGCTAACTGGATATAGGAGTTTTGAGGATTTGCGATCGCTTTATGGCAAACTCCCACTAATTTATGCCAACTACCAATCCCAGCCCCCAGTTGAGCCAGACGCTTACAAAGCTTTTGAAGTTGTTGGCGATTGGTTGGTGTGGAAGATTGTTTAAACAGCTCTAGCATATCTTTAAGCAGGCTAATCACCTTCGGACCAAAGTCTGGGGGAAATTTACCTTTTGCTGAAGAAGAAGCTTTGCTAGTCGAAACTTGATCAGAACGAATCGCTTTTTCAGCAGCAGAGCTAGAAGCCATTGCCGCTGGTAATTGACTCTCACCACTGACCAAAGTTTTGAGATAATTCTGTAATTGTTCAAAGCCTGGCTGAGCTGCTTTTAGAATTTTTTCTGCTTCACTTTGCTCAAACCCAAACGGTCCTTCCAACAGATCAATCAAAGCTTTGAGGGTATCATAACTCTTTAAAAACAGAGTCTCCAGCTGTTGATCAACCTGAATCTTATTCTCTTGAAGTACTTTGAAAGAATCCTCTAAACGATGGGCAGTCTTTTGAATACTTGTAAACCCCAACATCGCCGCCCCGCCTTTAACAGAATGAGCAGCGCGAAACAATTCATTAACCGTCTCTGGTTCATTGACCACTGAGCCCAGATTTAACAGTCCCTGTTCAATGGTTTCCAGGTGTTCTTTCGCTTCTTCAATAAAATAGCCTAAAATCCTTTGCTGATTCCCAGCTTCCACGGCAATTTTTCCTTATCAGAACGGCCAATCAAAAGAGATTGATGGTAATCATCAGAGCAAGAGCAAGATTAGATCTCCTAATAGCAGTTTTCAAATCAGTAAACCACTGCCTTGATTAGAGCAACAGCTTATTCTCAGCTTACCCCCAAATTAAGTATGGGGCTATCAAAGGTGAAAACTGCTCTTAGATCTGAGTTAGATCTCTATTGTGACATCCCACACCAAGTCAGCAAAGACTTTACCAGAGCATAAAAGCACAAGGAATAGCTAGGGTTGCCTTGAAGCCGACACTTACCTGATCCGGTAAGTGGTTAATTATATCACAAATCCATTGCAGGCACCGATAAGAATAGCTTATCTCTGGATAAAATTTCCAAATATAACATAATCCTTTACATATAAAAAGTATTCTTAACATTATGTTACATTAAAAGTAACACTATGTCATGTTGGCGCGGCTGCCAGCTATGGATACCCAAATGGATACTAATGAGCTTCTAGAGCGTTATTCAGCAGGTGAGAGGGATTTCAGTGGAGTAGATCTCCAGCAAATCAACCTGAGTGAAGTCAATCTGACTGGAGTAATTTTCAGACGAGTCAACCTAGCTGATGCCAACCTGAGTCTCGCAGTTTTACAGGAAGTCAACCTTAATCAGGCGAATCTGACTGGAGCGAAACTGTGGCGAACCAATTTGAAAAAAACCTCTCTGGTGCAGGCTAACTTGAGTCAGGCATTTATGATTCGGGCGAATCTCACTAGAGTAAACCTGCGCCAAGCCATTCTAACCCGAGCCGATTTAAGATTAACCGTTCTTCAGGATACCGATTTGCGAGGAGCCAATTTAACCAGGGCAGACCTGCGCTACGCTGACTTAAGAGGGGCTAACTTGACTGGTGCTTGTCTGCACCAGGCAGACTTGACTAGGTCAAATCTCTGTGATGCTGACCTTTCTCAAGCAACCTTGAGTGGAGCAATTTTGAGTCAGGTAGACTTGAGACGGGTTACTCTGTGTGATGTAGATTTGGGTCAGGCTGAGCTTTCTGGGGCAACGGTACCAGATCAACTCACTAGTGAATATTCAAAATTCCAAAAGCTAACAGCTAACAACTAATAAATAATCCCTTGATCAAAAAGGTTGGTTTGAGCAAAAGGGTTGGTTTCAGGAAAAGGATTTGTTGAGGTAAAACTATCCCCCTCATGAGTGGAGTGGGGCTAATTAGGGAGGGATTTCTAGTTGAATAATCCAAATTCGTTACTGGGAGATTTACGGCAAGAGTTACCAGATCTGCGCTGCCAAATGTACTTCAAATCTTCCTTGACAGCTCTTTCTCATGCCATGGAAGACCTAGTGCTAGCAGTGGATGACTCTCCTTTGGTGATTGCCAATTTCCAGCATGAGAAGTTTTATCGTCAGGAAGTCCACCGCTATCAGCGAATTGCCCAACGTACAAACCAAGTTTATGTGCTGGCGGCACCAGAATCCGAGTCTGGCTTTGCTGTGGTTGAAGAATCCTTAGAAACTATCCCCTTAGACCCAAATGATGGTCTTGCCCAAGAGTGGCACCTGGTGATTTTGGCCCAGAAGTATACAGCTTGCCTAATTTGTCGAGAACAACTGACACCAGCAATTTCCATGGATCAGGCGCGCAGGTTTGAGGGATTTTGCTCCTTTGACCCCCGAGTTACCATTCATGCTGCTCGACTTTTACTCGGACGGATTGCTAGTTATCGCCCAGAACTAGCCCCAAAAGTGGAGCAGGTATGGCAGCGCTATGGTTTGACTACAGAAGTCCCAGAGCAAACATTGTTGCTGACCAGTGCAGGGATTGATATTAGTATTTTTGCCCAGCGGTTGGTAACTTATTTGCAGGCGAGTCAATATAAGCTCCTGAAAGCTTATCGAGTCCTCACCACCAAAGAACGCAAGGAGCGTCTGATTAATGCTATCACCGCCACCATCCGTCGCTCCCTCAATCCCCAAGATGTTCTAGCAGCGACAGTAAAGGAGTTAGGACACACCTTTAATTCTTGCCGTTGCCTGCTTTACCGCTGTAGTGCTAGTGACCAGCAAGCAAAAATTGAGTATGAATCGGTTGCTTCTGGTTTACCGTCCCTCACTGGACAGATGTGGTCGTTAGCAGATAATCCTCTAATTCAAGTCGCTCTAGCTCAAGAACGAGCCATTGCCATTGCTGATGTCACTGAGGCTCCCAACTTACACAATAATCCAGCTATCAGGACAACTATTCAGCGTTGGCAGATTCGATCTTGGTTACTGGTACCAATACACTATCAAGGAACACTGCTGGGGATGCTGGAACTTCACCATGGCGGTTCGGAACCCTATCGATGGCTCGAAGACGACATTGATTTAGTAGAAGCGATCGCAACTCAAGCTGGGGTAGCCTTGAATCAAGCCCAAGCTTATACTGACTTAACTGAACTCCATAACCAACTAGAAGCCCTAGAACGAACCCGCAATAATCTGATTGCTATCGTTGGTCATGAATTACGAACTCCCTTATCAACTATCCGAGTGTGCCTAGAAAGTTTAGAGAGTGAACCAGAAATGCCAACGGAGTTTCGGCAAATTATGCTTGATACCGCGTTAACCGATGCCGAGCGCATGCGTAAACTGATTCAAGATTTTCTCACTCTGTCTAAGTTAGAAAGTGGTCAGACATCCCGTTACCCGGAATCAATCCAGATTATCGAAGTCCTAGACTTGGCTCTTTCTGCTCTGAGATCGATTTGGTCACCAGAGACTCTACCAGAAATCAAGGTTGAACTACCCTCTGTGTTACCTACAGTCCTAGCAGATGGTGAAGGGTTGGTAGAAGTCTTAACCAAACTCCTAGATAATGCCTGTAAGTTTACTGAGCCAGGGGGTAAAATCACTATCCAAGCCCAAATCAATGAAACTCAACCAGAGTCGATAGGATTTGTAACCAAGAATCTGCTAGAAGTAATTGTAGCGGATACAGGTAGGGGTATTGAACCCAGTCAGCTAGATGCCATATTTGAGAGTTTTTATCAAGAGGAAGATTCACTCCGACGCACTGTTGGTGGCACAGGTCTTGGTCTAGCTATCTGTCGTCAGATTATAAAAGGTATGGGTGGAAAAATTTGGGCTGAGTCTGAGGGGAAAAATCAAGGTAGTCAATTCCACTTTACCATTCCATTGGAATCATCCCAAACCTTGTTGACTGTTGACTGTTAATCTTAAACCGCCTAACTTTCAATTTTAAACAAACATTTTAGAATTTAGAATTTAGAATTTAGAATTTAGAATTTAGAATTTAGAATTTGGAATTTAGAATTTAGAATTTAGAATTTAGAATTTAGAATTTAGAATTTAGAATTTAGAATTTGGAATTCACCATTGTAGATTCACCATTCTGCCTTCTGCCTTCTGCATTCTACATTCTGCATTCTACATTCTACATTCTGCATTCTACATTCTGCATTCTACATTCTACATTCTACATTCTGACAGACAACCTACCCTACACCGAACACCAAAGGCGAACAACCGTTCAACCTTGGCCAAAAGGCCACGCTACGCGAACAACTCTTGATCTTAATTTCTCGAACAACCGAGCAACTTTTTTTAAATCTTTATCACCTGGTGTTCGCTCTACACCACTGGATAAATCAATCCCACTGGGTTGCACCAGCGTTAGGGCATCTAAGACATTATCCGGTGTCAAGCCACCAGCCAGTAACCAAGGGATAGTGGGACGAAATTGTTGTAGCCTTTGCCAGTCTAAGGTTTTACCAGTACCCCCCAACATTTTTCGATGGTAAGCATCTAGCAATAGTGTATCTACACAACTCAAATAACTATCTGCCTGATTTAAACATTCTGGAGTTCTTATCCTTAAGGCTTTAATAATTTCAATCTCTGGTAAAGCTTGGCGCAGCTTTTGGCAAAACTCTGAGGATTCATTACTATGCAGCTGAACGGCATTTATCCCTGAATCAGCGACAATTTGAGTGATTTCTTCCGTAGAGGTATTAGCAAACACACCAATGCGGTCAACTGATACGGACAAGTGTTTGACCACTTCTCGAATTTGCTGGGGTGTAACGTAACGAGGAGAGCCTGGTACACAAATAAAGCCTAATGCTGTTGCTCCCAATTGTGCGATCGCATCTCCTTGCTCCGGTTTCGTAATGCCACAAATTTTTACACGCATTGTTACTTGTTACTTGTTCCTTGTTACTCGTTACTCGTTAATTTCGATTTTCGCTATTCGCTCTTCAATTTCATGTATAGCATTTCCAAATAGATCATGAAACCCAATGGGGATTTATGATCTAGCATTTATAAATAGGTTATGAACAATCTTGCTGATTTCTCATAACATTAAAAACTCTTTGGATCTCTTGCCTACTGCTCCGAAGGCCCTGCTCCGAAGTTGCTTTTCCCATCAATCCTATGTTTACATCTCAAATAAAAACGCTATAACACTAAAAAGTACTCGGATCTCTTTCCTCCTGTTCCGGTGATCCGCTGTGCCCTGTGCCCTGTTCCCTTTTGACGTCAATTTTTGTTGACAACCGAGTTGAGAACTGCTATGTAGCTTTAAATCCCTATTTCCCGCTCAAAGCGCAGCATTTCCAGAGAGCAATCTCCATAAAGTGCTTCAATATGCTCCCAACAGCAGTCAATGGCAAAATCATTTAAATCTGCTGGCTCCACCCCATACATATCCTGAAATACCTCAGGTTCCACCCGACAGAAACGAGGTCGATGGGGATAAATACGACATTCACGGGTGGTGTGGTCGAAATTTATACACCATCCCCCCTCACCTACCATACTCAAATATAGCGCTAGCTCTTCTGGTAGCAGATACTCCTCTAATCCTGGACGCTCAGCTGGGTCAAGATGACAGCAAGCGCCACATTGCTTTACACAACGCCAAGTGGCCATGACTTTCAAAAAAGAGCTACAAACTTACAGTAGATCTAGCTTAGCGAGTTTTCACCCGTGATAGGTGTGGTCAGGCTTGCCGTTGAGTTTTGTATATTTTTGTAAACTTACTTAAAAAAAACAGATCATTACCCAGTAATATCTAAGGGATGGATTGTGATTAGTCACCATCGGCTTTGTTGGGTTAATTCTGGAGAACACATGTATTTAGCTTTTTTAGATTTTATAGGTAACATCGATTGGGTATTGATTGCTCAGTTGACTATGCTGGCAGCTGTTGTGATTGCTGGTCCAGTGGTCATTTTCGCCCTATATGCTCTTAGAGGCGACCTTTAATCGAGGGTTGAATGAGGCGGTTGTTCGCCCTAGGGGATTCGGTGTAGGGTAGGTGATGCAGTTGAAGGTTAGCCCGTTGAAGGTTTAAGCTTCGGCGTTGCTTAATAATGGAATGATTTTAAGAGTTTAGGACTTACGCAAATTACTCAATTTAACGCTACCTGTAGGGTGGGCAAGGTTTTGACCACCCTACCCATGGAGTCTGTGCGTA
Source organism: Moorena sp. SIOASIH (assembly GCF_010671925.1). Classification (GTDB taxonomy): domain Bacteria; phylum Cyanobacteriota; class Cyanobacteriia; order Cyanobacteriales; family Coleofasciculaceae; genus Moorena. Next base: position 63,747 of record NZ_JAAHIH010000001.1, on the reverse strand, counting down.
AGTCCTGAGTTTTTAGGTGCGCTTTCCGTATTAAGAATTAAATTCGCCACGGGTCGCACCTGTGGAATAGGCATCTTGTTGTGGAACGGGCATCTTGTTGTGGAACAGGCATCTTGTTGTGGAACAGGCATCTTGCCTGTTTCATTCCCGGGCGGGCAAGATGCCCACCCTACTGTTATTCATTCCTGGATTCAGCAACGCCAAATTCTATAGGACGGCTTTTATCATCAAGTGCTTTCCAAAACAAATCGATATCATCGGTCTTGAAACGTTGTGCCATGGGATAAACGCCTGGTTCTATACCTTTTTCAGTCGTCGCAAGTTTGACCAAACCCAGAAGTTGCATTGTCACAATTGGATCAATATATTCTGTTTTTACGCCTTTCTCCTGTTTAGCAAAAAAGTTGATCACAAAACCATCTGCTAACAGTACTAATCTTTTAGATTGACCATTAAATTGAATATCATAGACCGTACCAATATCATCATGAAAGGATTTGTGAATTGAAATATTCTTTTTGATCTGATGCCGAATCCATTCAACCAAACAAGAAACCCATGTACTAGATTCGACATCATTTAAACCCATGCTCTTGATCAATTCAGGATAATATTTTAGTTTAGCTACTATAGAATCAGATGTTTCCGAAGAAGAAAGCACTTGATGAATGACTTCAGTCTCACTATCTGAAATAAAACACAACTTCTGCTCAGAATATCTCTTGTACCAGATTAAATGTTGATGAATATCGATTGTATTTTCAGAAATAATTTCTAATAACTCGTCTAGAAAAAATATTGCCTTTATAAATTCATAATCCTTCGATGAACCACTGGTAATAATTAGTTCATCTACAATATCTCCGATATTTTTTCTAGTCAAAAACGCATTGATATCCAGCTCATCCAACACAAGCGAGCCGGTAACCCCAATAATTGTATCAATGTGGTTTTGAATAAGGCGCGTAACTTTTCGGAAAGATAGTATTTGTTCAGGAACTAATAAGGTCTTTCAGGATGCATTTGCAAGCCTAACTTTTGAATTAGGTTGTGTTTATTGATAATCTTGTATAGGGATAAGTATGCTTCTGTAATAAAAGCCTATCAAGAAAGGGCTAGCTGGCGCAATTATGGTGCAACAGAGAAGAGAAGTTGCGCTTCTTTTGAGCCACTATCGAGAAGCTCAAAACCTTAAAATTCAAAGCCTGGTGCAACGGAACAACCCACCAAAACGCTACCTTGAATGGGTACTGCTGTCTGCCACACACCTGATGAAGGTACAACGTAGCAGAACTGGTTTTCTTCAGATGATAATGTAATACGTTGTGGTGTTGAATCGGTACCATCCCAGAGGTAGAGGTAGAGACCTATGCCTTTATATAAATTCCAAACTTCATCGCCAATAACCCGATGAAACCGACTCTTTTCGTCTTGCTTAAGGGAAAAGTAAATATGAGTAAGAGCAGACTTCACCCTAGAATCACTTGCAGTTACTGAAATCTTTGATCGAAATACCTCCTGGTATCTTCCTCCTTCAGGGTGTTCTATCAACTAAAGTGGTTTAGTCATAAGTGTTTAATTAGATCTTTCAGATTTCAAACAATATACTCTCTTACTAGAGTAGTATTTCAACTTCAGTTAACCACCCAACAGCCAACTCCCAGTAGTTACCTCATCGAATTGTCAAAAGAATAAGAAAAGCTAGTGTTTTTTGTTGGTGTCGCTAACCCCACCTATAATCTTTGATTTAGGTGGGAACTGCGCGAGACATTTTGTTCAACTGAGTCCCAACGCACGAGTTGCTGCTTTGATCAAGGGGTAGTAAGGAGGTTTAGTGACATTAACTTCTTTAGCATCTTCCCGTTTAGTACCCAAAAGTCCAATGCGTTGTCCTTTCTGAATCGCTAGGACTTTCCCTTCTGGGTTTCTAATTCTTAGTTCATTTAAAGATTCCCAGAGGCTACAGGTGTAGCGGCGCTGATTGTAATAAAATTCCGCTTTCTTTGTTGTTGAGGTAGTAGTAACTTTACTAGTAACTACGGGACTAGTCACTACGGGTAGACGAACACCCACTAACTCTAACTCAATGGTCGTGTTGCCCTCCCAATGATGCTCTCGCAACTTGTAGGCAATATCCACTCGTTTAGGTAAAGGGAAGTATTCCCCCCAACGCCAAGCAATAGCTTGAATCGTGACTGATTGATTGTCCTGATTCAAGGTAAGCTTAATGTGTCCCTTACCAACAACTCGTTGCTCAAGGATTTGGACATTGGCACTCCAAAAGACAGGATCCCGATTGCCAATCCCACAGGGGTGAAGCAGATCTAATTCCTGGTAGAAGTTAGAGGTAATTTGAGGTAATTCTAGGCTAGCGTCGATAGCAACTAGGGGTTTGAGGTGTTCAGCTTTTAGACATTCATGGGCAAAACGGCTAAGGGATTGTTCAAAGTCGCTTAAGTTCTCAGCAGCTAGGGAAAATCCACCAGCTGCTTTGTGTCCTCCATATTTACCCAGTAAGTCTTTACAGAACTCTAAGGCTTCAAAAATATTGAATTCAGTTATGCCTCGTGCTGAACCGCGAATGTGTTGTTGGTCGTCGTCTTCATAAGTTCCAATAAAGACTGGGACACCATAGCGCTCTACTAATCGGGAGGCAACAATGCCAATCACTCCATGATGCCAATTCGGTTGGACAATCACTAATACTCGCTTCTGTTGCCAATCTATTCCAGTGTCTTCAATAAATGCGATCGCATCTTTTTCAATATCAGCACACAATTGCTGACGCCGTTGGTTCACTTTTTCACACTGCATTGCCCTCTCAAGTGCTACTTCCGGTGCAGTAGTCGTCAGCAGTTCAATTACAATTTGGGGATCCGATAAGCGACCAATAGCGTTAATTCTTGGTCCTAGTCTAAATCCAATATCCTCCGGCTTAAGGGATTTTTGGTCATCTTTAACCCCAGTTATCTCGATTAATGCTTGAACTCCTGCTAATTGAGATTGAGGCAATAACCCTAAGCCTCGCTTTAACCAACGTCGGTTGATACCGGTTAAAGGGGCTAAATCCGCAATAGTTCCCAGAGTAAATAGTTCTAACAGCTGTTGGGTCAAGCCTTTGAGTTGACCCAGTTGTTGTGCTAGACAGATAGCTAAAATGTAAGCTATCCCTACACCGGCTAAACTTCGGTAGGGTGACTCTTCTGGCAATTGCTTAGGATTGAGAATGGCATCAGCGTCTGGAAGTTCTGGAGGTAGGTCATGGTGGTCAGTTACAATAACTGTTATTCCCAGTTCTACAGCTCTAGCGATAGGTTCATGGGCAGCAATACCATTATCAACCGTTAAAATCACACCCACCCCTTCCTCCGCAAATTCTTCCACAATCCGTGTATTGATGCCATAACCCTCTGTCATCCGGCTGGGGATGGCGTAGTCTACATCAGCCCCCAACCAGCGTAATGCTCTGAGTAACAAAGCCGTGCTGGTCATGCCATCAGCATCGTAGTCTCCACAGATAGCGATTTTTTCTTGATTTGCGATCGCTTCAGTGAGCATCTCAACGCTAATTGCCAAATCGGGAAATTCATCAATTGGTGCAGGCATCACCTGAGATAGGGGATTGAGGAAAACCTCCGCTTGTTCAGAGGTTTCAATACCCCGGTTGATCAGGAGTTGAGCGATTAGGGGGGAAATGCCTCTAGATTGGGCGAGTTGGTTAGCTTGTTCAGTTTTGAGGGGGGCAATTTCCCAACGCTGATTAGGCAATTGGGCATGGGGTTTGGATGGGGTGGGTGAGAGGTGGTTGTGCACAGGTGTCGTGATCGAACAACAATAGCCCATACTATCACCCATGGGATCAGTTATTGGATTTGACCGAGATAATTACAATCAGTTATAATCTTAACATTTTGTAATACTCAGCTTCCTGGGTTTGTCAAGCCAGAGATAACCTATCGATAGATATATCTTGAACAGTTATCTGCAAACCCTTTTAATCCTGATTAATTGTCAATTTTAAATTGTTAATTAATCAGGAAAAATTGTCTGGTTTTTATTACTTAAGAGTAGTCAACAGCACAGGCTCTCAACCCTATTTTAACTTAAAAGTTTTCATTAAAACTCCAGACTAACATCAGGAAAGTAAGTCAATTTCAAGGCACGTTTAACAAAATCAGAAGGAACTTTGGCAACTATGGACTACCGCCATATTCAGTTTTGCGATCGCAAATCTCAAATCGACTATTACCAGCTACAACAATTGTTTAACCTAGGTGCTTTTTGGGCAAAAGACCGAAAAATCGAGGATTGGCAAGTTGCGATCGCTAACAGTGATCCTGTCATCAGTGTTTGGGATAACCAAAAGCTGATTGGATTAGCCAGAGCTACCTCTGATGGAATTTATCGGGGAACCATTTGGGATGTAGTTATCCACCCAGACTATCGAGGAGCTGGGCTAGGGCGTAAGCTAGTGGAAACCGTACTCTCTCATCCTCAGATGAGCCGAGTAGAGAGAGTTTATCTGATGACCACCCATCAACAAAGTTTTTACGAACGCATTGGTTTTGAGCTGAACTCCAGTACCACAATGGTGTTGTATAATCAGCCTCTAGCTAGTCTAGTCCCTAGTAAGGCTCTACAATCTCAGGAATCCCCTGGGGTATAGAAACTTGAAACCGGGTAAGATTCTCAGCAGAAGTATCATTGTTAGCTTTTTCACCGGGTACCGCTAATACTTCTATACGCCCCTGCATCACTTCCAGTAGTGTTTGAATCATCAACAAGGTCAGTCCAGATGAAGTAGATACCGTTTCACTGGGCTGTTTTGATTTAACTGGTGGTAATTGCAATAAATCAACAGCTTCAGCCCAACAGCTGATGGCACAGGGCATATCAATCCAGATGCAAACTGTTTCAGATTTAGAGGAGAGTGCAGCCCAAACTTTAATTTTACCACTGGTTATCTGAGTAATGGCAGTATCTAGCATCATTACTAATGCCTGTCGAAAACGCCGTGGATCTGCTAAAATGTGAATTTGGGGGTCAGGTGGAACTATTTCCAGGTGGAGATTGCGATTGGCAGCTTGCAAATGGGTGAGACGATAGAGGTCTTCCAACAGCTGCTTCAAAGGGACTGAGCAAATCTCCAAAACGTTAGTACCGTGTTCAGTTTTAGCTACAGCAGTCACCTCATCAAGCAGTTTAACCATAGTATGGGCAGAGGCGTTAGCCTGGTTCACAAATTCTCTCTCTTCTTCTGGAGACTCACAGAGATCCGACAAAATCAACTGATGTAAACCAATCAACCGACTCAGGGGCGATCGCAACTCGTGGGAAGTTCGTGCCAAAAATCCGGCTTTAAACTGGCTCATTTCCCTTGCCATTTGGTAAGCCAATTCATTTTGCTTGAATTCCTCTTTTAGATGCTGGATTTCTTCAGCATCAGTTTGATGGCATCCAGAGGTCTTTGAGTTTGTGCTTTCATGGAAAAATTTCCTGAAGCGACTCCCCATAACTCCTAACCCAATGCCTACTAGCAAATAGATCAGATCCGTCTCACCCATGCTTATTAAGTCTTGCCACACTAAAAACGTCAACAGAAAGTTGAAGGATAAAGAATGAAGATTGAAGGTTGTACTGCTGGTAATCGACAAGGGTAGAGTTGGGTAGGCAAGCAGGCTAAAAAAAATACCTGTTGCCGAGTAACCAATCGATAGAACGTTTTCAGGAGGTGCGCTTGACCTTGGCGAATTAAATTCGCCAAGGTCAAGCGCACCTAATTCCTTCACAATTCAGGATTCCTTCACAATTCAAACTTCATACTTCACAATTCAAACTTCATACTTTTTTGTCAGATCTTTTTAAGGATAGCTAGTTTTTTTCAAAGGTGAGTAGAAGGATTAAAACCCTGAATCGTCTAATTGAATCCCTCCAGCACGCAAAATTTCCCAGCCACTGCTTGTCCATTTGGCAACAGTAGACGGGACGCCAATCTTGTCTGGTTTGATAGCTTCTAACTCAGCTGGCTGGAGCGTCAATACCTCGGGAAACTGCACCTCAACCGCTGCCATGGTTTGCAAAGGTGGCTCGCCTGAGTAATTAGCACTGGTAGTTGCCAACGGACCAGTCTTGGACAAAATTGCGATCGCTATCCTGGAAGCTGGCACACGCACCCCAATAGTAGTCGGGTCAGAAGGATTCATAACGGTAGGTACTTTATCTGAAGCGGGTAACACCAATGTTAATGCTCCTGGCCAATACTTCTGAGCCATGTGTTCCCAAATCTCCATCTGTGCGGAAGTACCTTGAACATATGGCCAAAGAGACTTAGGAGATGCCCCCATCAAAATCAAAGGTTTGTCTGGAGGACGCCGCTTTGCCTCAAACACCAACTCTGACTTGTGCGGTAGCACTGCTAGTGCTGGTACTGTATCTGTCGGAAAACTTACCAGCTTACCTGAGAGAGCCCCGGAAATCAGGGTAGCCATAGAAACTTGGGTCATTGCTCACCAGCACACTAAAAAGTAGAAGCGATAACGTCAAAGGTAAACGTTTGCTGAAATTATCCAAAGCTTTTTACCTATTGGCATCGATGCATACCTTGTTTATACTTCATACTTCCTATAAGCTAGAGCAAAGCGGTGAATACCTGCTAAATCTGGAAATATCTGGATCTCAGAGTAACTGCCATGGTTTTGGAGTAGTTGAACAACCTTGTCCGCTTGTCCTGCCATCATTTCAATTAACCAAACACCGCCTGGGCGCAGATAATCCCCAGACATGTCAATCAGCTGTCGGATACAGTCTAGACCATCCCTGCCACCGTCGAGGGCAATATGGGGTTCATGGTAGTATATTTCTGGTTGTAGCTGTTTCAGAGAGTTACTAGGTATATAAGGTGGGTTTGCCACCATACCACTTAACTGACCTTTCAAGGCTTCTAGAGGTGAATACCAATAACCATGGTAGAACTTAATTTTTTCTGCCATGCCCAACTGTTGAGCATTAAGTTGAGCGATGGCAAGGGCTTCTTGAGTGCAATCAACGGCATGAATTGTCCCATGGGGAAATACCTCTGCCAGTCCACAAGCAATCGCTCCACTACCAGTCCCCAAATCCGCCCAGTGTCCTGATGTTAAGTCAGGTGTAGAGCTCATAGCTACACCATTGACCGCCAGATCAATCAGGGATTCAGTTTCTGGGCGGGGAATCAGGACAGCTGGGGAAACTCTCAAGGAGAAATGACGCCAAGGAGTAACCCCAGCTAGGTATTGAACTGGGCATCGCTGATGGATACGCTTTTGCCACAGTTGGGTGAGTACAGGTAGAGGTTGGGAAAGTTGAATAGTTGGGTTTTCAGTGGCTTGCCCTAACAAGGAACACTGTTGCCATGACTCCAAGCGTAGCACTAATGGGTCAAGCTCAGCTACCTCCTTTAGCAACCAGTCCACTTCAGCTGTAGGTACACCTGCCTCGACGGCAGACTTGCAGGCATTTTGACGCCACTGCCAGAGTTCTTTTCCCGAGACCACCGACCCATGACCCATAATCATTGATTTGGACGTTGGAGTTGATTTTGGGACAGACCTTGCAAAAATTTCAGGGATTCCTGGGATGGCACTAGTACGATTTTCTCTAGTTGCTGATCATTGCTCTGCTGTAAGGTTTGAATAACGCCCTCTAGAGGCACTACCTCTATCTTAACCTGGGAGTTAGGGTCTTGCTGCTTATAGCGATTCACTACACTCTGCAATTGCTCTTTGTTAAAAAAGAACGGAATTGATGAGACCCCATTTTGTTGAATGGTTAGGTATCCGCTGTTGCTAGCTTCTTTGGCAACAAACAGCGGTACGCCCTGAAATGGCTTTTTTTCTTGACCATTTTGGTTCCAGATCGCTTGTGCCTGCTTTACCTGCTCTTGGTTTGGTATGTAGGCAAAATTTAAACCATTGGGAACGGTGCGATTCTTTTGATTTTGATCATGAACTTCCCCCAAAGATACAGGCACTACTTGTACCTTGCTACCTAGTTCAGGATTTTCCTGCTTTAAACGCTGTACAAACGCATTAGCATCTTCTTGGCTAATAAACACACCTGCCACTGAGGTAGTCTTCTTTTGATCTTGCTGATCTGGAATTGAGGCTACTAGTGGCGAACCTTTCTGATCAGTAACTGCAAATACAGGTACAGGACTCAACTTTTCTCTTACCTGCTCTTCGGTCAGAGCCAGTGCCGCTAAATTTTCTGCACTCACTGAGCCTAGTAAGGCACTCCCTACTAAACTTAATGTTGTGCCCCAACGGAACAATGATTTCATAGAAATTACCTCAAATTTTAACAAAGAAGAGCCTGTTACAACTAGAATACCCTGCTCACTGAGAGATCTGAACGCGCCTAACCAACCTCTAGTAGAGGCAGAGATTCAAATCAAACTTGATCGATCATAGCTTGACGCGGCATGTTAACTTAGCTGATCAGTGGCGTTTAATCCCTCTGCACCTGACTCTTATCAAGTTTCACTGTATCAAGTTTCACTGACTTTACCCTGGTGTCTTGACTGATTGACTGATTAATTTCCAATCGGGATGACAGGATTTGAACCTGCGACATCCTGCTCCCAAAGCAGGCGCGCTACCAAGCTGCGCTACATCCCGGATGCTAGCTCTAAGCAGTATAACCAGTATAACTTACTTTTGGCGATTTGTGTGTACTCGAGATTAATCTGGATACCAGAACATGCCTTTAATACCTTCTGGGTCAGGCATAAATCCCATTTTACGGTAAAAACTTACCACTTGAGGATCTGCAAATAGGGTGATATTGCTAATATCTTGGCTGCGCAATTTTTTGATCATATATCTCATCAAAGCTTTACCTAGTCCCTTGGCTTGGAAATCTGGATGAACTACTACATCCCAGATTGTGGCATTGAAAGCATGATCAGAAGTGGCACGGGCAAAGCCAATTAAGCGCCTCGTGTTACCTCGCTGGTACCACATAGAAGTAACCAAAAAGCTATGCTGAATGGCTTTCCTAACTTTGCGCAAAGGACGCCGAGACCAACCAACAGCATCACAAAGTTCTTCCAATTCGTACAGGTCAATTTCCCGTGTTGTACTGAAAAATACCCGTGAGGTACCGTCGGTGCGATATTTGACACCTTCTACGGTATCTCCTTCAGTTCGTGTTTGAGGCAAAGCAGTGTCAGAACTGCTAAAGAAGCTTTTCCAAAAACCCATGCAGGTGTGACAGTGGCGTTATCATAATTGTGAGCTACTTGGACTGGTAATGGTCTTCTTTCCCTGACGGCTCAGACGTTCTGGGTCTCGGTCAACCAGAGCCAGACTTAAATGTTTCAAAAAACAGAAAGTGATATTTGATCTATTGGTTTTACTCCACCAGGAAAACTATCATACCCGACCTACCTTGATCTGAAACTAATTCTTTGTGCAAATGATAATACCACAATTAAGCCTCCTATCCAAATTCCTATCCTAGCATTCCCTCAAGGCTCGCGCTCTTTGAAGTCGCTTGGGTAAGATTCTCGAAATCAGAGGGCACAGCTGTTTGCTGTCCTTGCGCGCATCTAAATCAACAAGCGATGCAGCAAGGGAACGGAGGAGGCAGTGCCTTAATGCGAGGGTTCCCTCCATGAGCGACTTCCGTGGTTTCCATGGGGCTTACAGCGATGCAGCAAGGGAACGGGGGTTCCCCCCATGACCGCGCTGCATCAATACAGGTGCGTTCACGTAGTGTCTCCAAAGGAGAATCGCGGTGTTCCGCACACATACCCAAAACCACTCGCGCTTTGCATCAAGACAAGGAAAGTCGGCAAGCTACCGAAGGTGGGGAAGTTGGGGAAGATTAGTTAGACTAGGCTAATCAACAGGATTGGTGAGAAATGAATCAGATCCGCGCTTATTGTTGCCTGGGGGGAATCAGAGAGTTTTGAGCAAGACAAAAGCCTCAAACCCAGACGGGACCCTTGGAAATACACCAAATAGCCAAAAAGAGCTCAAACCCAGATATATCAAGAAATCAAGCAAATCAATGTTAAACTCTATCTATATATACATTTGTGTGTAAAGCCCCCTACAAGCTTACCGGGTTGTGTTAACTCAAAAAGCTCAGGTGCGCTTTCCGCATTAAGAATTAAATTCCCATGAGGTGCGCGCCTCCAAGGCCGGGGAACCCGACCTTGGGTCGCGCCTTGGCCAAAAGGCCACGCTACGCGAACGGGTCGCACCTTTTGATAAACAAGAATAGCCACCTACCCCTATCGATCACTGTGGGTTGGAAATCATCCCAACAAGAAATCCTGAAACGCTTCAACCGAGCGTTTCCTAAGTTCTATGAACAGTTTGTCAGTAGTGAGATCCAACTGCACAACCTCAGACTGGCTTACCGACTCTATAAAACCCAACATGCTGTAATTGAGATCAAACCGGAAGGCTCAAAAAGTGTCCTGCACTTTGCTTACCGCAATGAGTCTTTTCTGCTCAGTGACATTTTTGGCGTTCTGACTGCCTATGGACTGACTATCCACAGTCTCAGTCTTTATGGTCAAATTAGTCCCCCAATGCTGGTGTTTATGAAACTAGTGGTGTCTCGTAACCGGAAAGCGCTGACCCACAAAACCTCAGAAAATGTCTGCCGTGCCCTGAGGGAGGCTTTGGCAGGGCGCTTTGAGGTGGAACAAATGCTGGCAGTGGAATTTAATCTCGATGCTGGCTTGAAGCAGGTAGAAACAGAATTTTACGTAGACCCAGTGTTCCATCTACCAGCGCTGTTAATTGAGGCAAATAACCAACCTGGATTATTTTACAAAGTTATGTACGCCATCTGGCAAGAGGATTTACTGGTGGTCAATGCCAACTTGCTGGTGTGGCGGGGACGAACCCGGCTGATTCTTTACCTACTAGGCCCTAACGGAAACTTGATTCCCGATTATTTAGGTCAAAAAATTGCTGAAAGCATTCGGCGGCGATTACTAGGTCAAGTGTTTTAGTCATCATTGGGTGACAAGCACAGGACTTATGCCGCAAACCCAGTTTCTTAAAATAATTACAACGATTTCAGCCTTTGATTTATAACCAGAAACCGGGTTTTAAGGCTCTTGGTGCCTAAGTCCGTCATCCTGCCTACTTTTCAAGTAAGGACAAACAAGATGTGATTAAAATCACTGACTAATTTCCTATCCTGTTAATTCTTCGATAAGATCAAGGTATGGCAACCATTAACATCCTAGGAGTATCCCATACTTACGAATTAACACCTCCTACTAAATCATCCTGCCCTGTTTTGGTTTTCATCCACGGCTGGCTGTTAAGCCGTAGCTATTGGCAACCTCTAATTTATAGGTTGTCACAGCAGTATCAGTGTCTGATCTATGACCTGCGGGGATTCGGTGAATCCCAGTCCCAAATTCATAACACTCAAAGCTCAACATCTAACCGGGACTCGGAATCACCATTTCCTCAGACTGCTGCTTCATCCACTGACCGCTATAGCTTAGCTGCCTATGCTGAGGACTTGGGCATCCTGTTAGAAAAACTGGGAATCGAACAGGCTTGGTTAGTTGGTCATTCCCTAGGGGGTAGCATTGCTCTGTGGGGTGCCTATTTGCTACCTCAGAGGATTCAAGGGGTAATCTGTCTTAATGCTGGTGGTGGAATTTATCTTAAAGAAGAATTTGAGCGCTTTCGGCTGGCTGGTGAGCAGTTGGTCAAACGCCGTCCCCGTTGGTTGTGTTATGTCCCTTTACTGGACTTACTGTTTACCCGGGCTCAGGTAGCGCGTCCTATTGCCCGGAAATGGGGACGTCAACGGGTTATTGATTTTGTTACTGCTAATGCGGAAGCTGCACTGAGGACGTTACTAGATTCCACCACAGAAGCCGAGGTCCATCGCTTACCTCAGGTTGTTTCCCGACTCAAACAACCTGTTTATTTCATTGCTGGTACTCAGGATAAGGTAATGGAACCGAAATATGTGCGTCATCTTGCTAGTTTTCACAGTCTCTTTCAATTGTGTGGGGACAATGTGATTGAAATTGCTCAATGTGGACATATGGCGATGGTGGAGAAACCAGAGACTATTGATGATCAAATTCGTCAAATTTTGGCTAATTATACTTAATTACAATTGGCAATTATCTGGCCATCTAACTAAAATTTTCTTAATTTCTAACCTAGAAAATTATCCATTAATTATGGAATAATTGAGGGGAGTGGGTAATGGGTAATGGTTAACTGACCACTATACTTGATATCATGCCCGATGAACCACTCAAAAATAGTAGCTCTATAGCATTTGTAAAGGCATTTGTAAAGGCATTTGTAAAGGCATTTGTACAGTATGGTGCGATCGCTCCCTTAGCCTGGTGTTGGCAGCGGGGAAACATTTCCTGATCGCTCTGGCATTAGTCTTGGTAGAGTTAGCGTCTTTTTTTGTGTTAAACCTGATCCATACAGAGCGCCCTGATTACTTTAACAGTCGGATCAGAATGGGTAGATAATGTGGCAACAAGACCCCCGAAACAATCAAATTCTGTTTCTCTCCATCTTCCTAGTCTTGGGCATCAGCACTCGGGACTGGACACTAAGACCAGACTTGATTCTAGTCGTAATCGTAAGCTGCCTACTAACTCAGTGGTTAGCAGCATTTCTTTGGTCAAACCCCAAACACAGATCCGCAATCAAAAACCCTGGGGATCTTGGCCTCTCTTTCCTTGGCCTTCCTTTGGGGTTTAATCCCAAACTCGATTTTAAAACTACCCTTGAATCTACCCTTGAATGGTGCAAAATTCAAACCTTAGAAACAATTCTTAATCTGCTGAGAAAACAACCAAATTGCCCCCAGGATAATGATGCTACTTTCGCCAGTTCTCCCAAACCCCCTTCCCTAAAAAGTGCTATGATTACAGCCTTAAGCTTGAGTCTGTTGCTGCGAGCTGATAACTATAGCACTATGGTTTTAGCTGGCTCCGTAGGAATTTTGAGTAAATTTATTTTCCGAGTTGAGGGCAAGCATTTTTTTAATCCAGCCAATTTTGGAATTATTGCTGTTCTTATCCTAACCAATGATGCTTGGGTTTCTCCAGGACAGTGGGGGGATGATGGTTGGTATGCTCTATTATTTGCGGGCACTGGCAGTATGGTGTTAAAACGGGTAGGACGATGGGATACAACGGCAGCTTTTTTGGGTGCCTATGCGGTTTTAGAAGGGATTAGAAATCTCTGGCTTGGCTGGAGTTGGGATGTATTTTGCCATCGGTTGATGAGTGGGTCTTTGTTACTGTTTGCCCTATTTATGCTAACCGACCCTCGCTCAATCCCCAATGCACCGATTAGTCGATTGCTCTGGGCGGTGTGTATTGCTTTACTGACTTTTATATTGCGTAATCAATTCTTCCTGCCTACCGCTATTTTCTGGGCGTTGTTTGCCCTATCCCCTTTGAGCGTAATTTTGGATTTTATCTGGTCATCTACGAGATTTTCCTGGCATGATAGTGAATTTGTTGAATGACGTTAAGTAACTTGAGTTAAAGACAAAAAAATAAATAAAAATGAAAATTATTCGGGTTATAAGTACTATTTTGATAACGGTTTTAGTGAGTTTAGGGTTGGCTCAAAAAGCCTGGGGTTTTTGTGGGTTTTATGTCGCAAAAGCTGATACTAAACTATATAACCAGACCTCTCAAGTGGTAATTGCTCGGGATGGCGATCGCACTGTTTTAACCATGGCAAATGACTATCAAGGGGATGTTAAAGACTTTGCCATGGTTGTCCCAGTTCCTGTGGTGCTTCAGCAAGAACAGGTCAACGTAGGTAACCCTAAAATTATTGAACGCCTCGATCAGTTTAGTGCACCTCGACTAGTGGAATATTTTGACCCAGACCCCTGTGCCGATAACCGAAGGTATCTCGAAAGTGCGCCACTACCGCAAAGTGGTCCTAGAAGTGGCACAAGGGCAAGGAATGCTGATGATCGTGCTTTAGGTGTCACGGTAGAGGAGCGCTTCTCAGTTGGAGAATATAACATTCTTATCCTCAGTGCTAAGGACTCTAGAGGTTTAGAAACCTGGCTCAGACGCAACGGTTATAAAATTCCACAGGGAGCAAATCGGCTATTGCGACCCTACATCCGCCAGAATATGAAATTTTTCGTTGCCAAAGTCAATCTGGAGGAATTTGACAAAACTGCCTACCAACGGTTGCGACCCCTCCAGATGGCTTACGAGTCTCCCCGATTTATGCTGCCCATTCGCTTAGGGATGATGAATGCTACGGGTGAGCAAGACCTGATTGTCTATGTGTTATCACCCCGAGGTCAGGCTGAAATTACAAACTACCGCACGGTAAAGATTCCTTCTAATACTGAAATTCCGGTATTTGTCAAAACAGAGTTTGGTGATTTCTACACTGCTATGTTCGAAACTGCTTACGAGAGTGAAGGGAAAAAAGTAGCTTTTGTTGAATATGCTTGGAATATGGCTAGTTGTGACCCATGTTCAGCTAACCCTCTCAATCCGGAAGAACTCCGGAAATCAGGTGTCTTTTGGATAAACTCAGGAAGACCCAATAATGTTTATATCACTCGCCTCCATGTTCGCTATACCCGTGATACGTTCCCAGAAGATTTGATGTTCCAGGAAACGTCAAACCGTGAATTGTTTCAGGGACGATATATCCTTCGTCATCCCTTTACTGGGAAGATGAGCTGTAGGGCAGGAGTTGACTATCAACAATCCTTAAATCGACGATTACAACAGGAAGCTCAAACCTTAGCTGAGTTGACTGGATGGGATATTGATGAAATCCGCAACAAAATCGATTTTCCTGATGTTAAGCCTACTCCTTGGTGGAGACATCTTTGGTAAACCATAGAAATCGTTACTTGTGACTTGTTACTAGGTTACTTGTTTTACTTGTTATTTATTACTTGACAAGTCACAAGTAACCTAGACTTGATGTAAAGCAATCTAAATTATAGCAAAGATATGTAACACAATTATAGTGTTTATCGCAGTTATGAGGTACACTCTACTTTTAGACTGATTACCTTAAAACCCTCTTTACTATTGCTAGCATGCCTATTGCCTTTTGCCTTAAAGGGATAAGCAATGTCGCTCATCAGTATGAGAACTGCTATATTATAAATTTGACGGGTTGAACCAGGATAAGCTCATCTAAATTAGTATCAAAAACTACAGATAAAAGTTTTTTGATTGAAGTTACCCCGTTCATTTGTACTAGTTTGAGACTCAAACTCCCTTAATGTAAGCGATGTAGCAATTGAGTTTACCAAAAGGGAATAGGTAATACCAAATCCGGTTATTATAGGTTACTTACCTAAATCCTCAAATCAAGTCTAAGCAAGGACTTTGATTGTTTTGAATATAGTCTTATTAAACCGGATTTGGTATATTAACCAATTTAAATGCACATTAGCTTATTTATGGGACAGGTTTTACTGTCCTTATTTTTACCCAAAGGAATGGGACAGGATCACGTATTCTAGGCAATTGTAGGGTTAAAAATGTTTAGTTTAGCATATTTAGCAGAAAACCTGCCGGGTGGACTCCAAGCCATACCGAGAGGTCAAGTAGAAGCTTCTAAAGCCCTGGGTTTGAATACCCCGTTCACTTTAGGATTGATTGTTTTACCTCAAGCTTTTAAAATCTCGATTCCATCGATTACCTGCCAGTTTATTAGTCTTTTTCAGGATACAACACTGTTGGTAATTGTGCTATTCTTAGAGTTGTTAGGCATTAGTCGTTTAATTTTCACGAATTCTATGTTTTTAAGACCTTACTCTGAGGTTTATATCTTTATCGGTATTCTCTATTGGGTGTTCTATTATTTGATGTCTTTAGGAAGTCGCAAATTAGAAGAACAGTTGAATACAAATCATCGTTGACATCCTCCCTTGCTAAATCAGAGATGATCGGGAGGGATGCCCAAACCCCACAATTGAATTATTGAATGATGAATTATAAATTATGAATGGGGTTGAAGGCGACTTGAAGTCTAGCTTAAGCTAAGTTCTGCTCAACCAGTCGCAAGAGCAGAGGTTTCACCGCTAGCACATATGAATGATAAGTGATGAATGATCAATTCTGAATGGGGTTCTGAGGTACTTGTTTAGCTTAGATGTTAATAATGGCAAGAGACCTTAACATCCTAAACTAACACCGACTCCTTGTTCCATTAAGATGATATTTTTATTGTTGATAGTCTAGAGAAATTCGGAGTTAAACGCTATGTCACAAGAAATCTTCGACTTTGTGATTCCTCTCTATCAGTTGCGCTGGAACACGCGGGGTGTGCTTGAGGGAATTACAACCCATTACAAACCTCGCAGTATCCATGTGATTTCACCTGAGCCACAGGCGCGATCACTACAACAGGTGTCTCAGGGTTGGGAACTGGCTCCCCTTTATACCCATTCTGAGGAAACCTTCTTTCAAAAAAGTGGTCTGACAAAAGACAGAATTTGTGCTGAACTGGAACTCGGGGAATCCCTTTATACTCCAGGCTGGTTCTATCAGCAACTCTTAAAACTGGGTGCTGGTGAGGGAATTGATGACTTAAGTGAATGGTATGTTGTCTGGGATAGTGACCTACTTCCGGTTGCGACTTGGCCCCTGATTTGTGAGGAGAACCAAACCCAACAGCATACGTTTGCCCTACTTCAGCACAATCAGTGGGGCAATGCCAGCATTGTCTCCACTTGGGCAGAATGGATTCGCTCGGTGTTGGGGGTTGAACCCCTAACAGACCCTGAAGGCACTTTTATTCCCCATCATATGTGGTTTAAACAAGAGCACCTTAAGTCCTTTAAGTGTCAGGTGAGCAACTACTTTCAATCGGATGACCATTGGTTGTTGCTGATGATGCGATCTGCGCTGAAATTTGGCACCTTTAGTGAATATTGGTCTTACGTTTCCTGGGTGGGAGCTCAAGCCCCAGATCATCTAGCTTTTCATCCCTATGAACGCTATGGGGCAACGACTGAACGGTTTTTTGATGATGGTACGGGTTTGTTTTCTGCGACATTACGGCGATATCAATCGACCGTATCCCAGCCGACCCAAGAAAGCTTTTCTCCGTCCTATACAGAGTTAGAATCCTTTATTCAAGCTGAGTATGGGTCAGATCCGCTGCCATCTTCTTTATCTTTTGAAAGTAGCCCTCGACATCTCAAAAAGAACAGAGAGAATATGCATATCGAAGAGTTGCGTTCTCGTTGGAATCCTCGGATGACTGAAGTCTCTAGCACACACTAAAGATTGGAAATCTCAATGGATTCGGCTTCATCTGGGATGGCAGCAGGTCGTCTAGCGGTATATTGGACTAACCATGACCGAGACATCAATGCGAGTAAAAATATTTTGGCGGCTTGGCTCGGCCATTTCAATCTGTTGAGCGTCCCTTTAAGTAGGTGGGAATAAATAAACGTTAAAACTTAGAATCCGAGAATGAAGCTGAAAACCTTTAGTCAAGAGGTTTTAATGATTTTGAACGGTACGTGTGACGCATTCCCCCACCTGGCCGTAGGCCACGCTGCGCGAACGTCCAGGTGGGGGTTAGTCCACGCCAATACTAATTACTAAAAATCTGGAACACTGATTGTTATATTATCGTCTGATATTTTGTATGCTAAAATACTAAGTATAGGATAGTTTTTTAGACCAGTGAAAACGCCGACCAAAGTCATAAGAACTGACAAATGGCAATTAAATCCTACCCCCGACCAAAAACTACTGTTTGGGGAGACGGTCAAGGTGTATCGCCATGCTTGTCGTTTCTTGGTTGGCATTATTTATACTCACTGGTCTGAACTAGGTTCTTTGACAGCAGATCAGCTAACTCCTGCTGTTGAGTGTTTGATGCACCAAACAGCAAAGCGCCCAAATATCAAATATCCACAATTCAACAAAGCTTTTTACAAATTTCCTAGTTATTATCGCCGTGCTGCAATTGCTTTTGCTGCTGGTCAAGTTAGCAGTTATGTGACCCGATACAACGAATGGCAGTCGGGTACGCGGAAACGACGAGACACTAAACCACCAAAATTAAATGCTAATACTGGCTGCTATCCCGCCCTGTACAAAGGACAATGCTATAAACTACATGGCTTTGACCAAGTCGAAATCAAAGTTTTCAACGGTCTGGATTGGGTCTGGACTACTGTCCAAATCACTGGTTTGAGGGAAAGGCATCAGGTGGCCAGCAACAAAATGATGTCGCCTTCTTTGATTTTCAATGAAAGGTATTGTCACCTATCTGTTCCGTTCAACTGCAAGCCAGAAAAACGAAAACCAGAAGCTAATGTAACTGCGGTAGATCTAGGAATTAACACCACTGCAAGCCTATCAGTCGTAACCCACAGCGGCACTGTAATCCACAGGGAGTTTATCCACCCTGGGAGAGACATAGACCGTCGGGATGTGCGTCTGAAATCCGTATCCATGCGGGCGTCTAAAACGATGGGTAAAGGCGGGAGACTTCACAAAGGTTTCTGCTCTAAAACCTATCAAAAATGTCAGAGAATCAACAACCAAATCAGTCATATTGTCTCTAAACGAATTGTTCAGGTTGCTGAGAAGTTTAACTCGGAAGCGATTGTATTTGAGAATCTAAGAGGATGGAAGCCAAAAGGGGGGCGGAAACGGTCTAACCTCAGGCAAAGGTTTCATGGATGGCTCAAAGCAAAAATTCGTGATTTCACTGAAATGAAATGGGCTGAGTTGGGTGGCAAGGTAGTGGAAGTTGTGGCGGCTTATACTTCAAAGCTTGCTTACGATGGCACGGGCATTGTTAGACGTGATTCAAAAAATTATGCTCTAGCAACCTTCTCCTCAGGTAAGCAGTTCAATGCCGACCTAAACGGCGCTTACAATATCGGCGCTAGGGGCATACTTCAACTCACTCGCAGAAATGGCAGTGAGGGTCGTTCCAGCAAAAGTTCTGGACGATCGCCTAGAAGCTGGGCTTGTCTGTGTGATTTATGGGCTAGGGGTAGCTCTAAATTAGCATAAGACACCTCCACCTGGCTATCGCCACGCTACGCGAACGGCGATAGCCAGGTGGAGGAAGCTTCATTCTCATACCAAATCCGGAAAGCAAAAACAGGATTAGGATTAGGATCAAACAACGGTAGAGTCAGACAAAGACAAATATTTTTTACTGTCTGTACTAACCGGATTTGATATCACTTGCTATTTTACGGATAATTAAACCCACCTACTTAGACCTGAGCAAAGTAAATCTGTTAAGGCAGGTGCAACATCCCCTAGTGGAAACAAGCAGAAACCCAAATCGTGAGGTTTGGGAATCCCGCGCCAAACGTGAAACGTTGGCGTCGGGAGGAGGTGAACAATGGTCTTCAAACAACCTGTTGACCGAAAATTTGTTAGTTCTTGTATGAAAACAATCGGTTTATGCCACTCCAAAGAATACAAAAATTGATTAAGCCTATCATCCAGGATATCGGCTATGAGTTAACAATTCGGAAGCGGATTAAACAGATTCCGATTATTCAAGAAATAGAACGTTTAAGGACAAGTGAACGCTATCAAAATCCTCAGTGTTTAATTCCTTTCGGAAGTAAAGTTTATTCTCAAAGTGATGAAGATGGCATTATTAGAGAAATCTTTAACCGGATTGGTGTAACCAATCAAATCTTTGTTGAATTTGGCATTGGCAATGGCTTAGAAAACAATAGCCTTGCCCTGCTTTTTGATCATTGGCAAGGTCTATGGATCGATGCGTCGTCTAGTTCGGTAGATAAAATTAGAAAATATTTTCATAAAGTCATAGAAAATGGTCAGTTAAAAATCGTTAAATCCTTTATTACAAAAGAGAATATTAACGAATTGATTTCTGCCAATATAGACGCTAATGAAATCGATCTATTATCAGTGGATATTGATGGTAATGACTATCATATTATTGATGCAATCACCTGTATAAGTCCCAGAGTAATTATCGTTGAATATAATGCCAAGTTCACACCACCCATTTTATATTGTATGGACTATGATGCGACACACAGATGGGAAAAAGATGATTGTTTTGGGGCTTCATTAAAGTTTTTTGAGGTCAATTTAGATAAAAAAGGGTATTATCTTGTGGGCTGTAACTTATCGGGTGTTAATGCATTTTTTGTCAGAAAAGATTTGGTTAGTGATCAATTTTTGGATCCCTTCACGGCTGAAAATCATTATGAACCTGCCAGGTATTATCTCTCGGGATATTTTGCAGGTCATCCTGCCAGTTATCAAACGTTAGCAAAATCTCTGACCATGCGCTCTATTTGAACTTCGCTGAACGTCAGCACCCCGCTCTAAAGAGACGGGGCTTCTAGCCTTCCTTTTTAGGTAGCTGACCAGCTATCAGAATCGTTGCCAACAAGTAAACAACGCGACAGCGTTACCTTATTGTTCTTGAGCTGATTTGTCTCTCTATCCTGTGTTTCACAGAAAGTGTAACTTTACTTAACAGGTTTTGGATTATATGGTTACAACTGGCTTAATTTTTACTCCCAAGTGTGCCAATTAATTAATAAAAAATAGAACAGTTAATTTATCTTCAAATCAACGCCCATTTTATCAGCAAGCTCTCAAAGCTATGACCTTGATTATGTCGGCTTTCTAGCTACTCTTGTCACCCCGCCAGGTTGATCAGCTTAAATCGCAATAAATTGGAGTATTATTTACGAGGGCTAAGAGGTAGGTTACTTATTATAGCTACGTTCTAGCTGACCTGTCGCCCCGTTAGAAGCAAACCCTACCGGAAGTTATCGTAGCGACGGATTTTGTAGTCTCAACAGCTACAGATTTTTTTCTCAATTACTATAGATCTCGATCTCAACGGGAACATCTATAGGAATATCATGTTGCTTTTCCCTGGTACGGATGCCGATCATCATTTTGAACCAAGCCTGAGCCAACTTTTTGTAACCCTCTGGGGTTAGGTGAATACCATCCTCAAGCATGTGATCAGGGGTGAATATATCGCGGTTATCAATAAATCGAATGTTCTTGTTTTTATAACTTTCTCCCCTCAGCAAATTTGCCAATAGGTTATTGTATTTATCAGCTTTCTGAGTCTTGAGAGTACCATCCTGCAGTGCAGAGGGGTTAATGGGGGGAATTGAAGAGACAAACAAATATACCTGATCTGACCAGGCGAGAATTTTATCAATGAGTAAAATCATTTCATTGACCGTATCTTCAGGACTTTCATTCTGAAAAAGGATGTCGTTTGTGCCAGCCATTAATAAGACAATCTCCGGTCTTGCCTGCTTCAGCCAATCTTCTATTTCGGAGTTTAAATCCGACCACGCATTAGATGCTCCAACACCAGCTATGGCAAATCCCCCATGCCCTTGATGGTCTTTGTCAAACACATATGTGTTGTTTTGGCCTAAAACTATTTCGGGATTTTCTGAGGTAGCGCTTCCCACAAAATTTACAAAAATCCCCGATACCCGAAAGCCCCGTCACAAAGCGAGCGGGTCAGAAGTTACCGCAAGAATAGTGCAGCCTTTATAGTTGGTAGGCTATGCATCAAAAGTGACAGATATTGTTGTAATGCTGCACTATTCTAAGGTTTAGTCTCCGGGATGAAGGGTCGCAGCGGTCTTTAGCCGCCGTGAAAAAGATTTGATTTTGAGTTGACGGTTTTCGCTAACTGTGTTAGCGTAACAATATCACATAAGAGGTCGAGTTCTGATGATCATAATAGAGTTTAAAGCATATGGTAAATCCCTTCAATATCAAGCTATAGACGAAGCAATTCGGACAGTTAAGTTTATCCGTAATAGCTGCATTCGTTTATGGATGGATAACAAAGGAACAGGAAAATATGACCTTAGCAAGTACTGCAAGATACTAGCTAAAGAATTCCCTTTTGCCAATGAGTTAAATTCTACTGCCCGACAAGCTGCGGCTGAAAGGGCGTGGTCATCGATTTCTCGCTTCTTTGAAAACTGCAAGAAAAAGGTATCTGGAAAGAAAGGTTTTCCCCGCTTTCAAAAACACTGTCGCTCTGTCGAATATAAGCAATCAGGATGGAAACTTTCCCCTGACAATAAATCAATTACATTCAGTGACAAGAAAGGAATAGGAAAGCTAAAACTCAAGGGTACCTGGGACTTATGGCGCTTCGACAAGAAGCAAATCAAACGGGTTCGCATTGTTAAGAGGGCTGATGGTTACTATGTTCAGTTTTGCATCTCTGTGACGAACGAAGAACAATTAGACCCGGTTGACGCTACTGTAGGATTGGACGTAGGGTTAAAAGACTTCTATACCGATTCTAGAGGGAACACTGAACCTAACCCCCGTTTTTACAGGACGGGGGAAAAGCGATTAAAGTTTTATCAGCGTCGAGTTTCTCGAAAAAAGAAAGGCTCTGCTAACCGAAAGAAGGCAATTAATAGACTAGGTAGGCAACACCTCAAAATAAGTAGGCAACGTGTTGGCGAAGCCTGCGCGAAGCGCATAGAACATGCCAAGAGACTGGCACGTTGCGTAATCCGGTCTAACGACTTGGTCGCCTATGTTCGCGCAGCGTGCCGTAAGGCAAGATTTGAGAGTAAAGAACCTAGTTAAGAATCATTGTTTAGCCAAGTCTATTAATGATGCAGGTTGGTATCAATTTAGGAAATGGTTAGAGCATTTTGGCAGAAAGTTTTGCAGAGTAACGGTTGCAGTGAATCCCGCTAGACCGCGCCAGAATTGCTCAGAATGCGGCGAGGTAGTCAAGAAGTCACTATCAACTAGGACTCACGTCTGTAAGTGTGGCTGTAAATTAGACCGAGACCACAACGCCGCAGTCAACATCCTGAAAAAAGCCTTGGGTACGGTGGGGCACACCGGAACCTGGATCCTTGATCCGAACACTTCGGGAGATTTGGCCTCTACTGTTCTTGGTTCCGGCCAGGTTCAGCAAGTCGGGTCGTTGAGCGAAGAATCCCCGCGTCTTTAGACCGGGGAGTGTCAATCTATAGCCATTATCTTTAAACAATGCCCACAGGTCATCTCGATATCCGGCTCGATCCAATGCTTTCCCACGAGTGTTTGAGTCTCCCAAAGGCATAATCTTGAGAGACCATTGATCGATGGTGAGCGCCTCTGCGGTGGGAGAAAACTCAAATAGGCTGATGCAATAAGCGGCGATTAAGGTCAATTTTGGGGATAATTTTTGCTTCATACTATAGCGTTTCCTAGTAAGCGTGAGGTATAGTAACAGCAATGAACAAACCAATTACGAATATCATTATTGCTTAGACAATAATTTCCAGACCTGTTGAGATTGCCAAGTTTGTGGACACATTCGTATATGTTTGACACCACTGGCCAGATTAGCACTCACAAAGTTTTAGCGTACATTAACGACCCACATCACCGATGAATCAATTCATCCGTTCGCTTATATCCCCCGATTAAAGTACAGGGGATTTACCCATCACACTTGTAAAGCAATCTATATATTAACAAAGATATGTAACGTAATCATTATAAATTTGATGGTTACTTAACATTTATCAATGATAACCTAAAATTTATCTTAACTATTAGATTCCAGGGATAGTTCTTGTGAGAGAATTAGTAGTTGATATCAGGCTGTGGGGAGACTCCTCCAGCGATTTCGGCGATTTGTTTTAGTTGTCTATGAGCAGGAGCTGTATGAATGTCTTCAAAGCAGTTTACTAAATCCCAGGAAAATAACGATGGCAAGATTTTTACTACCAACTTAGGGTTTACTGCACTCTGCTTCTTAATTGGTTTAGCTGGATTTGGCTATATTCTCGCCACATTGCCCGGAATCGCAGAATCCCCGACAGACCCCTCTAGAACCTGTATAGTCGGTGGTTGGAAACTGGGATTAATTATCACCCACGTTCTGGTTTTTGCCCTCATCCCTCTGGCGATGAGAATTTTTTACAACAGTTTAAAAAACTTAGGACTGCCATCGAGAAGTATTTTTGCATCCCAACTGGGTCTAGCTTTTGTGATGGTGGCGATCGCTTCAGAAATTGGTTGGCACGTCACCCAATGCTGGTATTATCAAAACGATTTTACGATGCTGAATTTCATGTTTTATTTTTTCTTGATTTCAGCATTTGCGCTGTGGGCCGATGGTTTAGTGGAGAAGACTACTATAATCACCAATTTAATTAATATTGTGTTTGCGATTAGTCTGTTAGTTGTTTCAATTTTGTACCCTTTAGGTTATCAAGCCGGTAACGATAATTTTAAGATTCCTATTTATATTGCACTTACTCTAGTTTTGGGTGTGTTGACCTATCGAGGCTATAAAATACTCCAAGATTGGAAAATTATTCTTTTCCCAATTTTTTCAGTTGGAGTCAATTTAACGTTTGTGTTTCTTCTAGATAAGTTTGGAGGGAATCCCTATACTGACCCACAAGTGACTTTTAATGCTTTATTTCATATCCTTCACGATTTAGTAGGAACCGAAGCTGGATTAGTCATCTTTACCTGGCTTGTCTATAGTAAAGGCATTGCTCTAAAAAACTCTAAAGCTACCTTAGCGATAGAAAAAAATTAGTAAATACTAATTTGGATATATAAGAATTCTCAATTTGCCAGGGTAATCGCACCTATTTAGTATTACTAGTTTTCTTTAAAAGAATTATCATTATCAAAAAAATAGTGGCAGTGGCGGGGTGAGGAAGTGAGGAGTGAGGAGTGAGCAATGTGGGTTATTAAATTATTGTCACTAATATTGTCACTAATAAGCTAGTAAGTGTTCGCGTAGCGTCGGCTATGCCGCATCGCCCTCTAACAAATGGGGATCTCGAAGAGATACCCTTAGCGGTGTGCTTTCAAGTCTTCGATGCATAGTCAAAGTAATTTGTCAAAAAAAATTTAGATGGCTTTGCCCTGGGGGCTAAAGCCCTGGGTCTCCTTTGGACCAGGGACAGTCTTCTATGATCTGGCGTGATCGTTTGTTCACCTTGAGCTGCGAGTGAATGAAATTGTCTGTTTCCTCGTTTGAGGCAAGTGTCAAGGAATCTAAACATCACTATCTGGGCATGTTGAGAGTTTCTTGCCCAATCAAATGGTGAATATGCTACAAAGATGGTTACTTAAGCTAGGTAAACCTTAATCGAGAGGATAGTTTTAAACTGGTGGGAAATTTCAGTCAGCTCTTAGAACCAATTGCTAACCAATTTAGGATTTTAGGTATTCCTGAGCCAGTGGTGCATTGGGGACACCCATTGATGATGGGAATTGTGGTATTGATTATGGGTAGCTTTGTGGGAATAGCAGGATGGCGTGGCCGAGTAGTATCTGATCCTGAAATAGCACTACAGAGTCGCAGTGATCATCGAAAAATAGCACCCTGGATGTTCATTTTTATCGCAGGTGGCTACACGGGTGGGGTTTTGTCTCTGGTAATGCAGTATCAGCCAATTCTCGAAAGCCCCCACTTTTGGACAGGATCAATCGTACTGATTTTGCTGGCTGCTAATGGGGTGATTGCCTTGACTGGCTTTGGCGGGAACAAACCATTGGTGCGTAGCGTTCATGCCTACTTAGGAAGTATGGCACTTTGCCTGCTATTGCTTCATGTTGTTTTGGGCTTAAAGCTAGGTTTATCGATCTGATGAAGCCTGCCAGTGGTACAGTAATAAGTCTTGCTTATATTCTCGGCTTAGTTTCTACAGGGATTCTCAACTTACCGACTGGTGAGATTCCCTGGCAAGAGTACAGAGCTTTGGTAACAGGATTCGTTGTCACAGGGATAGTGGCTGCGATCGCATTCCCCAGCTTCTGGCGCACAGGACCAAAACCAAGATTATGGGTAGCAGCAGGACTAATCTCGGCCTTGGCGGTGGTCTATTTTCAATTGCGGGTACCACAACCAGAACTGAATGACATTAGCGAATATGTCCCCTCAACCAATAGCATTGCTCCAGAGCAACTGTTTAAGGTTGAAGGCAAAGTGGAGAGTATGCCTCGCCTGACCCGAAATCAGCGTACACAATTTTGGTTACAAGCTACTCAGTTAACTGAAATTGAAAGTCGCGAAGATGGGGGAGCGATAAGTCAAGGAGTGACAGGCAAGTTGTATGTAACTGTGCCATTACTTCAAGGAACTGGGATATATCCAGGTCAGATAATTAGCGTAACTGGGGTTTTATATAAACCCAAGCCAGTGACTAATCCGGGAGCCTTTGATTTTGGAGCCTATCTTGCTCGTCAAGGGGCTTTTGCTGGTTTGAGTGGGCGTCAAATAAACTTTGATGAGGAAACTATTGGCAAACCCTGGGGATGGTGGAGACTGCGACAACGTATTATCCGTTCCCAAGTTCGCTTTTTAGGCTCTCCCACAGGTCCGTTAGTCAGTTCAATGGTTTTAGGACGTCGTGCTGTTGATTTGCCCTACGATATCCGCGATCAATTTATTCAGGCTGGGTTAGCCTATACCTTAGCAGCATCTGGATTCCATGTATCTTTGCTGTTGGGTTTTGTCTTAGCCGTTACCAGGGGTTTAAGCAAAGGAAAGCAGTTCAGTATTAGCTTGAGTGTACTGTTAATTTACGTGGCATTAACTGGACTGCAGCCATCAGTAATGCGGGCGGCTCTGATGGGGGTGGGTGCCCTAATTGCATTAGTGACGGCACGGAAAGTTAAGCCTTTAGGGTCACTCTTGTTAGCAGCAACACTGTTACTCCTATTTAATCCTTTGTGGATCTGGGATTTGGGATTTCAGCTGAGTTTTCTGGCCACCCTAGGATTACTAGTCACTGCACCAGGGATTATCCAACGTTTGGATTGGTTGCCACCTGCGATCGCATCCCTAGTTGCTGTGCCAATTGCAGCAGCAGTTTGGACTCTACCCCTGCAACTGTATGTTTTTCAAGTTGTTGCCAGCTACTCTATACCAGTTAGTGTTATTGCTACACCCCTAATTTCTATAATCACTTTGGGTGGAATTGTCAGTGCCTTGGCAGGACTAATTTGGCCAACAGCAGGAAGTGGACTGGCTTGGTTACTGTATTACCCAACCCATGGACTGATGGGACTAGTGCAATTTTTCAATCAGTTGCCAGGAAGTTCTGTAGCGGTGGGCAAAATTTCCCTAGGGCAACTGTTATTCCTCTACGGGCTAATTGCTCTAGCTTGCTTGATTAAATGGTTACATCCTCGTTGGTGGCTGATTAGTCTCGTTGCTGTCACTGTGGTGGTGTTGCCCCAATGGCAACAAGCGTCAAAATTGTTTCAAGTTACAGTGCTAGCTACAGGAAATGACCAAATTTTAGTGATTCAAGACCAGGGACAAGTAACGTTGCTCAATAGTGGCAACCCTGATACAGTAAGGTTTACAGTGCTGCCTTTTCTGCAAAAGCAAGGTATCAATCATATTAATTGGGCGGTTGCTCTCGACAAGCAGCCCCAACTCAGAAGTGGTTGGGTTCAGGTTCTAGGTAGTTTACCGATCGACACATTCTACGATAACACTGATTTACAACGACCATTGTCTCAGGCTCAAAATTGGAACGATATTGTCACCCGTAACTCTATCGCTAGTGCAGTAGCATCTAGGCAGGGTTACTACCAACCAATTCCTGTGGGTGAAATACTCTCTGTTGGCTCTACATCAATAGAATTAGTCAACACTGAACCACCAGTGTTGCTGATGCGCATCATTGACCAAAATTGGTTACTCCTAGGAGACCTCAAACCAGGCTTCCAAAAACAGTTAGCCAAAACCATCCGTTTCCCTGAGCTACAAGTACTTTGGTGGTCGGGAAAAAGTCTGAGGCCAGAATTCCTCGATGCCCTGCAGCCAAAAATTGCGATCGCATCATCGAATGTAGTGGATTCCTACACCGCGAAACTAATGCGTAATGCTAAGATGACCCTCTATTGGACAGGCCGTGATGGTGCTATCCAGTGGACACCGGATGGTGGTTTTAAGACTACTGTTGAAGATATTGAGATAGACATTGATGTTCCTTGATGGTGATCCCATTTCCCGCTATACAATTCCCTATGCCACTGGACTTGATCTGACTGCTATCGCTGTTTGCTAAAAAACCTAGCGCGAAATAGTCAATTCAATCCGTTAGCTCAGGGAACATTGACTACCTAGCCATGTCTGAGTTTTAAACGGCAGGCTTGACAAATTCCAGGGTTTTGTGTTCAAATTTCAGATGAAGTCTGGGGTGCGGCTTGACTAGATCATGGAGGGGTGTCCGAGTGGTTTAAGGTGGCAGACTCGAAATCTGTTATGGTGTCAAAGCCATCGGGGGTTCGAATCCCCCCCTCTCCGTACAGGGATTTAAATCAATTTTGGGTCAATCTTACTCAGGCATGTGCTACATACTGGTAGTAGGTAAGATTAGCTAACTGTCATGCCATAGAAGAAGTTGGGAAGATCGAAGAAGTTGGGAATATAGGCTTAGAATTAGATTATATTCATATATTGATTCATGTTTATCAGCTCGGGATTTAATTGAAGTGACTTCTGCTGATTATTCTCCAAAATCAACATCAACCGTTGAACTACCTCCAAGTTACACACTGCCTATAGTGTTGATTATTGCTGCAGTGACAATAGTGCTCATACAACCCTGGGTAAGTTTAGCGATCGCTTTGTTGGGCTTTTTCTTGTTGTTTCAGGCGGTAACCATACGCCTGCAATTTACTGAAACCGCCTTGGATATTTATCGCTCCGAGACCCTGATCCGGCGTTTTCCTTATCAGGAATGGCAAAATTGGGAAATCTTCTGGACATCAGTACCGATTTTGTTTTATTTCTCAGAAGTCAAAAGCATTCACTTTCTACCAATTATCTTTGACCCAAAGCTGCTACGAACTTGCCTAGAAGAACACTTTCCTAAAGTATAACTGGCTTACCTCCAATTATAGAGTAGAGCTTAGGTAGTTAGTGAATAAGTTATTAAGAAATAAGTTTAAATGAATTCCGAAGACCCACAAAACCCAGAACAAGAGCAAGATAAAAACCAAGCAGTTAAGGGATTATATAATTCACAGGAGTCAAATTTGCCAAATCAGGATAGGGCTACTCCTAGGGATAACTCTCAAGCTCCCGACCTTCCTCCCATTTCTCTGACCCTATCAGACCATGACAAAGCTAAAGCCACACAGTCAAGTGAGCCGCTGCAGGAGGATAAAGTCAGTCAAATTAAACTAGGGCAGTCTTCAGATCAAGCCAAAAAAATGGCTAGCTTAGCTCAAACTGTGGCTGAACTTGAGCAAAAAGAACAGGAGTTGAGACAGAGAATTGCCAATCTGCAAAACCATGAACAGTCACTGGTTTCAAAGGAATTGGGAACCACCCAAGCAGTTGTGGAGCGGATGATACTTGAAGGTCTGACCGAACTGGAGCAACGCAAGCAAAAGTTGCAAATTTCTATTGAGCAACTAGAACGCCGCCGGGAACGCATTCGTGAAGAAATGCGCACCAGTTTTGCCGGTGTATCTCAAGAGCTAGCCATTCGGGTTCAAGGCTTTAAAGATTATTTGGTTGGCTCCTTACAAGACCTAGCTGCTGCTGCAGAACAACTGGAACTCTCCCAGCCGCCAACCGAAACACCACGGCCAGCATTAGAAGAACCCCCACCACCCCCCACCAGAGGCAACCCACAATTTGCCGAACAAGCCTTTAAAGACGAAGTCCGACAGATTCGTCAGCTGTTGGATCAATATCGCAAAATGCCAGATTATTATGGTCCTCCCTGGCAACTGCGTCGTACCTTTGAGCCAATTCACGCTGAAAAAGTATCTCAGTGGTTTTTTTCCCAAGGTGGTCGTGGTGCGCTGCAAACTATGGGGAGCCGCTTACAAAATGTTTTGATTGCCTCAGCGGTTATATCGGTGTTGCGGACACTATACGACAATCGGCTACGTACCCTTGTACTTGCCAACACCCCAGAACGACTGGGAGAATGGCGCAGAGGATTACAGGACTGCCTAGGAATCTCCCGTAGTGATTTTGGTCCAGAACGGGGAGTTGTTCTATTTGAAGATCCAATAGCCCTGGTTCAAAAAGCGGAACGACTGATCAAGCGGGATCAGTTAGCCTTAATCATTGTTGACGAAACCGAAGATAAAATCAGTCTCTCATTATTGCAATTTCCCCTATGGTTGGCTTTTGCACCTGATCCTCGGCAGATGTATACCTATGACGATTATTGAATTACTTAGTTTACTGGCTTTAATTTTAGCAAAACAGGGGCGAAACTACTGCCACTCGGGAGGTTCAGCGAACTGAAAAAGCGATGCAGTCCGTCCGATGGGGGTTTCTCCCACTTGCGCTTTGCATCAAGACAGTCAGCAATGTTACAGCCCTGCTACCCGTCGCGGTGGTGATCGGGGAATTATTGTCGGATCTTGTTAAAATTTTAAACATGACACCAATGGTACTTAACTTAACTTGGAGTGGGCTACTAGTAATCTCAGCCTATTTATTAGGTTCTCTGCCTACTGGTTACCTAGCAGGACGCTGGCTTAAAGATATTGATATTCGCGAGCATGGCTCTGGATCAACCGGTGCCACCAATATATTGAGAACTGTGGGAAAAGGACCAGCAGTGGTGGTATTACTGATTGATGCCTTGAAAGGAGTAGCTGCTATTAGTCTAGTCAATGGCTTTTATACCCTGACAGACGTTTCCCTACTGCCTGAAACCTGGCAACCCTGGTTAGTGGCATTAGCTGCGTTTGCTGCTATCTTTGGTCATAGTAAATCCATTTGGCTAAACTTCACCGGAGGTAAATCTGTTGCAACCAGTATAGGTGTTATCCTCACCATGTCTTGGCCTGTAGGGTTAGGAACCCTAGGTGTATTTGCAGTAGTCTTGGCCATTTCTCGTATCGTCTCTCTCAGTTCCATTGCTGGTGCGATCGCTGTTTCCCTACTGATGTACCTTACCAAAGCTCCTCTTGCCTATGAGTTATTTGGTCTTGCTGCTGGCATATATATCATCATCCGTCACCGCAGTAACATCCAGCGTCTACTTACAGGTACCGAACCCCAAATCGGGAAACCCCTTTCTCCAGCAGTATCCTTAGAGACTGGAACAGACTAAGACTATAAAACACAAATCCCTGGTTATGGATTGCTTGAGTACAAATCTAATAAAGGAGCGGACTCACGCAGCGGTGCGACCCCGCGCTTTTTCAAAGCTAAGCGTGAACGCACACCAAGAGATATGGTTGTGTATGCTAGGGGTTGAATTGAGACAAAAATTCTGGTATTAGATTCCAGCAATTCTCATTTTTAACAAGAGTCGCGGAATTCCCCAACCTCTACGCAGTAGGTTGGGGATGGATAGCGAACCGAGAACTTGACTTCAAAGTTTGACATTTTACTGCGAAATTTATATAATAGTAAACAAGGTCGATAGTAAGGTTGAGTGCAGTGAAACATAAAGCCGTCAAAGTTAGAATCTATCCCACACAAGAGCAAGTCCAAGTATTAGCTCAGCATTTTGGATGTGCTCGTTGGTGGTGGAACTATGCCTTAAATCAGTGTATAGAAACTTACAAAGAAACAGGTTTTGGGCTAAAACAATCTGCACTCAACTCCATGCTGCCAAAACTCAAAAAGCAAAAAGAGACTGAATGGCTAAAAGATTGTTATTCTCAGGTTTTACAATCTGTGAGTCTAAATCTTAGTCGTGCATATCAAAATTTCTTTGAGGGCAGAGCCAAATATCCTAGATTCAAGTCATACCATCATCGTCAATCAATTCAGTACCCCCAAAATGTAAAACAAGTTGGGGACTGTTTAAAGTTCCCAGGAAAACTGGGCATTGTCAAAGCAGTAATTCATCGCCCATTAGATGGGGGAATAAAAACTGTAACAGTCAGTAGAGACCCATCTGGGAAGTATTACGCTTCAGTATTGATGGAGTATGAGTCTGTTGGCGCAGCCGTTCCTATGGAACTAAACGCCAAAGTATTTACAGAGGGAAAGGTTGTTGGTATTGATCTAGGAATCAAGGATTTTGCGATCACTTACGACGGCAACAAGACTTCTAAATTCAGCAATCCTAAACATTTAGCAAAATCCGAAAAGAAGTTAGCCAAAAAACAACGCATCGCTGCCAGAAAAAAGAAAGGCAGCAGTGGGCGTAAAAAGGCGCGTAAAATTGTAGCTAAGGTATATGAACATATCGGAAATGTCCGCCAAGACTACTTACATAAACTATCCAGAAAAATAGTTGATGACAACCAAGTAGTAGTAGTTGAGAACCTGAATGTCAAGGGCATGGTTCGTAACCATAAATTAGCTAAGGCAATATCTGATCTAAGCTGGGGAACTTTTGTAAACTTCCTGTCTTATAAATGTGAAAAAGAGAGAAAAGTACTGGTTGAGATAGACCGATGGTTCCCTAGTTCCAAGACATGTTCTAATTGTCATTACCGAATAAAAGAGTTGCCACTAGATATAAGGGCTTGGATTTGCCCAAGTTGTGGGACTCATCATGATAGGGACGGTAATGCAGCAAAAAATATCAGAGCAGAAGGTATCAGAATGCTATCCTCCTCTGGGACGGGGGAGGTCAACGCCAGTGGAGAAGAAGTAAGACCAAGACGTGGACGCCCGTCCAAGTTAAGGCATTCTTCCGTGAAACTGGAAGCCCCAACCTCTACGTAGTAGGTTGGGGTAGTTCACACATTAGATTTGGAACGGGATTAGCCCAAAGTAGTAGCGCTAATCGCAATCGTTTACGTTGGTGATAGGAGATACATGAGGGAAAACTTGACAAATGATGGACTGTATTAAACTGAGCAATATTCGCTGCTACGGCTACACTGGCTACCTACCCGAAGAACAGACCCTAGGACAGTGGTTTGAAGTAGACCTGACCATGTGGCTAGATCTAAGCCCTGCGGGAGAAAGTGATGACCTTAGCGATACCATGGATTATCGGCAAACTATTGATACTGTAAAGCATTTGGTTAAAACCTCAAAATGTGCCCTGATCGAAAAATTGGCAGTTCAAATTGCTAATGCGATCCTAGAATTCGATCAGGTGGAGCAAGTCCAGGTGCAGTTAAGCAAACCTGGTGCCCCCATTCCAGATTTTGGAGGTAAGATCACCCTGGAAGTGACTAGAACCCGTCACAATAGGTAGGTAGGACGAATAATTCAACATCGTGGTTTTTTAGGGGGATCATGACTTTTCGCATACTCAGCTTAGATGGCGGTGGTATTCGGGGCGTTATCGCAGCAGTAATCTTGGCGGAATTGGAGAAAGATATTAACCAGCCCCTCAACAAGTATTTTGATTTAATTGCAGGTACCTCCACTGGTTCAATCTTGGCTGCCGGGATTGCCACTGGCATCCCCAGTCGGGAGATGATTAGACTTTATGAACAGAAAGGGGAAAGGATTTTCCGCTACACCAGCCGTTTTTCACTAAAGCGGCTGAAGGTTATCCTTAAGTATGGTCTTTCTGCTCCTAAACACTCCAATCAGGGGTTAATTGAGGTGATGAAAGAACAGTTTGGAACGACCAAGCTGTCGGATATCTACGATTCACCTCGGCTGTTGATCACAGCCTACGACACTATGAGTCGCATGCCGATTATCTTTAAAAGCTGGCGTGAAGACAAAGATTATTTCCATGTTCCCTTGTGGGAAGCCTGTGTCTGTTCCGCATCTGCCCCCACCTATTTTCCAGCCCATCAACTCAAGACTCAAAGCAAGACTTACTCAGCGATTGATGGTGGAGTTGGGGCGAATAATCCCTCAAGCTGTGCATTAGCTGAAGCGATCCGGTTAAATCATTCCCTTGAGGAAATTTCTATAATCTCGATTGGCACAGGAGAATCCAACCGCTCCATTCCTTGGGAAAAAGCTAAAGGCTGGGGATTGGGACAATGGGGATGGCAAGGACGATTGATTGAAGTGCTATTTGATGCTCCTTCTGACATTCACCGGTATATTACCAAAGAGTTGATGGGTAGCTTAGAATCCGAGGATGCAACAGTTTCTCGTTACCTGCGTCTACAACCGCAAATCACTAATGACACAATGGATGATGCGACTCGGAGCAATATTGCCAAGTTAAAGCGTGTTGCCAAGAATTACGCCTGGCAAAACCAAGGTTTGTTCCAGAACTTCCTGAAAATCCATTGAGGAACCTTTAAAATCTTGTTGGTCGGTTTACTACTGATAATTCAAGGAACTTGGTTACTTGTTACTGGTTAATTCAAAAGTAACATTTATGGGATCAACTCGATTAGAAGTGATGTAAGCAGTCAGCAGTCAGCCGTCAGCCGTCAGCCGTCAGCTAAAAGCTCACGCGAATTGAGGTGCTTAAAATAAACCTCTTTAGGGAGAATTTAATAGTTCCAGATTAATGATAATTGAAAGGTAAGCATATGCGCTACGCCCACGCTACTTGAGGTGCCGTCAGCTGTCAGCCGTCAGCTTATTTTATTCAAAAGCACCTCAAGTAGCACCATCTGTAGCGCATATGCTGATAGCTGATAGCTGATAGCTGATAGCTGATAGCTGATAGCTGATAGCTGATAGCTGATAGCTGATAGCTGATAGCTTACCAATTGGGGACCGAATTGATAAATGCTATAAAATTGGGCAATGACGTTAAAAGCTCGTAAAAAATTTGCTCAACATTGGCTGCGTAGCGAAGAGGCACTGAACCAAATCGTGACAGCCGCTAATTTACAAAAAAGCGATCGCATTCTAGAAATTGGTCCGGGTACTGGCATTCTTACCCAGCGGTTACTGCCTTTTGTTCAGTCTGTAGTGGCGGTAGAAATTGATCGAGACTTGTGCCGATTTTTAGTTAAAAAACTCGGTAAGATAGATAACTTTTTACTGCTGCAAGGGGACTTTTTATCCTTAGACTTAGATACATTGTTAGCTAACTTTTCCAATTTCCAAAAACCTAATAAAGTTGTTGCCAATATCCCCTATAATATTACCGGTCCGATTCTAGAAAAGTTGCTAGGTACCATTACTGAGCCAGCTGTGCCAGGGTTTGATTTAATCGTGCTGCTAGTGCAAAAAGAAGTAGCTCAGCGGTTATATGCCAAACCGAGTTCTAGAGCATTTGGGGCATTATCAGTGCGGGTGCAGTATCTCGCCAAATGTGAATTGATTTGCGATGTACCTGGGTCGGCATTCTCTCCTCCCCCCAAGGTCGATTCCGCTGTCGTACGGTTACATCCGAGCCTAGCTGAACCACCAGCTTCTGACCCCAGATGCTTGGAGACACTATTGAAACTGGGCTTTGCCAGCAAACGAAAAATGTTGCGCAATAATTTAAAATCTGTAATCGAACGCGATCGCATCACCCAATTGCTGGAACAATTAGAAATAAGCCCTCAAGCCCGAGCCGAAGACCTTAGTGTTGCTCAATGGATAGCCCTAGCGAATCAGATCACCATAAAGAATGCATTCATACTCCCTAAATGCCCCAGCTAAAATCAATCTGTATTTGGAAATCATCGGTGATGCGGGTGATGGTTATCACGAACTCGCAATGATTCTCCAAAGCATCGAATTAGCTGATCAAATCGACATCCGTGCCATTGGTACACAGGAGATTAAAGTCCACTGTCATCATCCCCAAGTCCCAACGGATGAAAGCAACCTCGCTTATAAAGCAGCTGCCTTGATGTGGGAGGAGTTTCCTGAGTACTTTGCTAACTTGGGCGGTGTAGAAATTACTATCCACAAGCGAATTCCTGTAGCCGCTGGACTAGCTGGTGGTTCAACGGATGCAGCGGCTGTGTTAGTAGGAATCGATATGTTGTGGCAATTGGGACTAACCCACCCGGAATTAGAACAATTGGCAGCACAGCTTGGATCGGATGTGCCGTTTTGCCTTGCTGGTGGCACCGCTCTAGCTCTGGGCAGAGGTGAGCGGTTGTCTGCCCTACCGGGACTGGATTCTCTATATGTCGTGTTGGGGAAATACCGCAGTCTGATGGTTTCTACTGCTTGGGCTTATCAGACTTATCGGGCTCAGTTTGGGGAAACCTATATCCGGGAGCCTGAGGACTTAGAATCCCGTGCTAATCGTTTTCATAGTGGTTCAATGGTTAAGGCAATCCTTAATAAGGATGGGGGACAGATTGGTTCACTACTGCGCAATGATTTAGAGAAAGTGGTGTTACCCAATCACCCCCAAGTCTTGCAACTACGGGAAGCCTTTGAGAATAGCGGTGCCATAGGAACCATGATGTCTGGTTCAGGTCCGACGGTATTTGCCCTGTGCGAGTCCCAAGAGCAAGCCCAGGAAATTCAACAGAAAGTAAGCATTAAGATTACTGACCCAGATTTAGAGTTTTGGGTGACCAAGTTATCGAGTCAGGGGATTCAGATCATGTCAACACCTTGAGTGGTTAGTCCTGAGTTAGTTAGCCCCTGAGTTAGTTAGCCTTGAGTTGGTTAATCCTAAGTCGAAAATGACTAACCATAGTCTCCTGGTCATTAAACATAATTAAGACTATTTATGTTTAAAATAAGCCTCCATCACCTGGCGCACAATTGGTCCTGCCACTGAACCTCCACCGCCGCCGGAATGTTCCACAAAAGCAACAACCGCAATCTCGGGTTTATCATAGGGGGCAAAACCACCAAACCAAGCATGAGCTTTCCCAGGAGGAGCCTCTGCTGTTCCACTCTTACCAGCGGCAGGAGGCAACTCTGGCACCCTCAATGCCGCTCCTGTTCCCCCAGTCACCACAGCTCGCAATCCTCGGCGCAGGGTCTGAATCGTTGATGGCTTCATATTGATGGACACTCGCCCTTTTATAGCATCCTGATTGTTCTTGAGCAAGTGGGGTTTAACCCGATAGCCGCCATTGGCAACTGCAGAAAACATCACCGAGGATTGTAAGGGTGTTCCTAGGGTAAACCCTTGACCAATAGACATATTTATGGTATCTCCAACGGTCCATCCCCAATTGTAGTTTTTCCGCTTCCAGGCATCATCCACTATCAAACCACTGGATTCGCCAGATAACTCAATACCAGTTTTTTCACCAAAGCCATATCTACGAGCCCATTCAATCAGGGTTTTCCCCCCAACCCCTCGACCGATTTGACCAAAGAAGGTGTTACTGCTCCAAGCCATAGCACCAACAAATCCCATTGGACCAAATCCGGCTCGGTTCCACTCCCCAAAGGCATGACCACCGACATACAGGTAAGGATAAGTCTGTAAAACAGTTTTGGGAGAATACCGACCAGATTCCATACCCGCCGAAGCCGTGACCACCTTAAATGTACTGGCTGGAGGAAACCCTCGCATTGCCCGGTTGATAAACGGATTCCCTCTGCCTTGTAGCTTTCGCCAGGTTTCTGAGGTGATGCGAGTCGAGAAAATATTCGGGTCAAAGGTTGGACGAGAAACCATTGCGAGGACAGCACCGGTGTTGGGGTCTATAGCCACGACTGCCCCTTTGCGATCGCCTAATGCTGCCTCGGCTGCCTTCTGCACGTCTATATCGATGGTTATATGGATAGGTTTACCCGCTTTTGCCTGTTTCTGACCCAGAACCCTGACGACTCGTCCAGCACCATCAACTTCTACTTGCTGACCGCCCCATTCTCCCCGTAGCAGATGCTCATAGGACTTCTCCACCCCCATTTTGCCAACCACATCACCGAGGCGGTAGCCGTCAGGTTTACGCCGTTGCAGCTCTTCATAGTCCAACTCTCCAGTATAACCTAGAACGTGAGCCGATAGCTGTCCATGGGGATAGTACCGCAAGGCATCAATATCCACCTCTATCCCCTGTAATTCATTGCTGTACTCAGCCAAGGCAGTAACTTGAGCGGGAGTAACACCACGGGCAATCCGAAGTAGGTAAGGAGAGTTATAGCCCGCTTGTTCCAGACGCTTTTGAATCTCAGCGTCTGGTATCTTCAAAATTTGGGACAGGCGTTTGCGAGTTTGGGGCCATTGCTCCTGCCTAAGAACCATCGGCCACACAAAGACCGAGTGAGACAACCGATAGCTAGCTAATACTCTTCCCTTACGGTCAAAAATATTGCCCCGTATAGGGGGCTTGGGAATCAGACGAATCCGGTTATTTTCTGCCAGCTGTTGGTTGCGTTCCCCTTGAACTAGCTGTAAATACGCTAAACGGGAACCAATTCCCCCCAGCAAGAATAGGCTAATCAGTACCATAATCACTACGGATTGGTATTTGCGTCCGACAGTGCGGGAATTAGATCGATATACTGCAAATGGAGATAAAGAAGGCTGAATTAATGTCATCGTCAGAGGTCTGAGAATGGGGAATCGGACTTGGAGAACACGGAATTGGGCAATTAAGGCGAATAGTCTGTGATCAATCCCAGTAACCTATTGGCTTTAATTCCGAATAAGTCCCCCTTTTCAATTAAGAATTAAGGATTGACAATTGACAACAAAACAACAGGACTCACGCCCCAAGCTTGTCGGTTAACACTGGGTATGGGGTTGAGGGTGACCGGGTGTAGTGAGCAGAATTGGAACATGCCCTTGGGATTGCCCACACTGATTCACCTAGATCTGCCCCAAAGCCTTGATTAAGGAGGCTCTGATCTGCCCCTGTTCTAATAGCTCTTACCATTAGCTTAATACCTAGTTACGGCTAATACCCAGCAATTTACTTCTGCACCTCAGCTACTGGATCAGTGCAGATCTGTTTAGCTACCGCAGGAGTATTTTTAGGTTGGAGGATAAAATAAACCCAAGGAGAGAAACCGTGTTGCACAGATGCAGACAGACGAGGCATGACTCTGGGGGCATCACTACTGCTGAAATAACCACCATGTTTCAAACGACTGTTAAAGAACCACGTCCGACTACTACGACTACAGCTAAACTTGATGTTGAACTCCGGAAGGTTTTTAAAGTGTTCGACACCGAGACTGTTGTTCGTGGTGTTGACTTAACTATCCGTCGAGGAGAATTTTTTAGCATTCTTGGTCCGTCTGGCTGTGGCAAGACTACAACCTTGCGTTTAGTAGCGGGATTTGAGATGCCTTCAGCTGGGGAGGTAATGATTCAGGGACGCTCGATGAATCATATTCCACCACACCGCCGACCTGTCAATACTGTCTTTCAAAGTTATGCTCTATTCAATCACCTGAGTGTATCGGAAAATATTGCCTTCGGTCTACGGCTAAAAAAGCTACCCCCATTGGAGGTTGAGGAACGAGTCAAAGCAGCCCTCAAACAAGTGAAACTGGAGGGATTGGCGAATCGGTATCCCCCTCAATTGTCTGGGGGTCAACAGCAACGAGTGGCATTAGCCCGAGCATTAGTTAATCGACCAGCGGTGCTGTTGTTGGATGAACCTTTGGGAGCGCTAGATTTCAAGCTGCGCAAACAGATGCAGGTGGAACTGTCAAATCTCCATCAAGACCTGGGGTTAACCTTTGTGATGGTGACCCACGACCAAGAAGAAGCTATGAGTCTTTCTGACCGTATCGCTGTGATGCGTGCAGGTAAAATTGAGCAAGTTGGTTCCCCCAGAGAAATCTATGAAAATCCTCGGACAACCTTTGTGGCGGACTTTATCGGTGATACCAATTTATTTAAAGGTCGTCTGCAACGGTCCGATGCCAACACACTCGAAATTACCACCAAGACTGGTATAAAGATTGTGGTTGAGTCTCCATCCGTTAGAGAAGTCCTGGATAATTCTAATGCTCAGGATATTGTAGTAGGTGTACGACCAGAGAAAATTCGCCTGAGTCTTTCCCCCCCAACTACTACAATGAATTGCTTTGAAGGACGTCTCAAACACGCGATGTACCTGGGTACTCATATTCAATGTGTGGTGGAGTTACTCAGTGGCGACTGTCTTAGAGTCATACTTGCCAACACCAATAACAAGTTACCAGACCCTCACACGACAATTTATGCTCGTTGGGCACCCACGGATTGTCGAGTGTTGGAGGAATAATTTGAGGATTTCGGTAGTTTTTGAGGCTAGTTTCCTTGGAAAATAGTGCTGAGTAGAGCAAGAGATTTTTATTTGTTGACTAGATAAAATCCGCTGGATTAATTATCCTATCCGTTTTCGGGTAATGGGTAATGGGTAATCCGTTGTGAATAACTTTCTTCAACCTACCCTACTTCGGACGCCTGGGCAAAAACAAACGTCAACCTTCAACCTTTTCAATCGTGCTTTCTAAGGATCGACAATCATTACTAAAACGCCCTACAAGGCGCAACTTTTTACAGCTAGCCACGGTCGCTACCCTATCAGGTCTAACCTTGTCTGGATGTGGCTGGACTCTAGCTGAGGTCAGACCAACACCTCCTTCACCAGGTGACAGAAATAAACTATTTATCTACACTTGGACTAACTATACCGATGATGAGCTACTAGACCGCTTTACCGAAACAAGTGGAATCAAAGCTGTAGTCGATGTCTTTGATTCCAACGAAGCTATGCTTGCTCGACTTCAGGCTTCTGGGGGCGGAGCCTATAGCATTATCTACCCGTCTGACTACATGGTGCGGAAGATGGTGGAGTTGGATATGTTGCTGAAACTGGACTTTGAACGCATCATCGGAATGAATCGACTGTTTCCTAAGTTCCTCAATCCCATATATGACCCCAACAATTTGCACAGTATTCCTCTGAGCTGGGGAACAACGGGTTTGATTTACAACTCCAAAAAACTATCTACGGTACCGGAGGATTGGAGCTATCTTTGGCAATATAAAGATAAATTATCGAGACGGATGACTTTGCTCAACGATGTGCGAGAAGTGATGGGTGCCACCTTGAAAATGTTGGGTTACTCGTACAACTCTACCAATCCACAGGAGATCAAGAAGGCCTATGAAACGTTGGTGGAGTTAAAACCAAGTATTGCTTCATTTTCTTCTGATGCTTGGCGATCGCAAATCCTGAGTGGGGATTTATGGGTTGCGATGTGTTACTCCTCCGATGCTGCTGAAATCATGGCAGAAAACCCAGATTTGCAGTATGTGCTACCGAAAAGCGGTTCTTCCTTGTGGACCGATACCTTGGCAATTCCCAAAACAGCTCCCAATCTTGAGGGTGCCTACGCTTGGATTAACTTTATGTTAGAAGCAGATGTTGCTGCTCAAATTTGTGAACGGTTGAGCTTCGCCACACCAAACCAAAAAGCCTTTAAGCTATTGTCCCGTGAAATCCAAGAGGATCCAAGTTTGTTTCCAGAACAATCAGCCTTAGAACTTTGTGAAGGTGTTGCACCTGTTGACGAGGTTAGCGAAGTTTATGACCGCTACTGGACTCAGTTGACCAGTGGTTAGGAGTTAGGAATTAGCCCTTTTCAACACCCTACAGTTTAGGAAACTAGTACGGAAATGCAGAAATAAACATACCATTCAAAATACCTCTCAAAAAGAGCGAAACGCTATTGAAAAATGCTATATAATAGAACAAATTAAATTCCAATTTATAGTGATAAAATCCTAAATAATCATTCACATTTTTAAATGTTTTAAATCTAGATATCATAATATAGCATTAAAAAAAAATGCTATAAGTCTT
The DNA here is from genome assembly GCF_010671925.1 of Moorena sp. SIOASIH. Taxonomy (GTDB): domain Bacteria; phylum Cyanobacteriota; class Cyanobacteriia; order Cyanobacteriales; family Coleofasciculaceae; genus Moorena. Next base: position 22,196 of record NZ_JAAHIH010000001.1, on the reverse strand, counting down.
GGATTAATGAATAATAAATAATGATTAAAAACTAATGATAAATAACACTGAAAGCGTTACTGAGAACATTGCTGAATCCCCAGTTATGCAAGATAAGAGACACTTACGATGGCAGTGGTTAGAACCCCTAGGATTGCTCAGTCCAGCAGGTATATGGTTAGCTTTGTTGTTGGTGCTGCCAACCCTAGTGATTTTTGAACTAAGTTTGGTACCCAACATTAGACCAGGAGATGTGGTCAATCCGTCTGGTATTGATAATTATTTGCGGGTATTTGATCCAGTAATCTTGCAAGTGATGGGGCGATCGCTTTTTTTGGCCATGGGAACCACTGTGATTTGTCTTGTGCTAGGATTTCCCGTGGCTTATTGGATTGCTCAGCTAGCACCCAAGCGGTGGCAAAATTTACTGCTGCTGGGTTTTATCTTACCGTTATGGACATCTTCTCTACTGCGTTCTTATGCCTGGATTACCATTCTGCGACCGACTGGGGTTCTCAATACAGTACTGACTAGTATTGGACTACCAGGGTTGGATTTGCTCAATCGTAGTGCTGCTGTATTGATTGCCATGGCTTACAGCTTTCTGCCATATATGGTCTTGATTCTCTATGCGTCTATAGAAAAGTTAGACAAACGTTTGTTAGAAGCGGCGGCGGATTTAGGGGCAAATCCCTATCAAACGTTTTGGAAAGTAACTGTACCCCAAACTCTACCAGGAATTGCTGCAGGTTCTTTGCTGGTATTTATCTCTGGATTAGGGGATTTTGTTAATCCGGAATTGCTAGGGGGAGCATCCAGTATGACTGGAGCAAGATTGATTTATAACCAGTTTTTAGGAGCTACTCAAAACTGGGGATTTGGGTCAGCTTTGAGTATGATGTTAATTTTGGTGGTAAGTATAGCGATCGCACTTTTGATTAAGTATGGTGATCCAAAAGCACAGCCATAGCACTATAGAAAAGGGAAAAGGGAAAAGGGAAAAGGGAGTAGGGAGTAGGGAGTAGGGAGTAGGGAGTAGGGAGTAGGGAGTAGGGAGTAGGGAGTAGGGAAAAGGGAAAAGGGAAAAGGGAGTAGGGAGTAGGGAGTAGGGAGTAGGGAGTAGGGAGTAGGGAGTAGGGAGTAGGGAGTAGGGAGTAGGGAGTAGGGAGTAGGGAGTAGGGAGTAGGGAGTAGGGAGTAGGGAGTAGGGAAATAGGGTTGCATTTATAAAAATGAAAAATTTAAACTAGAAACTTGATATTAATTAACCATTAACTATTAATCATTAAAATTAACCATTGACGAATGACTAATGAGCAACTCTACCATCAGCAGGAGGAGCTTCCCCTAGACATGGTAAACTCTCAACCAAAACTCCGGGTTTCTTGGCAAGGTATTTTCTCCCTGGTGATGTTCTTTTATATGTACCTACCCCTGCTGGTACTGACGTTTTATAGCTTCAATGACTCTAAATACAGCGCCCAGTGGCAGGGATTCACTTTTAAGTGGTACCTAAAACTATGGCAGGACGAGAGTGTAAGGACAGCACTATTCAATAGTCTCACGGTAGCGCTAGTGGCAGTAGGAATTTCTGCGGTATTGGGTACCATGATGGCAGTCGGTTTAGCCCGTTACCAGTTTCCAGGGAAACGCTTGTATCGAGGGATATCCTACTTACCCCTGATTATCCCAGATATTGCGATCGCAGTAGCAACTCTAATCTTTTTGGCAGTTATGGCTATTCCTCTTAGTCTGTGGACTATCATAGCAGCTCATATAGTTTTCTGTTTGGCTTATATTGCCATTGTTGTTTCCTCCCGTATCACCCAGCTTGACCCTCACCTAGAAGAAGCAGCCCTTGATTTAGGAGCAACGCCCCTACAAGCTTTTATAAAAATATTACTACCGGAATTGATGCCAGGGATTATTGCCGGTTGTTTATTATCTTTTGTCCTAAGTATGGATGATTTTCTGATTTCTAGTTTTACGGCTGGGACTGGTGCAACTACCCTACCCATGGAAATCTTTAGCCGCATCCGCACTGGTGTTAAGCCAGATATAAATGCTCTTAGTGTTTTGCTAATCCTGGTATCAGGTGCAGTTGCTTTTATAGCTGAATGGCTCCGTTATCGGAGTGTGGAAAATCGGTAATAATGGGGAATCGGGAATCGGTAATAATCGGGAATCGGGAATCGGGAATCGGGAATCGGGAATTGGGAATCGGGAATCGGGAATCGGGAATTTATAACTGATACAAGGTTACTTTATATTATTCCATTATATTATTCCATTCCTTAGTTCAGCAACCCCAAAATTTATAATTCATCTTTGATAATTCATCCTTGATTTCAATTTATCTAACCTTTCTTCCAATTCAGTGGTAAGTTGTTCGATCCGATGATCATTACTTAAGTAGGGAGAGGTAGTTTGAGCGATTCTGAATAGTTGAGTGGCGATTAATTGTTGTTTTTCACCCCAAAGTGTCTTGACTGAATGCAACTGATCTTGTTTGAGCCAATTGAAGCAAAAGTTAGCATAACGGATTGAGGAACGAATTCCCCGTGCTGTTCTAGGATATAAATCCCACAGAGGCATGATATATTGGGGTTGGTATTTCAAACCAACGGATAAGCACCAATCCTGCCATTTAAATGCCAAGATACTTGGATTAGTGCAGATGGGAATCCAGGGAATTCGTAGGGCATCGGCTACAATTGCTCCATGCATGGCTTCTGTTAGTAAGATGTTGGTTTTGCTGATAGCAGATAATACTTGCTCGACAGGCAAACGAGGGTCAATATACTTAAAGCCGATTTGTTCACAGATTTGATGCCAGGCTTGACCGCCATATCTGGCAGATTTAGCATGGGGCATAACGGCAAATTGATGGATTTTTTGACTGGTTGGATGGAAGAGTCGTCTGACTAGCACTGCTCCATCGGTAACGGCTAATTGAGGGGAAATGTCTAAGGCTTTTGCTGAGAGGGGTCCTCTTACACAGTAAATTGTCCAGGAATCTTGGAGTTTTGGTAATTTTTCATAACCGACTCCGGTACTAAAAATGATGATTCGGCGAGCATTGGGTAAACGCTTGGGGAGTAAATTATTTAGGAGGGTACCGATTCCAACAAAGGCGGTGCTTTCATCGTCATCTAGTAAGTTAGGGATTAACTGTTGCCATAACCAAGGGTTTAGGTCATCTCCAAAGTTATTGATACCACCAGGGAATCGTTTGGGTGAGTATTGGTAGTAGAAGAGTTTCATTACTGTTATCCCCTTTCATTGATTAGGTGAATCAATGCTTGCCTTATTTTATTTATCTATAGCATTTTCATGAGATAATTACTTTGAGCCATTTATGGCATGGTTTTTCCCCCAAGCTCATGGTAACATTAACTGGTCACAGAGCTATGAATCACTGGATACAGATCCGAACGGGGTTATAGTAAAAATGAGATTATTCAGGCTAATTGAGTGGATGATGGTGTTACCGGAAGAACTGGAGGGTGATTTTAGAATTGAACTAAAGCCTACTCAGGAGCAAAATCGGATGCCATAAATTACGGGTTTTGAGGGAGATGGAATGCTGAAAAATGCTCAGGAGTCAGTCATATAAGTTTTGGAGACGGGATTTAAAGAAAGTTGTCCCAGAACAGTTTAGCGATCGCATTAATATTATTGATGACTTAGCACTACTGAAACAACTTCATCAGCAGTCAATCACTGTTGCGTCACACCCTACACCCGGTTTCCTTTTTACCCTTATTGTCACCCCCTCAGGTTATAGCCAGATCCAATTGCTCCCTGGGTTAAGCACGACTCTGGAGTTTTTTGCGCCACATCAGCCTATCTTTACTGGAAGCCACATCCCGATTGTTCGGCTGTAATTTCAGGGCTTTGTCGTAAGCCGCGATCGCTTCGTCTAATTTCTTAAGCTCCTTGAACAGGTCTCCCAGGCTTTTGTAGGCTGGAAAATATTCGGGATTCAAAGCAATGGCTTTGTGATAAGAAGCGATCGCGTTTTCTACATCTTTAGCTTGGAGCTGAGCATTCCCCAAGCAGTGATAAGCCCCTGGTTGGTCTGGCTGTAACTGAATCGCTTTGTTATAGTTAGCCATGGCGAGCTCGAGATGGTCAGCTAAAAGGTGGGCATTCCCCAATAGGATGTAGGTGATGGCATGGTCTGGTTGTAATGCGATCGCTTTAGTATAGGTAGCGATCGCCGACTCTAAGTTTCCTTGGTACTGGAAAGCTTGCCCGAGGATTCGGTACATCCAAGCCTGTTCGACAGACAGCTCAATCCCTTTTTGGTAACTGGCAATTGCTCCGTTTAGATCCTGTTGCATCAACTGAGCCGAACCCAGCCTAAAATAGACCTGTTCATGATCTGGCTGTAACTTAAGAGCTTCGGTATAGGCAGTTATGGCTTCGGAGAACTTCTGTTTCTGGCTCAGAGCATCTCCTAGGTTTTTATAAACTTCAACTGGTCCAGACGGTGAGAGTTGAAGGGCGTTTTGGTAGTTGAGGATGGCGGTTTCGAAATCCCCTTTCTCAAAGGCTGAGTCACCTCGGCGGCGATAGACCTCAGAATTGGCTTCCTCTTTGGTGATCTCGTCTGGGTCAGGATTGACACTCACCTGAACTGTTGTGGTCTTGGAACCTTTGTGTTTGAACCAAGTTATCCCCTCTTCCACCAGATCCAGTTCTAAACAGTAGTGACCCTCAGCCATGGGTGTGGTCACCTCCAAGAACAGTTCAATTTCTGAGTCGGGGGGCAAATCCGAACCCAAGTCTACTCGGCCATCAGACCACTGTCGGACTTTGCCATTGTGATCTAACCAGTGATTCCCGACTCGGATGCCACTCTTAGCGGTCTCAAGCCAAGTCAGGGAGGAGAGATTCTTGACTTTGACCTCAATTACCAGAGTCTGACCAGGGAGAGCGACGAGAGATGTGGGAGCCGTCAGCTGGGCGCGATAGGCATGGTTGGGTAGTAAGGGATATTTGGTCTGATTGAGGGGCAACTGGGGTGGAGTTGGCTGTGACTGAGTTTTCTCAATGTAATACTGCACTTTTTCCACCAAAACCTGAATCTTGGGTTTATTAACCTGAATCTTGGGTTCATTGAAGAACTCCCCATGACGACCAGGAACTAGGTCAACATAGAGTTCTCCTGGATAGAATTTGCTCCAGCCTAGTTCTGGGTTGCGGAAGAATTTGTAGGGGTTAAACTTACTCTGACGACCAAACAACAGGGCAATCGGACCAGGATAGGGTCGGGGGATGAATCTTTCGACCAGACAAAGTAAAGTCACGGTTTTGCCTTGAGAAATAAGTTGTTGGGCAATTTCAAAGATGATCGATGCACTTTGACAATTTCCTCCCAATAGGTAAGGACCATCTGGCTCCACGGCTAGGATTTCCCCGAGGTAGTGAGCTGCTAAGGCTTGAATGTTCTTTTGGGTATATTTCATGATCAGGTGCCCCGAGCGCATGCCGTAGATAGGCTGGTCAAAACCTAGATACTTCGCCAGTTGACTGAGTTCTCTAAACCCCTGCAAGCACCAGAATAAGGGCTGTTTAGACCCATTGGTGTTCATGCCCACGATCAAGGATTTGGGTCTGACCCGTTTACCTTTCCATGCAAGAGTGTAGAGTCGCAGTTGATGATAGATTTCTGTTGAAAGTTGAGGCAGGGTTAGCCTCACCCGTTCTTGGGCACAGGAAAGGGGTAGGTTTTCGTTATGTTGGACAGGGTTAACCGGAGGAGCCTGATCTTTTAATTTGGCGTTAGTCCCAGCAGCTTTCGGGAAATCTGAAAGTTTTGTTTCAGACTGGGTTTGGCTCGAAGGATTAACACCGGATTGTTTGGGATTGGAGGATGCCATTTTTAATTAATGTCAGGTAAAAACTCAGGGGGGAAAACGCGATCGCTTAACTATCTCACTTAACTATCTCAATAGGTTCCAATCAATAGGATTTAATAGCCGCTGCTTCCGCGTACCTTATCGGCTGTATGCTTAGTTAATACTTTGTTGCGATAAATAGTCTGATATAAATTGAGATATTTATCTGCCATTTTATGGGCATCAAAATCTTGTTCTACTCTGGTTCGTGCTGTTCGAATCATCAGCAACTTTTCCTCTGGCGTCATCTCCAGCAATAATTTCATTGCCTCTATTAGCTTGTTTTGATTACCAACTTCATAGATTATTAATTCTGAACCGGCCTTAGCGATTTCTTTCATTACTGCCAGGTTAGGCACAATGCAAATAATTCCTGCAGCCATAGCTTCTAAAACTGCATTGGGCAAACCTTCAAAACTCGAGGTAAGAATGGATACGCTTCCTGGATTCACCCAATCCCACGGCTTTTTATTGTAGCCTAAAAACCTAACAGATTCAGACAATCCCAGGGTTTTTACCTGATTGAGGCATTCTTCCTTTAAGCTGCCATCCCCAATAATTGATAAGCGACAATCAGGGTAATCAACAATGATGGCAGCAAATGCATTGATGAGAATTAGAGGATTCTTCTGTGGCTCTAGTCTACCAACATAAACAAATTCCACTGGTTTTTGGTGGTCATAACTACAGTCACATTCATATTTTTCAATAAGCACACCATTATGAATAACCTCCAGGGAATGAGGAGGAATTCCTTCAACTTCTTCAGCATATTTTCTAACAGCTTCCGCATTGCAAATTATGCAGTCAGTGATGTTAGCGAGATCACGCTTAATCTTCCTATGCTTTGCAGTTTCATTAAGGTTTACGTTGCACTCCCTAGTAATAATTACCGGAACACCAGCACTGACAGCAGCTTGTCTACCAAGGGTATCTGCCCAAAATAAATGGGTATTAACGAGATCAGGCTGAAGTTGCTTGAGTATCTGAGTCATCCATTGGATGATTTCGAGTGGCTTACCTTGATCTAATTGAGAAGCCATTAACCTACTGAATACAGGAGTTCCCAGAGCTTGAAAATCTTTTCTATCTGACTCGTCTGACTGATTCGTAACAATAATATTTTTAATAATATTTTTATTTTGCTTATCAACAAGACAGTAAATCAGGGTTTTAAGGAAGGTGTTAACTCCTCCACCCTTTAGATTTAGTTCTGGAATTATATGAACAATAGTCAAGGGTTTGGGCATGGTTAGTTACTCTGTCAATTTGAATAGCTATAGCGGTTTTAAATTAGGTGAGGTACATATTTTGAGGGAGTAGGGAGCAGGGAGTAGGGAGTAGGGAGCAGTGAATTCAGAAGACGTAAGAGCTAAGAGGGAGGGTAAAAATTATGTGTACCTCATTAGATTAACAAATGCTATATATTGCAATGGCTACGTTAATGCTGTCTGTAAATACTTTTTTATTAGTTAGCAATTAAATTCGATAAAATAGTGATACCATAAAAATATATTGACTGAGATTATAGTCATAAATTTTAAGGAAAAAATATATGGTAAATCAACTTAATTTTTTGTATAAGTTACCCTAATTAAGTCCTAATTTATTCTCAAATATAAAGGCATTTTAATCAATATATTCTACCTCAAGATTGGCATCTACTTCTGTGGCAATAATTTATTTGAGTTGATTGACTACAGTTTCCGAGTTGAACATACCCTAAATCAACCAATTATAAAGCCAACAATAAATATAGCGGTTTATAGCCTAATGAGGTACACAGAATTTTTTCCCTGTTCCCTGTTCCCTGTTCCCTGTTCCCTCTTTTATCTTCCCTGTTCCCTGTTCCCTGTTCCCTGTTCCCTAAAACCCAAAAATTTGTACCTCACCCAATTGCAAACCGCTATAAATAAGTTAATTATCAGTTATTTTTTCGGGTTTAGTGATAATCTTGCCTTGATCATATCGAAGCCATCCTGGTGGTTGATTGAGTAAGTCACATCGGGCAATTCTCTGAGTTTGATAAACTCCTTAATGGCTAAGATAGCTTGTTGATTGTTTGGGGTAAATTGAACCACTCCAAAATCATCATAATAGGTATCCTTTTTGAAATCAAATTTAATGTCATTTAGCTGAGAAACCCTGTCTATATCTAGCTTTCGACGAGACAGAGTTTTGGCGTGATTGTACATGACAACTGTTTGGTTCATAAAAGATATATTTTTGACATAATTCTGGATTTTTATCAGATATTCTTGATATCTCTTGGACTCATCATTTAACATTAAAAATCTGTCTTTAATCACCTGTGGTAGGAGATGGAAAAAAGGGGTTACATTGGTAGCATTAAGGACATCATCCCAATAACCAACAAGTTCAAAAAAATCTTTTCTAAATGCCCAAGCACCACCATCTGAATAATTTTGATGCTTACCATCAAGATATGCTTTAACAATTGACTTGCGAGTACGCCACTTGTTTTCACTATATTCTTGCTTAAGCAAACTGCAGCAATGAATAATTTGGTTTTCTCTAAGAGCTGGTGCTAATTGTTCTGACCAATTAAGGTCAGTAAATTCGATGTCGGCATCACATCTAATGATCAGGTCATAACCAAGTTCGATTAGTTTCTGTGTGGCTATATTTAAAGCATTGTTTTTATGAAATTTAACGTGATTAGTTTTGAGGCAAATCACATTATCCAGGTGACTCAAATGGAATGGCTTGTCAGATAACTGAATTTCAACGGTTAAGAGAAATAATCGGCATTTCTCAATATGTTTACGAAATTTAAGGTAACATTCATATCTTTCTTCGTTGTCGAAAAAGTTGAAATAAGAGGCAGCACAAGCTATTTTCATGTTTAAATTCAGTTGATTTTAGTGTTGAGTAATTTTTATCTTTAGCATTCAGGCAGATAAGTCTCTGTCTATCAAGCTTATATCCTTAATGGCAAGCTGCCGTTAGTCAAAATACTGCTGGAGAGAAAGACCTGTGGAAGCTCTTGGTAGATGCAGGTTAAGGGCCCATCCGTCAGGACATTTTTCCCTGTCTTCATAGAGCTTGAGACTGACTCAAGCCTAATCGCGCTTTTTTTTGGCTGCAGTATACATCACTATTAGTTTATGAAAAAACTGGAAAGTTCTTATAAAGAACTTATCAAGAAACTGAGTAAAACTAGTGTTTTTTGATAAATTTTAAGTAAAATATATCCATCCCTGAGAGAAAAAATATATCCATCCCTGAGGGGAGCACACTGAAAAACGCGATCGCATTAATCCTTTATTGAAATCTTGCACTAATCCCAATAATCCACCAGGGATTAAACTCCCACAGCGAGTAAATCAAGTCTTTTCAAGAGGACTAAGCTGTCCCGCATTTAAAGACCTTTTATTAAAAAAAACCTAAAACTCTTTTACCTGTATTGATGCAATAGCCAGTGGGGTTTCTCCCACTCGCGCTTTGCATCAAGAAAACAAGTAAGCAAAAGTTTAATCTGAGTTATGGAAAGCACCTCAAGCAGCGTGAGCCTTGGCCGTTGGCCACGCTACTTGAGGTGCTCACGGCTGACGGCTGACGGCACCTCAAGCAGCGTGCGCGTAGCGCATATGCTTACAGCTCAATGGCTTTTTGGTAGTTTGCGATGCCTTGACAATTGAGTCAAGTTTTTTTATAATGGGATGATAAGTGCGAAATTGATCTGTCCGCAGATAGCGCATCGGTAAAGTATTATAGAATTCCCAATAAAGGTGTTTCAAGCCCTTTTTGAGGGGAGGAGTCATTTACTGATAAATTGGCTCTTTTCCAGTTTGAATCCACTTCAAAATTTGTTGTACGCGCTTGTCCGTAGTGTGAAATTTACGAATACGCCGACGGGCATTCTCTGTGATTTGTTGGGCAAAAAGAGCATCTGATTGCAAGCGCTGAATATGAGCAGCCAGTTCATCTGGGGTATTAAAGAGTAAAATCTCTTTTCCATCTTCAAAAAGTGCTTTGTTACGCGGTCGATTGGGAATCTCCCAAGAAAGTACAGGTCGTCCAGCAGCCATACCCTCAATCACACGAGGTGTGTAGGACTTGACAAAGTGGGGCAGATTGACAACTGCCACACCCAACTGTAACCCGCGCAGCCAGCGTATATAGCTGCGTTTGCGGATGCGACGTACCGCATTTAGATAGACATAATAAAAAGGAAGGGCAAGAGGATTTTGGATCAGACAACGTACAGGACGGCTGTGTAAGCAATCGAAGACTTGTGCATACAGTGTGCCCTGATCAGGGGAACTTAGACGACTGAAATGCTGTTGCAGAAGAGGGTGCTTCAGCCACATCTGTCGTCCATGATGGACACCCCCACTAAAAAATGCTTGATTGTAGGTAGGTGGTGGTACATCTTCGTGAATCAAGCTGCCCACCACAGGGCTGGGAGACCACATACAAGGCAGCCCTGAACCGTATTCTACCTTTGCCACATCAGCTTCATCATAAGCTACCACATGGGTTAAATAAGGCAAAAATTTCTCAACCACTGCTTGTCTGCGTTGCAAGTGTGGGTGTACGGCCATTTCTTGATCCGTGTAATCGTAAACCGACTCCGTGAGCAAGCCCACACGGACGGGCGCTAAAGTGGCAAGCATCGCCAATTGCGCTTCGCTAATGTCACCCCCGTGTCTAGGCGAGATCAGCAAATCGTTGATCCACAGCAAATCATTGATCCACACTTGATCAAAACGCTGCTCTCCAACGATCTCTTTTGCCAGTGATATCCACGGCGTCAAGATTGTCAAGAACTGGACGTTGTTGGCATGGAATCCCACTTCCCAACCAACATGGACATTATATGACCATGGCCGTGCCACTCGCCAATTGTCGATTTCGCACTGTACTAGAAGAATTTTGATCGGTTTCAAGCAGCCCCCTCTTTGATGTAATAGTTGTCCCTGTTTTCAAGAATGCGGGTCAAATCATTTAACCACGCTTGGCAAATCGAGACCTCCAGTGCGGTAACAAATCCAGCCTCTGCCAAAGATGTGTAGACTACTTGCAAATTTTCAAGGGGATTTTCTGCCAATTCCAGTGTGTCCAGCAAAGCTACAATTGCTTTGACCCCAAGGTAACATTCTACTTCTTGCTTGAAATCTGTCATCAGGTCGTGTGGATTGCGCTTTTGGTAAACGTCAGCAGGCTGAAATCCGAGATATATACCTTGGTTCCACATTAGTTTTTGGGCAATATATCCACGCAATATATCGGTAAACCGGAAGCTTGTAGTTGAAGGCAGATAAAGGTAAGGAAAGGCATCTCTATGCCAAAATGTGTTTTGTGAATTGAAGGGACAATATTGCTCCTTTCCCAAAAACACAGAGCTATTCTTGGCAAAGGTAATGTTTTCACCGATGATCAAGCGGTAAATAGCATCCACATCAGGGTCTAAATCGACCAACCCCTGCCAAACCCCAATCGAGACAGGCTCGGTATTAAGAAGCTGATGCTCGGTCTGATGCTGGATTTCATCTAAAGGGTACCCTCGCGGCCAAACTAGCTTTTCTGTGAAATAACGATAGATGTTTACAAATTTTTGTTCGGTCACATATTGCCTGTGGCCATAAAAATCGTAGATTCCCCAACTCTGGGTAGGCCAGTTGTCATCATCGGTGTCATAAATCACCTCTGCCCCTGCTTGAATCCCATACAAATAACCAATATTTTTGCGAGCGTAGTGATTATATGGGCAGTGCTTAACCAACTCATATCCTAACTTTTCTTGTTCGCTAACCGATAGAAAAGTCAGATTTGCTGATGAGTCGATGGCAGGTGTCTTGCAGTCACCTACTAAGACAATATGCCAATCTTGAAATTGTTCAAAATGACTAATACCTTCTGTTTTATCATTAATTGTGGTAACAATAATATACTTTTTCGTCATAAGAACTTCTATACCTTCCACTGGGATAGTTTAACGGGATGGACATACAGCAAATCTGGTGTGAAATATGACTCGAACAACCTAGAAATCTCATAATTGTAAGATTGGGCTTTATCTGTAAAGGCAGCCTTTTCTGGTACATTCCACATCTCATAACCATGCCAAGCCGTATCCGCTTCGGTCACGACCTTCGGACAACTCAAGGCCAACGCGGTGGGAATCGCCACCTCCACAAACAAATCCATCGCCCCAAAGACCCCACAATAATGAGAAAACTTCTCGAAGACACTGGCTGGAACGACAATAAAATCAGAATATCCATTGAGGAGCGGATATGGCATTTTAAGGTTTGACCGATTTTTCAATAAAAATAGTAAAGCCTCCAGAAATCGCCAAGGTTCATAGTAGTACTCTCGGTATTCACGTCGAATCATAGGAAAGAAGCTATGGGCTAGCAAATTTCCCACAGATAAGCGACCAGTTATTTCTATTTGCTTGGCTTGCAGGATAGCAATAGCCATCGCCAAGGATGGAATTTCATCTCGATAGGTCACCCACGCAGAATTGGCTATGTATTTGCGTATCACGTCTAGCTTGTGATACCAACCAAAAGAGACTTTTTCCAGAGGTATCAGGAACTTGATATATCCTGAATCTGGATTTAACCCCAATGTTTCAATCAAATTTTGAGCGTTTAAGTCGGGATGTAGGAGTACATCATCCCCAATGAATACATAATAATCACTCGCGGGAAGACGAGATTGGGCTTGAGCAATATAGCCCTGAAAACAAGCCGATGATTCAAATACAGGGATAATATTGTTCGCGTTTCCCTGATAAAAAGGCATCAGATGGTAAATATGTTCAAATCTGTGGCCATACAGCTTCTCAATTTTGGGAACATTTTTAGTAAATTTGTGATTATAAATCACCAGCAAACACACTTTTAACGACATCTTGATGATCCTATGACAACTGTTTCCATAATGATGGAAGGCGACAAGCCAGGTGCCTGTAATATCAAGTCTGGTTCAATACCCATAATTAAGGGGAGTGTGGGGAGGGTGACTCAGGTGTTAGTCGTAGTTGATCGGGACTGAGCAGGTGAGTTGGAGGAGGTAATGGACGCCCCTCTTCTCAGTAAAGCCCTAGATCATAAACGCCGAACCGGTGCAAGACCAATCAATTGGTGTGCTTTTGTGAGCTCAGAAGATGATCAAGTTTTAGGAAGTGTTACAGCATTTTGGAGCTCGATTGAGATGCAATTACCCTGACCGTTATCTTTATAAAAGTAGATCATGAGCCATATCCACCATAGTTTTATTGAAAGCATTTGCTTTTGTCCTACCTTCCGTGTTAATGCCAACTTCTTTAGCCCTTGCAGTACATCATGCTGGATTTTCTCTCTTTCACTTTGAGTCAACCTGAATGAACTTATACAAGTTCGATAAAGTTGGGAGAGTAACTTAGCCACGTTAAGGGTTTCTGCCAGGTTGATTGCCTTCCATTGATGAACATGCAAAGCATGAGTGGTTTCAAAGGAGAGTTCTTGAGATAAGAAAGCGCAAAGTGTTTTCCGCTGGGCAAGGATCGCGTTTTTGGCTTGTGCTTGACGATGGATATAGCTAACATTTCGACCATGTCTTCGATAATGCAACAGAATATTTGGCAAATTCGTGATCTCTGTGTGAAAACAAGCCCTCAACAAGAAATCATAATCCTCCGCATGGACAAAAGTAGTGTCATACCCTTTTAATTGTTCGTAAATTATTCGCCGAACCATCATTGTTGGATGGGCAACGGTTTGAGAATTATTAAAAAAGAGGTTCCAACGAACAATACCGGGCTGGCTAGGGTAATAGCAGTCTGTACTCTCGGACCTATTTGTTTCGTCAAACAAGATGGTAATGGCAGTCCCCAAAATTCCTATCTCTGGATGTTCTTCCAAAAATTGGACCTGTTGCCTTAAGCGCTCTGGCAAGCTAATATCGTCTGCATCCATCCGAGCCACATATTTCCCCCGCACCATCTTCAACCCACGATTTAGCGAATCGACGATTCCCAGATTGCTTTGATTGGTAACTCTAACAATGCGTGGATCATTGTAATTATCCAAAATCCTAGGAGTTTCGTCTGTTGAGCCATCATCAACAATGATAAATTCAAAATTGGTGAGGGTTTGACTCAATATGCTATCAACGGCCTCACGTAAATATAAGGTACCGTTGTAAACTGGCATTAGGACGCTAACCAGTGGCGTCTCGGTTATTTGACTCATACTTTGATCCAATTGTCAGGGAGTAAATCTCGTGTATCTAAACGAGGGTCGTTAAACCACTTCTTCGGGGCAAACACTTTCTTATTCAAATTTGGATTGAGCCAAGCTGCCCACCAGCTAAAGCTGCTATTGGCAATAATGTGATGCTGGCAATGAGACATCAGCCACAAATCTTCATAATCTCTAAGATGGTTATTATGGGTGACAAATGTCATAGGGTAGTCCAAACATAGATTTTCTTTTACCCAAATAGGGTGATCAGAGAAAACAAAGAAATGCGGATGAAGCACTTCTTTAGCAATCTGCTCGACGCATTGCTGGTAATAAGTCAAACTACAGGTACCGTGTAATTGGTTAGTCCCTGGATTCGAGACATAATCACCTCTTCTAACATGAATGCTAACGGAGTGACTATTTGCTATCATTTCGGCTATTTTTTTACTCTGAGCATTTGGCTCATATTTACATGTATACTCACGCCGAATAACATCTTCAATATCCAAAAAATACTTCTCGCTTTGCCAGTAGCCGTCTAAATAAATCTTGTCAGAGCTAGTCATGATATTTGGGTGAAATGGCATCAACTGCTCTTCCCTGAAAACCTTCCAGCTTGCAAACCGCTTCATTACTTGTCTTAAGCGAAGAATAACTGGATTCGACTCTTTTGTTTGTCTTAATGACTTGAGTGCTGCCAATTCTTCCGAGCTAGCAAAAGCTTGTTTAATCTGAAACCAATACAAGTTGTACGTGCGAAGTAGATCATGGTCAAACGATGAAATATCTAGCTTCACTTGAACATTATTAACGAGGGCTATTTTACGTCCGATTGCATATTGAAACATCTGATTGCCCAATCCACCACTCAATCTCACGATAACAACGCCCATGCACTTACCTTTCATTGGAACCTATGCCACTACTTTCTCTCAACAGATGGAGTAGGTACTTATCGAGGAATTTCGTGATGATTTTTATCCAAAGCCAAAAGAATTTTTGGGAATGGCAAATTCCATGATTCCGGGTAACAGTAGCTCGGTGACAAAGTTTTCGGTGGATGATGGATAAAATAGCGATTAAGATGACTTTCGTCGTGCCAAACGGCAATATAATTCTTGCTAAGATCCTGATTTACATTCTGTTTGATATAATGGCACATGGTCAAGAATGCATCCGTGCGTCCACCATTGAATGCACCAGCGTAATAAACCTCGCCCTGATCGGGAGCTATATAAGCAGTAGAGATAGGGTTCGTTTCATAGGTGCCCCGTAGGCGTTTGTTTGTAATTCGAGGAGTTATGCCAATTTTTTTTAATAGATGATTTTCTAATAGACGATCAAATTTTGATTTCAGGCGCGGCATCAAACAATAGCCGGGATGATCTACTCCTACCAAGCCCGATGACGTGTTGGGCAGAATCTCGTCGCAACACAGGGAAACGAAACGCATATCTACATCACAGCAAAAGAGAAAATCCATGTCGCTCAACACTGCTCGGTACTGATCAAAAAAGTGATAGCGCATTAGGGTTATCAGTGGCCAAGGTAGATGTGGGATTTTTATAATTTTCATATTTTGATATTGCTTCATATCATCTTGATCACTAAAAAAAAAGTAGGTCACATCATGATTATTCATAAAAAACTTAGATGCACTTTCATATAATCCCTCCATAAAGCGATGGTATTTTCCGGTGCAAATTATTAATAATCCAACTTTATATCGATTTTCCATTTGAAGTCCTTCTTCAAGCTCTTTGGGTCTGATTCCCCGCAGCTTGCTGTGTCTGTGAACAACAACCCTCGCAGGGTACTGTGGAACAATAGCAAACCGCTTAGGGTGTGAGCAATCGTGAAGTGATACTCCGCTGCTTGCAGCGAGGATGTTCATTTCGTTGTAGGTTGATAATGCCATACCAACTTGGGGCAAACAATGCCATCCTAGCTTTCTGGATAAGTTGAGCCGTGATTGCCTATCCCATCCACATTAAATGAGAGTACAGATACTAATATTATGTTCGGATAATTAGTGATAAAAAACCATCTCCGATTAAACCTTACTCCTTTACTTCTGCCTTCAGCATAGCTGCCTTCTGCCTTCGATTCGGCTAGAGTGTAAGTATTCAACCGGACATGATATAAATGCTTACACCGCTTCACCCTTGGCACAGAATGAGTTGTCGAGATTGCTCATAAAGCTTACCCAATGTTTCAATATCATTACAGATGACTTCATATAAAAAATTATCGAAATAATGGTATTGCTTTCGAGACCGAAACAGCAAGCCAAAGGGCACGCTAAAGAGTAAAAGTAAACTGTACTTGACAACTTGTACTATAATAAATATCAGCTTTGAGTTGGAAGGCGGATAAACGAAATAACAGTTACGCCCTTGGGCAAAACGGGCGGAAATAATCCAGTGCCAGCTCATCTTTTCGGAGCGCACCAAGTGGTAGAGCCACAACCTTGGCTCATAATAAATCACGGCCTGTGGCATGGTGGCACAGATACGGTGGAGTAACTCCGTTTCTTCCCCATAACCAATCTTTTGGCCGCTCATGCCTAATTTTGGATCGAAGTCTCCAATGCATTCAAACAAGTTGCGCCGCAAAAAAAGATTTGAGCCATAGAGGACTTCTGCTCTTTCTAGGTGCTGTGCTTGGGAATAAGGAAAATTAGAGCCATAGATATCCTTGTACCAAGCTGGCTTGGGCGTGTTGTAGAAAGCAAAAGAAGGTCCACCAAACACTGTGGGTGATACGCCCTCAATCACCTCTTTAGCAACCGCTAACCACCCTTCTGGTACCTTACAATCATCATCAATATAAGCCACATACTCGCCCTTTGCCTCATGCCAGCCCCGATTACGGGCATGAGAAAGCCCTTGTTGCGGCTCGAAGCAGTAACGTACATGGGGGTAGCGTGCCACAAATGACTGGCTTACGGTAGCCGTCTGATCAGTTGAGTTGTTATCGACCACAATAACTTCGTATTCGGAGTGCTCAAGGGTCTGCTGGCAAACGGTGTGTAAAGCATCGGTGAGCAAATCGGCTCGGTTATAGGTACAAATAATGACGGAGATCAAGGTTTTCCTCCCAGACATGGTAAATTAACAAGTTATAGCGCTACGCGCAAGGCAAGAGGCAAGAGGCAAGAGGCAAAAGGCAAAAGTTTACTACAAAAGCTTTTCAGCTTGTATCAATGTCAAACAGCTTAATGCGTAGTGCTATAATTTTTGCTGTTTCGCACCCCTCTTGGCCAAAGCCTTTCTTTGATTTCCCGGGGCGCAATCGTTACTGGCTGCTTTTGGAAAAAGGAGCCATAGGTGGCTTGAAAGTGACGAATCTGGCACACCATAAAAGGGAAGAACTGGTATCGCTTGAGGATGAGTTCCCGTGCGTATGCAATGGCGTCCAGATTCTGCTGCCAAGGGTTGCTGGCTATAGCCTCCTTAATTTTCTCCACCGCAGCATCTGGCTGGTTAATGTCGATTTGGATTAAGCTCTAGGGGGGGAAATAATCGGTAATCCCCGTGCAGCCATAATAAATGGGCATACACCATGCTAAATAGCAATCGGCTAGCTTTTCACTCCAGTACAAAGGGTTGCTATAGTTTTCAATGGCTAAAGAATAGCGATAAGAAACCAAACCATCCCATTTATCATCTATCGGATTAAAGTCCCGTCCCCACAGATCGAAATCCAATTTTCCTTGAATCTGCTCTAAAAAATACATCCGGACACGATGCCCTTTCAATACTCTTTGTCCACTGGTAATCCAAGATAGTTGCTGGGTTTTCTCAGGTGCTTTAAAAGAAGCCAGAAAATCATAATCTTGATTGATATGCCAAGGCAAAGCGGGTTGGCTATGGATATACTGTGACCCTGTTAGGTCCACATCGGTGGTGAACATGCGAAAAGAGTAAGACGGATTGACATGCCAAGGCTTTCTAAATTCAGTGGGTGGTTCTTGAACCATCGACCAGATATGTTCTGGGGGACAGTTGATGGTGGTGGTTTTACTAGCTCCATTTAAGACGATGACATAATCGCACTCTTCGACAGGTTCTAAGGTAAACTTTATTCCTTCCCAGATGCCACTATGATTTGGGCTTTGTCGTAATAGATCAGGCCAATCCCAGTTTGCAATAATGCGAACTAACGTCATCTGATCTTCCTCCTCCAAATCTAGTTTGCTTGACCCTAATCCTTAACCCCGTCATAAATTGGATTTTTCCTCTGTCTTTGAGTGGTTGGTGCCAATGCGCCTCGCCATAAGGGTTTTCCAAAGCAATAAAACTGATTTTTTCATACATTCTGATTAGCTCGCTGCTAGACAGAATGCAATTCGGTCTATATAGGGCAAGCAGCAACTGACAATCCCTTTGAGTCTCCCTGGGAATTGTCCACGTAACAACTGGTGGCTGTATAGCCACAGCAAATGGCCAATTTTACGCCGCCCAGTAATTTGGCGGCGAGCTAGGGCGTTACGATACGCACGACGATGATTTTTGTCTCCGAGTCTGCGTTTTTGTGGGTTATGGCTTTGTGAATTTGGCACATAACGATATTTATATAGTGCTAGATCAACAAAAACAAAGGGTGTCACCTCCTCCATTTTGTAGACTAAATCCCGATCTTCGGCATACAAGATGCTTGGATCAAGCCCCGTACTTTTGGCATATGCCGAGCGTCGAAAGGTTCTCATGGCACCCACTCCATGCATCAAACTCGTGCGGCCTGATGGGATGGCAGATGAAAGATATGACCCGATTTTGGCTGTTAACTCTTCATTGTAATAATCTTGGTTGGTGTAGACAAAACCCGCCTCAGGATACTCACAATAAGCTTGCAAAACGAGTTCTGTTGCCTCTGGGTACAGTGCATCATCGGGATCTAAAATGCCCACGATATCGGTGGTAGCCTGTTCAATTAAGCGGATGAGCGTGGGTGTATAACCAATATTTTGCTCGTTTTTTAAGAATTTAATTTTTTCAGTAAGTTGCGAATTTATTATCTGTATCGAATTATCCGTGCTTTGATCATCAACGATGATAGCACGCCAATTAGGAGAGCTTTGTTGGTGGAGGGAGTTGAGGCAATCTGTGATATACTTACCGTTGTTATAGTTGGCAATGAGGTAAGTGATTTCTTCCATCTCTAGTAATTTCTCTGTTACTTGTTGTCTAAAAAATCCCAGAGTTCTTGGTAAGCCTTGGTGTATCCAAATAACACCAGATCTTTTCTATACCGTCTGGAAACCATCTCGGCCAATTCTTTTGTGTAGTATGCTCGGTAATCTGGTGGTGTATTCTTGAGGTGCTCAGTTGATGTTAATTTTGGTAAGTCCTGTTCAAAACCATATTTCTGAGCGATTTCTGCCCAGGAATCCGCTAAGGTTTCAAAACGCCCTATCCAATCAGGCAATAACTTTCCCCCATGGGACAAAATGGCGTACTGAGATTTAAAATGTTTCTCAGCAAGATAGTCAGGAATTTTGGTAATGATTTTGACAAATTCATCAAAAGTAGCATCCAAAGGAATATACCCCTCGAATAAATATCTACCAGGATTAAACTTAGTCTGGTGGCGCACCTGAATTAGTTTATTCTTATAACAAGAGACTAATCTATCAAAAGGATTTCGCACAAAGGCAAATTTGTAAAACTCTTGCTGTTGCGGGTTTAACCTGTCTCGTTCAATATGCCAAAACGGATCATTATGTATGAAATGCTGGAACTCGACTTGATAAGCCTTGCCAATTGCGTACAAAATGGAGGTACTGGCAACTTTGGGAACTTCTATAAAAACTAGCCTTCGATCCGCGAATACATAGAACTTCCGTGGGTCATATTCAGAGAAACAGAACCACTCTGATGGTATAACTCCTATATTAATCGCCATCTTCTGAATGAAATAAAAAGCGTTGCTTAGCATACTCAGCTCCCGTCTGCAATCTAGTTGTTAATATAGTTGTTATGGTTGGAGTCAGAATGATGATTGGTTGCTCAAGTGCCAGTAATTCAAGTAAATGTCTTCTAGTTTTATCCGCAATTTGGGATAACCTGTAACGATGGTTATACAATCAATATGAGCATACAGCAGAGCATCTATGATCCGTTGCAAAACTGTCTTTTCACCGTACTGTAATAATGCTTTATGAGTATGGTTAGTCAAGGGCCGCATCCGCCTTCCATAACTAGCCGCTAAGATAATTGCTCTGAAATTATTACTATTGATTGCCATTTTTATAAAACTAAAAAGCTATAGTCATATTTTCAATATCTTATTAACATCATCAATGCTCAAGACATACCTTTCTGGATCATGGCCAGGTTTAAAATAATTGTTTAAATGAGTATTCCAAATTCGGCATCTTTGCAGACAATCATTTCCGTAAGCCCTTTTCAGATATTCGTCTGCTTTATGGGGAGCATAAATCTCAAAGTCACAGAATTTAAATTTTCGCAAAGGGAATATTTCATGCTCATCTAGAGATGTGTAATAGCAACCTTGAGATGCCCATTTTCTTTGTTCATATATAAAAAGGTCAAAATTGTCGGCAATTTGATAATAATTTTTAGAAATTTTTTTCAAATAACATCCATGTTGATTGAGTAGATATTCTAAAGATAAAAGTCGATTTAGATCTGATTCTTTCATCTCAATATCAATATCGTTATCCCAAGGGATGAAACCTTGATGTCGAATAGCACCCATTAGGGTGCCATCAATAGCCCAATAATTGATATCATGCTCCCTAAGTAGAGAATTTATAAATTTAAATTGCTGCCAAAGCCTTAAATGTATCGCTTTATTTTTTTTAGCAAGAACCACTACCATGTCTTTCGCTGAAATAGTCTCACTTGAGCGAGTTGCCAACTGGATAGTTCTTTCATAATTAGCCATTAAGTTTGAGAAGAGTGGGCTATTTTTGAGAGAATCACCATGATCAGATTCTAAAGGCGCTATATTAGACTGGTTCATGGTTTTGGTCTCATTTGCTACTTGCACTATGTTTGTAGCAAGGTTATCGATTTTTTCCAATTTCTGTAGTGCGATAGGGATAGATAATAAGTACCACCACAGTTCATTATGGAACTCCTCATTCCCTGGATCAGACTTAATAGCCTTAATGTAAAAGGCGATCGCCTCTTCACAATTACCTTGCTGTGCAGCAACACCACCTAAATTTTGGTAAACCGCCGACATTTCAGGATTAATCTGAATAGCCTTCCTATAAAATTTTGCAGCTTGATTTAGATTTTGCCTATAACTCAATGCTTTACCTATATGGTAATAAAACTTCTCTAGACACGTTGATTCTATTGCTTTTGAATAAGATGATAAAATTGCTTCAACGTCTAAAAAACCAGAGAATTGAGGATTTTTATCTCGCAGGCTTATAGCTTTAGAATAGGTTGTTATAGCTTTTTCGACATGCTCTAAATTTGCGTAACTATCCCCTAAACAAATATAAAGCTCAGGATGCTCTGGATTAGTTCTGATTCCTTTTTTGTAAATTGAAATTGCTTCTGATAATCTTTCTTGAATTTCTAAAGCATTCCCCAGTCTTTTATAGATAAAGCTGGGTTGATTAGAGTTGATTTCAATAATTTTTTTGTAATTATAAATCGCATCATTTAATTGATTGTTGTTATAATGTACATAACCTAAAGCTAGGTATAACCAACCTGGCTGCTCACCATGACTATCAATAGCTTTTTGAGAATTAGCAATTGCTTTATCTGGTTTATTCATCTTATGATTATCCAATAAAAAACGTCTATATACAAAGTTTTTTTGATAATGTAACTATTAGCAATATTAATATTTTTTAAATTTCTATTTTACTAAGGGTTTAATGTTTATATAAATTACTTATAGCGTTTCTAGGACTCATGAGGTACACATTATTTTTTCCCTCTTCCCTCTTCCCTTCCCCTCCTGGGAGGGGTTAGGGGTGGGTTCCTCTTCCCTCTTCCCTGCTCCCTGCTCCCTGCTCCCTGCTCCCTGCTCCCTGCTCCCTGCTCCCTGCTCCCTGCTCCCTGCTCCCTGCTCCCTGCTCCCTGCTCCCTGCTCCCTAAAAACCAGAAATTTGTACCTCA